>NZ_JAOBTQ010000001.1:4804242-5404773 GCF_033366695.1 Streptomyces sp. SCL15-4
CAGGGCCTGGCACCCGCCGACCGATCTGCACCGGGCCTATCTGCGCTGGGCGGCGACCCAGCGGGACTGGGGCCCCGACGAGCGCCGCGAGGAGGACGGCTGGCTGGCCCGCGAAGAGTGGCTGTACGCCCGCCGCGACCCCACCCGCGCGCTGCTCATCGGCTTCGGCGACCGGACCATGGGCACGCCGGAGTCGCCCAAGAACCCCGACGAGCTGGGCCCCGAGGCGGTCGCCCGCTCGGCCCCCTTCGGACTGCTCGTCGGCTGGGAGCCGCAGCTCGTCGTGCAACTGGCCGTCGAATGCGCCGCGCAGACCCACGGCCACCCCGTCGCCTGCCTCTCGGCGGGCGCGTACGCCGTGATCGTGCACGCCCTGGCCCGCGGCGACAGCCTCGACGGCGCCGTGCGGCGGGCGCTCGCCCTGCTCGCCGCCCGCCCCGGACACCAGCCGGTCTCCGACGCCCTGCGGCACGCGCTCGGCGCCGTACGCCAGGGGATACCGAGCCCGGACCGGGTGGAGGAGCTGGCCGGCGACGGCACGGCGGACGGGCTGCTGGCCGCGTCCGTGTACTGCGCGCTGGTGGCGGAGGACGTACGGCACGGGCTGTGCCTGGCGGTCAACCAGAGCGGCCCGTCGGCGGCGGCCGGCGCCCTCACCGGCGGCCTCCTCGGCGCCCTGCACGGCGAGACGGCCCTCCCGCCGGCCTGGCTGGCCGAGCTGGAGGGCCGCCCGACGCTCCTCGAACTCGCCGACGACTTCGCGATGGAGATGACCCAGGGCCCGGCCCTGCACGGCCCCGCGGGCGCGTCACCGGGATGGCTGGCGCGGTATCCGCGGGCCTGACCCGGCCGGCGGCGGGACGCGGCCCGGAGGCGACCGGGCCGTCGGGCCCGCGCGCGGTGGCGGACGGTCACGCCGCCGCTCGTCTCCGTGGGCCGGATGCGCAGGCCGGCCTTCGTGCCGTACTCCGCCTCGAGCCGCTCACAGGGCCTGGTTGCGGGTGCCCACGATGTCGTCGCCCGCCGCGGCCGGTACCGGGACCGCCGCCGCGTCGCTGTCGGTGTTGACCTTCTCGATGACGGCCAGCCGTTCCGGGGTGTCCTCCGGCTTCAGGTAGCCGATCAGGATGTACAGGACCAGCGACACCGCGAGCGGCACCGAGACCTGGTACTGGAGCGGCACACCGCCGTCCACCTTCCAGTTGACGGGGTAGTTGACCAGCCAGAAGGCCAGCAGGCCCGCCGCCCAGCTGGTGAGCGCGGCCGTCGGGCCGGAGCGGCGGAACGACCGCAGCAGACCGAGCATCATCGGGATCGCGATCGGCCCCATCAGGCCGGCCACCCACTTGATGACGACCGTGATGATGTCCTTGAACGCGGGGGAGTTGACCTGTGTCGCGACCGCCATGGACAGGCCGAGGAAGACCACCGTGGTGACCCGGGCCGCGACCAGGCCCGCGCGCTCGCCCCAGGCCCGCGCCCGGGCCGACAGCACCGGCGCGAGGTCCCGTGTGAAGACCGCCGCGATCGCGTTGGCGTCGGAGGAGCACATCGCCATGGTGTGGGAGAAGAAGCCGACGATGACCAGGCCCAGCAGACCGTGCGGCAGCAGCTGTTCGGTCATCAGCGCGTAGGAGTCGGAGCCGTCCGGCTTCTGCGCGTGGACCAGCAGCGGGGACATCCACATCGGGAAGAACAGCACGACCGGCCAGACCAGCCACAGGATCGCCGACAGCCGCGCCGACCGTTCGGCCTGGTGGGCGCTGCCGGTGGCCATGTAGCGCTGGGCCTGGTTCAGCATGCCGCCGTTGTACTCGAAGAGCTTGATGAACAGGAACGCCAGCAGGAACACCGTGCTGTACGGGCCGACCAGCGGCTTGCCGTGGCCGTGCAGCGCGGGCTCGTCCCAGGCCCCGAGGAAGCCGATGCCCTTGTCGTTCAGCTTCATGACGACCGCGATGAACATGGACAGCCCGGCCAGCAACTGGATGATGAACTGGCCGAGTTCGGTCAGCGCGTCCGCCCACAGGCCGCCGATCGTGCAGTAGACGGCGGTGATCGCGCCGGTGATGAGGATGCCCTGGTTCAGCGAGATCCCGGTGAACACCGACAACAGCGTCGCGATCGCCGCCCACTTGGCGCCCACGTCCACGATCTTCAGCAGCATGCCGGACCAGGCGAGCGCCTGCTGGGTCGGCAGGTTGTAGCGGTTCTTCAGGTACTCCAGCGGGGAGGCCACGTGGAGCCGGGAGCGCAGCCGGTTGATGCGCGGCGCGAACAGCTTCGACCCGATGGCTATGCCGAGCGCGATGGGGAAGGACCAGGTGATGAAGGAGGTGACGCCGTAGGTGTAGGCGATGCCCGCGTACCCGGTGAACATCACGGCGCTGTAGCCCGACATGTGGTGCGAGATGCCGGAGAGCCACCAGGGCATCTTGCCGCCGGCCGTGAAGAAGTCGGAGACGTTGTCCACGCGCTTGTGCGACCAGACGCCGATCGCGACCATCACACCGAAGTAGCCGATGAGCACGGCCCAGTCGAGACTGTTCATGTGCCCGATCGTGGGTCCGTCCACATGAACGCGACAAGCAAGCGTAAGGTCAAGTCGCGGTAAAATCGTCCGCTGTAGTGACTCCCATTCACATCCTTGAACCATCAGCGGGTTCGGCTGCCCGGTGCGGACGGCGGTGACGCGGGCCGGGACGGGGCGGTGGTGTTCATCGGGCTGGATGAGGGTGCCGCCGGTGCCGGCGGCCCCGGGCGCGGACGGCTACGTCACCGAGCCGCGCGGCCGACCGCCGCCGTCACTTCGGTCCGGTCACTTCAGCTCGTCGGGGCACGGCGTACCGCGCGGCAGCTGGTACGGCGCGGCCAGCCGGTACGTCCCGGCCTTCGGCGCCACCAGCACCGTCCACCGGTCCCCGTTCGCGTCCTCCTGTGTCTGCGTAAGACATCCGTTGACGTTCCGGTATGTCTTCGGCGTACCGGAGGACTCCTGCGGCGGCTTCAGGCTCTTGCCGTGCTCGTCGACGACGCTCAGCCACGGCGAGTACGGGATCCGCACCAGGACCCGGCCGGGCTTGCGCACCCGCAGGGTCATCTCCACCTGGTCGGCGCGGTCCACCACCGCGTTCGGCTCGGCGAGCGGCGCCGGGTCGGTCACCTTGAACAGCTGCCAGTTCGCGTCGCCCCAGACCTGCGTCAGATACGGCATCCCGCGCCGCAGCAGCTCCCGCTCGCGCTGGCCGCCGGAGCCGTCCAGATCGTCCTTGGGCAGCACCACGTAGTGCACGGCCCAGCGCTTCAGCCACTCGTGGTAGCTCGCCGAGTTCAGCGTGTCGTCGTAGAAGAGCGGGTTGCGCTCCATGTCGGCCTGCCGGTTCCAGCCGCGGGCCAGGTTGACGTACGGCGCGAGCGCGGAGGCCTCACGGTGCGAGCGGGCCGGGACCACCTCGACGCGGCCCTTCTCGGCGCCGCCCTTCTGCAGCTCGTTCACCAGCGGGGCCAGCTCCCGCGCCCAGGAGGCGGCCGGGGTGGTGTGGATGATGTCGTCCACCGACTTGTAGCCGAGCCAGCCGACGAAGCCGAGGAAGGCCAGCACGGTCAGGTACCACGTGCGGGACTTCGGCACGGTGTACGGCAGCGCCGCGATCAGGGCCGCGCCCGCGAACATCATGGGCAGCCGCGAGATGTTCGACCCGATCTGCGAGCTGATCAGCCACACCAGGACCACGGCGACGCTGTAGACGGCCGCCGTCAGCCGGACGGTCACCCACCGCTTGGGCACCAGGAACAGGCACAGCAGGCCGTACAGCAGCGGCATGACCACCGAGCCGAACCCCATCGGCTGGGTGCCGGAGAACGGGAACAGCCAGGCCGACACCGCGACCACCGCCGACGGCGCGAGCCCCAGCGCCCAGGCGCCGGGCCGCCGCTTCTGGAGGAACAGGGCGACCGCGACCAGACCCACGAACAGTCCCGCGACCGGCGAGGCCATCGTGGCGAGCGCCGCCAGCGGGGCGGTGACCAGGGCCTTCGCCCAGCGCTTGGTCCGCCAGCGATGCGGCCAGCAGAACACCGCCGCGACCGCGCCGAGCGCGAACATGGTGCCGAGCCCGAAGGTCACCCGCCCGGAGATCGCGTTGCACAGGAGCGCGAAGACCCCGGCGAGCGAGGCCCACAGCGGGTTCCTCACCACCCGGCTGCGGATCAGCACCAGGGTCAGCAGGCCCGCCGACACCGTGCCGGCGACCATCATCGTCGTACGGACGCCGAGGACCGACATCAGATACGGCGACACCACGCTGTACGACACCGGGTGCATGCCCCCGTACCAGGCGAGGTTGTACGCCGAGTCCGGGTGCCGGCCGACGAACTCCGCCCACGCGTCCTGCGCGGCGAGATCGCCACCGCTGTTCGCGAAGGTGAAGAACCAGACGATGTGCAGCACGCCCGCGAAGGCCGTGATCGACAGCACGGGGTGCCGCAGCAGCCGTCTCCTGAGTTTGCCGAGCGCGGTGGGCGGCGCCGCGGGACCGCCCAGGGGCGTCTCGCGGGCGCGGCTGTCCGCGTCGGTCGTGGACAGACGTATTCGCGCACCGGCTCCCGGGCCCGGTTCGGCGTCGTCGGCGCGTGTCGGCTCCGCTGTGGCCACTGAAGGCACTCCCCGTGTCCCGTCTTCTGTTCTCGGCCGCTTCCACGGTGTACCCGGCCGCTTTCCGTTTTCTTCCAGTTCGCGGCCCTGTCTCGCGTGACCGGCGACCTGCCCCGATTCGTGACGCTAGCACGCACCCCGCCGCCGGGGCTCCCGGGTGGGGCCCCGGCGACGGGGTGCGGGTGCGGGTCCGGGCGGCCGGTGATCAGCCCAGACGGGTCAGTTTGGCGCCGAATCCGGGTTCGGCCAGATCTTTCTGGAGGGTGACCGGAACCTTGACCGCGGCGGCCGAACCGTCGCCCACGGTCAGCGTGCCGACCCGGGTGCCGGCCTTCGCGGTGTGCGGCACCGAACCGGAGGCGAAGGTCAGCCGCACCTTCAGGCCCGCCCAGCCGACCGCCGTGACGTCCTTCGTGACCACGACCGGGGTGTGACCGCCGAGCCGGTCGTCCACATATCCGACCACATCGCCCTTCTTCAGGACCTTCGACGAGGTCAGCGCGTCCTCGGCGGCCAGCAGAGCGGTCTTGCTGACCTTGTTGGCGGTGTCCAGGATGTCCGGCTTGTGCTGGCCGAGGATCGCGCCGACGATCGTCACGGTCTGCCCGCCGACCTTCTTGCGGGAGGCGAAGAGCAGATTGCCGCCGGCCGCGGTGGTGCTGCCGGTCTTGATGCCGATCGCGCCGATGCGGTACGGCAGCTCGTTCGTGTTCGGCCAGAAGTGGCCGGAGGGGTCCGTCCAACTGGCCACGCTGGTGATGGCGACCAGCGCCGGGACCTTCACGACCGCGCGGCCGAGCTTCACCTGGTCCTCGGCCGTGGAGACGGTGGTCTCCTTCAGGCCCGAGGGATCGGTGTACGTCGTGCCGGACATCCCCAGCTCCTTGGCGGTGGCGTTCATCTTCTTGACGAACGCCGCCTCCGAGCCCGCGTCCCAGCGCGCGAGCAGCCGCGCGATGTTGTTGGCCGAGGGGATCATGACGGCGGACAGGGCCTGCTTCTCGGTGAGGTACTGGCCGGCCTTGACCGTGGTGAGCGTGGACTCGCCGGCGGTGTTGTAGCCGGCCTCCTTCTCCGCCTTCTCGTCGATCTTGATCTTCGGACCCTCCTGACCCGGCTTCAGCGGGTGGTCGCGGAGGATGATGTACGCGGTCATGGTCTTGGCGACCGAGCCGATGGCCCCGGGCTTCTGCTTCCCGAAGTTCCCCATCGTGCCGATGCCGTCCACGTCCACCCAGCCCTGGCCCTCGCCGGGCCACGGCAGCCGGGTCGTGCCGCCGTCGAACGTGTAGGTGTCCTCGGCGGTGAGCGCGAGAGCGGGCGACGGCAGCGGACGGAAGGTCTGTACGACCGCGAAGACGATCGCCAGCAGCAGGACCAGCGGCGTCCAGATCTTGACCCGGCGCATCAGCGTACGGACCGGGGTCTCCGGCGGCGGCGGCGTGTTCGTCAGCTCCGCCAGCAGGTCCAGCGGGGGCTTGGGCGGCAGCGGCTGCTGGGTGGTGCGCTCGGGGCCGATCTGGGGGACGGGGGTGGTGGCGTCCGGCGCGGCGGTCTTGCCGGCCGGGCGCGCGTCGTCCTTCGGCGCGGTGGTCTTGCCGGCCGCGCGCATGTCGTCCCTCAGCGCGACGAACTTGCTGGTGCGCTCGGCGTCGGACTCGGCGGCCCCGGGCTTGGGCTTGGGCTTGGGCTTGCCGGTGTCGCCGACCTTGAGCATCGTCGTCGGCTGGTCGACGGCGGGCTTCTTGGGCTGTACGGCCTTGAAGACGGTGGTCGGCTGATCGACGCCTGCGGCGGGGGCGGCGGACTTGGGGGCGCTGCCGGCGCCCTTTTCCTTCGCGGCCGGGGCGGCGTCGGTGTCCGTCTTCGCGTCGGCGTCGGTGTCCGTCTTTGCGTCCGCGTCGGTGTCGGTGTCTATGCCGGCCTTGGCGGCGGGAGCCGTGCCGGCCTTCGTGCCGGCCTTCGCGTCGGCGTCCGCTGCGGGCTCCGTGCCGGTCTTCGCGTCGGCGTCCGCTGCGGGCTCCGTGCCGGTCTTCGCGTCGGCGTCCGCTGCGGGCTCCGTGCCGGTCTTCGCGTCCTCGCCGTCCTCCGCGTCCGCCTCACCCTTCGGGTCGGCGTCCGCGCCCGACTCGTCCTTCGGCTCGTCCCGGTCGTCGGTGCCGGAGTCCTCGTCGGCGTCAGTCTCCGTGGCGGCCTTGGCGTTCGCGATGGCGTCGGCCTCGGGCTCGGGCTCGTCCTTGGCGTCGGCGGGGGAGTCCTCGTCGGTGTCGGCGCCGGCGGTGGCCTCGCCCTTCGCGGCGGCGTCGACCTCGGGCTCGTCCTTGGCGTCAGTGGCGGAGTTCGCATCGGCGTCGGTCTCCGCGTCGGCCTCGGCGTCGGCCTCGGCGTCGGTCTTGGCGTCGGTCTTGGCGTCGGTCTTGGCGTCGACGCGGTCGTCGGCACCGGCCTTCGCCTGGACCCCTTCCTCCGCTTCGTCCTCGTTCGCTTCCCCTGCCTTCACGCCCGCCTTGGCGGTCTCCGCGCGGGAGCCGGACGCTTCTTCGGTCTTCGGCTTCGCGCCGGACGGATCGCCGGCGCCGGAGCCGACCGCGCCGTCAGAGGAACTCGCGTCCCTCTCCTCCCCGTTGGCCGGCTTCCCGGCGGAACCTCCCGCCGCGCCGGTCCGCTTTGCAGTCGCGTCGGTTCCCGGCTCCCGGATCCACGCCGAGACGGCGGCGCGCAGGGCCGTGTCCCCGCCGGCCGGCGCGGAGTCCTCCGTGCCCGACGGCCCGGACTCGGCCGGGGTTCCGGGCCGTACCGTCAGGACCCGGGTCGCCATGTCCGTACCGCCGGCCGGGGAATCCTTTTCGCGGGCCGCCGTCAGCCGCGGATCGGCCTCGGGAACCGGATCCGCGCTCGGCGGCGTCGGTTCCGCCGACGACTCGCGCTGCTTCGACCTGTCGGGGGACTCGCCCGCCACCGATGCCTCCTCCATGCGCCGCGCGCTTGCGCGCGCGCCCTGTCCGAACCATGTACCAGTGTCCTGTGTGAGGGCTTGGCCCCTGCGGTAGACGAGAACGACATACCTACCGGTTCCCTTACGAACCGGTCACGTGCCCTCGACAGACCAATGTGAGAGGGGTCACCCTGTCATTCATCCACGCGGGGAGGCATGGATGGGCAGGAGCCGCAGAACACTTCCGGAGGAGCTTCTGCTGCTGGCACTGGACCCGGCCACGGGTACCACTGCGCAGCCGCAGTCGCTCGACCTCGGTCTGGCCGGTGCACAGCTAGTGGAGCTGGCGCTGGCCGGACGGATAGCCCCAGACGGGGATCGTATCGCCGTGGTGGTGCCACGGCCGACAGGAGATCCGACTCTGGACTGCGCGTTGGAGTTGCTGCGAAGGCGTGGCGCTCCGGTGCGTGCCGTCCACTGGATCGGCGGGCCCCGGCTGGGGCTCAGGCAGACCTACCTCTCGCATCTGGAGCGGTGCGGCATGGTCGCCGCCGTGGCCGGCCAGATGTGCGGGGTGTTGCCGACGACGCGTTACCAGGCGACCGACACCGCCATCAGCCGGGAGATCCGTGCCCGGCTGGACTCCGCGATCCGCACCGGCGTACCGCCGGACCCGCGGACCGCGGCGCTCGCCGCCCTGGCGCACGCCGTCGGGCTCGGCAAGCACCTGTACCCGGGGAACGAGGGACGCTCGTCCCGGTCCCGGTTGCGGGACCTGATCCGGCACGACCCCATGGGCGGGCTCGTCGCGCACGCCGTCATGGACGTGCAGAACGGCGCGGCCGCCCAGCCGCGCCGGAACGCGGCACCGGCCGGCCGGCAGGCCGCGTCCGGCGCCAGGGCCGCGGCGGAACCCGCGCGCGGGGTTCCGATGCAGCCGCACCGCGGGTCCATGGCCCGTGCCGTGGCCCACTGAGCCGTAAGCCCGGGCCGGGCCCGCCGCCGTGAGCACGGCCGCGGGCCCCGGCACGCACAGACCCGGTTCGGGAGCCGCTGGTCGGAGCGGGGCGGCGAGACCGCTGTCGTGGTCTCGCCGTCCCGCTCGACTGCGTCCACCAGTTCGGGGGGCGTCGCATATCCTCCGTTTCCCAGCGGTGGGAAGCACCTTGGTGGCAGTCTGCTCAACAGCAGATACGGATAGTGTCAAGTCACAGGCAGGCAGCCGGAGGTGCACGTCCCGTGGCGTCCAATGTCAATCCCACCGTCAGGCGGCGCCGGCTGGGCCAGGAGCTGCGCAGACTCCGCGAACTCAAGGGCATGACGGCCGAAGAGGTGGCGGAGCGGCTGCTGGTGTCGCAGTCGAAGATCAGCAGGTTGGAGAACGGCCGCAGGAGCATCAGCCAGCGCGATGTGCGCGACCTGTGCGGGGTGTACGAGGTCGAGGACAAGCGGATCGTCGACTCGCTGATGGAGATGGCCCGCGACTCGCGCCAGCAGGGCTGGTGGCACACCTTCGGGGACATCCCGTACAGCGTGTACATCGGCCTGGAGACCGACGCGGAGTCGCTGCGCGTGTACGAACCCCAGATCGTCACGGGCCTGTTGCAGACCCGCTCCTACGCCGAGGCGCTGGTGCGCGGCGCGCTGCCGGAGACCTCGGCGGAGGAGATCGAGAAACGGGTCGAGGTGCGGATGCGGCGCCAGGAGCGCATCACCACCGAGCGCAACCCGCTGCGGCTGTGGGTGGTGCTGGACGAGGCCGCGCTGCACCGGGTCGTGGGCAGCCGGCTGGTGATGCGGGAGCAGCTGGAGCACCTCATCGAGCTGTCCGAGCTGCCGCACGTCACCGTGCAGGTGCTGCCGTTCGAGGTGGGCGCGCACCCGGGCATCAACGGCCAGTACGCCATCCTGGAGTTCGCCGACGCGGCCGACTCCAGCGTGGTGTACCTGGAGGGCGTCACCAGCGACCTGTACGTGGAGAAGGCGCAGGACGTGCAGAAGTACGCCGTGATGTACGAGCACCTGCGGGCGCAGTCGCACAACGTGGAGGTGTCCCGGCAGTTCATCGCCAAGGCGGCGAAAAGGTTCGCCGACTGAGCGGCTCAGACCGGGGCGCGGGATCGTACACCGCCGGTCTGCTTCAGCGGAAGGCTCGCCCGGGATATGCCATCCGGTCGAGTGAACGGCTCCTCCGCCAGGGGAAGTTGACCGCTAGCGTCGATCATGCCGATCGGACGACACGGTTGGCGCGAACCGGACTACCGCAACAGGAGTGGACATGGCACTGATTCAGGGCGCTTCGGAGACGTGGATGAAGTCGTCGTACTCCGGGGGCAACGGCGCTTGCGTCGAGGTCAAGTCGCCGGCCGGCGCCGAGCTGGCCGTCCGTGACTCCAAGGACGTCGAGGGCCCGGTCCTGGCCTTCCCGGCCGACGCCTGGAACGCCTTCGTGGCCTCCGTCAAGGCGTAAGGGTTCCGTCCGGACGCCGTCCGGCACGGCAACCGCACCAGCACCGCAGAAGAGCCCTCTCGACGAGTCGCCGTCCTTGCCGAGGGGGCTCGCCCCTTGTCCCGGTACCGCGTACGCGGCCGGTCCGAAGAGGCGAGCGTCTCGTCGTACGGCGGCCGGGCTCAGCCCAGCTGGGCCTCGATCGCGGCGACGACCTCGGACGAGTCCGGCTCGGTCTGCGGCGAGAACCGGGCGACCACGCTCCCGTCCCGGCCGACGAGGAACTTCTCGAAGTTCCAGCGGATGTCCCCGCTGTGTCCCCCGGCGTCGGCGAACCCGACGAGCCGCTCGTACAGCGGGTGCCGGTCCGGGCCGTTCACCTCCACCTTCTCGGTCAGCGGGAAGGTCACGCCGTAGGACGCCGAACAGAACTGCGCGATCTCCTCGGCGGAGCCCGGCTCCTGCCCGAGGAACTGGTTGCAGGGCACGCCCAGCACGGTGAAGCCGCGTTCCGCGTACCGCTTCTGCAACTCCTCCAGGGCCGCGTACTGCGGGGTCAGGCCGCACTTGGAGGCCACGTTCACGATGAGGACGGTCTTGTCCGCGAACCGCGACAGCTCCGCGGAGCCGCCCTGGAGGGCACCGATCTCGACGTCCAGCGGAGACCCGCTGTGCTCAGTAGTCGTCATGCTCGGATGCTAGCCCCCACCACAACCCGGCCCACGAGCCGCAGACCCCGGCACCGACGATCCTCCTGCCCCGTGCCTCACGCCTCCGTCCCGCTCGCCCCGGCCAGCACGTCCCCGGCCGCCGTGCGCACGTACAGCACCGTTCGTCCGGCCCTGCGCCGTTCCACCAGGCCCGCCTCCCGCAGCACCTTCAGATGGCGTCCGACCGAACCGAGGGCCTGTCCGGTCACGGCGGTCAGCTGGGTCGTGCTCAGCGGCGAGCCGAGCAGCACGAGCACCCGGGCCCGGCCCGGCCCCAGCAGGGCGCCCAGCCCCGCCGGCACCGCGGGCCCGCCGTCCCCGGCCAGCACACCGGCGCAGGGGTAGACCACGGCGTACCGCTCCTCGTCCGCCCAGGACACCCAGCCCAGCCGCTGCGCGGTCACCGGCACGAAGAGCAGTTCCGCGCCGGAGATCTCGCGCGGCGGATACTCGTGCAGGTTGACCTGGAACCGGTTCTCCCCGAGCCAGCGCGTCCCGCCCGGCCGCAGCCCGTCCAGCACGCTCGCCCAGCTGCTCCGTCCCGCCCGCTCGGTCCGCGCCAGCACGTCCGCCTCCAGCACCCGCCGGCGCCGCTCCCAGGAGGGCCGTACGGTCTCCTCCCACACCCACTCCAGCAGCCGGGCCGCCCGCTCGGTCAGGTCGTCCCGGTCGAGCACGGCGGGCAGCGGCCCGGCGAGCGAGCGCCGCAGATGCGCGCGGGCGGCCCCGGGACCGACCGCGCGCACGCGGCCGACCTCCGCGGCGAAGTCCTCCCCGGGGTGCGGGGCGGGCGTCAGGAAGTCGGCGATCCACTCCCGGCCCAGCCCCGCCCGCACCAGCCGCGCCGTCACGGGGTCGGCCGCGAGCCGGGCCCGGTAGGCGGGCAGATGGGCGCCCAGCCAGGCGTGCTCCCCGGGATGCGTGCCCTGCCCGACGTGCAGCAGCCTCAGACAGCCGAAGGTCTCGGCGAGCGGAGAGACGACGAACCGGCTCCGGGCCAGCGTGTCGGCGTCGAGCTGCCACCACCCCACGAGCCGCCCCTCCCCGTAGCACTCCTGCCGTAGGACCCCGTAGGCCTCCGCAGGACCCGTAAGCCTCCGCAGGACCCGTACGAGCCGCAGGACCCCGTACGGCCCCGCAGGACCCGTACGACCCGTAGGCCCCCGTACGACCCTGTCTCGTACGGCCTTTCGCGCGAGGGCGAAACAATAACGGGCCCTCGGCGGCCCGGCCGAGACTCCGGATCATGAACGGCTACCGATCCCTGTTCCGCACCCCGGAGTTCACCCCGCTCTTCCTCGGCACGGCCGCGCAGACCGCCGCCCAGACCGTCGGTGGCCTCGCCCTCGGCACGCTGGTGTTCCGGGCGACCGGCTCACCGCTGCTGTCGGCGGTCAGCATGTTCGGCCAGTCGCTGGCCCAGGTGCTGGGCGCCACCGTCCTGCTGTCCGGCGCCGACCGGCTGCCGCCGCGTACGGCGCTGTCGATGATCGCCCTGGTCTTCGCGGCCGGTACGGCGGCCCAGGCGCTGCCCGGACTGCCGGCCGGCGCGCTCTTCGCCGTCGTGCTGCTGCTGGGCCTGGTCGCCTCGCTCGGCGGCGGCGTCCGCTGGGGCCTGCTGAACGAGATTCTTCCCAAGAACGGCTATGTGCCCGGGCGTTCGCTGTTCAACATGGTGAACGGGCTGGCGCAGATCGCCGGGTTCGCCACCGGCGGCGCCCTGCTCGCCGTACTCTCCCCGCGCGTCTGTCTGCTCCTGGCGGCGGCCCTGTACCTGACGGCCGCGCTCGTCCTGCGGCTCGGCCTGTCCGCGCGCCCGCCCCGCGCCGCCGGCCGTCCCTCGGCGTCGGCGACCTGGCGCGCGAACGCCGCGCTGTGGTCGTCCCGGCCGCGCCGGCTGACGTACCTGGGCCTGTGGCTGCCCAACGGCATGGTCGTCGGCTGCGAGTCGCTGTACGTGTCGTACGCCCCGCAGGCCGCCGGCACCCTCTTCGCGTGCGGGGCGCTCGGCATGCTCGCCGGGGACGTGACGGTCGGCCGGCTGCTCCCCGCCGCCGTCCGCGCCCGCCTGGCCACGCCGCTGCTGCTCCTGCTGGCGGCCCCGTTCCTGGTGTTCTGCGCACACCCGCCGGTGCCGGTGGCGGCGGCGTGCGTGACCGTGGCGTCCGCCGGTTTCGGCGCGGGCCTGGTACAGCAGGAGCGGCTGATGCGCCTGACCCCCGACGCCCTGGCCGGCCAGGCGCTGGGCCTGCACTCGGCGGGCATGCTGACCCTCCAGGGCGTCAGCGCGACGGCGGCGGGAACGCTGGCCCAGTTCACCTCGCCCGCGACGGCGATGACGGCGATGGCGGCGGGCTCGCTCGGCATCACCCTGGCTTTGGCCGGGGCCGCCCGCCGACCCGGAGCCCGACAGAAGGAAAGCCCCCTGCCCTCAAGCTGAAACCGAACGCTCCAGGGGTCATCGCCATGGCGGCCACTACGGCACCCCAGGCGGCGACTGCACGCCGACCTCTGACCTCGCAATCTTCTTCGAAAACTGCGTTTACTTGACAAGCGTCCTCTCCTTGTGTCAGCCTTGCAGCGTCGAGATCGATTGCCAAGGGGGAGATGCATGAGCCCGACGATTGAGGTTGACGAACTCACCTACCGATCCATCGAGTTCGCCGCACGCATGGGCAACACCACGGCAGGGGAGGTCGTCGCCCGGCTCGTGAGGTCCGCGAGCGTGCCGTCCTCCGCGCCGGCCGCAAGCCAGAAGGGTGCGGAGCCGAGGCGCACGGTCGACGTGTACGCCGACTACGAGGGTCACCGCACGCACGGCAGCTATGACCGGGACACCAAGCGGATCGACATCACCTCGGGCCCTCTCACCGGACGAAGCTTCAAGACGCCCACCGGAGCGGCCCGTGCGGTGGTGGCGCACTACAAGCCGGACGTCAACCCGAACCGCAACGGCTGGTCGTTCTGGACGCTCGACGACGGCTCCGGCGAGCTTCTGCAGACCATTCGACACACGGTATGAAGTCGCCGTGGCCCGACGCCCGCCTACAGCAGGCGTCGAACGCACCGGGCCCCGCTCCGCGGCGTCGCCAGCACCTCTGATCCGTGCGCTCCCTCTCACCTCCGGGTGAGAGGGGCCTTTTCGTCGTGCCCAGTACCCTGCCCGCATGATTCGCGCAGTGATCTTCGACGTCGGCGAGTGCCTCGTAGACGAAACCACTGAGTACGGCACCTGGGCCGACTGGCTGGGCGTTCCCCGCCACACCTTCGCCGCGATGTTCGGCGCCGTCATCGCCCAGGGCCGGGACTACCGCGAGACCTTCCAGGAGTTCCGGCCCGGCTTCGACCTGTACGCCGAGCGCGAGCGCCGCGCCGCCGCGGGCAAGCCGGAGACCTTCGGCGAGGACGACCTCTACCCGGACGTCCGTGACGCGCTCGCCGCGCTCCGCGCGGACGGTCTATGGCTGGGTATCGCCGGGAACCAGACCGTGCGCGCCGGTCGGATCCTGCGCCAGCTGTTCTCCAACGACGTCGACCTGATCGGCACCAGCGACGACTGGGGCGCCGGCAAGCCGGACCGCGCCTTCTTCGACCGCGTCGCCGAGGTCGTCCCCGCCCAGGTGGACGAGATGCTCTACGTCGGCGACCGCGTCGACAACGACATCCGCCCGGCGGCCGCGGCCGGAGACGGCCCGCGGCCGGTTGCCGGAGCCGCCGTCCTTCGTGGACCTAGGCTGCCTTGGACCGCGCCGCGCGCAGGCCCGAGGCGGGCTCCTGTGCGTCGAGCGGCAAGGTCTCGTCTTCCCCGAAGTCGGGGGCCTGGAAGGGGTTGGTCGTCGTCGGAGGCGGCGATGCCGCAGCGGAGCAGCGGGGTTGCCCTTCCAGGGCGGAAAACAGCGACGTCAGATCGATGAGAGGACTCTCTTTCGTTACAGGTCCCTGAAGGGGCCTGGTGTGCCGTGACCGGGCACAGCGGTCCTACAGTTTGGTCATCTTGCCGTACGGGCTCAAGATCCGCATTTGCGCCGAGCCGAAATCCACGAGCGCCGCGATTCCGTCCTCGATGCCGATGACTCGGCCGAGGCCGTACATGTCGTGTGTGACCTGGTCGCCCACGGCGAAGTGCTTGGGAGGCGGTGTGACCGGAGCCTTGAAGGGGCTGGTAGGCAGATGACGCTTCGGCGCAGCGGGCTTTGTCATGACTCAGTATGAGCCTACGTGTCTCCCGTTCGCTGTGGCCATCGGCACAGATCCGGACGGAAACGACCGCTTCATGCCACTGACCTGCGGTTTCGAGATTTTGGTGAGGCGAAACTGGACCGTAGGTCCCCCATCACTGACCATGGCTGACCCCTGCATCTCGCAGGGTTGTGGCACGAACATCAGCCGACGGTAGTCAGCCACGTGGCACCCAGTCACGCTACCGACTCGTGTCGCCGAGCAGAGCAAACCGCGACGGCCGGCCTGGGCTATGCAGCTTCCTGGA
Source organism: Streptomyces sp. SCL15-4 (assembly GCF_033366695.1). Lineage (NCBI taxonomy): Bacteria > Bacillati > Actinomycetota > Actinomycetes > Kitasatosporales > Streptomycetaceae > Streptomyces > Streptomyces sp. SCL15-4. Next base: position 4,819,477 of record NZ_JAOBTQ010000001.1, read on the forward strand.
CCTCAGCTTGGGAAGCTTGGATCTCTGGGTGATGGTTGCCCCACTGACCTGCAGTGAAGCCGTAAGCGAGCCCTCCTGACCCCCGACTTGATGCCCGCTATTCCCCGTGATTCCCCGCAGGATCTGGCACGCGTCTGGCACGGCCGCTGGCTGGGTGAGGCCTAACTTGCCAGTCTACTGACCACGGGTCTCGCCCACCAGCGAGGCTGAGGAAGCCCACGGCTCTGACCTGGTCGTATGCCGTGGGCTTCTGCCGTTGGTGGTCGGCGTCGGGTGACCTCGTACGGCCCAGGGACGGCCCGGGCTCCTCCATCGTCTGCCGCTGGACTGGGAACGTGACCTCTTCGTCCCGAAGCAACTTGGGTGGGGGCTGTGCCTTGGGCTGGTGTAGCTCTCACCTGTGCTGATGGTCCGCAGACGTCCGCGCTTGTCCGCCGTTGTTCGTGGGCGTTGTCATGCAGTTAGACACTCACTGGCTGGGGCGCTCGACGCTCTACCCTGCTCACGAGCGGGCCTGTACATGCTCGCACCCCAGCGGACGGCGGCTTCGTTGTCAAAGCGCTCGGCCAAGTTGCGGAGATGACTGGCATTGACCGCTTATGCCGGCCCTTGGCCGGACTGGGTCGACAGACTGGCCGTGACAGGTCGCGACCTACCCAATAACGGCGTTCAGCCCCGTAAGTGCGCGGGTGGCGCGGTCTCTCTCTGCCTGGACGCGTGCCTCGGCCGCAAGCCGGCCCTCCCGCTCAATCAGCAACTGCGCGCGCAGGGCTCGGCACCCATCGCACGCAAGCTCTTCCTCGCTCGGCAATTCGGCCTGCTGCGCAGGGACGGCACGCTGGGCCTTGAGCCGCTGAACCTTCAGACGTTCAACGTCGGCAAGCGCGAAGAGGTTCGTCCCGTGGTGGCCCTTACCTACCACCGTCAGGTGACCCTCGGCCTTCATCGCGTGGACGGTGTCCGTACGCACGCCGAGCAGTTTCGCTGCCTGTGTGGTCGTCAGCTTCTCATCAGGTTGGTTCATGCCTCGGAAACGACCCCCGATACCAAGGAGCCACCACCCCGCCCCGGAGTTCGCCCTCTTCAGTGAGTTGTCGATCAGTGGCATGACGAAGAGGCGCGGGTGTCGATGCGGCCCTCGTATATCCCCTCCCACGCTTCGGTGTAGGCGTCTGAGTCCAGTGCCGGGGAGATCGTCTGGAGGGCGACCGCTACCCACCGGTCTGCCTGCGGAGCGGAGTAGGCGTCGAACGATGCAACCAGTGCCGACGGGTCCTGCTCGGTCAGGCTCTCCGTCCAGCACTCGCACCAGAACCCCCACCGGGGCAGCTTCATCAGCATCGCCGGCCTCCCGGCCGTGCGTCGGCGTACAGCTCGGCGGTCACCGTGTGGCCCAGGTTGCTGTCGTGGACGACGACCCGGTGGGCGAGGGCGCTGACCATGGCCAATTCCCTGCCGCGTTCGGCGTCCTGGTCCTGGTGCTCGACCTTCGGGGCCGTGGCCGCGCCGCCGTCGTCCGTGACCGAGACCGCGACCACCTGAGCCGACACCGCCACGGCCAGGTGGAAGCTGCCGGACTCCCAGCCGCTGGCCGTGTGGCGGATGGCGTTCGTGCTCAGCTCGCTCACGATCAGCTCGGCGTCGTCGGCCAGAGGGGAGTCGCGCAGGATGTCCCGGGTCCAGCGGCGGGCCCAGCTCACTTCCTCCGGGAATCCTGGGCAACTCAGCCTCCAGACTCGAGCTGCACTCGTACCCGCACAAGCTCGGTGACCTCTTCGCGGGTGGCCCAGCGCAGCCGAGTCCGATTACGTCTTCGCCACCCGGAACGGTCGGCCCGTCGAGCCGCGCAACCTCTATCGCTCCTTCGCCCGCGTCGCCCAGTCCGCCGGCCTCCGCGTCATCCGGCTGCATGACGCCCGGCACGGCACGGCCACCCTCCTGACGGCGGCCGGGGTCGCGCCCCGCGTGGTGATGGAGATCCTGGGGCATTCCCAGATCAGCATCACCATGGACGTCTACATCCACGTCGTGCAGGACACCCAGCGCGAGGCCATGAGCCACATGGACCGGCTGCTCAGGAGGCGCCCCGGTCGTCAGTGACCGCCCTCGTTGATGTCAGACGTGGATGTCAAAAGCCCCCCACATACGGAGATCCGTATGTGGGGGGCCTTTGACCTGGTGCCCCCGGCAGGATTCGAACCTGCGACACCCGCTTTAGGAGAGAACGTAAAGCGATCATGAGGCTCAGTGAGGTCGAATGAGGTTCAGTGAGTCCATGACTACGAGGGCTTGACCTGCGAGAACAAGGATCAGTGAGTTTCAGTGAGGGCTAGTGAGGGGGCGTTGTGGATTCCATGTGGACTCACGTGGACTCCACCCCTCACACCGCCCGGAGTTTTCGAACACCCTCGGTCTCGGGCGCCATCCGGGCCCGGACCTTGGCCGCCACGTCTTCGGGGGAGTGCTGGTAGATCCACGTCACCTTGGATCCCCGCTCGTGCCCCATGACCGTCTGGGTGTCCTTCTCATCGATCCCCAGCTCCTTCAGCCACGTCGCGAAAACGTGCCTCAGATCGTGCACCCGCGGCCACCACTCCATCCGGCCCGTCTCCCGGTTCCGTACCTTCCTTGCCACGCCGGCCTGCTGGATCGCCGGCACCCACACCCGACGGAAGTTGTGCCGTGTCAGCGCGCCGCCCTGCGGCCCGCGGAACACCAGCTCCTCCGGGTGCAGCTGGTAGGGGTCGTCCCCGATCGGAGTCACCGTGGACGGCGGACGCCATCGATCGACCATGGTCTGAATGGCTTCGGCCGCCTGCGGGGTGACCGGCACCGTCCGGAACCCGGCCACGCTCTTGGGCGCCGGCTTGCGGAACAGGCGCCCGTCGTCCTCGCTGAGCACTTCCTTCACCTTGAGGTGCTGAGCCTCCAGGTCCACGTTTTCCCACCGCAGCCCCGTCGCCTCACCCCAGCGCATGCCGGTGTGCTCCAGGTAGATGACCAGCGGCCGGTAGTAGGCCGGCAGCGCTTCCACGATGAGTGCCACCTGCGCGCGGGTCGGCGGCCGAACGTCGTCGGGGTGCCGGGCTGGCGCGTCGCCGATGTCCAGGTCGGCGGCCGGGTTGAAGGGGATGCGCCGGCCGTCCTTCACCGCTGCCTTGAGCATCTGGTTCAACACTTCGTGGACCTTCTTCCGGGTGTGGTAGCCCTTCACCTCCTTCGTGATCCACGCTTGCAGCTCGATGTACTCGAGGTCGCAGAGCCGCCACTTGCCCCACTTGGGCTGGATGTGGGTGACCCAGTTGGACACCTTCCGGTTCCGGGTGGTGATCGCCCGATCCGGCTGAGCCTCCCACCAGAGCGCCCACCACTGGTTCAGGGTGATCTCGCCACGCTTCGGGTCGCCGTACTCACGTCGCCGTACTCGGGTGCGGACGTCGTCCAGGAACGCCTCTGCCGCCTTCTTCCCGCCTTTGGCGATCGGGAAGTTCTTCGCCTTCTGCTGTCCCGACGGGTCCCGGTAGCGGGCCTGCCAGGGGCCGGTGCAGTCGCGGCGCCGGTTCCGCTCTGGGTACTGGTCGCCCGGCGGGTACTTGGCCATGCACTCGGGGCATCCGCAGTTCTTGCTGCGGATCTGCCGGGGGTTGTTCGAGGCTCTACGCCCCATGGTTCACCACCTGCTCGCTCCTTCGCTGAGTGGGTACGCGGGACGTCAGGTCGACCGGACTCCCGCACCAGCAGACTGCACCGAACTCGGGCTGGGGGACCACGAGTTCGGTGAGAATGGCGCGGACGAGTGTCACGGTGTGTGCAGGTTGCAGATCACGCGGGATGATGATGGCCTTGTGCTCGGCATCGAAGCCGGGAAGCGCGTCGGGAGGGACGAACCGAACGCGGACACACATGCATACCCCCAGAATCGCAGGCAAGCGGAACCTGTTCCGATGGGGGAGGACATCGGGCGTGCGTCCGACCGTACCTCCGGATGGTGGAATTTTCGACCACTGATGAGCGTGTTGTTGCTCAAAGGTCACCTGGAGTGATCGGGTCCATTTGGACGTAGACCCACGAGGCGGCCGAACGGTTGCCCCTACTGCCCCGTCCGGTTCATCTCGTTCAGGGCGCGCAGCTCAACTTCCTTGGCGCGCTGCTGATCCTCAGTGAGGCCGGCCCAGAGTTTGAGGATGCGCTCCTGGGCTTCGGCGCTGAGAGGGCCGGGTGCCTGACGGCCGGCGGCGGCGAAGATCTCGGCCTCGGTGAACTTGGGGAACTCGCGGGCGAGGGCGCGGAGCTTCTCCGGGTTTGGGCCGCGTTTGCCACCTCGGGTGCGGTTGGCCCAGCTGTTGATGGTGGAGACGCCCGTGCCGATGCGGCGCGCGATCTCGGTCTCGTTGACGCCGTACTCGGCCTTCAAGCGAGCGAGAAGCTGCGCCAGATCTTCGGTGCGCTCCGGGGTGTCCACGGGGTAAGAGTGCCCGTGGATCTTCTACTTTTGCAAGCCAAAGTAGAAGCGTGGCGGGTTATGTACCCGGCGCGCAACCTCCCCGTCACGCCCCGTGCGCTCGGCATATGCCACGCCTCGTGAACAGGCGTTCGAAATATGCCACACGTCGACGCCCCCCATCAACACTCACTGACACTCACTTGACCTCACTGACGCTGACACAGTAGAAATGTGTCAACGGCGCCGCGAGGTGCCGGACAGGGCTACAGAACTGCGCGAGGCACACATGACCGACCTGATCCGCAAGGACGCGGGCAAGCCACTTCGAGACGCGATGCAGCGGCGCGGAGTGACGCAGGCCGAACTCGCCGCCCGTACACGGGTGGTGGACGTCCGCGGAAAAGGAGTGAGCGTCGCAACCGTCAGCAAGGTCACCGGCCGCGGCCGGACGGCGGTCGACACCTGTCGGCTGCGCACCGCATGGCTCATCGCCTCGGCGCTGGCCGAACCCTTGCAGGACATCTTCGACATGCCCTCAGTTTCTACTGACACAGTGGAAAGGTGTAACCCCCATGGCGACTCAGACCCTCGCTGAGCGCACCGAGATCCTCGCCCCCACCGGGCTCGCGCCGCTCTTGACCACCGCCCAGCTCATGGCCCGCTACGGGGTGTCGAACTGGACGGTCAACGAGTGGGTGAAGAACGGCTGCCCGGTCGAGCCGACCGCGTTCCGGGGTCGGCGCTTCGACCTCGCCAAGGTCCAGGCGTGGATGGCCGAGCAGAGCGCGCGGCCGGCCGCCTGACCTAGCCCCTGATGCGCCGAAGGGCCGCTCTCAGCTTCCCGGCCCGAGCGACCCCCGACCGGCGCCCCTACAAGATCCGAAAGAGAGGCCCCGATGGGCACCAACGTTACCGAACCGAATGCGCAGGCCAGTCCCCGGCCACTGCGCCCGATCAGCGAGCAGCGGGCCGCGGCCGAGGCGCTGGTCGCGCTGACCGAGATGCTGGGCTCGTTGCCCGGCGGGTACATCAAGATCCACCAGCCGTACTTCAGCCCGGCCTGGATGGGCATCCAGTTCGAGACGCCGCAGGCGTTCGAGCTGTGGCGCGAGGCTCTGTGCATTCCCGGGGCGGACGTATCGCTGCACGCGACGTCGGACGCGTACGTGTGGCTGGGCGCCACGACCGTCTTCCGTGGCGTCAGGATCGAGTTGACCGGGTTCGACGTGCCGCTCACGGCGGAGCAGGCGACCACGCCGCAGGTGACCGGCGAGGCGCCGGCGGTGGCGGCATGAGGGAGACGCACCGCGACGAGTGGCGGGTGATGGTCACCATCACGCCGCGCCGTCCCGCCGACCTCGGGCTCACCGGGCTCGACGCTCTCGCCGAGTTCGTTGCCCCGGCCGGTCCGATCACGGTTGCCGTCCTGCCGCGCCGCCTTGGCGACCTGGGGTTCGTGTCGGTGGGTGACCAGCTCGCGAGCCGGGACATCGATGCCGACTACCGGCGCCGCTGCGAGGAGATCGCGGCCGAGCTGCGGGGGCGCCCGCAGGTCGCCGAGGTCACCGTGATGTGCACCGAGACGCACACGTGCTCGCACTGCCGGTTGGGGTGGGAGGTGCTGACCGCCGAGGAGGCGGCCGACCCGGCGAATCAGCAGGACGAGCACACGGTCGAGGGCGAGCCGGTCTGCTGCGAGGCCGCCATCACCGAGTTCCGGGCCGAGCGCGGTATCCGGGCGCTGGCCGAGACGGGCGGTGCGGCATGAGCGAGACGCCGATGACCCCCGAGCAGCGCGCGCAGCTCGCTGAGCTGATCGGCGACGCGCAGCCCGCGACCAGCCGTCTCCTGGAGCAGCTCGCCGAGTCGGTCCGGGACCGCCGCGAGCACGACCACCCGACGTGGGAAGACCTGTACTGCCTCAACCTCGTCTCCTGGATGGGCGAGCGGATGGGGCCGGTGCTGCGCCGGTTGCTGGACGCTGAGGCCCGGGTCGCCGAGCTGGAAGCGGAGCGCGAGCGGCGCCGTGTCCGGCTGGCGGCGGCCGAGGCCGATCTGCTGGCCGTACGGGGTCTGCTGTCCCCGGCCGGCGGGCCGCGCCGGGTCCCGGCCGAGGTGGAGATCCACGAGCGGGTGGCGCCGGCGGTCGAGTGGCTGCTGAACCGCGTCGCCGAGTTGGAGACCGAGCGGCATACCACCAACGCGTCGCTGTCCGACGCCGCCGAGGCGCTGCGCGAGGACCGTGACCGGATCGCGAACCTGGAGCAGCTGCTCGCCAGCAAGGGTCGGACGGTGGACGAGGACCCGATCCGGTACGCGCTGACCGAGCGGGCGGTGGACCGGTTGACGCGGCTGTTCGCGCCGACGCAGGCCCTCCGCGAGGCGGAGCCCGTCGAGGCACCGAGCCTGACCATGTACCGGGCGTCGCACGACTCGACCGAACTGCGCCTCTACACCACCCGCGAGGCCGCCCGGACCCACTGCGAGACCCTCATGCGCCGTGAGAACCCGGCCGCCACCGTGGAGTGGCGCCCGGACGGGGAGTGGCGCGAGGACGACGACGGCGAACCCGGCCCGGACGACGCCGAGGAGTTGTACGTCTTCGGCTCGCATGAGGACTCCACATGGGGCCCGTCCGGCTACGTCGTGACGCCGCTGAAGGTCGCCTCCGAGCACGACGAGGGGGCCGACGAGTGACCGCCCGTGACTACCCGGCCGAGCGGATCGAGCGGTATGTCTCTGCCCTCAACGACGCGGACACGTACGCGCAGATCAGCACCCCGGCAGACCGCGAGCGATTCGCCCGTGCGGTGATGGCTGTGGCGGACGCCGAGACCGATCCGGTGTACCGCTCGGGATACGACACCGGCCGTTTGCACGCAGGCGCCGGAAGCGGCACCACCGCCGAGCGTGACTGCCTCGCGATGGCCGTGATGTTCGCGCTCCAGTGGACGCCGAACGCACCGATGGGCCTGCGGGAGGGCATCGAGGAGATCCTCGCGACGATGCCGGTGCCTGCGGGGGAAGGCAGCCGCACGTCGGCCGACGCCACCCCCGGACCGACCGGCCGCGTCGCCCGGCTCCTCGACGCCATCCGCACCAGCGGTGGCCGCTGGACCACCCCCCGCGCCCTCCGGTTCTACCGGGACAACTTGCGCGAGCTGAACCACTGGCCCGACAGCCGACTGCGCACGATCGCCCGCGACGACCTTCGCGACCTCGCCGCCTGGGGCCACCTGATCCGGCACGAGGAGCCCGGCCGCACCTACTTCGTGCTCAAGACCCGGAAGGACGCCCGCTGATGCCGGACACCATCACCCGCCGCGGCTGGCTCCTCGCCGCCATAAGGGCCTACGGCCGGCCGGTCACCACCCAGCTCGCCGAGCAGATGATGACCGGCTCGCCGGGGCCGACGTCCGGCCGCAACACGGCTCGGAAGGATCTGCGGGCCTTCGCCCGGCACGGGCTCCTCATCGCGGTCGACGTCGACGGCCGCCGTATCTACCACCCCCCGACCACTCCGGAAGGACAGCCGCCGATGAGTAACCCGCTGATGCCGATGCGCGACCACGAGCGTGTCCTCGGTCAGATCGAGCGCGGGGAGGTCCGGGTAGGCCCGGACACCGCGCGGGAGATCGCCGCCCGCGCCGAGGTGGCGTACGGCGACGCGTTCGCCGGGTCGCCCGCGGAGGCGCTGCGCCGCCAGATGTGGGCCGCCGCCGTTGCCAGCGTCATCACGACCACGGAAGGCGGTATGGCCGCATGACCGGGCCCGAGCACTACCGCGAGGCCGAGCGCCTGCTCGCCATGTCGCGCGACATCCTGCGGCCGAACGACGACGGGCACTGTGAGGCCGACCGCATCATCGCCGAGGCGCAGGTACACGCGACGCTCGCTCTCACCGCCGCCACCGCCATGCAGGCCGCCGTCGACGGCAGCGAGCACGGCATGGGCGGCCCCGAGTACGCCGCCTGGTACGAGGCGGCGGGCGTCAAGCCCGCGAAGGGCGGCGATGCCTGATGACCAACGCAACCGTGCAGGCCGGGGCTCAGGCCCCGGCCGCCGGCCGCCGGGTCACCCCCACCGGCCGACTCATCCTCCCCGCCGACGCCGACCGCAACGTCTGGCTCACCGCCCGCCGTTCCGGCATCGGCTCCTCCGACGTCCCGGCCATCCTCGGCCTGGTCGAGAAGAAGCCGCCGATCAAGGTCTACTACGAGAAGCTCGGCCACGACGTCGATGACGCCGGCGAAGCCGCGTTCTGGGGCACCGTCCACGAGGAGCCCGTCGCCCGCCACTGGGCCATGCGCAACCGCAGCGTCATCCGCCGCGTCGGCCTCGTCGCCCACGTCGAGCACCCGCACTGGATGACGACCCTCGACCGGCGCGTCACCGAGTGCCCTCTCGCAGAGGACAAGCGGGTCCCCTGCGCGCTGGAGGTCAAGACCCGCTCCGCGTTCAAGAACGCGCAGTGGCACGCCGGCGCCCCGGACGACGTCCTCGCCCAGATGCTCTGGCAGATCGTCGTCAACGGCTATGACCACATGCACTTCGCCGTCCTCATCGGCGGCAACGAGTACCACCAGGGCACCGTCCGCGCCGACCAGTACACGGACGTCATCGCGGACATCACCACGGCCATGGACAAGTTCTGGGCCGAGCATGTGCAGGCTCAGGTGCCACCGGTGCCGTCCGGCGACGGCGAGGCGGTGGCGCAGATGTTCCGCCGCCTGCACCCCACCCGCTCCGGGGCCGTGGACATCGACCGTCGCCCCGACGCCCTGGACGCACTCCTGGACTACAACCGCCACCAGCGCGAGGAGTCCGCCGCGAAGAAGGCGAAGGCCGCCGCAAAGGCCCGCATGATCGCCGCTCTCGGCGGCGCCCAGGAGGCCCTGATCGGCGGCGAGCGTGCCTACGCGCTGGAGCCGTCGAACGCCGCGCCGAAGGTCGACCTGGAGCAGCTCGCAGAGCGCTGGCCGGACGCCTACGAGGCCTGCGTCAAGGCCAACCCGACCGAGCGCATCGCCATCTCCAAGGCATTCAAGGGGGGCATCTGACATGGGTCTGCGCGAGAACGCAGCCGCCGCAGCCGGCCGGACGCTGACCGACAGCGAGCCCGCGGCCGAGGCCGTTGAGGTACGCGAGGCACCGGACCTGACCGAGCCGGACCTCGGCGACCTCTCCCAGGACGCCGACGCCACCACGAACGCGATCACCGCCTGGTCGCGGGTCATGGGCGAGGTCCGCGCCATCGGCAAGCACGAGGAGTTCAAGGGCGGGCGCGCCGGCAACTTCAACTTCCGTGGCATCGAGACCGCGTTGAACGCCTTCGGTCCGGCCTGCCGCAAGCACGGCGTCCTGGTGATCCAGCACAAGGTGGAGACCGAGTACCGGGACATCTCCACCAGCAGCGGTGGCCGGATGCGGGAGTGCACCGCCCTGGTCACCTTCCGGATCTACGGTCCGGACGGCTCGTACTTCGACTCCCAGGCGGCTGGCGAGGCTTCAGATTCCGGTGGCCGGTCGACTCCGAAGGCGCAGAGCATCGCGCTGCGGACCCTGCTCATCAACAACGGTCTGGTGCCGACCCAGGACCGGGACGCGGACGCGGTGCACTTCGAGCGCGCGGAGTCGCCGGCGCGGCCAGCGGCCAGCTACCTGGATGAGATCTGCAACCCGCAGACGAGCGCCGGGCGGTTGCGGCAGATCCACTACGAGCTGCGGCAGTCCAGGCAGCTCGGCGCATTGGTCACCAACGAGGTCGGCGACGAGGAAGCGATCGGCGAGATGGTCGTCCGTATCGGCAAGGAGCGCGCCGCCGGAGGTGCCGAATGACCTCCTGGCACCTCCAGCGCATGGCCGCTCTCGACTTCGAGTCCAGCGACAAGGACGCCGACACCGCCCGCATCGTCACCTGCGCCCTGATCTTGGTCAACGGCGGCATCCCCACCGACACCCGCACCTGGCTCCTCAACCCCGGCATCGCCATGCAGCCCGAGGCGATCAAGGTGCACGGCATCACGGACGAGTACGCCGCCGAGCACGGCATGCCCGCCGAGCAGGGCATCGGGGAGATCGCCAAGGCCATCACCGAGGTCGTTGCCGCCGGCATCCCGCTCGTCGGCCACAACATCGGCGGCTACGACCTCAACCTCCTCGACCGCGAGTGCCAGCGGCACCTCGGCGACAGCCTCGAAGGCATCTGCCGCCAGCCGCTGACCCGGGTCATCGACACGATGGTCCTCGACCGGTACTGCGCCCCGTTCCGGAAGCGGATCAGCGAGACGCAGGGCCCGTACCAGATGCGGACCACCGCCGAGACGTACGGCCTGCCCTGGGACGAGGAGCAGGCGCACGGCGCCGAGTACGACGCGCTGATGTCGGCGCGGGCCGCGTACAAGATGGGCGTCATCGCCCACACCCCGTACCGGCTGCGCCCGGACTGGGTCCTCAACCTGCGCGTCAACCGGTTCAACGCCCTGCGGGACGTCACCGTCGAGGAGCTGCACACCCGGCAGGTCGAGTGGTATCGCGAGGACGCCCAGGGCTACCAGAAGTGGCTCCGGGACCCGGCGAAGTCGGGCGACAAACACGACCCGAAGGCCGTGATCCCGACCGCGTGGCCGCTGCGCCCGATCCCGGCCCAGCGCGGGGGTGAGGCGTGATGCTCGGCCTGACCACCACCCGACGCCTCCGCACCGAACTCGCCGCCGCCCACGCCGAGATCGCCCGGCAGCGGCGCCGCGCCGACACCGCCGAGGAAGACGCTGCCACCGCGGTCTACAACCGGCGGCAGGCGCTGCGCCAGGTCGCCGAGGCCGACGCCGCGAACTGCCGCCTGCACGCCCGGAACAAGGAACTCACCGAGCGCTTGGCCGAGTCCGGCCCGGAGCACACCGCCGCCCTGGAGCGGCGGGTGGCCCGGCTGCTGAAGGTCGGCGCCCGGCTCCTCGCCGCCCGGGACGCGGAGCAGCACCGCGCGGACCACCTCCAGCAGCGCCTGGACGACGCGATGGGCCTCAACACCGAGGCGGTCGGCGCGGGCCGGAACTGGCAGCGCCACCGCCAGGACGGCGGCCGGCGGGTGGCGTCATGAGCGTCCTCGCCGCGGTCCTCGGCGCCGCCATCACCGCGGCCGGTGTCGTCTCCGTCGCCATCGCCCGCACCTGGCCCGGGGCATCCGGCCGCCGCCGCGCCGGCACTCCGGTCCTCCAGTCCGTCGAGGCCCTGGAGAAGCTCGCCGCCCGGTGCGCGACGGAGCGCCGGATCACGGTCCACGCCCGGACCCGGGTGACGCGCGAGCTGCTCTGCCTCGACTGCCGCAACCCCAGCCCCAACCCGCTCATCCACGACGCCCGAGAGGGAGCATCGTGACGACGCTCTTCGACATCACCCCCGAGGCTCCGGCCGCCCCCGCGGCGGCCGGGCCCCGGCCCGGCCCGTTCGTCATCGCCCTGCCCCCCGGGCTCTTCCTCCTGAACTCGAACCAGCGGCTGCACCACAAGCGGAAGGCAGAGCACACCGCCGCGATCCGCTCGGCCGCGATGGAGGCCGTCAGCGAGTCCCCGTCCCTCATGGACGCGCTCGCCGCGGCCAAGCCCGGCGTCCTCTTCCAGCGGGCGCACGTCCTCGGCGTGCTGCACCCAGCGTCTGGGCGCCGCGCGGACCCCGCGAACTGGTACCCCAGCTTCAAGGCCGCCGTGGACGGACTCGTGGACGCCGGCCTGTTTGAGGACGACGACCACACCCGGGTCGTCGGCCCGGACATGCGACTCGGCCGGAAGATCAAGGGCGGGCAGATCGCCCTCGTCGTCCGCGGCCTGGAGCACGGCGAGGACCCGCTCGGCTACAAGGCGGCGGCCCGATGACCACTGCCCTGCGCCTAGCCGAGAAAAAGGCCCGCATCCAGCGAGAACGGCTCGGACCCGCATCCCAGCCGGCCCAGCCCATCGCGGACCACATCCGCATGCTGCTCGCTGCCGGCTGGACGCGGCTGGAGATCGCCGATCACGCCTGCCTCAACCGTCGCACCCTGCACATCATCCTGACCGGCACGCAGCAGAGAGTGCATCGGCACACCGCCGAAGCGGTCCTCGCTGTGCAGCCTGATGCACCGCGGGACCGCGTATTCCCGGTGGGCAGCGCTCGCCGGGTGCAGGGCCTGGCCGCCATCGGCTGGACGGTGCGGCAGACCGCGCAGGCGACCGGCGTCCCCGAGCAATTCCTCCGGGATCTGCTCGGGGGACGCTACCGACGGATCTCCAAGGAGAGGGCCGCCGCGATCACGCGGGTGTGCCGGGCCCGGTACCTGATCCCCGGGCCGTCCGCCGTGGCCCGCAGGGTCGCCGCGCGCAACGGCTGGGCGCCGGTGACCGCGTGGGAGGACATCGACGACCCGGCGTGCGAGCCGGACATCGGCCGGGCGGCAGTGTGACGGCACGCCGACGCCACCGCGACCCGCCGGCCGAGCCCGAGTACCGGCCGGGTCAGCTCCTCGACTGGACCGCCTCCTCGCACTGGGACTACGACGGCCCCCGCCCGTGCCGGTACTGCGGTTTCCCCACCCAGCTGCGCGACTCCCACCGCTCCCCGGCGCACAAAACGTGCGCCGAGGAAGCCCTCGCCATCCAGGCCGCCGAAGCGCAGGCCGCCTACCGCCAGAACGGACAGATCACATGAACGAGAAGACGCCCGAGATCTCCGTCGACGCAGCCGCGCACGTCCTCTTCCAGGAGCGGCTCGGCGGCTGGCCGCCCAGCACCTTCCCCACCAAGTTGCTGGACGCCTGGACCTCGGCTGACACGGCGAACGCCGAGCGCCTCGCCATCGCCTTCCCCGAGTACGCCGCCGCCATCTCCCTCGTCCGCAGCGGCGCGCAGGGCATCGCCCAGCTCCGCGCCATCGCGGGCGACTCCTGACCCCCACGCCCCAGCCCCACCGATCCAGAAAGGCCAGCACATGCCCAAGCTCAGCTCCGCCGACGTCCCCAGCGTCAAGCTCGACTCAGCCGCCGGCGCCATCGAGGTCAGCCTCAGCCGCGAGCAGCGCCGCGGCCTCTTCGAGAAGCCCGGCCGCACCGTCTTCGCCATCGTGGAGATCACCTCCAAGTCGTACACGGGCCACGCAGAGCAGGAGGACAAGGACCCGGAAGTCAAGGTCCGCATCACCTCCTGCGAGGTCGCCCGGTCCGACGAGGACGCCGCCGCCCTGGCCGACGCCAAGCGCGCCATGTGGAGGGGCCGGCAGATCGACGGAACGCTGGACGAGGTCGGCGAGGGCCCGCAGCGCCCGGACGCCGCCCTCCTCGACGTCACGGCCAGCAAGCCCACCGAGGACGAGCTGAAGGCGCACAAGCAGCGCCAGGAGCAGCGTCGCCGCGACGAATACGTCCGCTAACGGCCTCCGTCCGGGGCGGTCCTCAGCGGGCCGCCCCGGACCATCCGGATCTTGCCGGATCGATTCCGCACCACGTGAGAGAAGACCAAGTTGAGCAGCGACGAGCAGGCCCCCGCGCCCGGAAGCGTCCCGAACGCGTTCGGCAACGCCCTGTCGTGGAAGTGGACGCGCCAGATGTCCGCCTACCTGCGGCGGTCCGGCCTGCCCTTGCTGCTGTGCCAGCTGCGGAACCTCGCCGCCGCCTCCGGGGAGATCGCGTTCGCCTCGGACCGCAAGCCGATCCGCATTCAGGACATCGCCAAGGCCGCCTGCTGCGACGAGAAAGACGCCCGCCGCTACATGGACGCCGCGATCCGGGCCGGCGTCGTCCGGGTGCTCGGCGAACGGAAGCGGGGCAAGGCGACCCGGTACGCGCTCGTCGTGAGTCCGTGGCCGGACTGGCAGGCGGCCGAGGACTACCTCCGGTCGACCGCCCGGAAGCGGGCCCCAGCGTGGGAGCAGCCCGCCGAGAGTTCGGGGGACAGCGCCCCGAACCAGAACGGGGGACAGCGCCCGGAACTTACCGCCGGTACGCCGCGGGAAGTTCCGGGGACAGCGCCCCGTATGAGTTCGGGGGACAGCGCCCCGAACGGTTCGGGGGACAGCGCCCCGAACAACCCAGGGGGGTTCCCATGGAGTTCCCAAGACGGGGCTGATGTCGGTTTCCAACCTCAGGTAGTGGGCGCTCCCGAAGACCAGCCGGATTCCCACGAACACCACCACGACAACCCGAGCAGCGACCCCGACGCCTGGACCCGCTGCACCGTCTGCCGCCGCCCGATCCTCCCGGACCCGAAGCGACCCGGCCGCACCGTGCACGCCCGCTGCGAGCCCCACCTCGCCACCACCCACCCGGAGAGGCACAGCGCATGACCATCCCCGCCGCGCCCTGCCGCACCGACCCCGACCGCTGGTTCAGCACCGACCCCACCGAACGCGCCTACGCCGCACGCCAATGCCACCCCTGTCCGCTGCTGCTCAGCTGCATGCGGCAGGCCCTCGCCGCCGGCGAGACGCACGGCGTGTGGGGCGGCGTGGACTTCGAGACACGACCACGCAGGGCACGTACGGCCGCTGGACGAACACACGCGCCAACCGCGGCCTCCCAGACCACCAGCAGCCCGAACGGCGCCCCAGCAGCCACACAGGCCCTCCCAGTAGCCAGCTAGCCCCACCCCACCACCCACCACGAAAGGCACGCGCATGACCCCCGACCAGGCCATGTGGGTCCGGGAACACGTCCTGGCTCCCAAGGAGATCCCGCCCGCCGACCCCGAATGCCCGTGCCAGGGCGTCTCCAACGCCTGCCAGCGCGGCGAGCACGACGCATGCGGCCACGACCAGTGGGTCGCCTGGTGGGGCACCGAACCGGAGACCGTCATCGGCCAGGGATTCGGCCCCTTCCCCTGCCGCGGCTCCGCCGGCCTCGACCGCGGACAGGCCACGGTCTACCTCGCCGACCGCGAATGCCACACCCGCTGCAACTGCCACTGCCACCAGCCCATCCCGGAACCCAGCACAGCACCGGAGCACACCGAGCAGCTCGACCTCTTCGCGGCGTAGCCCCTCCGCGCTCATCCGGTTCCACCGGCCCCCGCGCGATATCCACCCACCACCCCGAAGGACACCAGCCTCATGACCCACGACCTCCCGCACGACCCGTACATCACCGCGGTCACCACCGCGCTCACCGCCGCCGGCCTGGAGCCCAACGACCACTGGACCTCCGACGCCGACCTCGACCGGTACCGCGATGACGACCTGGCCGGGATCGCCGCGATGCTCACCGCGGTCCTGGAGTGGGACGGCGACCATCCGGCCATCGGCGACGGCGTGGCGCCGTACGGCGTGGTGCTGGTGTGGGAGCACCCGGTCGAGTCGTGGATGTGGGCGCGGCGGGGCCGGGACGGGCGGCTGGAGCGTGACCCGGAGGTTCTGCCGAAGCTGGGCCGGTGGTCGGACCCGGCTGCCGTTGTGGCGGTGGTGCGGGCGCTGCTGGCCGGCGAGCCGGTGCCGGAGGGGTACGCGCCGTACTGGCACGAGGCCGACAGCGTCCGGCGCGCGGTGGACGCGTGGACCGCGGTCGAGACGGGCCAGTGACCGCCGCGCTGCGCCGCCGTGTCTGCCGCCCGGCCGTGACCATCCCCACACCAACCACCAGGAGCAGCAACGTGACAGCTCACCGGCTCGTGTTCCTGTCCTGCAACGGACGGCAGGACGGCCACCTCTGCGACAACACCACAATGTCCGACCTGTACGTCTCCGGCGCGAGCCCCAAGACCGTCAAGGCAGCAGAGGCGGCGCCACTGGCCCGCGGCTGGCACCGCCGCCCCCACGGCCGGCACGTCTGCCCGGACTGCTGGGACGCAGGCCAGCGGTGACCACCCCGCACGTAAGGCAGCCCGGCCGCGCTTGTACCGCGGCCGGGCCGGCCCCAGCCTCCCACACCCCGACCGCCCGCCCGCACCAGACATCCGGAGTGACCGTGACCGACCGCGCCACCACCGCCGAACCCGACCTCACCGAACTGGCCCCGCTCGTCCGCGTCGTCACCGACGCCCTGCGCGAGACCCCGCTCACCCTCGGCACCCCGGCCGGCATCGCCGACCTCGCCGCGACCATCACCGTGCGCGTCGCCGCGTACGTCGGCCGCGAGGTGCTCCCGCCCGGCCCGCCCGCCGACCGGGCCGCCGAGATCGAGCAGCTGCGCGCGAAGTACAAGGCCGGACTCCGCCGCGCCGACGCGACCAACAACGCCCTAATGGAGGAAGTACAGCGGTACGCCGCCGGGACGGAACGCCCCGTGCTCTGGTCGGTCTACAACGAGATGCACAAGCGGGCCCTGAACGCCGAGGCAGAGGTGGACCGGCTGCGTCGGCTGGCTGGCGGGCAGCAGGAGCCCGTCGCAGTGGCGGAGCAGCCCGTGGCAGGCCTGACCGTCGACTCCCTCGCTCGCCTCCTCGCCGGCGCCACCGCCCTCACCGGAGACACACCGCCGTACGACCAGCTCCCGGACGCCGACCGCGAGCGCTACCTCGGCGAGGCCCGCCAGCTCCTGGACCGCGCGGACGGAGGGCAGCAGCCATGAACCGCCCGCGCTGCCCCCGCGGCCACTTCCTCCCCGCCAACGCCCCGACGCCCCAGGCAGACACCTGCCGCTGCGCCCCCGCCCGCCGCCGGCGGAAACGCCGCTACCGGCCCAGCTCCGACCTCCGCGGACAGCACGCCACCCTCCGCCAGCTCTACACCGCCACCACCATCCCGCTCACCGGGACGTACCTGTGACCGCCGTCCTCGCCTACGTCGTCCTCGTCGCCAGCACCACCGGCGTCCTCTGCGCCCACTGGCTCTACCTCCCACGCCCCACTACCCGGAAGGACCCCACCACGTGAGCACCACCCGCCAGAACCCCGATGGCTCTTGCAGCCCCGCCACCCCTCTGCCCCTCACCAACGGCCTCGACGTCGAGGTGCACGGCACCGGTCCCTACGTCTGGCAGGCGTGGATCGGTCTCGACCGCATCGCGTCCGGCCGAGCACGGACTCGCCCGGGCCTCCAGTTCGCCATCTGGCGCGCACGGCGCCAGGCGGCCAAGAGGGCGCAGCGATGACCCAGCCGAGCCCCGACGCGCGGGCCGTCGCCCACGCCATCGACGCCCTGACCACGCAGGTTCGACGCATCGCCGACGCCCTTACCCTCACGGCGCAGCAACGCTCCGACGCTACCGACGGCGCCCCGACGGCGGCACCCGCAGCGCTGCGGGACATGGCCGCCATCCTGCGGCACATCGACCCCGAAGGGTTCCGCGAGGCCGCCAGCTGCTGCGAGGCACGCGCCTTCGCCATCGAGCACGGCTTGGCTAAAGAGTCCGACGACGAGCGCCCGGCCCCGGCCGCCGACGAGGAGCAGATGCTCCGCTGGGCCCGCCGCGAGTCCCTCCTCGTCCTCGTCACCCGTGTCCAGCACGGCCGCACCCTCACCGCGGACGAAGCCCGCATCCTGCGCCAGCACGTGGAGACCGAGATGCGCGAGGCCGAGACCGCGCGCGCCGAGCTGGAGCAGGCGCAGGCCGCCATCGAGCGGGTGCGCTCCCTCCGTACGCCGTTCGTGATGTGGCGGGACATCGCCACCGCCCTGGACGGCGCCGAGCAGCCCACCACCACAGCGCCGCAGGACGGAGCCACGCCGTGAACCTCCCCGCCACGCCCGGCGCGCTCGTGCTCGCGGCCCTCGCCTGCGCCGGCATCGGCAGCCTGTGCTTCCTCGCCGCCGGCATCGCCTGCCTCACCGAGACCCTGCACGGCATCCGGGCACGGCGCCGGAGCGCCCGGTGACGGGCCCGTCCAGCACACCCCGGGGCGACCACACGCCCGCCCCGGGCACCACCTGGACCCACCGCCTCGGCGCCTCCATGGAACGAGCGATCAACGCAGAGCTGCGACGGATCGCACGCCGAAGCACGGTGCGCCCGATGCCCGTGCGCCTGCCGACCAGCTCGCCCATCGCCCCGCCCACCGATCAGAACCAGGAGCAGTGACCATGCCAGCCACCGACCAGCACACCCGAACCCACATCAAGGCCCTCGCCGACGAGATGAAGCGGCACCTCGCCGCGCCAGCCGCCGCACCCGCCCAGGTCTTCCTGTCCGGCATGCTCACCGGCCTCGCCTCGGCCATCGAGATCCTCGATGGGCGCACCGCCGAACAGGCCGCCGAGACCGTGGAGCAGCGACTGGCCGCCGCCGTCGGCCGCGCATACATCGACGGCAAGCTCGGCGAGCAGCCGGCGCCCGTCGACTGGGAGGCCATCGCCCAGCAGCGCGAGCGCGAACTCCGCGACGTCGGCGAGGCCCGGCACACCGCCGAGCAGGAGCGGGACGGCGCGTACCGCGAGCGGGCACACCTCGTCGCCCTCCTCGCCGCCCTCACCGACGGCGCGGTCATCACCGACGCCCAGGACGTGGACGAGCCCGGCTGGCAGATCGTCTACCTCACCCTCGGCGGCCGGCAGTGCTCCTGGCACATCGCACCCCGGGACACCAGCCTCTTCCAGCACGTGGAGCGGGTCGACGCCCTGGACGTCCGCGCGCTGTGGGACGGCCACACCACCGAGGCCAAGTACGCCGGGATCGCGGCGTGGACGGCCGAGCTGGCGCAGCACTGCGGGCCGGTCTGCTCGGAGATGCATACCGAGCGCGGGCGCTGCGAGATCGCGAGGAACCGGTGACCGCACACGGACCGGCGGCCCGCCGCATCGGCCAACACCTCAAGCGCCTGCGGCAGAAGGCAGGCATTTCGCAGGCCGAGGCAGGACGCCGCATCGCAGAACAGCGCGGCGTACCAGCGTGGTCCCGTCAGGCGATCAACGCTGCGGAGAGGGGCGGTCGGGCATGGACGGCTGACGACCTGGTGGCGCTGGCTGCCGCGTTCGGCGTGACTCCGGGCTCGCTGTTCGGTGAAGTACCCACCTGCACGCGGTGCCAGGGCGTGCCTCCGGACGGCTTCAGATGCAACACCTGCGGCGCTGGAAATGGAGAGGGCTGACCATGTCCGTCTGGCAGATCGTCGCCATCCTCGCCATGCAGATCATCGGCTGGTACCTCGCCAGCCACATCACCGAGACCCGCGCCGCCCGCCGCGAAGCCCGCCGTGCCGTCCTCGACCAGAAGCTGCACCAGGCCCTGCGGGACCTGTTCGAGCAGCGCGAACACCACACCACCCACCCGCACCGCAGGGAGCACTCATGAAGGACGCCCAGGTCCGCCAGATCCTCCGCCACCACCGCGACGGCGACGGACCCATCCACAAGCTCTTCAGGACCGGCGAGATCACCGAGCACACCGCCCCGACGCTCCGGGACCGCATGATCCACCTCACCCTCGACGCCCGGGACACGGAGGCCGACCTCATCGAGGACGTCATCGGCTACGTGGTCCAGGTCGGCGCCCGGCCGCCCGTGACCGGCTGGCGCACCCGCCGCTGACCATGCGACAGGGGCGCGCCCACGATCTCCCCAGACCAGGCGCGCCCCCTCGGTGCTGATCACCGTACCGCCCCGCAGCACCACAGGAGCCTCACGATGAGCACCGCCGCCACCCACCTCCGCACGATCGCCCTGCACTGGGCCGACCTCGCCGAAGCCGCCGGCCAGCCCGTCACCGTCGGCGCCTTCGGCCTCGGCCTCCGCGGCTACCTCGCCCGCCTCGACCAGGCCGACGCCGACCAGATCGAGTACGACCGCCTCCAGGCCGCCTACCTCCGCTCCCTGGAGCGCGACCCGATTCAGCTCGGCGACCGCCCCGTCCCGGTCCGCCTGCACATCCTCGACACCATGCGCGTCATCGAGGCCGCCCTCGTCGCCTGCGCCGACGACATCGCCCACGCCGCCCAGCGCGCACCGATCACCCAGCCGACCGCCCGACGTACCGCCGTCGCCCCGTACGCCAGCCAGCGCGACGCCGACATCGCCGCCGCCGACCGGCGCCGCCGCGAGCAGCTCGCGCTCGCAGACCAGCGGGACCCGCGGCGCTGGCGGTACACCGGCCACCGGACCGCGCCGTACGCCGCGCTGTGGCTCCTCGCGCGGGTCGAGCGCGCGCCGGGCCCGTGCCGGCGCCTGACCGAGGCCGAGGAGCGGCGGATCGGCGCGGTCGCGGCCGGCGCCGCCGAGCGCCTGGAGCGCGCCCTCGACATCGCCGCGCAGCGCCGGACCCTGGAGCAGCCGCACGAGTGCGGTGGGCTGATCGACGTGCACGGTGGGGAGGGCCGGGTGCCGGTCGCGCACTGCACGGGGTGCGGGCGGGTCTGGGCGGAGGGCGGGGTGATCGCGGCATGAGGCTGGCCTGCCTCCGGGTTCGCCTGTATGCGCGGGCAGCGCTCGGCATCCGTGACGTTCGGCAGTTCACGCTGCGGCGACGCATCGAGGCGCTGAAGGCGAGGCGCGGACGCATGAGGCGCGAGGAGGCTCGTGACCGGAGGCGGATCGCCTTCCGGCTGACCGGCTGGTGCCTGTTGCTGGCCAGTTTGGCGGTCGTCGCATGGGTGACCGTGACATCCTGATCGCACGGCATCCGGGTGCAACGCCCGGCGCGGAGCGGCAGTCCTAGGTGCACTGCTCTGTGAAGGGCCCGCCTTCCGGCCGGAGGATGGGGACCCTTGTGCCGCCCGAGCAGCACGCGGCCCGCCGTCCCTCAGGATCGGCGGGCCGTCGCGGAGGTGCCCCTCCCGGTGTGCAGCCGACCGTACGCCCGACGGGGGCCGAGAGGCGCTGGTGCCTCACCCGTCCAGGTAGCCGAGCGCGCTGTCGGGCCGGCAGTGCGGGCAGGCGGGGACGCCCTCGACCAGGGCCCGGAGCGCGGCGGCCCGGGACACCCCGCGCGCCCGTTTCCCGGTCGACCAGCACCCGCCTTCGTGGACGTAGACCGGCGGCGAGTCCCGGCCGATGCCCAGCTCCAGCAGCCAATCCGGGGCCGGCGGCCGGGCCTGTGCGCCCTGCTGCCGTTCCTGCTCCTGCCGCTCCAGCTCGCCGATCTGCCGCCGCACCCGATTGAGGGTGTGGGCGAGCCACGTCTCCAGGGTGCGGAGACGGGGCAGGTCAGGCGGCAAGTCGTTCACATGTTCGATAATAGGATGGTGGCCGTGACGAGCACGCCGTGCCCCGGGCGCTACCACCTCCTGCTGACCAACGGTGGTCGGCCGGTCCAGCACGGCTGGTGGAACGACGAGTCGACCGCCCGACGGAAGCTGTCCCGGTGGGTCGGCTCCTGGGGCTGCCCCGGCGCCCGCATCACCCTCACCGACGAGGACGCGGGCGAGCTGTTGACGAGCTGGCCCGAAGAGCCGTGACCGTCTGCCATCCTGAGCACCATGGCCCACCGCCCGTACCCGCGCCTCGACCGCGCCCGCCGGCAGGTAGACCGGCACAGGCCCACTCCACCGTCTGCGTCGCAGCCCTCCGCGGCCGAGGCGGGGCAGCGCCTGGCCGCCTTCTTCCGCGTGATGCCGCGGGTCGGGGAGTACCGCATCTCGACCCGCTGACCCAGGGCTGGCCCCAGCGTCACCCTGCCGGGTCCTCCTCCGCGTGCACGGTGATCGCCGCCTGCACCGCCTCGGCCGCCGTCCGCCAGGCCCTGCGCTGCCCTTCGTACTCCTCGCCGTCCAGGCCGGCCATCTTCGCGCGCTGCTCCTCGGCGGCACGCTCCAGTGCGATCAGATCATCGGGTAGGTCCACGGCGTGGATCTTAGGCCCGGGCGTGACGAAGCCCCCGTCTCGGCGCGCGTGACGGGGGCTGACGGGGTGCGGAGGCTAGTCCTCCCAGCTCATCTCAGGTACGGCGGGCAGCCCGGCGGCCTCCCGGCGGGCCATCTCGCGGCGTACGGCGTTGGCCGACTCCTCGCTGAGCCCGGCGAACTGGCGGCCGAGGAGGGTGTCGTGGTGCGCGTCCGGCTCCTCGTCGCTCTCGAAGGTGGTGGCGGTGTCGTGGGTCATGGCGATCTCCTTCGGTCGGGGTTTCGATGACTACGAGCCGTGGTGGCTACTGGCCACTGGTGGCGCCTACTGGATAGAAGGTGGCCAAACCTGATGCCTACGGCCGCCACTCTTCGCGGTAGCCGGGCCGGCCCGCGTAGGACCGGGCCATCTCCCAGACGGTCTGCGTGGCGAAGTGCACGAGCATCGGGTTCGCGGCGAGCATCGCTTCCTGGCAGCGGATCAGCGTGCGCCGCTTGGCGTCGATCTCGCCCAGCACCCGGCGCGGGTCGTACTCAGCGACGTGCGCACCGAGACCGGCCGGCACATCGGGGATGAGGTCGTAGCCACGCGCCGAGACCACCTTGCCGCCCGTCGGGTCCTCCGGCTGGTAGACCCAGTCCAGGTTCACCTTGCCGAGCGAGTCGTCGGCCGCGCGGGCGATCCGCTCATCTCGGTCGAGCTGTTCGCCGAGCCACCGCACCAGCTCATCCATCCGACGCCTCCGTGGCCCGGGGCCGGTTCTGGCCCGACCCCTTGTAGCCCCGCAGCAGGTCCTGCACCGTGCTCGGCGTCACCCCGAGCCGCCGCGCGATACCCCGCACCGACTCCCCCTCCTCATCGCGCAACCGGTGCGCCAGCTGAGCGCGTTCCGCAGCCCACCGAGCCGCCCGTTCCCGGGTCGCCGCCGTGATCTGAACCTGCGCCCGCGAGCGCTCCTCCGGATCAGCGATGCGTTCTACCGCGTCAAGAGCGTCGAACACCCGCCGCACCTCCTCGTCTGACACGCCCGCACCTTCCTGAATCGGCGGGCCTCCCCAGAGCGCTGTATGGTGACCGCACATCTAGTGTATGGTCACCATACAGTGCGGGAGTTGAGACCCGCGCCGCACAACAACAAGACCCCCGGCCGGAGTTGCAGCTCCACATGGCCGGGGGCGGACCCACCCACAACCGCGACGAAGGAGCAGGTCCGCCATGGAGCGTACCGACCAGCCCGAGCAGCAGCCCACCCCACCGCAACCCCAGCCCAGCCGGATCATCGCCGAGCCCGCCACCGTCCAGGCGTGCCAGCAGGACTACGCCCAGGCCGCCGACGTCCGCGAGCGCCTCGGCTGGAAGGCCCACGCATGATGCGCGCCCTCTGCATCTTCGCCATGGCCTGGCCGCTGATCCTCGGCGCCTTCCTCCTCGGCCGCCACCTCCACTGACCCACCAGACCGCCGGCCCCCGCACCCCAACCAACCCCGTCCGCGGGGGCCGGCCCCCTGCTCCCGGAGGAGCACCGTGAAGACCCGCACCATCGAGCGGACCCGCCTCGTCCCCCTCACCGTCGACGGCCAGACGGAGATGGTCCTCGACCGCGAGAAGATCGAGGTCCCCGCACCGCCCCGCGACTGGGACCAGCTCATCCGCACAGCCGTCACCCTCGGCGCCGGCCTCCTCGTCACCGTCTCCCTCACCTGGACCACCGCCTCCATCGGCGCCCTCCTGGCCATGTCCGTCGTCGCGGCCGTCGCCTACGGGGCCGCGGTCGCCTTCGACGCCGCATGGATCATGTGCATGGGCGTCGAGTGGCTGCTGCGCTACGACCCCGATCGCGCCGCGCTGCCCCGCCGCGTCGGGCACGTCGCCCTGCTGATCTCGATGGGCGCCGTCTTCGCCGACGGCTACCTCGTCACAGAGCAGTGGGTAGTCGGCGCCGTCGGCGCGCTCGTCTCCGCGCTCGCCAAGGGCGGCTGGACCATCGCCATGCGCGTCCACGCCCGGCCGCTCGACCCACTCACCCAGCAGTGGGTGGCCAAGCGCCGCGCCGCAGTCGACGGGCAGCTCGCCATGATCCCGATCCGGCGCGAACTCCAGCGCGGCCAGGCCCTCGTGGAGGCCGAGCAGCGCAGCCTCGCCGGAGCCACGGAGGAGAACGGATCCGCGGATCCGGAGCCCTCCGGAGTTCCGGAAGGTGCCTCGGAGGATCCGGAAGCCACGGTCAGCCCGATCCGGTCCGGCCGCGTGACCACGCAGGAAGCCGTCCGGAATGCCTGGGACTCCGGAATCCGGGAGCCGGAAGCAGTCCTCCGGACCGTCCGGAAGGCCACCGGCAAGGACGTGCCGCAGAGCAGCGTCGACCGCTACCTCCGCGCCCTCAAGGTCGGCGCCTGATGGCCGCGCAGCCGTCGCCCGGCGGTGACGAGCTGCGCGCCCGCCACCACCTTCGCCGCCTCGGCGCCCGCCCCATCGGCCACCAGGAGCCCACCGTGTCGATTCCCGAGCCCCGCCGCCCGGTCACGCCCACCCGCGTTATCCCCGCCGGCGCCCCGCTGCCGCCGCGCCCGCCCGAGCCCGGCGAGGCCCCGCCGTGGCGCACCCCGCCCCCGCCCCCGCCCGTCGTCACCAGCCCGCCCCCGGCCGCACCACCGCCTCCACCGCCCGCCGAAGTCGTCCTCCACCGCCACGTTCACGAGGTCATCCTCGTCCCCGTGGAGGATGAGCGCCCGCCGCGCCTGTGGGAGCGGCTGTGGGACGCCTTGGTCACCTGGCGCATGCTCGTCGCGCTCCTCGCCGCCCTCGTGCCGTGGGTTGTCGGCCGGAGCCCGGTCGGAATCTGGGCGCATACGCTGC
Organism: Streptomyces sp. SCL15-4; assembly: GCF_033366695.1. NCBI lineage: Bacteria > Bacillati > Actinomycetota > Actinomycetes > Kitasatosporales > Streptomycetaceae > Streptomyces > Streptomyces sp. SCL15-4. The sequence continues at coordinate 4,844,444 of NZ_JAOBTQ010000001.1, forward strand.
ACCAACTCCGCACGGAAGGCGGCATCCTCGCCGCCTACGTCGTGGCCGGCGTCGCGCTCGCCGCCGCCTGGGCCCTGGACCGGCGTACCGGCCGGGCCGTACCCCGAGCCCTTCTCGTCACCGCCATGCTCGGCGCCTTCGGCGTCTTCAGCTGGTGGGACCCGTTCCAGTTCCTCACCGGAGTCCACCGATGACCAGCACCACCACCCTCACCCTCGGCGGCCTGCTCGTCGCCCTGCTCATCCTGCTCGCCAACCTCCACCCTTGGTGGAAGGGCGGCCGAGAGATGAAGCAACTGGCTCCGTTCGGCAAGGGTTTTGGCGCCGCTGCGTGCGCCGCGGCCTGCCCGGGCGGGCTCCTCGGCTGGACCCACACCCACACCGGAACCGCCGCCAACGGCGCAGGAGCGCGCACCAGCGTCGCAACCAGCGGCACAACGTCGGGCAGTGGCCTCACCACCGGCCAGCTCGTCGGGCTCGGCATGACCGGCGCGGTCATCGCGGTCTTGGCCGTCTTCCTCGTCGTCCTGGAGTACAAGGCAGCGGCGAAGAAGGACAGGCGCAGGATACTCGGTGGAGCGTTCGTGGGCAGCAACTTCCTGCTGACCGCGGGGGTGGCCGGCATGCTGGCGTGGTTGCCGGGCGCGCTGAACGGCGCCGGGGACGCGGTCGTCGCCGCCTTCCGGGGAGCGGGTGTCCTGTGAGCCGTCTCGCCCGCCCCGCCGAGCGACTCGCCACCGGCTCCGTCACCGTCACCCGCCGCCTCGGTCGGCGCGCTGCCGCCTGGGTCAAGCGTGGCTACCGGTACGACCTGACCGGCTTCGCCGCCGTCATCGGCTGCTGGGTCCGCGCCGCCCTGCTCGTCCTCGGCCTGTACCTGCTGTGGCGTCTGGTCCGCGCGGCGCCCACCCTGCTGTGGCTCCTATGCGGTGCCTGGGTGGTCGCCGCCTGGCGCGCCAGCAAGTCCCCCTCCGAACCGGCCGCCGACACCCCCGTGGAGCTGGACGCAAGCGCGGTCCGGACCATGCTGCTGGACCTCATGGGAGAGGGCGACGCAGTGCACCTGCGCACGGTCCTCGCCCACCTCCACGGGCTGGACCTCGCGAGGGGCTGGACGGTGAGTGACCTGAGGGTGCGTCTGGAGGCACTGGGGATCACCGTCCATCCCAAGGTGAAGGTGGCCGGCAGTAAGAGCCCCACGCGGGGCGTCCGGAGGGCGGATCTGCGGGTCGATCCGACCCTCTCCCGGCGGGCCACCACTGAGACGTCTACCGAGGCATCTACCGCCGCCTGACCTGCGCGTCTACCGGCTCATCTACCGCGACCTACCGCCCGTCTACGTGCCCGTCTACCTCTGGAATGCCTCATGCCTACGCGCTACGCCTACATGATCACCCGCCTGGACACCGGCCGCAGGATGAGCAGCGGAACGCTCGTCCTCATCGGTGACGACACGGCCAAGCTCGCCGACTCCCTGCTCACGCAGAACCGCGTCGAGCACTCCTACTACGCCGGATCGCGACGCTGCTCGGTCTGGCCGCAACCGGCCGACGTGCCGATGCCGGACACCGCTCCCGTCACGGCCGAGCACTACGACGGCTGACGCCACATGCCCCGGGGCGGCCGTCCGCCTGGCAGCTAGCCGGCCGCCCCGGTCCCATCCCAACCACGAGATAGGACCGCCATCATGGCCTTCCGCCGATCGATCTCCCAAGATGAACTGCGCGCACGGCTGTCCCCCGAGCAGCGGGCCCAGCACGAGACGACGTACCAGGCGTCCCGCGGCGGGCACTTCCCCACCCCGCCGAAGCCGATCCCCGGAACGCCGAAGACGGAGCAGAACCGATGATCACCACCTGCCACGCCACCCGCGAGGGCACCGCCGAGGAAGGCACCGTGGGCGCCGCCGTGATGATCCGGACCGGGTAGCCGGACATCTCACCTTCGGACCGATCCGTGTCGGCCCCGCCGTCCCCCTCGTGGCGGCGGGGCCGACGCATCTGCACGGACCTCAACCGCACTTGACGTTCCGGCGATCATGCCGCACCATGGCTCGCAGATCTGGCATGCCCGGAAACAGGAGCACCAGATCCGGCATCATGGCCCCTCAGCCACCGTCCTAGGGGGGACATGAACACCCGCATCACCGCAGCCGCCGTCAGCGCCGCCGCGCTCCTCGCCCTCACCGCCTGCTCCAGCAGCGACGACAGCGCGAAGAACGACGCGAAGCCGAAGCCGTCAGCCACTGCACACGACCTCACCCAGCAGCAGAAGGACGAGATCGCCCGGAAGGCCGGCATGCCGCCCAGGCCGACCGGAGAGACGCGACAGCAGCTCCTTGACGCGCTGAAGCAGACTGCGCCCGACGTGGTCCGGTACGAGGACAAGGCCGTCGACGCCGCCCGTAACCAGTGCTCCGCGATCAACGGCGAGGGCGTGAAGCGGATCGACTGGCTGGCCGCGCAGCGGTTCACGTACAAGGACGTCACCACCACCGAAACGCAAGGCAAGCAGATCAACGCAACGCTGAAGCGCATCGGGTTCTGCAAGGTCTGACCACCGGCACCACACAGGCCCGGCCCAGCGAGGCCGGGCCTTCGCATGCTCCGAGGAGGTGGCCGTGCCCACTCCGCCGCGCAAGAACGGCCTCCGCAAGGACCAACGGCCCGTCACCGAGGCCGACTACGACGAGGTCCGCCGCCTCCACGCTCAGGGCCTCGGCCGCAACGCCATTGCCCGCGAGATGGGCCGCGGCCCCCGCACCGTCTCCGTCATCGCCGCCGAGCTGGGCCTCGTCTTCGACGTCACAATGACCGAGGAAGCCACTCGACACCGCGTCGCCCAGCTCGCCGCACTGCGCGCCGAGACCGCCATCGACCTCCACCTGGACGCCCTCAAGCTCACCCAGTCCATGTGGGAGCCCGCCGTCATCTACAACTTCGGTGGCAAGGACAACAACTACAACTCCAGGCACGTCGATGAACCGCCTGCGATGGACAAGAAGAACCTCATGGCTGCGGCCGGCATCGCCTTGGAGAAGTCGCTGAAGCTCGTACCGCCGGCCGAGGACTCCGGCGCCGAGGACGCGCGCTCGATGCTTGGCCAGCTGATGGTCGGCCTGAAGGCGGCGTACAACCTCGCCGTCGCCGAGGAGGCCGGCGGCGAGGAGGCGGAGGGTGAGTCTCCTTGATGCGCTGCCGCTATCCCGGAAGCAGATCATCTCGGTGGTCGAGGCGACGGCGCGCATCAACGCATGGGAGGGCTCGGTCCGGTCCGGGAAGACGATCGCCTCGCTGATCTGCTGGCTCGCGTTCGTCGCGGACGCCCCGGCCGGCGGCGAGCTGGTGATGGTGGGCCGCACCCGCGACTCGCTGTACCGCAACGTGATCCAGCCGCTCACGAACCCGGAGATCTTCGGAAGTCTCGCGAAGCAGATCAAGTACAACCCGGGCGCGCCGATCGCGCACATCATGGGCCGCATCGTGCACGTCCTTGGGGCGAACGATGCGAAGGCCGAGCCGAAGGTCCGGGGTATGACCTGCTCGGGCGCCTACGTGGACGAGGCGACGACGCTGCCGAAGACGTTCTTCGACCAGCTCCTCGCTCGCTGCTCCGTCCGCGGTGCGCGGCTCTACACGACGACGAACCCGGACAACCCCGCGCACTGGTTCCGCAAGGAGTACCTGAAGCGGCCGGCCGAGACCGGGCTGCGGTCGTGGCACTTCACCCTGGACGACAACCCGTACCTCGACCCGCAGTACGTCGCCTTCCTGAAGACCACGTACACCGGCCTGTTCTACCGGCGGAACATCCTCGGGCACTGGGTGCAGGCCGAGGGCGCCATCTACGAGGCGTTCGACCCGGAGCGACACGTCACCGCGGACATCCCTCGGATCGACCGCTGGCTGTGCGACGCCATCGACTACGGCACGACCAACCCGTACGCTGACCTGCTGCTCGGCATCGGAGCCGACCAACGGCTGTACGTGGTGTCGGAATACCGGTGGGACTCCCGGGCTCAGCGGCGCAAGATGACCGACGCCGAGTACAGCCTGGCGCGGCGCCGGTGGCTGGCCGCAGTTCCGCAGCCGACCACGAACGTGCTGGGTGTGCAGCCGGAGTGGACGATCGTTGACCCGTCGGCCGCGTCGTATATCGAGCAGCTGCACCGCGATGGCGTGTCAGGGGTGACGGCGGCTGACAACTCGGTTGTGGACGGGATCCGCACGGTGTCCTCGCTGTTCGCTGGCGATCGGCTGCGCATCCACCCGTCGGCCACCGGCCTGATCGAGGAGATCCCGGGCTACTCCTGGGACGACGACGCGGCGGAGAAGGGCGAGGACAAGCCCATCAAGCAGGACGACCACAGCTGTGACGCGCTCCGATACGGGGTGCGGACGACGGAGGCCCTGTGGCGCCCGTACCTGCCGACCCAACTGGAGGTGGCCGCATGACCGGGCCGATCGTGCGCCTGCCCGTCTACCTCCAGGTCGGCAGCACCGCCGAGCCCTGCCTGGCCGGGTGGGTGGAATTCGAAGTAGGCAAGGACACGGAGACTTCGATCAGGCCGGCCGTGGCCGCGCTGCTGCGCGAGGCTGCCGACGGACTGGACAGCCTGCCCACGGACGACGAGGAGGTGCCGGATGCCGCTGCCCACGGGTGACACGGTCTGGCCGCCGCCGTACCTCGCCCCGGCCCTGGACGCCATGCACACCTGGGACACCTGGTGGTCCGGCGACCCCGACCGCCTGGAGCAGCTCTACGGCGGCAGCAGCGGCGGCGCCCCCGACCCCAAGCGCCTCCAGTACGCCGGCGGTGTTGTCGGCCGGATCGCCCGCTGGTGGTGGGGCACGCCGATCGCACCTGGGGAGCGCCGGACCAAGCTCCACGTGCCGATCGCCGGGGACCTGTGCGGCGGCAGCGCCGACCTGTTGTTCTCCGAGCCGCCAACGGTGGCCGTGGACGACGAGACCACCCAGACCCGCTTGGACCAGCTGACGGACGACGGCATGCTCGCCACCCTCCAGACCGCCGCCGAGATCGGCGCCGCGCTCGGGGGCGTGTACCTCCGCCCGGTCTACGACACCGACATCGCAGACCGGCCGTGGATTGACGCCGTCCACGGTGACCGCGGCATCCCCGAGTTCCGGTGGGGCCGGCTCGCCGCCGTGACCTTCTGGAAGGTCGTCGGCGAGGAAGACGGACAGGTCTGGCGACACCTGGAGCGCCACGAGCGGGGCGTGATCCTGCACGGCCTGTACCAGGGCACCGAGGACCGTCTCGGCCGGCCAGTACCGCTGGAGGACAACCCGGCCACCGCCGGCTTCGCCACCGCCATCAACGAGGAGGGCGCGATCCCCACGGGATACACCGGCCTCGACGTCGCCTACATCCCGAACCAGGCGTCCCGCCGGTGGCGGTCGAAACCCCGCCTTCAGGATCTGGGCCGCAGCGACCTCGACGGCGTCGAGCCGCTCATGGACGCTCTGGACGAGACCTACTCCAGCTGGATGCGGGACATCCGCCTCGGCAAGGGCCGCGTCATCACACCGAACGCCTACCTCCAGTCCAACGGGCCCGGCCGCGGCGCCTCATGGTCGCCCGACCGAGAGGTGTATGCCGGGCTGGACATGCTGGCCCGGGCCGACGCCAGCAACCAGCTCACCGCGGTCCAGTTCGCCATCCGCGTGCAGGAGCACCGGGACACGGCCGAGGATCTGGTGAACCAGATCCTCCGCAGCGCCGGCTACTCGGGCCAGACGTTCGGCATCGGCGGGGACGTCGCGGTGACGGCCACCGAGGTGACCGCGCGGGAGCGCCGGTCGATGACGACGCGCGGCAGGAAGGTCTTGCGCTGGCGGCCGGCGCTGGCCCACGTGATCGAGGCGCTGCTGGCCGTCGACCAGACCGTCTTCAACAGCCGCGTCGTGCCGCAGCGGCCGACGGTTGAGTTCGCCGACAGCGTCCAGGAAGATCCGCTGTCGCTGGCGAACACGGCGGAGGTGCTGCGCCGGGCGCAGGCCGCGTCCACGGACACGCTGGTGCGGATGGTCAACCCGGAGTGGGACGACGCGCAGGTGGCCGCCGAGGTGGAGCGCATCCAGCAGGAGAACGGCATCGCGGTGCCGGACCCGATGCAGACCGGCGCGCTGCCATAGGGGGTGATCGGCCGTGCCCGTCTCCCCGGCCATGGCCGAAGACCTCGCCGCAGCGGTCGCCGACCTGTACGAAGCCGCCGAGGGCGTCCTCATCGAGCGAGTCCGGCAGGCCCTGGCGGCGGGCATCGACTCGCCCGCCTGGGTCCAGATGAAGCTGGCCGCGGTCGGCAACCTCCAGACCGCGATCGAAGCGGTCATCACCGCGCTCCAGGCCGACGCCGCCGGCGCGATCCACCAAGCCGTCGCGGAGGCGTACGACCGCGGGCAGCAGGCGGCCGTCGCCGAACTGGGCGCCCTGCCTCCCGGCCGAGTGCTCGCCGTGGCAGAGGCCGTCCCGACCGCCCCGGTCGTGGACCGGCTCGCCCGCGCCGCCGTGGCCGACACCGGCGCCGTCCACCTGCGAATCCTGCGGACCACGCTCGACACCTACCGGGACGTGATCACCCACGCCGCCGCGGCCCCGGCCCTGGGCGTGCAGACCCGCCGGCAGGCCGCGCAGTCCGCGCTCGATGCCTTCGCGAGCCGGGGCGTCACCGGGTTCATCGACCGCTCCGGCCGGGCGTGGGACATGCGCTCGTACACCGAGATGGCGATGCGGTCGGTCCTGGGCCGGGCCGCGATCGAGGCGCACACGGACCGACTCGGCGCGGCCGGGGTGGACCTGGTGATCGTGTCACAGGCCCCGGAGGAGTGCCCGGTGTGCCGGCCGTGGGAGCGGCAGATCCTCGCCCGGACCGGCGCGCCGGGCGCGCGCGAGGTCCGGATGGAACACGCCGTGGAGGACGGCCGCACGGTCAGGGTGCGGGTGGCCGGGTCGCTGCCGCAAGCGCGGGCGGCCGGACTGATGCACCCGAACTGCCGCCATAGCGTGAGCGCCTACCTCCCGGGCGTATCACGGGTCCCGGAGGCGCAGCCGTCGCGCGGCACGTACGAGGACACCCAGCGGCAGCGGTACCTGGAGCGGCAGATCCGGAAGTGGAAGCGGCTGGAGACCGCTGCCCTGGACGATGCCCGGCGTACGGCCGCGCGGGCGCGGGTGCGTGCGTATCAGGGGCGGGTGCGTGAGCTGGTCACGGAGACGGGCCTGCCGCGCAAGAGCCACCGAGAACAGCTCACGACGAGTCGCTAGATGGGGCGGAAGCGTCCCGGTCCTTCCGCCTTCTTCTGCGCGGCGACCCTCTCCACCTCGCGCTCCAAGCTCGGCAGCACGTTCTTCAGCGCCTCGTGCCAGGTGTTGTGACGGGCGTAGTTGGCAACGGCAGCTCCGCATACGCGGCATTCGGTCAGCTTGTCGCTCATGATCCCTCCCTCTGCTGGGAGCCCAACCGTACTTCCCACCTCGGACAGCCGGGGCGGGTGGCCCGCCGGGTGCGGGCCGGATCGCACAACCCCCGCCAGGCGCGGGGCAGAACACCCCCGACGCGCACCAGGAGTGCACGCATGCAGAAGCGAACCCTCCCCAGGCTCCAGCTCGCCGGTGGCGGCTGGGCGCACCCCTACGCCACGGGCCCTTTCGCCCCGTACCTGTACGCCGACGGCGGGGACGGAGACGACTCCGGATCCGACAGCGGCGACAGCGGTGACGACGACGGCACCCACGAGGACCAGGACGGCGACGCCGGCGGGACCGGTGATGACGACACCTCGGACGGCGACGCGGGCAAGGTCGACGGCAAGCCGAAGCCGAAGCCGCCAGCGAAGAAGGACGAGGACCCGGCCGCCGAGCTGGAGCGGCTCCGTAAGGAGCTGAAGCAGGCGAACGCCGACGCCGCGAAGGCCCGCACCACGGCGAAGAAGAACGCCGCCGAGGAGGCCAAGGCCGAACTCGTCCAGCAGATGGGCCGCGCTCTCGGCCTGATCAAGGACGACAAGGACGAGGCACCCGACCCGGCGAAGCTGACGGCGGAGATCGAGCGCTCCACTGCGGCACACCGGGAGACGGCGATCGAGCTGGCCGTGTACCGCAGCGCAGGCAAGCACGGCGCGGATCCCGAGGCGCTCACCGACAGCCGCGCCTTCCTGGCGTCGATCAAGGATCTCGACCCGTCCGATGAGGGGTTCGCGAAGGCCGTGTCCGCCGCCATCAAGGCCGCGGTCGCCGACAACCCCAAGCTCAAGGCGCAGGGCCAGGCGCCCCCGCGCAGCAACGGCGACTTCTCCGGCAGCTCTGAGAAGCCCAAGGACAAGAACAGCATCGAGGCGCAACGCGAGGCGTACCGCAAGGGACGCCGCTGAGCCTCCGACCCGATGGGAGGCCCTTGTGGCCAACACCTTCCTCACCCCCGAACAGATCGCCACGAGGGCGCTCGCCACCCTGTACGAGACGACCACCATGGCGCAGCTCGTCCACAGGGACTTCGAGCCGGACTTCCAGGGCCGGCAGGGCGACACCATCACGGTGCGCAAGCCCGCGGTGTTCACCGCGACCGAGTTCAACCGGGCGACCGGCATCGTCACGCAGAACGCGACCGAGACCGGCTTCCCCGTCACGCTGAACCACTTCGCGGACGTCTCGGTGCCGGTGACGACCGAGCAGCTCACCCTGGAGATCAACGACTTCGGCGTCCAGCTGCTTGACCCGATGATGAAGGCGATCGCGGAGAAGATCGACCGCGACCTCCTCGCCCTGCGCGACGACATCACCCAGGAAGTGGGTGCGGTCACCGAGAACGCGGACGGCGAGAACCACAACTACGGCGGCGAGTACCCGTGGTCCGACTCCCGCGTCCTCATCGAGGCCGGCGCCGTCCTCGACACCAAGAACGTCCCGCAGGACGAGCGGCGTGTCGTCGTGGGCCCGCGTACCAAGGCCCGGTGGATGGCGGAGAAGATCTGGCGCGCGGCGAACGAGCGCGGCTCCACGGTGGGGCTCACGCAGGCGCAGTTCGGCGCCGACGCCAGCGGCTTCACCCCGTACATGTCGCAGAACATCGCGGGCCCGGCGGCGTCCCCGGCCGCCGGCCAGCCGACCACCGAGGTGGATCTCGCTTTCCACCGCACCGCGTTCGCCCTCGTCACGCGGACGCTGGAGGTCCCCCCGGGCGCCCAGGACGCGACGATCATGGACTTCGAGGGGTTCGCCCTCCGCGTCGTCTACGACTACGACATCAAGTACAAGCAGAGCATCGTCAGCATCGACTGCCTGTACGGGACCAAGACCCTCGACGCCAACCGCGCCGTCCTGATCAAGGGAGCTGACGCCGCATGATCCGCTACCGGAACGAGAACACCGGCGACGTGGTCGAGCGCGACGCCGAGGACGCCCGTCTGGAGGCGCTGCCGAACTGGACCCGCCTCCGCGACGACGAGACGCCCGGCCCAGTCCGCCCCGACGGCGTCCTGTCCCGGCCGCAGGCCTCCCCGGGTACCGCGCCGACGGACCCGGACAGCCCCCGCGCGCGCGAGCAGGCGGAGGCCGAGGAGCAGCAGGAGGACGCCGGGGACCCGCCCGCCAAGAACGCGAACAAGGACGTGTGGATCGACTACGCGCTCAAGCGGGCCGTGTCCGACGAGGAGCGGGAGGAGATCCCGCAGCTGACGAAGGAGCTGCTCATCGCCAAGTACGGCGAGGAGGCGTAGCAGATGCCGCTCTCCAGTACCCTCGCCGTCTCCGCGGTTACCGAGCTGTCAGCTGACTCCGGGCTGGGCACCGCCCGCGTCCCGGCCGGGCTGTCCCGGGCGGTGACGCTCGCCTCCGGAACCGGCGCCGGCCAGGCCGACAGGGTCTACACCGCGCGCCGGACCATCGCCGCGTCCGGGTCGGAGGATCTCGACCTTGCGGGCGCACTCCTCGACGCCCTCGGCGGCACGATCACCTTCGCCCGGATCAAGGGCCTGGTCATCGCGGCGGCACCCGGGAACACGAACAGCGTCGTCATCGGCAACGCCTCCTCCAACGCCTGGGCCCCGCTGCTGACCGCCACCGGCACCATCACTCTGCGCCCGGGCGCCGTCCTCGCCGTGGTCGCCGGCGGAGCCGACGCCACGGCGTACGCGGTGACCGGGTCGACGGGCGACATCCTCAAGGTCGCCAACTCCGGTGGCGGGTCCGCGGTGACGTACGACATCTGCATCGTCGGCGCGTCCGCCTGACCATCCCGGCACCCCCGAGAGGAGGCCGTATGGCGCGCGTGTACGCGACGGTGGAGGAGTACGCGGCCTACCCCGGGGCGCCGCCGGCCACGTCCCAGACGCCCGGCCTGCTGCTGCGGGCGTCGCGGATGCTGGAGCGGCTGGTCCTGCGGTACTGCCAGTACGACGTCGACCCGGCTGGCCTGCCTACCCACCCGCTGGTGGTCGCCGCGCTCCGGGACGCGGTCTGCGCCCAGGCGGCCTGGTGGGATCAGGTCGGTGATCCGTCCGGCGCGGACGCGGTCGGCTGGGGCTCGGTCGCGATCGGCTCGGTGCAGCTGGGCCGGTCGGTGACCGCGGTCACCGGGGAGGACGCCCCGGCCCGGCAGCTGGCACCTGAGGTGTGGGACGCGCTGGGGGACCCGGCGCTCACGCCGGACATCTTCCGGATAGGCGCGGTGACGTGCTGATTCCGCGCGTGCTCCTGCGGCACCAGATCACCATCGAGCCGTACCTCGGCGACACCAGCAAGGGCCCCAAGTACGGGCCGGCCACGACCGTGCGCTGCTTCCTGGACGAGCAGACCCGCAGTGTGCGGAGCCCGGGCGGTGAGGACGTCACCTCGACGTCGACCGCGTACGCCGACCCGGGTACAGCCGCGCCCACGCTCTCGCGGGTGACGCTCCCCGGCGGCCGGGTCACCAGGGTGATCCAGACCAAGCAGCGTGACGGCGGCGGCCTGCCCACCCCGGACCACGTGGAGATCCAACTCGAATAGCGGGAGGCCACCGTGCCGCAGGGCTTCCGACTCAGCTTCAACGGCGGACCCGCGGCACGGGCGCTCCGCGAGAGCGCCGCCCGCGGGCTGTTCCTCGCCGCCGAGTACGTCCTCGGCGAGGCGGACCAGGTCGTGCCGCTGGACGAGGCCGCGCTCCAGCGGTCCGGGACGGCGTCCGTCGATGCGCCGTCGCTGACCGCGATGGTCAGCTACGACACCCCCTACGCGGTCCGCCAGCATGAGCAGCTGGACCTGCGGCACGCGCCGGGCCGGACCGCGAAGTACCTGGAGACGCCCCTCAACGCCGCCCGCCAGGAGGTGGCCGCGCTCATCGCCGCCGAGATCCGGCGGGCCCTGCGGTGAGCACCCACGATGTCGACCTCCTGACCGGGATCGCCGTCCTCCTGGCCGCCGAGGGCGTCGGCGTCTACTCGCCCGACGATGTCCTGCCGGCCGACGGCACGGGCATCGTCCTCGGCCGGGTCCCGGACGGGCCGGACAGGGTGATCGGGCTGACGCCCTACCCGGTGGCCGACGACGACACCACCGACGCGATCACCGGGATCCAGGCACGCATCCGCGCGGGCACGGACCCGGCCGACGTGGTCCAGCTCGCTGACGACGTGTTCGCCGCGCTGCACAACCGCCGGCACTACGAGGCCGGCGGCGTCCATGTGGCGCTGTCGTGGCGGCAGTCGCAGGCGTGGATCGGCCAGGACGAGCGGGGCCGCCTGGAACTGAGCAGCAATTACTACTTCCGGACGACCAGGTCCGGGCCCTACCTGATCGACTAGGAGGACGCCCATGTCCACCCCCACACCCACCACGGCTCTCGCCCGCCGCTGGCGGCTCCAGATCGACATGAGCGCCGACCAGGACGGCACCGACTGGCAGACCGTCTTCGGGGTCACCGACTTCAAGCCGCCCATGCCGGACCCGAACATCGAGGACAGCTCGGACTACGAGTCGGCCGGCTGGAACGGCAACACCAAGACGGCCCAGGAATGGGAGCTGACCGTAACGATCAACCGTAAAATCAACGACAAGACCAAGACCTACCACCCCACGCACGAGAAGCTGCGGGTGGCTGCCTACTCGTTCGGTTCCGCCTCCATGGCCCACCTGCGCTGGTTCGACCGGGACGGGCTGCCGGAGGCGTACGAGGGCACTGGCGTAGTCAAGTGGGAGTACTCCGGCGGCGAGCACACGGCGCTGGACCAGGTGGAGATCACGGTCACCGGCGACGGCGAACTGAAGCTCATCGACAACCCGGTCGCGGCGTGAGCGGCGGCAGCAGCGAGCTTGAGCCCCTCGACTTCGAGGCCCTCGACCGCTTCCTGGAGGACCACCTGGAGTTGCCCGTCCCGGGACGCGACGGGAAGATGCGCGTCTACCGCATCGAGGATCCGTCAGCCGAGGACGGAATCCGCGTCGAGCGGATCACGACGCTCGCGGCCCGGCTCGCCGCCGGGGGGAAGGCCCCGGACGCGCCGGTCCTCGGCGACACCGAGGAACTGGACCTCTACCGGATGTGCCTCGGCAGTGCATACGAGCGGATGAAGACGGAGCTGGGCTGGAGCGCCTTCAAGCACTGCGCGCTCACCGCCATGTTCTGGATCACCACAGACCGTGAGACCGCTGCCCAGTACTGGAAGACGGGCCAGATGGGAAAAGCACCGAATCGGGCGGCCCGTCGGCAGGCGTCGCGCGGCTCCTCGGCGTCGGCTGCGGCGAGTACGACCCCGTCACAGGCCTCCATGAGTGGTACGAGGGCGGCATCCCCGCGGCGAAGCAGGGGCCGAAAGGGTCGGCCGCAGACCTGACCTGGGACCGCCTCCTCGCCCAGTGGGCTCTGATCGAGGCCGACCTCCACGAGATCTACGGCATCGACGTGGAGGCGGGCATCCTCCAGCAGCGCACCTGGCGCTGGCTCCAGGTCCGTATCCTCGGTCTGCTCTCCACCGAGTCCCGCCTCGCGCGGTACGTCGCGCCTCCCCCTGACGATCCGCAACCTGCCAGGAGGTGAGCCGCTGTGGCGCTGACCGTCGGTGAGCTGAATGCCATTCTCAGCGTGGACGACCGCGCGGTGGAGCCGGCGCTCCGCCGCGCCGAGCAGGCGCTGCGGCAGACCGGCCAGCAGATGGCCAGTGACGCCGAGCGCGCCGGACAGCAGGGCGGCGAGCAGCTCGGGGGCGGCTACGTCCGCGGCGCTGATAGCCAGTGGCGCGACATGCGCGGAAACCTCGTGGACGCCGTCACAGCAGCCGCACTTGAGGCGGAAGCGCGAGCCCGCCGCGGCGGTCAGGACGCCGGGGAGGCACTCGGCGACGGTCTGGTCGACGGCGCGGAGGAAGGCGGAGCCGAAGCCGCGGATGCTGCCGGGACGGGACTGTCCAAGCTGAAGACGCTAGCCCTGGGCGTAGGGGCGGCCGCCGGCGCGGTCCTCATGGACGCCTTCGGGCAGGCCATGGAGCAGGGGCAGATCACCGCGGTGATGGGCGCTCAGCTCGGCGCCACGGGACCGCAGGCCGCCCGGTACGGCAAGGTGGCGGGCGCCCTCTTCAAGGACGCCGTCGTGGCCGACTTCCAAGAGGGCGCGGACACCATCAAGGCCATCGCGTCGGCTGGCCTGTTCAAGCCGGACGCGACGATCCAGCAGATGCAGTCCATCGCCACGAACGCATCCGACGTGGCGAAGCTCCTCGAAGTGGACGTCTCGCAGGCCGCGAACGCTGCGGCCACGATGATCCGCAACAAGCTGGCGCCGAACGCCACCGCCGCGTTCGACTTGCTCGTGGCCGGCTCGCGCGGCCTGGGTGCCGCCAGCGAGGATCTGCTGGAGACGTTCACCGAGTACGCGCCCGTCTTCAAGGCCGCCGGTATCTCCGGCCAGACCGCGATGGGCCTGATCCGGCAGGGCATCCAGGGTGGCTGGGGCAAGGACACCGACAAGATCGCCGACGCCTTCAAGGAACTGAGTTTGCGTCTGGTCGACGGCTCGAAGACGACGTCGGACGCGCTGAAGTCGATCGGCCTGGACGCCGGGCAAGTCGGCACGGACATGGCCGCCGGCGGGAAGCGCGGCGAGAAGGCCATGGACCAGGTTCTCGACGCGATCCGGAAGGTCGGGCCCGGCACGGACACGGCCAAGCAGGCTGTGCAGAACCTGTTCGGCGGCCCGGGCGAGGATCTTGGCGCGGCCCTTTTCTCCCTGAACGTGGGCGCTGCGGCCAAGGCGATGGACGGTGCGAAGGGCAGCGCGGACAGGCTCGGCGACGGGATGCGCGACAACGCAGCATCCAAGGTCACCGCGTTCCGGAACTCCCTCCAGCAGGGGGTGGTGGACTTCCTTGGCACCACCGTGATCCCCGGCTTCATGAACTTTTACAGCTTCCTCCAGCAGCACCAGGGGGAGGTGAAGGCCGCGGCGGCGGTGATCGCCGCTGTGCTCGTGCCGGTGCTCGTCACCCTCGGCGTGCAGGCGCTGATCGCCGGCGGCCGGATGGCCGCAGCCTGGGTGATGGCGCTCGGCCCGATCGGCTGGGTCGGCCTGGCGATCGGCGCGCTCGTCGTGCTGGTGATCAGCTACTGGGACCAGATCAAGGGCGCTACGGTCGCCGCCTGGGACTGGATCAGCGGCAAGGTGGACGAGGCGAAGAACGCCGTCATCGCCTCGATCTCGCTGCTGGGCCAGATCCCGGGCATGGTGAGCACCTACTTCGGGCAGGCCCGGACGTGGGCGGTCACGCATCTCGTGGCGCTGATCTCGTGGGTGTCTGGGCTGCCCGGTCGGCTGCTCAGCGCTCTGGCCGGGCTCGCTGGGAGCCTGGTCGGAGTGTCCAGTGCTGCCTGGCAGGCATTCAAGACGGCAGCAGCGACCAAGGCGGTCGAGTTCATCACGTGGGTGCAGGGGCTGCCCCAGCGCACGGCATCGGCCATCGGGGACCTGTCGGGTTTGCTGGTGTCCAAGGGCGTCGCCATCGTCCAGGGCTTGTGGTCCGGCATCCAGTCCATGGGCGGCTGGCTCCGGGACCAGATCGTCGGCTGGGCCAAGGACGCGATCCCCGGCCCGATCGCGGACGCTCTGGGCATCCACAGCCCGAGCCGTGTCACCAAGGCACAGGGCCAGTGGATCGCGCGCGGTCTGATCGAGGGCCTGACCGGGTCGACAAAGCAGGTCAAGGCGGCGTCGGCGAAGTTGGCCGACATCATCGCCGACGCGCTGCGCCCGGGGAAGGCCCGTTCGCGGGCGCTCGGCACGGTGTCGGCCGGCACGAAGCAGCTGCTGAAGCTCGCGTCGCAGGAGGAGCAGGTCGCCGCGCGGCTGAAGGACGCGCAGAAGAAGCTGTCCGGCCAGATCGCCGCCCGCGACAAGCTGGCGTCGGACGTGAAGAAGGGCATCCTCGACTCCGGCGCGATCACCGGGCAGAGCGGTAGCCAGAGTCCTGAAGGGATCCTGGCGCGCCTCCAGCGTGACCGGAAGGCCGCCGAGGCGTTCGCGAAGCACCTCGCGGCGCTGAAGAAGCGGGGCGTCCGCGCGGACCTGCTGTCGCAGATCGCCCAGGCCGGCGTGGACCAGGGCGGCGCCGTCGCAGCGTCGCTCGCCTCGGCCACCCCGGCGCAGATCAAGGCGATCAACGCCGAGCAGGCCAAGCTCGCGTCGGCCGCCGGGAGCGCAGGGAACGCCGCGGCGGACGCTATGTACGGGGCGGGCATCCGCGCCGGGCAGGGCCTCGTGGACGGCCTGAAGAAGCAGCAGCGCTCGATCGAGGCGCAGATGCTGCGGATCGCCAAGGGGATGTCGAAGAGCATCCGGAAGGCGCTCGGGATCAAGTCGCCTTCGCGGGTGATGGCCCGGGTCGGTGCGTACACGGCGGAGGGTCTGCGCCGGGGCATCGAGTCCGGCCGCAAGGCCGTCAACCGGTCGATGGCCAGCCTCGTGGACACGCCGACGCCCACCCAGGTGGCCGTCAACACGGCGGCCGGGGCCACCCCGCGCCGGGTGGTGAACCAGACCACGAACACCACCTACAACCTCCAGCACAGGTCCATGACGATCCGCGACCTGGAGACGCTCCAGCGCCGCCAGGACGCACTCGCGCGAGTGGGGAGGCCCCGGTAGATGCCGCTCATCACAGCGCCGGTCGTCACCCCGCCGGACACCGGGCAACCCCCGGCCGGGGGCGGCGGCATCGTCCTGCCGGACCTCGGGCGGGCCGTGGTCACCTACTACGACCCGGCCGGCGGGGTGTGGCCGCTGACCACGCGCTCCCTCGGATGGAAGACCCTGGCCGAGGGCGTCTCGGGGCTCGGCGCGGTGCCGTACGAGCTGACTACCGACCAGCGGGCGCGCGGCGGCGCCACCCTGCGGCACGTCCAGGCGCAGCCCCGGCAGATCGTGTGGCCGATCCAGGTCCGCGGCGACACTCACATGCAGTTCATCGAGCGCTGGCGCGCGCTGGCGACCGCGTGGACCCGGACGCTCCGGGACGGGCCCGGCGTGCTGGAGATCGCCCGCCCGGACGGCTCCCGCCGGCAGATCGAGGTCATATACCAGGAGGGCTGGGAGGGCCGCGGCACGGCGGGGTCCGGGTGGATCGTGGACACCGCGGTCATGACGCTGTTCTGCGAGGACCCGTACTGGATCGACCCGGTGCCGGTAGTGGTGCACCGCGAGCAGGCCGCCAGCGGCAGTTTCTTCGCGCCCTTCCCGACCGTGTCGTCCTCCCAGGTGCTGGGCGCGACCACGGTCACGGTCCCGGGCGACGTCGCCGTGTGGCCGACCTGGACGGTCACCGGCCCCGCGTCGCTGGTCACCTTCTCAGTGAGCCGGACGACCCGCTCGGGCCCGGTCACCGAATCCTTCGTCCTCGACCCGACGGCCGTCGGGCACGGTGCCCTCCTCCCCGGCGAGCAGGTCACCGTCCGCACGGACCCGCCGCAGGTGCGCTACCTGGACGGCTCTCCGGACGGCGTGAACTGGATCGGCGCGCTGAACTGGCCGGCCGCCACGCTGTGGAGCTTGCAGCCCGGCGACAACGCCGTGACTTTCACCCTGGCAGGCAGCGGCCCGGGGTCGGCCGTGGACCTCTCCTTCTATCCGCGGTACGAGACCGCCTAAGGAGGTGGGGCCGGTGGCCGTCCAGCTCCTCATCACCGACCGGGACCTGGTCGTGCAGGGGGACCCGCTCACCGACTGGTCCAGCCTCGACGTCACCCAGGTCTTCAACGAGCCGGGCACCGGATCGGTGGACTTGACCGCGCACGCCGAGGTGATGGCCCAGCTCCAGCCCGGCAACCGGCTCATGGTGATCCGGGACGGCCAGGTCTGGATGGCCGGTCCGATGGAGGTCCCGCAGGACTACAGCTGGGGGATCGCCGGGGACGGCGAGCCGCCGCCGGGCAAGGTGACCGTCACCTTCACCGACGACCTGGCGCTCCCAGCCGGGTACCTGACGTGGCCGGCGCCCGGCTCGGCGTGGTCCGCACAGCCGGACACGTCCAGGAAGATCACCGCGACGAATGCCGAGCAGGTCATCAGGCAGCTGGTGAACGAGAACTGCGGGCCCGGCGCGCTCGCGGCCCGCCGCATCCCGCACTTCGCCCTCGGCCCCGTGGCCGGTGTGGGTACCACCGTGTCCGTCGACACCCGCCTGGAGCGGCTCCTCGACGTGTGCCGCCGGGTGGCCACCGACGGCGGAGGACTCGGCATCCGGGCCCGCCAGGCCGGCTCCCAGATCCTCTTCGAGGTGTACCAGCCGGTGGACCGCACCGCGACGGCCCGCTTCTCGGCCGGCCTCGGCAACCTCCGCAGCTTCACATTCCGGCGGTCCGCGCCGACGGTCACCCACGCCCTCGTCACCGGCGCCGAGCAGGCATTCCCTCGCCCGTACGTTGAGGTCTCCGACACGGCCGCCGCGTCCGCCTGGTGGCGGGTGGAGCAGCTGGTCGACTCCAGCGCCGACAGCAACGACGGCGGCCAGCTGACCCAGGAGGGGAAGCAGGCGCTCGCCGAGGGCGCGGCTCCGGTGGAGCTGGCCACGGTCACCGTCGACACGGAAGACCTGCGCGCCGGCCGGGACTTCGCGCTCGGCGACCGGGTCACCGTGGCGCTGCCGACCGGCGTGGAGGTGGCCGACCTGGTGCGGTCGATTCGTCTCCAGGCGTCCCCTGAGTCCGGTGAGCAGGTCACATCGCTGATCGGCTCGCCGGACGCCACCACAGACCCGCAGATGGTGCGGATCGTACGTGAGCTGAGCCGCAGGCTTGGCCGGATCGAAGCGAGGTAAGCGTGGCCGACGATTCATGGCCGTCCCCGGCACACGGGGCCAGGGTCATCACCGACATCGAGTACGAGAAGGTGGCCGCGCGATTCTCCGACGACGGCGTGTACGGCAGCCCGGCCGACGCTGCGGTGGTGTCCGCCGGGACAGGCCTGTCGGTGACCGTCCGCCCCGACGTCTACGCCAGCGTGCGCGGCCACGCCTGGTACTCCGGCACGTCCACCATCACCCTCCCGATCGCACCGAACTCTCTGGGGGCGACGCGTCGGGACTGGGTCGTGCTGAGGCTGGACCGGTCCGCGTGGACCGTCCGGGTGGCCGTCCGGCAGGGGATCATCGGTCCGATGCTCCCGCCTGTCGTGCAGCAGACCGGGGACACGGGCGTCTACGAGATCCCGCTCGCCGTCGTCGCTGTGCAGGCTGGCGCCGGCACCGTGTCCGTGACCCGGGCCGAGCTGTACGCGGGCGCCCGCTGCCGTCCCTGCACCTCGACGACCCGCAACCCGAATCCCGTCCCTGGTGAGCTGGCGATGGAGACCGACACCGGTCGTGTCCGCGTCTGGACCGGCACCTCCTGGGTGGCGATCTACGACAGCAGCGGCGTCATCTCGGTCGACAAGGCCACCCCCAACTGGGAGATCATCACCAGCTCAGTGCTGGAGACCCGGGCCGGAACCACACACCTGCGCCTCGGCACCTTCCGGCGTACCAACAGCGCCCTCGCTGCGGCAACGGCCGCCAGCCTGCCGCTCATCGTCCCGCTCGACTACACGCACCCCTCGCGGGACCAGTACGGCGTGGCCTACGTCACGGGCGTGCAGATCGCCCGGATCACGGTCTGTGCCGCATCCTCCGACACCCCAGGGCAGGTCTTGCTGACGCAGCACCCGGTCATCGGCACCGGCGACGTCGTCTACCCCGAGAGCATGAGCTGGGCGGTGAGCACCTGATGCGCTACGAGTACGGTCGCGGCATCGGCGACTACGTGGTCCGCCCGGCCGATGGCCTGTGGAGCGTGGCGGCCGGCCAGGTGATCACGCTGTGGGATGCCGCCGACGGCGGCACCCAGTACACCGACCTCCAGGACGCGAGCGGCGCCGCCGTGACGGAGGTCCGCGCGGACGAGTACGGTGCGCTGCCGCGCTGGCTCGGCCCGGACGGTGTGACCGGGATGTGGGCGGACGCGGGCGGGCCCGCCCGCGTGTGGGTGGAGGCGCACGCCGTCACCGCCGGCAGTGCCAGCAGCACGCCACCCGACTGGCTGAACGTGAAGGATGCCGGCGCCCGCGGCGACGGTGTCACGGACGACACCGCGGCGATCCAGACCGCGATCAACGCCGCTGGCACCACCGGGGGTGGGACGCTGTACTTCCCGGCGGGCCGGTACATCCTGACCGCAGCGCTCACCTGGGCCAGCGGCGTGAACGCGGTCGGCGCGGGCCCGCGCGCAACCATCCTCCAGTCCACCGACCCGAACAAGGACTGCATCACCGGCACGGACGTCGGCAGCATCACCCTTGAGCGGCTGCAACTGTCTGGTCCGGGCAGGGGCTTCGGCTCTGGCATCCGGTTCACACGGTTCAGTGCGCCGTCGACCCCGAGCGTCAGCGTGCGGGACGTGCTCATCCAGTCGTGGGGCGGCGACGGGATCTTCTGTCACCAGCTCGCCGGCGCGGTCCTGCACCGGGTCCGGGTGCGGACCTGCGGTGGCGTCGGCGTCCACGCGCAGGCGCCGCAGGACACGGTCCTCGGCGGTGCGTCCGTCTCCATGACCGCCGTCTCGGTCGAGGGCTGCGTCACCGGCGGGATCTGGCTGGAGGGCATGGCGTACAGCAGCCTGTCCGCGTGCGCGGTGCAGGGCGCCCCGGTCGGCTACCGGCTGGACACCTGCACCGGCGTGAGCCTGACGAGCTGCGGCGCCGAGCAGTGCACGACCGGGCTGGAGGTGTACGGGGGGAAGGGCGTCACGGCCATCGGCTTCACGACGAAGGGGAGCGACGGCACGAGCGTCTGGCTGACCAACGGGGCGGTCGGCGTCGTCCTGGCTGGTGTCACCGAGGTGGCGCCCGGGTCCGGCGCGACGACGTGCCTGCGCACAGACACCGGCACCGTCTCGACCGTGCTCGGCCTGTCCGGGTCGAAGCCGAACGCGCTGTCCGGCACGGTGAACAGGCTGGACCCGGGCGACGGGTCGATCGTCCTGGCCGGCCGGTCCGTCGTCCCCAGCGGCGGCACCGCGGCCCGGATGGGGACCGCGGTCCTCGCGGCCGGCACCGTCACCGTGAACACCACGGCGGTGACCGCGACCAGCGTGATCATGCTGGCGATCCAGACACCGGGCGGCACCGTCGGCGCCCCGTACGTCAACGCGCGCACGGCTGGCACCAGCTTCACGATCAAGTCCACGTCCGCCTCCGACGCGAGCACGGTCGGCTGGCGCATCCTCGACCCGTCCTAAGCAGGGAGGTCCCATGGTCGCCGCGATCACCCCGCAGACGATGATCGAACTGGGGACGCAGGAAGCCGCGATCCACTACCAGGAGGACCGGTCGGGTTCAACCTGGACGAACATCAACAAATACGCCGCCGAAACGCCGGGCATGTCGCCCTACCAGGGCCAGAGCTGGTGCGTCATCGGACTGCTGTGGCTCGCGCACCGGGCCGGAGACATCAGCATCATGCCGCAGACCCCGGCCTGCGACGTCGCGGTCAGCACGTACACCTCCTGGGGCCGCTGGAGCTGGAAGCCGGCGATCGGCGCGCAGGTGATGCTGGGGTCGGGCGGCACAGAGCACACCGGTCTGGTCTGGAAATTCGATTCCACCAAAATCTGGACGATCGAATTTAATACCAACCTGACCGGATCACCGGAGGGCGATGGCGTCTACCTGCGGGAACGCAACCGAAGCGACACCGCCGTGTACGGGTACGGCTACCCCAAGTACGCCTCGCCGATGGTGACTGCGGACACGTCTTGGGTGGACGACCCGGCCCTGATCAAGACGTCCAGCGGCACGGCCGCCGCGTACGCGCCCTACCCGGGCCCCGATTTTTTCCGGATCGGGCGCACCTCGCCGCTCGTCCTCGCCGCGGCCAAGCGGCTCATCGCCGTGGGCGCCGGCAGCTACACGCCGTCCGCCGACATCGGCTCGGCCGACCTCACCGCCTGGGGCAACTGGCACACCGCGCAGGGCTCCCCGGGCGGCGCCTACGCCGGATACCCCAACGAAACGATCTGGCGAGCGTTGCAGGTCCCCCACAGCCACTGAGTCTGCCGCTCGGCCGCCTCACTCCCGCCCCCGCGCCGCTCGGCCGGGGGCTTCCTCTATGCCCCTTGGAGGGCCCGTGCCCCAACAACAGCCATCCGTCGGCCGGATCGTCCACTACCAGCTCACGGAGCAGGACGCCACCGACATCAACCGCCGGCGCAAGGACTTCCACGAGAGCCGCGGCGCCGAAGACCGAACCGGCTACATCGGTCACGTCGGCAATCGAGTCGCCGAGGGCGACCAGTTCCCCGCAATCATCGTGCGCGTGTGGGACGAGAGCACCGTCACGTGCAACCTCCAAGTTCTGCTGGACGGCAACGACACCTACTGGGCCACCTCGCGCGCCGAGGGCGCTGAGCCGGGCCACTGGACCTGGCCGCCGCGTCACTGACCTTCCCCCCCAGCCACGCCCCGTGCCGCCCGGCCGGGGCGTTCGTCATGTCTGGAGACCTCATGCCCCAGCACTCCCTGAGCGACCTCGGCCAGGTCGCCTACCTCGCGTACAGCGAGGCGACCGGCGGCCTCACCCACGACGGCCGGCCGATGCCCGCGTGGGACGACCTCGGCGACACCGTCCAGGGGGCCTGGATCGCCGCGGCGGCGGCCGTCGCCGCGCACACCGTCGACGACCAGGCCGCCGCCGACGACAAGCAGGAGGCCAGCCGATGAGACTCGTCACCCGCAAGGCGCTGGGCTGGCCGGCGTCGGCCGCCCCGCTCCAGGCGACCACCCGCGGCGTGAAGGTCCACTACGAGGGCACGCCGGTCAGCCGGACCCTGCTGACCGACCACGCCGCGTGCATCGCGGAGTGGCAGGCGATCCGCCGCTCCCACCTGGCGAACACCAAGGAGAACTACTCCGACATCGCCTACAACTACGGGGCCTGCCCGCACGGCTATCTCCTCGAGGGCCGCGGCATCGGCCGGCGGACCGGCGCCAACGGCAACCAGCCGCTGAACATCGCGCACTACGCGATCGTCGGCCTGGTCGGCGACGAGGGCCTGACCGAGCCGACCGACGAGATGCTCGGCGCGATCCGCGACGGCATCGAGCTGCTGCGCGCACACGGCGCCGAGGACGAGATCCTGGGCCACCGCGACGGGTACGCGACCGAGTGCCCGGGCGGCCCGCTGTACGCGTGGGTGAAGAAGGGTGCGCCCTGTCCGGCCGGGACCGGCGGCGGCCCCGCCCCGGCGCCGAGGTACGAGCCGTTCCCGGGCGCCCAACTGTTCATGGCCGGGAGCAAGCCCGCCATCGGCCGCTCCTCGAAGATCTTCACCGCGATGGGGAAGCGGCTCATCGCGCGCGGCTTCGGCCGGTACTACCGGGTCGGTGCCGGGCCCACGCTCGGAGAGGCCGACGTCAAGGCGTACGAGGCGTACCAGCGGTCCCTCGGCTACAGCGGCGCGGACGCCCGGTGGCCGCCCGGCCCCACGTCCTGGGCCAAGCTCCACGTCCCCAACGTCTGACCTGAGAGGACCGATCCACCATGTCCCAGCTCCACCTGCCCAGCAACGAGATGGTCGTGAAGACGGCGAAGACCTACACACGCGACCTCGCCGAGCGCGTCATCTGGACATTCCTCGGCGCCGCCGGGGCCGTCGCGCTCGCGGGCGGCCCGGCCGACATGCTGTCCGTCTCCTTCTGGGAGGGCGCCGGCACCGCCGGCCTGGCCGCCGTCGTGACCCTCGTCAAGGGAATCGCGGCCCGGCTCATCGGCCCGAAGAACAGCGCGTCCACGGCACCGGGCGTCTGACCGGCTAGGAGCGGCACGTGCCCGACGAGCTGAGCGTCGGCGAACTCGGGCGCACCGTGGACGCCCTGCGCGAGGAGATCCGAGCCATGGGGCAGGGCATCAACGCCCGCCTCGACAAGGTCGTGAGCACGGAGGTCTACACCCTCCAGTCCGCCTACACCGACCAGCGCATCACCGCTCTGGGCCAGGACGTGCAGAAGGTCGCGGACGCCCGGGACGCCCTGGAAAACGCGTTCGAGCAGTACCAGCGGGACGAACGGGACCGGCGCGAGCGCGAGCGGCAGGCCCGGCTCTACCAGATGGTCCTGCCCGTCATCATGGGGCTTCTGTCCGCGGCGATTGCTGTGTGGGCGGTGGTGGCACGGTGAGCGTCGCACGCAGAGCCCGCAGGGCGCATCGGCGGTTGCCCCGGGCCGAGTGGTTGATCGCGGCGACCGGCGTGATGGTCGTGCTCTTCATGGGCTGGCTCGCCGTCCAGGTGGTGGCTCTGTCACGCGATCTGCACGCCGCGAACGGCGCCCGTGACGCGCTGGCCCGCCAGGTGGAAGGCATGGGCGGGACGCCGGTCGCCGGTCCGCCCGGGAGCCGCGGCGAGCGAGGAGCCTCAGTGACTGGGCCCCGCGGCCCGTCCGGTCCGCCCGGCGATTCTGGTCCGCCTGGGAAGCCCGGCCCGTCTGGTTCTCCAGGGCCGGCCGGATCGCCGGGGAAGAAGGGTGCCGATGGTGTAGACGGCGCTGACGGCGCGGTGGGCGCGCGGGGTACGGACGGAGAGCCGGGGTCCGCCGGCGCCGTTGGCCCCACTGGGCCGGCTGGTCCTGCGGGTCCGGCGGGCCCGCCGGGCGAAAACGGGAAGGACGGAGAGGACGGCCGCGACGGGCAGACGTGCCCGGACGGGTACAGCCTGCAGACCCCATCGTGGGACCCTGACGCGCTCGTCTGCCGGCGGGACGGCGCACCGGAGCCGAGTGATCCGTCGCCGAGCCCGTCGTCGACGCTGCTCGGGCTGCCCGCCGAGCGCCGCCGCATCACATGAACACCTGCGCCCCTGTCTGGCCTCGCGGCCGGGCAGGGGCGCGTTCGTGCGTTCGGGGCCGACTACGCGCCGAGCGAGTCGATCAGGTGGTCGTCGAGGTCGGCGAACCAGTCCTCGCGGCGCCACGGCCGCAGGTCGCTGCGGGCCCGACGCAGTCGGATCGAGGCGACCCGGCCGCCGGTCGCCGAGGCGGCGTTGATGCAGCCGTGCAGCAACTCGGCCGCCGACTCGGGCTCGTCGAGCCGGATGCGGGCGAGTGCCTGATCGGTGGCCACGATCGCCCGCTGCACCTGCTCGCGCGGTGCCTGTAGCGCCTCGGCGGACCGGGCGAAGTAGTCGTGCGCCTCGGCGGGGTCGCCGACGTACAGCGAGGTGACGCCCTCGAACCCGCGCAGGTGCGCGGCCGAGAACGAGGTTGAGGCCGGATCGCCGTCACGGTCGCTGTCTATGTCGTACCAGGCGAGGGCGAGCGCCGCTCGCGCGCTCCGCTCGGCACCGGCGCGGGCGGCGATCTCCGCTTGCAGGGCGTGCGCTCGGGCTCGGACCGTCACACTCTCACCGGCGCGGGCGTCGCGCACCGCGGCGTCGACGAGCTGCTGCGCTGCCTCGATGCCGGGCGTCGAGTACAAGGTGACCAGGGCGTGACTCATATGGACAACTGCGCGCCGCCACGACGAACCAGTGCCCCCCGCCGCGGCGGTCGCCTCGGCGTACAACGCCCGCGCTGCGGCATCGTCGCGTGTCTCGAACGCCGCCCGGCCGGCAATGGTGAACGCCTGGGCTGCGACCGCCTGGAGGTCGGGCAGCAGCGGCTCGGGCACGGCGGAGTCGAGCAGCCGGCGGCACGACTCGACGATCGGTGCGAGCAAGAGCTGCACCCGCACGAATGGAACCGAACCGACTTGCCGGTTCACGTCGCCGACGGCGAGCCGCATGTCGGCGAGCACCCCCTCGTTGAGGCGGGCGGGATCGGCGAGGGCGGCAGAGAGTGCGTGCTGCGTCGCCGGGCCGAGCAGCGCGAGCAACCCGCCGCCGCTGTCGGTCGCCGTCCGCACGAGCAGCGTGCGCAGCTCGTCGAGGCGGTACTCACTCTCGCCGAGGTGCGCGAGCGCGTTGAGCAACTCGTCGAAGTCCGAGCCGACACCGAGCAGCACATGCCCGTCGGCGTCGCGGGCGTACAGGTGCGCGAGCAGCAGTTGATACCGCTCGCCCGGCAGGATCGGCGCCTTGCTGGCTTCCCACCGTGCGACGGACCGCTGCACACTCGTGACAGTCGCGTCGAGCGGCTGCCCGAGTTCAGCAGCCTTAGCGACGAGGGCGCGGGCGAGGCCGGCGAGCGACCAGCCGCGGGCGAGCCGTAACCGCTTGAGTGTGGCAGCGCCGACGAGTCTGTCGTGCGTGCTCATGTCCTCATGATGCACGCTCCGTCGTTCATATGGGCACGATCAGTCGTGGTTTCCCCTGCGAGGCTGCATAGTTGATCGTCTGCCATGTTCCCGACGTCCCCTCGGGCCCGCCGAGCGGGAACCCGAGCACCATCTGCGCCCGGTCGACCATGTGCCGGTTGCGAGCGTGGTAGGCGGGTGTGCGCAGCTCGGCGGCGCCGAGTTCGACGATCTCGGCGATCCGGTCGCGACACCGCGCGATGGCCTGCCGCGCCTCGGCCGGCTGCTGCGTCACCGTGCCAGGAACGACGATTGTGATCCGGCTCTGCGTATGCCCAGCAAGCCACAACAGGGTAAGGCTGTCGATCCCCTTCGCGCCGCCGATGTAGAAGTGCGCGTCATCGGCCGCCCATGGAGCGAGGTAGGTGCGGAACAGGTAACCGAACCAGGCGAGTTCTCGGTGCCCGGTTTGCCGCGTTCCGGTAATCGCCGCAGCTAGAGGCATTGATCAACTCCGTGTCATAGGTTGTCAGATCCTGCGAGCGCGCGAGCTGCTGTGGGATCGAAGCATGGACGCGATGACTGCCTCGGCCATTCTGGCCGATCACCTGGCAGCCCGTGGGCTGTCTGTGATGAATCAGGAACAACACACTGTTATCGTGGCAAACCCTCTGCATCCGGGACTCGGCGAGACCGTCACCGCGTACGGCGGCCGGTACGTCACCGACTACGGGTACGAGATCGGCGAGCACGGAGACGAGTTGGCCACCGCCGAGCGCGTTGCGTATCTGCTCGGCCTGCCCCGCGTGAGCATCCCCCAGCAGCCGACGCCTTGGCCGGAGGTCGTGCGGTGATGGCGATGGGAGGCAGGCACCTGCCGCAGGTCCGCGTACTGCCCCGGGAACCGGGCGCCGCGCCGGACGCGCGGCACTTCGTGGTCGACGTCCTGAAGCAATGGGGTCTGCTCGGCGTGCTGGACGATGCCGCGCTGGTCGTGACGGAGCTGGTGACCAACGCGGTCAAGTACACCGAGACACCGACCGTCCGGATCATCGTGCGCCGGCTGCCGCCGGACGCCGTGCGGCTCATCGTCATCGACAGGCGCCCTGACGCCTGGCCCGAACTCCGGACCGCAGGCCCCCTCGACACTGCCGGGCGCGGCCTGGCGGTCGTGGACGCCATCACCAGGCGCTGGGGCTGCACCCGCTGGCCCTGGGAGAAGCTGGTGTGGGCCGACCTGGAGGTTGCTACCGATGGGGGTCCGGCATGACGACTTCGCCGGCCAGGACCGTGGCCCGCATCACCGCCGATCTGCGCCCGCTGCTCCCCCTGCCGCCCCTGAACAGCCTCCCCGCCGCCAAGGCGCGCGGAGCCGAATGCACCTGGTGCACCCTGCGGGCCGCGGCCCAGGCGTACATCGCCCACCCCGGCCCCTGCCCGCAGTGCGTCTACGACCTGAAGCCCTGCCCGGTCATGCAGGCGCTGCTGACTCTGCTTCTGGAGTTGCCCCGATGACCGTACAAGTCCCCGAAGAACTGGCCCGACTGCACCAGCTCGTCTCCTGGTACGAGCTGCCCCGCTGGCTGCCCGAGGCCGCCCGCGCCGGCAAGGCATGCGTCTGGTGCGCCGACCCGGCGGACGTCACCGCCGTGGAGCTGGAACCGTCGGCCGGGCTCCCGCGCCGGGCCTGCACGCGCTGCTACTCGGCCCAGCTCGCCTGGTACATCACCTGGTACGACTGGCACCTGCACTTCTCCGCCTGCACCACCTGCAAGCAGCAGGGGACCTGCTACGTCGGCCACGGGCGCCGCCTCCAGCACGAGCAGACCAGGCTACCGATCGAGAAGAAGGCCGTGTGCCTGTCCTGCCCCGCCCCGCTGCTGGCAACGGAACTGGTCGCCCCCGTGCGCTGGGAGGGAAGCGACGGTTTCAACCTCGGGTACGCCCACCTGCGGTGCCTAGCCAGGAGGGCGAGCACCCGATGACCACCGCCACCAGCCCCATCCGCCCCGTCCGCTACTGGAACGGCCGCCCCGTCCCGTTCATCACCGCCTGGACCAAGGAGGCCACCCCGCCTCAGCCGATCGACGTCATCGAGGGGCACGGCGGTCGAGGACTGGGCTTCCGGGACGAGGTCAGCCACTTCGACCGGCACTACGGCGTGCCCTGGGTGCGCATGCCGGCCGTGCGGGGCGGCCGGCCCGACTTCGTGGTCGTCCACGCCCTGCGGCAGCGGCAGGCGATGAGCCGCCTGCTCTGCCAGGTCTGCGGCGGGCCCACGGTCGGGACCCGGAAGGACGAACGCACCTTGTTCTTGGCCGGTTCGTCGGGCGGCCGGCCCATCACCGTCGGGGAGCAGACGATGTCTCCGCCCGTGCACGCGGTCTGTGCCCGCCTCGCCGTCCAGGAGTGCCCGCCGCTGCGTGACCGCGGTTGGGCGGCGGCACTCGTCGGGCACACGCCGGTCTGGGGCGTGGCCGGTGTGCTCTTCAATCCGCGCACGCTGAAGGCGCTGGCCGCCAAGGACCTGCATCGCGTCCCGTTCAGCGACACCAGGCGTATCCGCTGGGTCCTCGCCACCCGTCTCATCATCACTCTGGAGGACGTCACCCCCGTGACCGACCTCGACGCCCTGGCCGAAGAGGAGACCGCGATGATCCGGGCGATGAGATGAGCCCCGTGCCCGGCAGCCGCCGCCAGCCGCGGCCGGGCACGGTCAGATCTCCAGCGCGGTGCCTCGGACGACGGCGCGGGCCCAGCGCTGGAGACGAGCGGCCGTCCCTGCCCCCCGTCGGGGACGGCCGCTCACAGGGGCTGGAGCTATCTCGCAGCGTCGTCACCGAAGAGGTCGCTCGGGCGGACCCCTAAGGCATCGGCGAGGAGCAGCAGGTCTTCCAGCGTGGGGACGCGCTGCGCGTACTCCCAGCGGTGGATGGTCCGGTTGTCTCGGCCGATGCGGTCACCGAGCTGTATCTGGGTGAGGCCGGCGTGGTGGCGCGCTGCTCGGATGCGTGCCCCGATCTCCCGGCGGCGGGTGAGCACCCAGTCGGGCATCGGGTCGAGTGGCACCTACCCACGCTGTAACGATCTTGCTCGCTTGTCTTTGCCTGGTCAGGCAAATTTGATGATCTTGCGGTGAACGGCTTCACAGACACCGCCGGCTCCCGTGGCAGTGGGTGCAGGCGGCAAGGAGCGGTCGGTGGGGCGTTACGCGTCTCCGCCTCTTCCGGCCGTTAGACGCCACGACTTGGTCAAGGCGTCCCGCCCCGGGTGCAACAGCGCCCGGGGCGGTCTACGTTGTACGAGAAGGGCCCCCGTCGACTACTGCGACGGGGGCCCTCCGCCTGCTGGGCCGGCCTCCCCGCCGGACACCACGCAGGTCCACGGAGCGCGCGTCTCAGGCGCGCGTGGGGAGACGCACCTGCCCGCTCCGTTGCCCTCACTGTACGTGGCATATGCAAGAAGTCCAGTCACTCGAACGGGTGACTTCAAGCAAGATCACGTGGGGGTGTGGATTCCATGTGGACTCCGAGCGCCAAACAGGCCCGCCGTTCGAACAGAACGACGGGCCTGTGCGCCCTCTGACCTGCTGCGCAAGCCTGTGCCCCCGGCAGGATTCGAACCTGCGACACCCGCTTTAGGAGAGCGGTGTTGTAGGCCGTAATCCCTGCTGATCAGGATCGCTGTGGTTGCACGACCGGTGATCGTTTAGTCGATATTTAGTCGATGAACCCTGTGGGGTGCTTCCTCAGGTCCACCCGGCCCCACATCGCCCTGAGTCCCACGTTACGCATCGCCCTCCAGAATGTCTCCTCCAGCCCGTCAAGGCGCTCCGCGCGCATCGCGGCCGTCGGCTTCTGGTAGTGCCGCTTGATGCCCGGGCGCCGGTGGCCGGCCGCCTCGAACGCCAGCGGCTCCTTCACCCCCAGCTCGGACTGCAGCGTGTCGTGCAGCGCGCGCAGGGCCCGCATGTCCAGGCCCGGCAGAATCGGCTCCCACGCCCCCCGGTAGCTGACGCCCTGCCGCTTCTCCCGGGCCGGCCGACCGTCACAGGCCGGGCGGAACATGCGCGACCAGTTGCCGCGCAGCCAAGGCCGCCCGGACGGTGTGCAGAACACCCGCTCGTGCGGCCAGTCCTGAAGGTGGTGGCGCAGCAGCTGCGCGAGGAACGGGGGCACGTCCACGTCGCGCGTCGAGCCGTCGTTCTTCGTCGGCTCCAGCCGGACGACGTACCCCGTCTTCGTGCCCGTGTCATCCCGCTCGGTGTACTCGGCGTATTCCTCAACGATCCGTAGGATCGGGCACTCGAAGGTCCCCGAACCCCAGGGCTGGCGCCGCATCAGCAGCGTGTTGTCCCGGTGTAGCCCGAGGCCCTCGCCCCACCGCAGCCCCCCGAAGGCCGTGGTGAGGACGTGTACTCCAATGGCCGGCCCGAGCCGCTCCGCCAGGAGGATCGCATCCTCCGGCCGTGCACCCCCGTCGCGCCGGATCTTCGGCGGCTTCGGCCTGGCCGCGTCGCCGGACGTGTCCGTCGTCCGGCGCCGGCCGAACAACGGGTTCACCGTGATGTAGCCGGCGTCCTGGGCAGCAGTCATGATGCTGGACATCAGGCTGACGCAGTGCCCGCGGCTGACGTCCGCGATACCCATCGTCTGCTGCCAGGTGTCGACGTCGAACCATGTGATCTTGCGCAGCGGCACGCCGTCCCAGCGCGGCAGGATGTGAGTCTCCAGCTTGTCCCACCGGGTGCCGACCGTCCGTCCGCGCTTCTTTCGCGACGCCATGAAGATGCGTGCGAACTCCCCGAACGTCGTACTGCTCTTGTCCGGGTCGATCCACGTTCCCTCACGGATCAGCCGCTCCTGCTCCGCGCCCCAGTCCTCCGCCGTCTTCTTCGTCGGGAACCCAGACCTGGACAGCCACGGCGGTACGTGCCCCTCCGGCGCCTTGTACTTGACCCGCCAAGTGAACTGCTTTGTCTTCTTCCCGTCCTTGACCTTGTAGACCTTCTGCGTGTGGGCCATGCTCCGCCCCTCCTTCCCGGCGACTACACGGTCGGGCAGCTGACCTGATAGCGGGCCGGAGTGCGCTCCCAGTATGGCGAGCGCTCCGACTGCGTCTGCGTGATGTACTTGGCGCCGCGCTCGCTGATCAGGTCAGCGCGCACGGTGTAGGCGATGTACGCGGCGCGGTCATCAACCGCCACGGCAGCGCCGTGCTCCATCACGGTACGCCGCTCCATCGTGATGGGTATGCGAGGGCCTACAGGCCTCCCGGGCGGGCGCGGGTGCCAGCGCCGAGCCTGCTGGTTGAACAGCTCGGCGAAGACTCCAACGCCTTCGTCGCTGATGTCGTCCCAGTGGAAGTGGAACGTGCAGCCGTCTTCGTGATCCTCGATCCAGGGCTTGAAGTACTCCGTACCCTGGGCATGCCTCTTCACCTCGATCTTGAGCAACACAATGCCCCGTTCCGCCGAGTGGTGCCCCCTCCCGGTGACGGTGTGTATGCATGCAACCACACGAGTGGCGGTAACGCACCTACCTTGCATATGTCAGTCACATATCTGCAACCTCGTCCGGCTCGGCGGCGAGACTCTGCACGTAGCGCCTGACCTTCCGGTAGCGCGCAGCGATCCGAGCCACCTCGTCCGGCGTGGCGCCTTTGCGGCCCTGGAGAACAACGATCACGTGTCCGTCATCCTCGTCTGGGCCGAGGCTGATCACGGTGGAGTCGAGCGTCTCGTTCGTGCGTAGCTCGTACTCCACTGCCGGCGGTAGCAGCGGCTCGCCTGCGCGCGCCTCTTCCTTCACCTCGGTCTCCCCCTGGACCGAGCCGCCGGCGGCTACCCGTTCGACCGCGCCGTCCGGCCAGCCAAGCAGGGCTGCGTACTGGCGCACCGTTTGGCTGATCTTGCTGAACCGGCCCGCCTCGATGTTCTGGACTGTGCTACGGCCAACGCCGAGCTGCCTTGCCGCTTCGGGTTGGGTGAGCTTCGGCCGGCGCCCTTCGCGCGCTGCTTGCAGCGCTTCCCCCAGCCTCTTGGTCATCTCATCCATGAGTCCACATCCTGGCACAGGCTGGTTGCAGGCACATAGCTCAGATCCGGCGCGTTGACCTGGGCATTACTAGGCACTTCAACGGCTCATGGTTGCACAGTCCGTTGAAGCTCTGCCTAAAGGGTGCGTGCTGCGCTGATGAGCGGCTCAAAAAAGTAGGCAGACTGCTTGCATCGCGTACTCAACGTGTGGTGAGAATGTAGGCGTGAAGCCCAAGGGAAGCATGATCAGGGGCATCCGGCAGGGGCGTGGTCTGAGCCTTCGTAAGCTGGAAGCCCAAACCGGCCTGAACCGGGGATACCTGTCTCGCCTCGAACGGGGCCAGGTTCGGGAGGTCGGCTCTGAGCAGCTCCGAAGGGTGGCCGCCGCCCTCCACGTGCCGGAGGGCCTGATCCTCGACGAGGAGACGACACCGTGACCGCCAAGGCCACGAAGACGCGCAGCCCCAACACCCGCCCGGCCACGCAGAGCGAGGCCGAATTCCGCCGCTGGAGCCCCGAACAGGTGGTCGAACACCAGCTGTTGCCGTACTCCAGCGTCCGCACGCTCAAGGAGCGCTGCTACCGCCGAGCCCTGTGGCACCACAACGACGGCGGACGCATCACCTTCACGGCCGAAGACCTGCGCCGCAACTCCCAGCTGGGCGCCGTCGAGCCGCAGATCGCCTGACCCCCTGACGCGCCGAAGGGCCGCCTGACTTGCCCGGCCCGGCGACCCCCGACTGGCGCCCCCACCACAGAGAAAGCAGAGGTCACCGTGACCATTGAGCTTACCGCCAACACCCCGCCATCGACCTCCGAGCAGCGCGCGCAGCTCGCCGAGCTGATCGGCGACGCGCAGCCCGCGACCAACCGTCTCCTGGAGCAGCTCGCCGAGTCGATTCGGGACCGCCGCGAGCACGACCACCCGACGTGGGAAGACCTGTACTGCCTCAACCTCGTCTCCTGGATGGGCGAGCGGATGGGGCCGGTGCTGCGCCGGGTGCTGGACGCCGAGGCCCGGATCGCCGAGCTGGAAAGCCAGGACGAGCGGCGCCGTGTCCGGCTCGCGGCGGCCGAGGCCGACCTGCTGGCCGTACGGGGTCTGCTGTCCCCGGCCGGGGGGCCGCGCCGTGTCCCGGCCGAGATGGAGATCCACGAGCGGGTGGCGCCGGCGGTCGAGTGGCTGTTGACCCGGGTCGCCGACCTGGAGCAGCTGCTCGCCAGCAAGAACCGGCCGGTGGACGAGGACCCGATCGCGTACTCGCTGACCCCGAAGGCCGCGGCGTCGGTGGACCGGCTGACACGCCTGTTCGCGCCGACGCAGGCCCTCCGCGAGGACGCGAATGGCGAGGCGGGTGGCCGCTGACCTTCTGACTGCCCCGGGCACGCCGTCTTTCTCAGGGCGGGCCCGGGGCCCGCACGAGGGCGCCTTGAGCAGCCCGATTCACCAGTACGCACAGAACGGAGCCGCTCATGCAGCAGCAGCCCACGGAGTTCGAGCCCTCCCCCGCGGTCGCCCGCACCTTGGTCCAGATCGAGGCCGCGAAGCTGGTCGTCGGCCAGGAACTGGCTCCCGTCCTTGACGCCCTCGGTGACCTGATCCGGATCAACGGTGCTCCCAGCTCCAGCATCGCCTGGGTCTCGGACATCCTCGCCCGCGAGCAGCTGCGCGCGTACGCCGCGCAACACGACATCACGGTGCACACGTCACGCGACGACGAAGTCTTCCGGACGATGATCATCTGGACGGCCGGCGGCGGAGGCATGGCCATCGTCCCGGCCGGACAGCGGCCGGCCCGCACTCTCGTCCTGCTGCGCGAGGAAGTCGCGCAACGCGACGAAGCCGCTGCGCGCGGGGCCGCCTTCCAGGCGTCCGTCGCGGCCGGCCATGTGGAGGACATCGACGGCTGGCACGCGCGCACGTCCCGGACGGCACCGTGACGGCTGACGCCCCGCGCGCCCGGGACACTCCGGGTCGCGCGGATCCACTCCCGTTCGACGGCGCCCTGTTCGTCGACATGGACAACCTCCGCGCCCGCTACGAGTGCTTGCGCCCCGACTGCCCCCACCGCCTCGAAGGTCCCGTCTGCGCGAGCGACCGCGTCGCCGATGCCGCCGGGCGCCCTACCCGCCGCGGGCCCGCCGGCGTCACCGCCTTCGTCGCTGGCGTCAGGGACTACCACCTGGCCCAGTACCACCACCGGAGCACCCCTTGACCGACACGCAGCCCGCCGACCTCCGGGCCGCCGCCCGCGAGCTGCACGACGCCGGCCTGTGCGTCATCCCCATCAAGGCCGACGGCAGCAAGGCACCGTCCCTGCGCTCCTGGACCCCGTACAAGGTCGAGCGCTCCACCCCCGCCGACCACGACCAGTGGTTCGGCGAGGACCGGGGGGGCGGCATCGCCGTGGTCTACGGCGCCGTCTCCGGGCATGTCGAGCTGATCGAGATGGAGGGCCTCGCCCTCCGCGAGGGTCTGCTGGACGAGGTCACGGAGATCATGGGAGCGTCCGGCCTCGGCGAGCCGTGGTCGGCAATCCTGAACGGCTGGGTGACCGAGTCCCCGTCGGGCGGCAGGCACTACCGCGTGCGCATCGACGGTGGCCCCGTGCCGCCCAACCGCAGGCTGGCCTCTCGTCTCGCACGGGAAGACGAGTGGGACGCCTCGGAGCGGCAGCGCGTCGCCGAGAAGCCGAACACGAAGATCAGGCGCGTCCTGATCGAGACGCGCGGTGAGGGCGGGTACGGCCTGGTAGAGCCGTCCGGCGGCGCAGTGCACGAAACGGGCCGTCCGTACGTTCGGCTCGCCGGGTCCCCCGCCACCATCCCCGTCCTGGACGCCGACACCGTGGACGCGATCCGGGACGTCTGCCGGATGGTCGACCAGATGCCCGTGCCCGAGGCACCGAAGACCGCACCGCCCCCTCGCGAGCCGCTGCCCGACGGCGGTCTGCGCCCCGGCGAGGATTTCGAGGCGCGAGCCGACTGGGCGGACATCCTCGGGCCGGCGGGATGGACGCTTATCACCCAGCGCGGCGCCACTCGCTACTGGCGTCGCCCTGGCAAGTCCCAGGGAGCCTCCGCAACGACCGGCCACGCCCCCGACCGGGATCGGCTGTTCGTGTTCACGACATCCACCGAGTTCACCGCTGAGGTGCCCTACACCAAGTTCGGGGCCTACGCCCTCCTCCATCATGGCTCCAACCACAAGGCCGCGGCCGCCGCCCTGCGCAAGAAGGGATACGGCACAGAGCCGACCCGTCGGCGCCTTTCCCCGGTCCCTGCCCAGCCGCAGCACTTCGCCGATGGGTCCTCCGCGCTGGACCCCGACCACGCCCCGGACTCGGGTGACGGGTTCGAGGGCGGTCCCCAGCTGCGCGCCGTCTCGTCCCGTCCCGAGCTGGACATCACCAACGAGGCCGACGCCATCGACGGCGTCTTGGCGCTCATGGCCAACGGCCGGCTGCCTGACCTCTACAAGCGCTCGGGTGGCCCGTGCTGGGTGTACCGGGACGAGAACGACGACCCGGTGGTGCAGCAGCTGCGGACGGACAACCTGCGCGCCTACCTCGCCGACCACGTCAGCAGCTACATCGTGAAGCGGAATCCGATCACCGAGCAGCTGGAGGAGCAGCGCGAGCTGCTCATGCCCAAGAGCTGCTCGACCATCCTTGGCCGGAAGGACTGGCCACTGCCTCCCCTGCGCGGGGTCGTCACCTCGCCCGTGATCCGGCCCGACGGCAGCCTCTTGGAGGCCCCGGGGTACGACCGGGCAACCGGCCTGTACCTGGAGCCGCGGGTCCCCCTCCGTCGTCTCCAGCCGCAGGTGACCCGCGAGAGTCTCGCCCGAGCGAAGGACATCGTCCTCGACCAGGTGCTCGCCGACTTCCCATGGGTGGCCGCCAGCGACCGGGCCAACTACCTGGGTGCGCTGCTCACCCCGATCCTGCGCGCGTACTTCCACGGGCCGACCCAGATGGTGGCCATCACCGCCACTGCGATGGGCAGCGGCAAGACCCTGCTCAAGGACATCTTCAAGTACTGCTACGGCACGGCGGACACGGCCTGGCCCGAGAACGACACCGAGCTGCGGAAGTCGATCACCACCCAGCTGTATGGCACCGGCAGTCCGGTCGTCGTGTTCGACAACCTGCCGAACGGCTTCGTACTGAAGACGCCGATCCTCTCCGCCCTACTTACCGGTGAGCACTGGGGTGACCGCATTCTGGGGGCCACCGGCAAGGTCACCATGCGCAACGACCGGCTGTGGCTCGTCACCGGCAACGCTCTGCGGACCGGCGGCGACAACGGCCGCCGCGTCCTCTGGGTGAAACTCGATCCCGACTGCCCCGACCCGGACCAGCGCGATGGGTTCCGCGTCGGGGACCTCCGGCCCTGGCTACGCGACAACGCGTCGACTCTGGTCGCTGCGCTGGTCACCCTCGTCCGAGCGTGGTTCGCCGCCGGGGCACCCACCGTCCGCGTCCGCAAGGGCGACTACAGCGAGTGGGCCTCCATGATGGCCGGCCTGCTCAACTTCCTCGGCGTCGAGGGGTGGATGGCCGACAGCGCCAACACCCGTGACCAGGACGACGAGTACCAGGAGTGGGCTCTCTTCCTGGAAATGTGGCGGGAGACCTTCGGCGCCGAGCCGGTCCAGGCCGGTGCCGTCATCAAGAGCCTGCCCAACCACGTGCCCCGCAAGGGCGACGATCCACCGAGCGCGAACCAGCTGGGCATCTGGCTCAAGGCCCGTGCTGGCCGCTACTTCGGCACCCACAAGGCCGTCATGGTCGTCGACAGCCACAAGAAGCAGAACCTGTGGCGAGTCGACGTCCACGGGGACCGCGGCACCGGGCGGCACGAGTCATGACCGGCGGCTTCCCTGCGGGGACTGCGGGGACTCTGCGGGACCTTCGCAGGGACTACGCCAGGTCCCGGCACAGGCGCCGACCTGCACGGAGGCGGGGACGCGGGGGCCTGCGGGGACCCCTCACCTCCTCTCGTACAGCGCGCGCGTCCCACGCACATCGCGCATCACATGCGCCGCCTCCATCGCATGGAGGTTCCGGCGTCCTCCGGCATCAGGGGATTCCCCAGCTCCCCGCAGGTCCCCGCGTCCCCGCAAAGTCACTGATCAGGGCCGTACTGGGACCGCGCCTGAGTCCCCGCAGGACATCCGCGAGGTCCCCGCACTCCCCGCAGAAGCCCAGCAACCGAATCGAGGTGACCATGTCCTTCACACCACGCCCGTACCAGCTCGACGCCATCGAGGCGCTACGCCAGGGCTGGGCCGCCGGCCAGCAGCGCCTGGCCGTCGTCCTGCCGACCGGCGCCGGCAAGACCGTCATCTTCTCCCACCTGGCGCACCAGATGCTCGACAGCCTCGACGGCCGCCGCGTCCTGGTGATCGCCCACCGGGAGGAGCTGATCGAGCAGGCCGCTTCCAAGCTGCTCTCGGTCGACCCGATGCTGCGGGTCGGCATCGTCAAGGCCCAGCGCGACGACCACGCGGACGCCGACGTGATCGTGGCCAGCGTCCAGACCCTGGCCGTGCCCCGCCGGCGGGAGGCCATCCGGGACATCGGCCTGATCATCGTGGACGAGTGCCACCACGCCGCCGCCCCGACCTACATGGAGGTCCTGAGGCACTTCGGCGCCTGGGACGGCGGTGTGCCGGTGGCTGGCTTCACCGCCACCATGGCCCGCGCAGACGGCGGCTTGGCCGAGGTCTGGCAGGACGTCGTGTACCGCCTGGACATCCTCGACATGATCAGCGACGGCTACCTGTGCGACGTCCGGGGCAAGGCGATCAGGGTCGATACCCTCGACCTCAACAAGGTGAAGACCAGGGGCGGCGACCTAGTCGACGGACAGCTGGGCAAAGCGCTGGAGGACTCCGGCGCGCTGGAGGCCATCGCCAAGGCCTACGTCGACCACGCCGCCGACCGGGCCGGCGTCGTCTTCACCCCGACCGTGGCCACCGCCCAGGCCGCCGCCGAGTCGCTACGCGCGGTCGGCATCACCGCGGCCCCGGTGTGGGGCGACATGGGCCGCGACGAGCGGCGCGCGGCCCTCGCCCGGTACGGGGCCGGCGACGTCCAGGTGCTCACCAACTGCATGGTCTTGACGGAGGGCTTCGACGCGCCCCACACCTCGTGCATCGTCGTCGCCCGGCCGACGAAGAGCGCCGGTCTGTACGTGCAGATGGTCGGCCGCGGCCTGCGCCCGGCGCCCGGGAAGCGCGACGCGCTGCTCCTGGACGTCATGGGCGCGGCGACCCGCCACAAGCTCGCCTCAATGGTCGACCTCACCGAGCGGGACATCGGCCAGGCGACGGCCGGAAAGAGCCTGCGGCAGATCGCCGAGGAGCACGCGGCCACCGAGCGGCGGCGCGCGCTCGCCGCGCGGGTCGAGGCCGAGGAGATCAACCTCTTCGGCGAGTCGGCGATCCGATGGCTGCGCACCGAGGCCGGCACGTGGTTCATCCCGCTGACCGGCGCCATGTTCCTGTTCCTTGTCCGGGACGGTGCCCGGCTGTACCGGATGCGCCGCTGGACGCAGACGGACGGCGTGCAGCCGCCCCGGGACGACATCGCCCGGCCGCTGCCCGAGGCGCTGGCGTGGCTGGAGCAGCAGGCCAAGGTGCTTGCCCCCGGCGCGTTCGTCGCCCGGCAGACCCGCTGGCGTCAGGGCAAGCCCACGGACAAGCAGTGCGCGCTGGCCCGTCGCCTCGGCATCCGGGTACCGCCCGGCAGCACCGCCGGCGACGTCGC
The DNA here is from genome assembly GCF_033366695.1 of Streptomyces sp. SCL15-4. Lineage (NCBI taxonomy): Bacteria > Bacillati > Actinomycetota > Actinomycetes > Kitasatosporales > Streptomycetaceae > Streptomyces > Streptomyces sp. SCL15-4. The sequence goes on from NZ_JAOBTQ010000001.1 coordinate 4,882,989, forward strand.
CGACCTCATCGACCAGGAGCGCGTCGGCCGCGTCCTGGGCCAGTTGATCCTTCCCGCCGCGTAGCGGTCCGGGCCTGTCCCTATCAGGCCCGGACCTCCCCACATCTCATCACGGAGGACCCCATGCGCATGACGCCCGCCCAGGCCGCCTGGGTGCAGGAGCACGTCCTGGCTCCCCGCCAGATCCCGCCCGCCGACCCGGAATGCCCCTGCCAGGGCGTTTCCGACGCCTGCCAGCACGGCGAGCACGCTGACTGCGGCCACGACCAGTGGGTCGCCTGGTGGGGCACCGAACCGGAAACCGTCATCGGCAGCGGCTTCAGCACCTCCCCCTGCCGAGGCTCCTCCGGCCTCGACCGCGGGCAGGCCACCGTCTACCTCGCCGACCGCGAATGCCACACCCGCTGCAACTGCCACTGCCACCAGCCCATCCCGGCACCCAGCGCAGCACCGGAGCACGCCGAGCAGCTCGGCCTCTTCGCGGCGTAGCCCTCTCCGCGCCAATCCGGTTCCACCGGCCCCCGCGCGATACAGCCAGGAGACCCACATGACCGACCAGCAGCTCACCCCCGCTGAGATCCGTCTCGCCCAGTACGGGCAGCGCACCAGCACCTGGTCCACCGCCACCTACAACGACGGCACCGAGAAGGCGCTGAACGAGATCGCGCTCGGACTGAAGGCCGAGGTGGACCGCCTCCGTGCCGAACTCGCCCGCCGCGTCCAGTGCAACGACTGCGGCGCCGTCGGCGAGGTCTTCACCGCCGTCGACGGTCTCGCCTACCTCGCCCCGTCCGGCCAGATCGGGCACCACGGCGCCCCCGCGTCCGCGTGAGCTGGTCCAGCACGACGACGGCCGCCCGGAGTCGAGTTCCGGGCGGCCGCCAGCCCCGACCCTACCCACCTGGAGCGACCATGACCGACCGCACCACCACCGCCGAACCCGACCTCACCGAGCTGGTCCCGCTCCTCCGCGTGGTCACCGACGCCCTGCGCGAGACCCCGCTCACCCTCGGCACCCCGGCCGGCATCGCCGACCTCGCCGCGACCATCACGGTGCGCGTCGCCGCGTACGTCGGCCGGGAGGTGCTCCCGCCCGGCCCGCCCGCCGACCGGGCCGCCGTGCTCCGGGAGGCATACGAGATCGCCTACACCGAGGGCATGCGGCTGAACGCCCTGGAGGCCGAGATCGGCGCCGGCCCCTACCGCGGGGCACTCGCCGTCGCGCATCTGCTGCGCAAGGCCATCTCCGAGGCGCAGCCCGCCGCCGAGGCGACCACTGGCGAGGCGCAGCAGACCACGCCAGGACTCACCGTCCCCGCCCTCGCTCGCCTCCGCGCCGGCACCGCCGCCCTCACCGGAGATGCGCCGCCCTACGACCAGCTGCCGGACGCCGAACGCGAGCGCTACCTCGGCCAGGCCTGGCAGCTCATGGCCCGTGGCGACGGAGGGCAGCAGCAGTGACCGCCCGCCGCCGCTGCCCCCGTGGCCACTTCCTCCCCGCCGCCGGCGCCTGCCGCTGTACGCGCCGCCGCCGGACCTACTGGGGCGGCGACCTGGACGGCCAGGGCCTCGACCGCCGCAGCAAGACCAGCATCACCACCGTCCCCCTCACCGGGAGCTACTTGTGACCCGCCAGCGCTACACCGCCGACACGATCACCGACGACGCCTTGGACGAGCTGTACGAGACCGCGAACCACGGCTGGCGCCGAGGCGACGAGTGGAAGGACCGCGCCTTGAAGGCCGAAGCCGCCCTGGAGCGGCTGACCAAGTGGTGCGACGAACTGGACACCTACGCCCGCGTGGTGCTCAAGGACGACAGCGCTGAGAACCCGGTGGCGGCCAACATCCGCGCCAGGATCGCCGAGCCCAAGGAGACCAGCACGCCGTGAACACCTGTGGCCTGTGCGAGCGACAGCTGGAGCACGGCTACCTGTGCCCCGGCTGCACGCTCGCGACCACCGAGCGGCTCGACCGCATGCCCCGGCTGTGGGCCGCGCTCTCCGCGTTCCTCGCCCCCGCCAGCGGCACCCCCCAGTACGGGCGCACCAGCCCGGCCGAGGCGCCGCTGCCCGTGCGCGAGACCGTGCTCAGCCTCCGCGCCGCCGGCGGCATCGCCGGTGTCTTGGAGGACTGGCGGTCCGCGATGCAGGCGGACCGCGGCTGGGGCCGCCCCGTCGTACCGACCGCCGTCGAGCGCCGTGTCCTCGTCGCGGCCCGCGCACTGTCCCTCAACATGGAGTGGATCGGGGGCTCTTGGCCGATGGCCGGCGTCATGGCGACAGAGGTCCGCGACCTGGAGCGCGACGTCCTGTCGATCGTGGACCCTGAGGACCCGGACGAGCGGCGGGCCCGGCGCGGCACTCACCTCGGCTACTGCGTCGCCCAGGTCGAGGCTGGCGACGGCGAGGACCCGGTGGTGTGCGGGGCCGCCCTGCGGTCGTACCCCGGCCAGGCGGTAGTCGCCTGCCAGTGGTGCGGTACGGCGTACGGGCCGGCGGACTACCTGCTGCTGAAGCGGCTTCAGCCGGAGATAGCCCAGTGAGTATCACATCCTCCCTTGTGTATAAGGGGGGATGTGATACTCTCGGAGAGGTGGAAACGCCCCCCTGGCGGGAGCGCATCCGTATGGAGGACGAGCTGCTGGAACAGCTCGAAGCCCAGAAGGAGGCGTCCCGCAGACGACGAGCGGAAGCCCTGAGAGAAGGGGCCGACGAACTCGGCAGCGTCTACGCCGTGGCGAAACAGTTGGGCATCAGCTGGACAGCTGCGGCGAACGCGATCAAGAAGCACACAACCGCATAACGAACGAGGGCCGGACAGCAGCTCTCCGGGTGCTGGAACACCTGGAGGCGCGCGCGCCATCCGACCCTCTACGCCCCCGGTGCGCAGCCACGCCCCGGGCACTTGATCACGAGAGAGAGCAGACCTCCTCATGACCCAGCGGAACCTTACCGCGCAGGCGGGCGCCGACGACCGCGCCGCCCGCCTCGCCGAGCTGCACAGCCTGTGCCGTGCCGACTACGACGGCGCCGCCGACACCCGCACGGCCGCCGCCGGCCGCGCCCGCGACCAGCTCGCCCTGGCCCGCGCGCACGCCGCCGAGAGCGCGGGCGCCCGATGAGCGCGCCCGACATGCCCGAGTCCGTACGCGACCTGCTCACCGCCGTGCTGGAGGCGATCGACCTCCCGGCCCCGGCAACCTACGGCGGCTCCCAGGTGCACGACCGGCTGCTGGCCGACCGCGTCATCCACGCGAAGATCGCCCTGCGCAACGCCCTCGACGCACGCCGCCCCTACCTCGGCGCCGACTGGGACGCGCGGTACCTGCGCGAGCGCCTCGCCGAGCACCCGATCACCGGCTACATCACCGCCGACCAGGCGCACGCCGCGCTCGACGCCGGCGCCACCTGGACCGAGGCGGTCGCGCTCCCGGAAGGGGAGGACCGGTGACCACCAGCACTCTCACCACGTGGGCGCAGACCAACCCGGTACCGGCCACTGTCGCCGCCGCCCTGGCCCTGGCTGGCGTCGTCGCGCTCGCCGTGGCCGGCCGCAAGGCCACCAGCCGGACGCCCGCCGCCGTCCTGGTCGCCTCCCTCGCTGCCATGGCCTGCACCGCCTACAGCGCGGACACGAGCTGGCGGTTCGCCGAGCACCGTCTCGGTATGGCCTCGGGCGCCGAGCGGAGCGCCATGTTCGCCGCCGCCGAGCTGGCCTTGTTCGCCTGCGGCCTCATGGCCCGGCAGAACCTCCGCGACCCGAAGAAGGGCGCCCCCGGCGCCCCCGGCATGCTGGTCTGGGTCATCACCGGCGTGCAGATCATCCCCGCCTACTCCGAGTCGGGCGTCATTGGCGGCACCGTCCGCGCCGTCGTCGGCCCGGTCCTCGCCGCCCTGCTGTGGCACCTCGCGATGGGGATCGAGCTGCGGCACGCCAAGCCCGGTACGGACTCCAGCAGTCTGCCGGCGCTGCTCGCCCGCGAGGCGCGTGAACGGCTGCTGTCCTACCTCGGCCTGGCGACTCGCGACCGTACCGCCGAGCAGATCACCCGCGACCGGTGGACCGTGAAGGCCGTCGACCTGGCCGCCAAGCTGGCCGACATGGAGCCCGGCGCCCGCGGTCGGGCCCGGGTCGCCCGGCGCCTGTCCGTGGCCGTGGGCAAGGCACAGACCGGCGCGAGCGAAGAGCAGCGCACGAAGCTGCTGGAGCTGCTCGCCGCCCGCCGCCACGCCTCGGCGCTCGCCACGATCGACCTGCCGTCGCCGTGGCAGGACGCACCCGAGGACGCCCAGGACACCCAAGACGCGCCCGCGTCCCCGGCCGGTCGTCCCTTTCCGATCCCCGTCCCGCCGGGCGCCCGGCTGCTCCCGATCATCGCCCGCCCGGCCCCGGCCGCGCCGACCGCGCAGGACGCTCAGGACGCACCCCAGGACGCCGAGGACGCCGAGGACGAGACCCCGCCCGAGCCGCCCCTGATGACGTCCGCAGACGTCGCCCGGCACTACGGCATCGAGCAGTCCACCGTGCGCTCCTGGGTGGCGGTGGGACGCCTCACCGTCCACTCCAAGGACCTCCGAGGTCGCAACCTGTTCCACCCGGACGACCTGCCGCCCGTCCCGGTCGGCGTGCCCGTTTGAAGAGACCGGCCGGCAGGCCCGTCCTGGGCCTGCTGCTGGTGCTCGACCTGGCCGCGGTGCCGCTCTCCGCCGCACCGGCCCGCCCCGCCATCTGGACTCCCAGACCCGAGGACTCTCATGATCGCCATCGTTCGTACCCGCACCATGCGCGCACTGCGCGCCGACCTGGCCGCCGCCGAGTCCGCGGCCGAGACCGCCCGCGCCCTGGCCGAGCAGCACCGACGGGAAGCCGAGTTCGCCACCGACTCCGCGATCCGCGCGGAGACCACGCTGGAGGACTTGCGCGACGCGCACGCCCGCAGCATCGCCGACGGCGCCCGCGCCGAGGGCGAGCTGAAGGCCCTGCGCGCCCAGGCCCTGCTCGACACCGAGGACCGCGCCGCCCTGCGGATGCTGCTCCGTCAGGCCCGGAAGGCCGCCGGCCCCCGGCACGTGTACGTCCTGCTCCAGCGCGACCGGTTCCACAGCGTCCACGAGTCCCGGGAGGCCGCCGAGGACGCCGCCGAGCGGGACGGTGCGCCCCGTGACGGCTGGCTCACCCAGGGCGGACCCGGCACCCAGCACCCCGACGCCGAGGTGCTGTGGCGCATCCAGCCGGTGCCGCTCACGGGCAGCAGCTGATGCTGCTCTCCGCCTTCTACGTCGTGTCGGCCGGGGCCGGGCTCATCGGTCTCGCCCTGGTCGACCTCCGCGCCGTCCCGCCCGCCACCGGGACCTGCGCCCTGATCCTCACCGTCGCCGCGCTCGCCGCGGCCGTCCTCCACTGAAGGACCGGAACCATGCTGTTCCTTGCTCTCTGCCTGGCTGGCCTCGCCCCCGGCGCGGCCACCGCCTGGCTCCTGCACCAGCGCCATGGATGGCTCCCCGCCGTCCTGGCTGGCCTCGGCGTCACCGCGAGCCTGCCGTGCCTGCTCGTCGCCGCCATGGTGGTCGCCCCGCCGCTGGGCATCTTGGTCGCCATCGGCTCGACCGTCGCCGCTCTCCGCGCCTACGACGCCGGCCGGATCTGGATCGCCACCACCTGGGTCGCCACCGCGCTCGTCGCGCTCGCCTGCGCGGGGGTGGCGCTGTGAGCGGCCGCCGTCCGATCACCCCGACCCGAGTCATCCCAGCGGGGGAGACGCTGCCCGCCCCGGGCACACCCCCGCCCCCTCCTCCGCCCCGGCCTCCGTTCCCGCCGGCCCCGCCCGCCCCGGTCCCCGGTCCGGACTGGTGGCGTCACCTTCCCCGCCCGGCCGTACCGCCCCAGCCGATCCCGGTCGACGTCCACGTCACCGTGACCATCGACACGGGCCCGCCGGAGCTGCCGCCGGACCCGCGGTGGTGGCGCCGGATCCGCTGGGGCTACCACGCCGTCATGTGCGCCTGCGCAATCCCGCTGTCCGGTCCGTGGGCCTGGGTTCTCGCCCACGTCCGCGCCGAGACGTCGCTCACCGGCGCCTGGGTGATGGCCGTCATCCCGCTGGCCACCGTCGCGTGGTGGGACAACTCCGCCCGCATCCAGGCCCGGCACTCCGACCCGGACCTGTGGGGACCTCGGGTCCGCGCCACCGTCGCCCGGCTCGCGCTGTACGCCACCGCCGAGGCCACCGCCCTCGCCTTGCCCCTGTACTCCCTCGTGATCATCCTGACTGGAGTCCGTCCATGAGCACCGTCCTCGCAGCCGAGGTCAGCCGGTTCACCTCCGGCACCGTCACCACCGCGGGGTTCGCAGTCGGCCTCGCCCTGCTCGGCGTCGAGCACTACCGCTGGTACAAGGCCGGTGGGGGAGCCGCCGCCGGCGCGGCCGGAGGTGGCGGCAGCCGCGATCCGAAACAGCTCATCCCGTTCTGGTTCGGGATCATCTGCGGCATCCTCATGGTCGCCTGCCCCGCCGGCTTCCTCGGCACCGCCGCCGGTTTCCTGCGCTGGGGCACCAACGGCGCCGGCGGCATGGCCATGGGCTGGCTCACCGGCAAGGACGGCACCACCCTCGCCAGCGCCTCCGCCCCGGGCCTGGACGGGTACGGCGCCGTCGTCATCACCGCGCTCACGATGGCGCTGTGGTGGCTGAGGAAGTCGATCGCCAAGGCCGTGAAGGGGAAGTGGAAGAAGGGCGTGCTCACCGGGTGCGTGCTGTGCATCTCCACCGGCACCGCCGCGGTCATCGCCCAGCAGGTCGTCGGCAGCACCAACAGCCTGGGCCACTTCGTCCTCGGCCAGATCGCGACCGGGACCCTGGTATGAGCGCCCCCACTACCGCGCAGTGGCTCCGCGCGGCCGTCGACCGGGTGGCCGTCGGCAGCACGCGGCTGGCCGCCGACCGGGGCGGGCGCCTCATCCGGGGAGCGCACAGCCGGTACGCGCGGACCCGGGCGTGGGTAGGTGAGTCGGCCGGCCTCGACCGGTGGATCCGCGTGGCGCTGCTGGCCGGTGCGGCACTGATCGCCCGGGCGGTTGGAGTGGCCGTCGGCAGGTGGGCGTACGACCGGATCCAGTCCGGCGTCTGGTGGCACCTGCTCGTCGCAGCCGTCCTCGCCTGGATCAGCGCGGCCTACCGCGCTGGCCGCGACGACTGGCAGCCGACCCCGGCACCGGCGCCCGCCGACGCGACCTCAGCCGAGGATGAGCAGGCCGACACCGAGCAGCCGACGCCGGCCGTCGAGCAGGCCCCCGCAGGGCCGCCGCCCGTCTCGCCCCGCGCGCTCATCGCCGCGGTCCGGGACATCGGCACCCCGCACGCCCAGCTCGTCCCCCTCGCTGAGCACCTCAGCACGACCACCGACGCGGTGCGCTCCGCGGCGGCCGGGATGAGGTGGCCGGTGAAGGACGTCCGGATGAAGGGCCGGTCGTCGGCGGCCGGGCTACGCGGGGACGAGGTCCCCTCCCCTCCCCTGGGAGACCCCTCTTCGGGTGTCGTCGGCGCAGGTCAGACCGCCGACGACAACGACGACGACACCGATCGGGAGGGACCCGAAGAGGGGGTGCGTGTAGTGCGCACCGATGGCGGGCTGATCGTCTACGACCTCGCCGACACCCACCGCCGGCGCGGCACCGTCCGCGCATGAAGCCCCCGGGGCAGCCGCCTCGGATCGACCGGAGAGGGCCCGTGATGAAGAACTTCGACTACGTGAGCAGCAACGAGATCAAGGCCGAAGTCCAGCGGCTCAAGGCCGAGATCGACCGGCCCGAACTGTCCGACGCCACGCGCGACGCCGCGCACTGGGGCATCAACGAGGCCCTGGACGAGCTGGAGAGGCGCGGCGACCTGTAGCTCACCCCGGGGCGGCCGTCCGCCTGGCAGCTAGCCGGCCGCCCCGGGTCCCATCCCGATCACGAGACAGGAGACCGCCATCATGGCACTCGGCTGGAAGAAAAACCCGGAGCCCACCGACCCTCGGCTGAAGGGGCACGAGACCACCTACCAGTCGTCGCGCGGCGGCTGGGTGAAGCGTGCTGAAAGGCCCGTCCCCGGCACGCCGAAGAAGGGATGATGGGCGTCATGCCTGAGCAGACGGCCGTGCTCCTAGTCGACTCGTACACCACCAAGTGCGGCAGATGCGGGAAGGGAGCGCGCATCAAGGACACCCATCACACCCGCCTCATGTCCGGCTGGAGCACACCCGACCCGCGCGACAGGCCCTGTGGCGCCCGCTTCGTAGCGATCTCGACCAGGCGCCTGGAGTACACCGTCGAGCAGCTCAGCGAGCTGCGCCCGGACCTGCCCGCCTACGCCGCGGGCCGAGTCCCCCGCGACCTCACCACCTGACCGTACGCCCACTGATCACAGGCCCCGCCATCGCACCCACCGATGGCGGGGCCTGTCGCATCATGGTGACCATGGAGCAGCCCATCCGCCCTGGTCACCTCACCGCCGAGCAGACCCGCCACGTCCTCGGCGGCATCAGCGCCGGCGCCCTCCGCCAGCTGGTCTACCGCGGCCAGCTCGCCCGCTCCGGCGGCACCGCCAGGTATCCCTACTACGCCGTCACCGACGTCACCACCCTCGCGCTCAAGCGCCGCGAGCGCGCGGCCGCTTGACCGCAGGTCAGGCACTATGTGACGATCCCGGTGTACAACTGTGCCCTTCGACGGCACCCCCAGACGTCCAGGCCCCGCCCACCAGCGGGGCCTTTGTCGTACCCGGAGGCATCATGTCCGTCACGAACGACGCGCCCCGGAGCGCCGCCGAGGCCGCTCACCAACTCGCCGCGCAGGGCCACCACGTGCACATCGTCAGCGAAGGCCAGGGCGTTTGCCTGAAGGGCGAGTGCGACCTGCTGTCCGTGCTGCACTGAGCCCGGGCGGGCAGCCGCCAAGGCTTCACCGTTGCTCCTCTGCGTGTCACAAGACGGCCACACCGCCACCGCTCCGGCCGCACACGGCGCATGATGCCCTCCGAGCATCACCGCACCTTGGGGGGGCCTTGAGCAGTTACAAAGACATCCAGACGGCCGTGCGTGTCGAGAAGTTCCGCATCTGGTTCGCCTGGCTGACCGGCAACGTCATCCTGCTGATCATCGCGGGGGTGACCCAGCACATCCACATCATCAGCGTCATCACCCAGGCGCTGCTCGTCGTCGGCTTTCTTCTCCTCACCTTCACCGCCGTCCGTATGAGCAACGCCCTCAACCGCAAGGCAGAAGCTCGGCGCCGCGAGGTCCTCGGCGAGTAGCACCCGGAGGTGGCGCCCGTGGCCGGCAACCCCCGCAACGGGCGCCCCTACCGCCGCCTGGTTGCCGCACAGCGCGCCCTTGGCCTGCCCTGCTGGTGGTGCGGTGGGCCCATCCGCTACGACATCACCGGCCCTCTCGCCGGCCGCCACCGGGACGCCTTCACCCTCGACCACGCCGTCCCCCTCTCCCGAGGCGGCGACCTCCTCGATCCCGCCAACGCTCGCTCCGCGCACCGCCGCTGTAACAGCGCACGCGGCAACCGAACGGACGGCACGCGGCAGCCGGTGCGGTCCTCGCGGAGGTGGTGAGACGATGCCGGACATGGATGAGCAGCTGGTGCGGTGGCTGGGCGAACAGTTCGACGTGGACGAGCGGATCGCGCGCGCAGCGTGCTGGGACGAGCAGTCGGACGTCTGGACCGTCCGGCCGCCCCAGGAGCCCTGCGAGCGATACACCGTCGTGGACTACCTCGGTGACGGCGTCGTGGCGGTGACCCCAGAGAACGCGGATGCCGACGGCGTGGGCCAGCACGTCGCGGAGTGGGACCCGCGCAGGGTGCTGCGCGAGATCGACGCCAAGAGGCGACTGCTGGAACTGCACGCGCCTGGCCAGATGGAATACGTGGACGGCGACGTATGCATGGTCTGCGACGTCCGGGGCGAGGAGCCGTTCTACCCCTGCGCCACGGTGCGCCTGCTCGCCCTGCCCTACGCGGGCCGGCCCGGCTACCGCGAGGAGTGGCGGCCCTGATCGGTAGGTGACGCAGCGTGCTGTACGTGGTCACCGGCCCACCGGCCGCAGGCAAGAGCAGCTGGATCGAGGCAAGAGCCCGGGCGACGGACATCGTCATCGACCTGGACCGGATCACACTCGCGCTCACCGGCCCGGGCGCTGCGCAATGGTCGCAGCACCCCGTCGCCATGAAGGTGGCGCACCGCGCCCGCTACGCTGCCATTGACGAGGCCTTCAAGCACCTGGACGAGGTCGACGTCTACCTGATTCACACCATGCCCAGCGCCAAGTGGCTGGCCCGGTACCGGAGGCATGGGGCCGAGGTGGTCGCGGTGGATCCGGGCAAGGACATCGTGATGCAGAGGATCAGGGACATGCGCGCGCCTGGACTACAGGCGGTGGCGACGCGCTGGTACGCGCAGCAAGCCAAGCAGCGCGGTGAACGTACCGTCACACGGCAGGCCTCGCGCACCTGGTGATCGGCCGCCGGCGGAGGCGATAGGTGCCTCCTCCACGTAGCCCTGCGCAGTGCCGTCGACCGGGCCTTGGCAGGAAGCCGACGGCCCTTGCCGAGGGTGACGGACCGCAATGAGGGCAGGCAGAGCAGCGGTCGTTGGCGGATCGGACCGGGTGGGAGGGGGGCTCGACCCCATCGTGAAATCCGCGAGGCTGGGCGACCCAAACGCCCTTGTCGCCCGATTTTTTGCGCGGCGATTTTTCAAGATCTATTCGCGCGAACTCCGGTCGACCATTTTAGTGGGCCGTCACTCTGCGTGACGTGACTGAGTGTGACGGGCGGTGGTGATCATGGGCGCGGTCGCCGACGCGATCACCGCCGAGATCGAGCAACTCGGCGTCGAGTCGATCTCTCCTGGTCTGGCCGAGCTAGCCACCAGCCTCGCGCGCTCCGTCGATGAGGCCGATGCCCCCACGGCCCGGGCGGTCGCTGCCCGTGAACTCCGAGCCGTCATGGGCGACCTGCGCAAGCTCGCTCCCGTTCAGTCGAAGGGGGACGCCGTCGATGACATCGCTGAGCAGCGAGCCAAGCGTCGGGCAGCGGCCCGCCGGGCGGCAGACGGCTGACGCTGCCCCGATCGGTTGGCAGGTGCCTCCGATCCAGACTGCTCCGCCCTCGGTGACAAGCGCAGGGCAGGAGGCCATTGACCTCGCGCGCAAGGCGGGCTTGAAGCTGGACCCGTGGCAGCAGCATGTGCTGCGCGTGGGCATGGGGGAGAGGCCGGACGGCAGTTGGGCGTCGTTCGAGGTGGCGGTGAACGTGCCGAGGCAGAACGGCAAGGGCGGGATCATCGAGGCTCGGGAGCTGTGGGGCCTGTTCATCGGCGGCGAGAACCTGATCCTGCACTCGGCGCACGAGTTCAAGACCGCGAAGAACGCCTTCCGACGGATCGAGCGCCTCATTCGTGGGTGCGCTGACCTGCACAAACGTGTCAAGCGGTACTGGCAGACCACGGGCGAGGAGAGCATCGAGCTGCACGACGGCCGCATGCTCCGCTTCATCGCCCGGTCCAAGGGCTCCGGCCGAGGCTTCAGCGGCGACTGCAACGTGATGGATGAGGACATGATCCTCGGCGACAACGAGATGGACGCGCTGCTCCCGACGATGGCCGCCATCGAGGACCCGCAGATCTGGTACCTCGGCAGTGCCGGGATCGGGGCTCCGTCCGTGCAGCTCGGCCGGCTGCGGCGCCGGGCGCTGGCCGCGATCGAGGCCGGCACGCCGGACCCGTCGCTGGCGTACTTCGAGTGGTCCGCGAACCTGCACGTCAAGGAGTGCCCGAAGGACTGCGACCAGCACGACGATCCGGCCTCCGACGAGGCTGTGCTGAAGTCCAACCCCGCCGTCGGCTTCCGGCTGACCCTGGCGAAGGTGGCGAACGAGCGGGCCACGCTGAGTAAGGAGGGTTACGCCAGGGAGCGGCTCGGCGTCGGCGACTACCCGTCCGACGAGGCCGACACCTGGCAGGTCATCGGCCGTGAGGCGTGGGAAGCCCTGGCGGACAGCGACAGCCAGCCGGAGGACCCGGTGGCGTTCGCGATCGACGTCACCCCGGAGCGCTCGCACGCGAGCATCTGCGTGGCCGGCCGATTCGGTGAGTCCGTGCACGTTGAGGTCGTGGACAACCGACCCGGTACGGACTGGGTGGCCCAGCGCGCGCGGGACCTGACGGAGAAGTGGAAGCCGCGCTGCTGGGTCATCGACCCGGGCAGCCCGGCCGGCGCCCTCATCCGGGACGTCACGGACGCACTGAAGGTCGACCCGGACGAAGAGGTCGAGGACGAGGAAGAGCCGCAGCTGCTGGCCCCGATCGTGCAGACGAAGACCCGGGATGTCGTCCAGGCCGTCGGCCAGTTCTACGACGCCGTCGCAGCCGGCCGCATCTCGCACCTGGACCAGGCGCCTCTGGCGACAGCGCTGGCGGGCGCCAGGAAGCGGGAGCTGGGTGAGGCGTGGGCGTGGGCGCGCCGCGGCGTGGGCGTGGACATCACGCCGCTGGCGGGCGTGACGCTGGCGCGCTGGGGCGTCTTCGTGGAGATCGAGGAGCCGGAGGAGGAGGTGGAACCGTGGGCCGACTACGGCTGACGCGTGCGGGCCTGGCCCGCACGGGAGTCCTGACGGGTGGCGCCATGACGGCGTCCGGGGCGGGGCTGGGCTGGGGGCTGGCGGTGGGCCTCGCCCTGGGCGGGGTGCTGCTGGTGGCGTACTGCCTGCTCCTTGCTGATACGGACGGGAAGGGCCCGTGACGAGTCTGTGGCAGCGCGCACGGCGGTCTCGGTCGGCCACCCGGGAGATCGGGACGATCGATGACTACGCGGCGGCTCTCGCGCAGTCGCTGGGTTACGGCGGGTTCTCGGCGTTGGGCATCACCCAGTCGCAGTCCGGGCAGGCCGCGGAGAAGGCGCCGACGGACCTGCCGGGGTACGCGCAGCTTTTCGCGACGAACCCGGTGATCTGGGCGTGCATGGTGGCCCGCATGGCGGTGTTCTCCGCGCCGCGGTTCACCTGGCAACGCCTGAACAACGGCGTCCCGTCGGAGATGTTCGGCACGACGGAACTGCGGCTGCTGGAGCGGCCCTGGGCGGGCGGGACGACACAGGACCTGCTGTCCCGGGTCATCCAGGACGCCGACCTGGCTGGCAACAGCTACTGGACGGAGCACGACGGCGACGCGGTGCGGATGCGGCCGGACTGGGTGCAGATCGTCCTGGAGCGGCGCCGGCACCCGCACGGCGGGGATCTGGGCTGGCGCCGGTACGGCTATCTGTACCAGGAGCCCGGCGCCGACCCGGTGTTCCTGTGGCCGGAGGAGGTGGCGCACTTCGCGCCGGTCCCCGACCCGCTGGCGACGTACCGCGGGATGTCCTGGCTGACCCCGGTGATCCGGGAGACGCAGAACGACAACCTCATGGCCGCGCACAAGCGGCGGTACTTCGAGAACGCGGCCACCCCGAACCTGGTGGTGCGTTTGGCCCGGGAGGTCACCCCGGAGGCGTTCGCCAAGTTCAAGGCGAAGATGGAGGCCGGGCACCGCGGGGTCGAGAACGCCTACAAGACGCTGTACCTGGGCGGCGGCGCCGACGTGACCGTGGTCGGCAGCGACTTCAAGCAGATGGACTTCAGCGCCGTCCAAGGCGCCGGCGAAACCCGCATCGCCTCGGCGGCCGGGGTGCCGCCGATCATCGTGGGTCTGTCCGAGGGCCTCAAGGCCGCCACGTACAGCAACTACGGGCAGGCCAGGAGGCGTTTCGCCGACGGGACGATCCATCCGCTGTGGCAGAACGCGGCCGGCAGCTTCGCCCCGCTGGTCACACCGCCCGGCAGCGGCTCCGGCGCGGTCCGCCTCTGGTACGACGCCCGGCACGTTCCGTTCCTGCGCGAGGACGCCCGGGACGCCGCAGAGATCCAGGGCATCGAGTCCCGCACGATCCGCGCGCTGGTCGACGCCGGCTACACCCCGGAGTCCGTCCAGCAGGCGGTACGCGCCTCGGACTGGTCCCTGCTGGTCCACACGGGCCTGTTCTCCGTCCAGCTGCAGAAACCAGGGTCCACCGACGCTCCTGCGCTGCCCGCACCGACCGAAGGGGGATCCTGATGCCCGCACTGCCCGCCGTGACGCGCGACCTGGAGAGGTCGGCGCCGTTCCAGCTGGTCCGCGCCGATGGCACCGAGGAGGGCGACGGGCGGACCCTGACCGGGTACGCGGCGCTCTTCGGCACCCCCACCGAGATCAACTCGTGGGAGGGCACGTTCACCGAGACCATCCGCAAGGGCGCCTTCAAGAAGACGATCCGCGAGCAGACCCCGGTCATGCAGTTCGACCACGGCCGGCACCCGCTCATCGGGTCGATCCCGATCGGTGCCATCACCGACCTGCGCGAGGACGACCAAGGCCTCTACGTCGAGGGCCGCATCACCGACAACTGGCTGATGCAGCCGGTCCGGGACGCGATCGCGGAGAAGTCCGTGAACGGCATGAGCTTCCGCTTCGAGGTCGTCCGCGAGGAGTGGCGCGACGTCAACGGCAAGCTGGTCAAGCCCGAAGAGGTCTACGACCTGCTGTGGATGCCGGGCGACCGCGGCCCGCTCCAGCGGGAGCTGATCGAGCTGAAGTGCCGCGAGCTGGGCCCGGTCGTCTTCCCCGCCTACGCCGGCACGTCCGTGTCGGTGCGGGCCCGCGACGTCGCCGACGGCCTCGCGCACGACGACGAGATGACCCGCCGCATCCGGCACTCCCTCGCCCGCGACACGGCCGCGCCGTCCGTCCCGGACGATCCCGAGCTGCGCCGCGAGGTCGCCACCGCGCTGCTCTACCAGCGTGCCGCGCCGCCCGCCCACGGGCACCCGGCCCCGACACGTTCCCCAGGCGCGCCGCTCGCTGACGAGCACCCGCCACCCCGGCCCACCCCTGACGCGCCGCCCGCCGATGGGCACCCGTCGCCCTCCGACCGCACCGTCCGCATGCGCTCTCAGCTGGCCGAGATCGGCCAGCTGATGGACGGCGTGCTGGCGTCCATCGACACCCCGAAGGAGACCGGCTGATGCCGACGCTTCAGCTTTCCCACGGCCAGGCGGTCATCCGCCTGCGCGACATCCGCGCCCAGCTCGAAGAGCTGGAGAAGCGCGACAGCCTCACCGCCGAGGACGAGCAGACCTTCGATGAGCTGACGCGGGAGTTCGCCGAGGTGGACGACCACCGCCGGCAGCTGGAGCGGCGCAGCGCCTTGGAGCGGGTGCGCGCCGCCACCCAGGCCACCGACCGACGACCGCCCGCCCTGGGCATCGAGCGGGGCACGCCGCAGGGCAGCGGCAGCGCCTACGACCTGGACCCGGTCCTCAACCCCGACTCGGTCGAGGACCGCCGGTTCCGCAACCCGTGGGACCTCGGCGAGATGCGCACCTTCAACCGGTCCCCCGAGGACCTCGCCCAGGAGCTGCGGGCCCGCGCGCTGTGCGCGGTCGAGAAGATGGCCGGCGCCAACGACCGCATCCGGTCCACGGCGACGGACATCATCGAGGCCTGGGACGACAAGAAGGGCACCATCGCCCGCATGTGCCTGGCGACCTCCTCGCCGGAGTACATGCGGGCCTGGTCCAAGCTGGCCCGGGGCAAGAGCCACATGGTCACCCCGGAGGAGCAGCAGGCCCTGGAGCGGGCGATGTCCCTGACGGACAACCAGGGCGGCTACCTCGTGCCGTTCCAACTGGACCCGACGGTCATCATCACGTCGAACGGGTCCATCAACCAGATCCGCCAGGTGGCCCGGCAGGTCGTCGCCACTGGCGACGTGTGGAACGGCGTGTCCGCCGGTGCCGTGTCGTGGCGGTGGGCCGCCGAGGGCTCCGAGGCCGGCGACAACGCCCCGGCCTTCGGGCAGCCCTCCGTACCGGTCTGGAAGGCGGACGGCTTCGTGCCGATCTCCATCGAGGCGATGGACGACGCCGACAACGTCACCACCGAAGTCGGACGCCTGCTCGCCTTCGGCAAGGACAACCTGGAGGCCGCCGCGTTCATCAACGGCAGCGGCTCCGGCCAGCCCACGGGCATCGTCACCGCGCTGACGGGCACGTCGTCCATCGTCACCTCGACCACGGCGGACACGTTCGCGTCCGGCGACGTGTACAAGACCGACACCGCCCTGCCCGGCCGGTACCGCGCCAACGCCGCCTGGCTGGCCAACCGCGGCATCTACAACGCCATCCGCCAGTTCGACTCCTCCGGCGGCACGAACCTGTGGGAGCGCATCGGCGCCGACGTCCCCCCGATGCTCCTGGGCCGCCGCGCCCTGGAGGCGGAGGACATGGACGGCACCGTCAACGCCGGCCAGGAGAACTACGTGGCCGTGTACGGCGACTTCGACAACTACGTCATCGCCGACCGCATCGGCATGAGCATCGAGTTCCTGCCGCACCTGCTGGGCGCCAACCGGAGGCCGACCGGCCAGCGCGGCTGGTACGCCTGGTACCGGGTCGGCGCCGACAGCGTGAACGACGCCGCGTTCCGGATGCTCAACGTCACCTGACCTACCCCGCTCCGACGGCCGGACGACCCCTGTGGTCTTCCGGCCGTCGGCATCCCCTGAAGGGAGTCACCTCATGAGGCAGAGCCTCTACAACGTGGCGCGGGCCAAGGCCACGCTGACGGTCGCGGTGCGCACCAACGGCACGGTGAACGGCACGTCCGTTGACCTGCACGAGAACAAGGACGCGTCCCGGTCGGCGATGCTCATCGTCCACACCGGCACCATCACCGACGGGACGCACGCGGTCGTCCTGCAGGAGTCCGACGACAACTCCACCTGGTCGACCGTGGCCGCCGCCGACCTGCAGGGCAGCGCGCTCAGCATCGCCTCGACCGACGACGACACCGTGTTCGAGCTGGGCTACAAGGGCTCCAAGCGCTACCTGCGGGCCTCGGTGACCACGTCCAGCGCGACGTCGGGCGGCACGTTCGGCGCGACCATCGTGCGCGCCTTTCCCCGCCGGACCCCGATCGCGCACAGCTGAGGAGCACCATGAAGCGCTGCACCGAATCGTTCACCATCTGGCCCGACGGCGCCCCCGTAGCGTTCGTTGCCGGGCAGCTGGTGGACGACAAGCACCCCATCCTCAAGACCCACAAGCACCTGTTCGCCGAGCCCCAGGCGTCCGCCGGACAGCCGCCCCGCGGCCAACTGCGTCCGACCGAGCAGGCCACCGCCGACCCCGGCGAGCGGCGCGCCCTCACCCCGCCCGGGTCGGCCACCGGCGCCCAGGCGGCCGAGTCGGACAAGGCGTTCGACCCCGGCGAGCACAACGCGCCCGAGGTGCTCACGTACCTGAAGCAGGCCGACGAGGAGGAGCGGGCCCGCGTCCTGGCCGCCGAAGCGGCCGGCCGGAACCGCAAGGGCATCCTCGGCGACGCCACGGAGTAGGGCACCGTGCCGTTCGATCTCGGCGCCACGGTGCGCCTCACCGCCGACTGCCTCGACCCTGGCGGGACGCCCACCACGGCCGCCACCGCAGTCGTAACCGTCACCCTCCCGGACGGCACCACCGCCACCCCGGCAGTCACCGAGACATCCACCACCGGCCGGTACCAGGCCGACCACATCACCACGCTCGCGGGCCGCCACACAGTCCGCTGGGTGTGGACGTCACCCGCGCACGCGTACACGGACGCCTTCGACGTCCGCGAGGCGGCGCCGCCCGCGATCATCTCCCTGGCCGACGGGCGGCGGCATCTGAAGAAGACCGACACGGCCGACGACGACGAGATCCGGGTCTGGATCGAAGCGACCACCCGAGCCGTGGAACAGTTCGTCGGCCCGGTCGTCGTGCGCACCGTCACGGAGACCGTGCGCTTCACCTCGGCCCGGGCGGTCGCGCTCACCCTGACCCCAGCCCTGAGCCTGGAAGGGGTCACCTCTCGGAGACCGGGCGGCCCCGCCTACCGCGTCGAGGACCTCAAACTGGACCCGGCCACGGGGCTGGTCGAGACGGCCGACGGCGGGGTGCTGTACGGGCCGCTGGACGTCACCTACCGAGTTGGCCGCACGGTCGTCGGTGCGAACATCCTGGCCGCCAGCCGGATCATCCTCCAGCACCTGTGGCGGACCCAGCAGGGCCCGGGCCGCCCGCAGCGCGGTGTGGACGACTACGACGTCAGCGAGCCGCTGCCCGGTCTCGGGTTCGCGATCCCCAACCGGGCCGTGCAGCTACTCGACCCGGACAGTCTCGGCCCGGAGGTGGGGTAGGTGGCGACCTCGGCACTGCCCCGCGCGATCACCGCGCTGCTGGATGCCCTGCGCACCGCCGGCGGCCTAGACGGCGTCGACATCATCGACGGGCCGCCCGTCGACGACATCGCCACCACCGACTTCCTGGCAGTCGGCTGGACGGGCAGCGAGGACCAGGCAGCCGAGTCCGTGCAGGACTTCAACGGGGCCGGGGCCCGGACCCGAGACGAGGACCTCACCATCGCGTGCGTCATCGACGTCTGGTCCGGCGACGATGTGTTCGCGACCGTGCGAGAGCGGGCCTTCGAGATCCTCGGCGTGGTCGAAATGGTGATCAGAGCCACCGGCTCCGCCCCGGAGGCGCCGACTCTGAACGGCGCCGTGCTCTGGGCGCAGCTGACCCGGACCCAGCTACGCCAGTACTTCACCGACCAGGGTGCGCGGGTGGCCCTGGGATTCACGGTGACCTGTCACGCCCGGATCTAAGGAGCAGCCATGGCGCGAGTGCGCTACATCGGGCCGGAGCCGGTCACAGTGCCCGAACTGAACGGGCGGACCGTCGAGCCGGACGAGGTGGTCGAGGTCCCGGACGACCGTTTCGACGGCTACGTGTGCCAGCCCGCCACCTGGGAGGCCGTGGAAGAACCCAGGGGCCAGGACGAGGCGCTGGCCGTGCCGCCGGCGCCGTTGAAGAAGAGCGCGGCCCGGCCGCAGAGGGAGGGCTGATCCATGGTGATCGGATCCGGACTGGGAGCACAGCTCGGTATCGCTGCCGAGTCGAGCTACGGCGTCTTCGTCGCGCCGACCCGCTTCGTGGAGTTCACGAAGGAATCGCTGGTCCTGAAGAAGACGACCGCGCAGAGCGCGGGCGTGGCGGCCGGCCGCCTGGTGCCACTGTCTTCCCGCCGCGTTCTCACCCGGCGGGAGGTCTCCGGCTCGATCGACCTTGAGATCACGAACAAGGGCATGGGCCTACTGCTGCAGGCGCTGATGGGTACGACCGTCACCCCTGTGCAGCAGGCGACCACGACGGCCTACCTGCAGACCCACACGCTGGCGAGCGTGGCCGGGAAGTCGCTCACGGTCCAGAAGGGTGTGCCGCTCACCACCGGAGTGGTCACCGACAAGACGTTCCTGGGCTGCAAGGTGGTGAGCGGGGAGTTCAGCTGCGAGGTCGGCGGCATGCTGACCGGCACGTTCGAGATCGACGGCAAGGACTGCGACGAGGGCCAGACCCTGGCCGCCGCCAGCTACGCGAACCAGACGCCGTTCCACTTCGGGCAGATGGCGGTCAAGACGGGCACCTACGGCACCGAGACAGCGCTGGACGGCATCCGCAAGGTGTCGGTGAAGATCGAGCGCCCGCAGGACGTCGAGCGCTTCTATGCCGGGCAGTCGGGGCTGAAGAAGGAGCCCATCGAGAACGACCAGGTGAAGATCACCGGGTCGCTGGAGACGGACTACGTCTCCACCGTCCTGGACGACCTGCACACCTCGGATGCGGCGACGTCGCTGGTCTGGGAGTTCACCGGCCCCAACATCGCCAGCACGTACTTCGAGACGTTCCGGATCACCGTGCCCGCCATCCGGCTGGACGAAGGCCCGCCGACCGTGGACGGCTTCGGCGTGGTGAAGCCGACGTACAACTTCACCGGCCTGTTCGACGGCACCAACCTCACCAAGATCGAGTACATGACGACCGACACCACGGTGTGACGGTGGTCCGCGACATCCGCTTGGTCGGCACCGGCCAACTGCTGGAGCTACAGCGGCGGCTGCGCCGGGCCGGTCACGAGACCATCCGCGCCAGCATGCAGCGGCGCATCCGTCGCGCGGCCGAGCCGCTGCGCGACGATCTGCAGGACACCATCCGCGGCCTGGCCATCCGCTCGCAGGGCCGGGCCGCCGGCAAGCGGGGCGGCGCTTCGCCGACCACCCGGCCGCTGCGCGCGACCATCGCCGAAGCGATCCGCATCTCGGTCCGTACGACCGGCGATCCGGGCGCCCGCGTCTGGGTCGACAAGGCGCGCCTGCCGCCGGATCTCCGGCGCATGCCGGACGTCATCAACGACGGCCGGATCCGACACCCCGTGTACGGCAACCGCAAGCGGTGGGCCACCCAGTGGGCGGACCCCGGCTGGTGGGACAAGACGGTGCGTGCCCACACCCCCCGCATCACCCGTGAAGTGGAGCGCGTCGTGGACGACGTGCGCCGGCACCTCGAATAGGAGCATCCCCTTGATCGTCGTCTACACGCCCGCCGGTGGCGAGCCCCAGCACTTCGACGCGTCCACCCTGCGCGTGTCCGAGGCCTCGATCGTGCAGCGCACCGTCGACATGAAGTGGCAGGACGTCCTCAAGGGCCTGGAGCAGGACGACCTGGACGCCATGCGCGGCATCGTCTGGGTCCTGCTGAAGCGCAGCCAGCCCGCCCTGCGTTTCGGAGAGTTCGACCCCGGGGTGTCCGAGATGACCACGGTCATGGACGACCGCGAGGTGGACGCGTACATCGACAACGCGTTCCGCGCGGCCGAGGCCGATGCCGACCTCAGCCCCCAGGACATCGCCGACGTCCTGCTGGCCCGGCTGCCCGACGTCTCCGCGAACCCGGAGCGCACCCGGGCCCGCATCGAGGAGAAGGCCGCCGCCCCAAAAGCGGAGCCCGAGCAGCCGCCCGCTACGCCGGAGACGGCTACCGAGGACCCGAGCCCGAGCCAGACATCGACCTCGCCCGAGCCGTCTACCTCGGCCTCTTCGCCCACCTCCTCCACATCCCTCCAGCTGACGTCGACCAGCTGACCGTCGGCGACTTCTACGCGCTCACCGCCTGGATCGACCAGCACCAGGCCCAACAGGCGGAAGGCGGTGAGTAGCTGTGCCGTCCCTGAACTTCACCTTGATCGGGCACGACGCGCTCTCCCGGGTGCTAGACCGGGTGGGGGACAGCGCACAGCGGCTGCACCGGCGGATCAACGACGCCACCACCAGCGCGGGCAACAGCCTCAGCACCTTCACCCGGGATACGACCACCCGGATGTCGCGGATGCAGCGCGACACCGACGCGGGCGCCAAGGCCCTGGAGGAGTTGAGGAAGACCACGCAGCTGCTGGCGCCGGCTGCGATCCCGGCGGCTGCGTCGCTCGTACCGATCGCGGCGGGCGCCGCCACGGTGGGCGCTGCGGTGGCAGCCATGGGTGCCGCCCTCGTCCCTCAGATCTCCGCCCTCGGGGACATCGCGGAGGCGCAGAAGAAGTACGACGACGCGGTGCAGAAGAACGGCGCCCACTCGAAGGAGGCCGTCACCGCCCAGGCCGAGCTGGCGCAGACGGTGGGGAAAGTGCCGCGGCCGACCCGCGAGGCGGCGGCGGCCGTCGGTGTCCTGAAAGACGAGTACAAGGACTTGTCGGACTCCCTGGCCGGCGACACGATGGCGCCCTTCACCAAGGGTGTCGCGCTCGCCAACGCGTTGCTGCCGAAGACCACTGGGCTGGTCAAGGCCTCCAGCGACGAGGCCGACCGGTTCATCGGCATCATCGGCGGCGAGATGGCCAGCCCGGGCCTGGACCGCCTGACCAGCGAGTTCACCTCCTTCGCGCAGAAGACGCTGCGCAGCGTCAACGACGAGATCGTGCACCTGCTGCGCACAGCCGACGAGGGCGACGTCGGTGGGCCGGCCCGCGAGTTCATGGCCTGGGCCCGCGCGCAGGGACCGGCCGTCGGCGACGTCCTGCGGGATGTGGCGCTGGCCCTGGTCCACGTGCTGGAGGCCGGCAGTGACGTAGGAGTCGGGCTGCTCCAGGTGGTCGGGGTCCTGGCGCACCTGGCGTCCGCCGTCCCCCCGTCCGCCATCTCCACCTTCCTGCAGCTGGCGGTGGCGCTGAAGCTGACGAAGGCGGCGGCGCTCGGGCTGGCCGCCGGCCGCACGGCCATCGCCGGTGTCGCGGCGCAGCTCCTCGCCATGCAGGGCGCGGCCTCCGGCGCCCCGACCCGTCTGCGGGCGGTCGGCATCGCGATCGGCGCGATGTCCCGCAGCGCGAAGGTGGCCGTCGCCGGTACCGGGATCGGGCTGCTCATCCTCGCCCTGACCGAGCTGTCGCAGAACAGCAGAAGCACGCCCCCGGACGTCGACAAGCTCACGAACTCCCTGCGGCAGCTCGGGGCCACGGGCAAGACGACCGGTGAGGCAGCGAAGGCGTTCGGCTCCGACCTCGGCGGCCTCTACGACAAGGTCCGCTCGCTCACCGACCCGTCGACCACGGACAAGGTCCAGCAGTTCATCGTGTCGATCGGCGGTCTGGCCGACTGGGACTCCACCCCGGTCAAGGACGCCAAGGCCAACATCGACGCCATCGACAAGTCGCTGGCCGGCCTGGTGCAGAACGGGCAGGCCGACCTCGCCGCGGCCGCGCTGAAGCGGCTGACCGCCGAGTACGGCAAGGGCGGCCGGGACACCAGCGAGTTCACCAGCAAGCTGAACGACTACAAGGACGCCCTGGCCGACAGCCGGTTCGAGGCGGAGCTGACGGCCCAGTCACAGGGCATCTTCGGCGCCCAGGCCCAGGCGGTCCAGGCCAAGCTGACCGCGCAGAAGACCTCAGCCGATGCTCTGCGGCAGTCCCTCCAGGCGCTCAACGACGTCAACCGCGCCGGGCTCGGCGGGATGATCGGGTTCGAAGCGGCGATCGACGCCGCGGCGAAGGGCGCCAAGGACTACAACGACGTCCTGTCCATGAGCAACGGGCAGCTCTCCATCGGCACCGACAAGCAGCGCCAGGCCGCGCAGCTCCTCAGCGACCTGGCAGCCAAGACCGAGGATGCGGCGGCGAGCCAGCGGGACGCCGGGGCCAGCTGGGAGACGGTCAACGGGATCTACCAGCGCGGCCGGGACTCCCTGATCGCGAACGCCCGGGCGATGGGTCTGAACAAGGCCGAGGCCGCGGCGCTCGCGGACCAGATCCTGAAGATCCCGGACCGGAAGGCCCGGGTCTCCATGGAGACCGAGGACGCGCGGGGCGACCTGGACGCCTTCATCGGGAAGGTGCAGAAGTCCCCCAGCTCGAAGAGCGTCACCCTGAAGACGCTGTCTGGCGCGGCCGAGAAGATTCTGGAGGCGTTCGGGTACAGGGTCACCCACCTCAAGGACGGCTCCGTCACGGTCAGCGCGACGACAGGGACCGCGCTGAACAACCTCTACGCGGTGAAGCGCGCACGGGATGCCCTGTCCGACAAGAACATCACGATCACCACCAACCGCGTCACCCGGTTCACCTCGGTCCAGGGTGGAACGGTCGTCGCGAAGCGCGACTATGCCCGCGGCGGGCGCGTGCGCGGGTACGCCGGTGGCGGCGACGTGCAGTACTTCCCGGACGGCGGCTACGTCACCGGCCCCGGTACCGCCACGTCCGACAGCATCTGGGCGGCGTTCGCGTCCGGCGCCCGGGCGCGGGTGTCGAACACCGAGTACGTGGTCCGCTCGGCCGCGGTCGCCAAGTACGGCGTGCCGTTCCTGGACGCGATCAACTCCGGGCAGCTCAACCCCGCCCTGGTGGGGGTCGCCGGATTCGCCGGCGGCGGGCTGACCGGTGCCGGGGCCGATGCGGCGCGCGGCCTCGCCCAGGGGCTCACCGGCAGCACGACGACCGTGGACGCCGCCGCCCGCTCCATGGCCGCGGCGGTCACCGCCGGCGTGAAGGCGGAGCTGGAGATCGCGTCGCCGTCGAAGAAGATGAAGGCCCTCGCCGCGGACATCGGCAAGGGCCTGATCATCGGCCTCACCGGCAGCCGGGACAAGATCAAGGCGACGGCGGCCGACCTGTCCAAGGACATCAAGGAGGCGTTCTCCGGCAAGAAGGAGAGCCGGCTCCTGGCCATGGTCAGCCGGGAGACCAAGAAGCTGCAGGATCTCGCCACGAAGCGGGACAAGCTCGCGGCGAGGATCGCCGAGGCCAAGCAGTACGCCGGTGATCTGACGAAGAACGCGAGGCAGCAGGCGAGCTTGTCCGGGCTCGGGATGTCGCCGGAGGAAGTCACGGCCGGCCGGATCAAGAGCGGGCTGCAGTCCAAGCTGGCGCAGATCAAACGGTTCTCCTCCTACATCTCCACCCTGGCCAAGCGCGGGCTGAGCAAGAGCCTGCTGAGGCAGGTCCTCGACATGGGGCCGATCGACGGCTACGCCTACGCCTCGGCGCTGGCCGGTGCCGACAAGGCGACCTTCAACTCGATCAACGCCGCTCAGAAGCAGATCGACTCGGAGTCGACCAAGTTGGGCCGCCAGGGCGCGGACATCCTGTACGACTCGGGGAAGAACGCAGGCAAGGGATTCCTGGCTGGGCTGGCCGCCCAGCAGAAGGACATCGAGAAGCTCATGCTCAAGATCGCCAAGGGCATGGAGAAGTCGATCAAGAAGGCGCTGGGCATCAAGAGCCCCAGCACCGTCCTGGCGAAGCTCGGCGTCTACTCCGCTCAAGGCCTGGCCCGCGGCCTGCTCGAAGGTCTGCCCCAC
Source organism: Streptomyces sp. SCL15-4 (assembly GCF_033366695.1). Taxonomy (NCBI): domain Bacteria; kingdom Bacillati; phylum Actinomycetota; class Actinomycetes; order Kitasatosporales; family Streptomycetaceae; genus Streptomyces; species Streptomyces sp. SCL15-4. The sequence goes on from NZ_JAOBTQ010000001.1 coordinate 4,907,752, forward strand.
GTCGACCGCGCCCTGGACGTCGTCACCGGCCGGGTCGCCGCGACCCGCCCGGTCATCGGCCGGCCGGCGGTCGTCGCCAGCAGCGGTCAGGTCCCCACGATCAACATCACGATCAACGGCGCCCTCGACCCCTACTCCACCGCGCGCGAGCTGGACAAAGTCCTCAGCAAGTACCGGCGCGGCCGGGGCGGCGCCGGCTACACCTTCGCCACCTAAGGAGGTCCCCCGTGCCGCTGCTGGTGGAGATGGGTTGGGGCGGGGTGGTGCAGCTACCTGCCACGATCACGTGGACGGACGTCACGCCCTACACCGATGTGGTGCAGGGCGTGGCCATCACCCGAGGCGCCGCCGACGAGCTGGCGGAGACCCAGCCCGGCACGGCCACCGTCATCCTCGACAACTCGGACGGGAGGTTCACCCCGGGTAACACGGCGTCGCCGTACTACCCCTACGTGCGGCGCAACGCGCCGATCCGTATCTCGGCCGTGGTCATCCCGACCAAGTCGGGGATCCTGTTCCCGCGCTCGATGGCCCAGCTCGGCGATGCCTTCGATGACGGGCAGGTCAACACCAGCCGGTGGCCGACCAACACCCACGCCGTCGAGACCGCGGACGGGCGGCTGCGGATTCCGCTCGCCCCCGGCGTGGACACCAGTTTCGCGTCCGCGCGGGAGTGGACCCTCAGGGCGGGCCGGCTCACGGCGAAGCTGGTCACGGTCCCTCAGGCCGGGGGCAGCACGAACGCCGCGGCGTCGATGTGGGTGACGTCGACCACCTCGGGGACGCGGATCGGCTGGCGGTACGACGCGGTCGCCGGCGTCCTCGCCGCCATGTCCCAGGTGGGCTTCTCCGATCCGACGCCGGTCACCCTCCCGTACTCAGCCATCGACCACGTGTGGCTCAGGGTCCGGGAGACGGCCGGCACCGTCTACTGGGAGACCTCCGGGGACGGCTACACCTGGACCGTACGGCGTACCCTCGCCACGCCCAGCTGGGTCACCAGCGAGACGCACGCCGCCGAGTTCCCCACCACGCGCACGGGCGGGACCGGCGACGTCATCGAGTGGGCCCTGGTCGGCGGCATCGTCTTCCCCCGGTTCTACGGCATGGTCAACGAGTTCCCGGTCGACTGGGAGGGCCTCGTCTCCAAGGTCCGCATCTCCTGCACCGACCTGTTCAAGCGGCTCAACAGGTTGCCCGCGCTGCGCTCGATGCTCGTGGAGGAGATCATCCAGCACGGCTCACTGGTGTACTACCCGCTGACCGAACCCGCCGAGTCCGTGACCTGCGGCGATCTGTCCGGGGCGGCGGGCCCGTCGCTGTCCATCGCGCAGTCCGGCAGCGGTGGCACCCTCGCCCTGGCGACCATCCCCGGGCCGGCGGAGGCCACCGAGCAGCTGCCCCAGTTCACGCCCTCGTCGGCCACCGCGGGGAAGTGGCTGACCGCAGATCTCGGGGCCGCAATCCAGCAGCAGCTGACCGGTCAGCGCATGGTGATGGAGGCCTGGTTCCAGACCACCACCGGCGGCCGGGCCGTCGCCGGGATCGCCTCACCGGATTTGCAGTACCAGCACATCCTCTCCCTGACCGCGAGCGGCACCCTCCAGATCGAGTGGACGATCGACGGCACCGTGCAGGCCGACGTCATCACGGCAGCCAGCGGCCTGGCCGATGGCCGCTGGCACCACGTCCTGTACGACCAGCGGACCAGCGCGGTGTGGGTCGACGGCATCCAGGTCGCCACGACGACAGCGGACTGGGGCTACAACGAGCGGGTGCTGCACGTGGGTGGCTACCGCGGCACGCGTCTGTGGTCCGGCTCGGTCGGGCACGTCGCGGTGTACGCGGCACCCAGCGCTAGCGGCGCCACCCTCGCCAGCCACTACAACGCCGGCGCCACCGGCTTCGCGGGCGAGACCGCCGACGTGCGGATCGCGCGACTGGCGAGCTACGCGCAGATCCCCTCGGTCACGATCGCCGGAACCGTGCACGACCCGATCGCCTCGCAAGGTCCGGCCGGGTCCACCGTGGTGGCCCGGATGCGGGAGGTGGAGTCCACCGAGTCCGCGCGCCTGTTCGCGGACCGGGCCAGCTACGGCATGACGTACCAGTCCCGGGGCCTGCGCTACAACCCGTCACCCGGCGGCGAGGCGTTCAGCGTCGCCTACGCCGACCTGGAGACCCGATCGGTGGAGGTCGCCGACGACGACCAGAAACTGGTCAACGACGCCACCGGCTCCCGCCCGGGCGGTGCCACGCAGCGCGTCACCGCGGCCTCCTCGGTGCTGGCGTTCGGGGCGTATCCGCAGGAGCTGACCGTGCTGAAGACCTCGGACAACAGCGTGCTGGACGCCCTGTACTGGCTGGTGTCCCGCTACGCCAACCCCGGGCCCGAGTTGCGCGAGGTGCCGATTGAGGCGTCCACGCTCTCCACCTACCAGGCGATCCTCGCCGCCGACATCTCCAGCTACTTCAGCGTCACCGGCCTGCCCAGCCAGGCGCCGGCCTCATCGCTGCGGGTCACGATCGAGGGCTACACCGAGACGATCCGCCAGGGCTCCCACCTCATCCAGTTCCACACGTCCGCCACCACCACCGACAGCGTGTGGGTCCTGGACGACGCCACCTACTCCGTCCTCGACTCCACCACCCGCCTCGCCTACTGAAAGGGGCCACCGTGCCCATCGCCGTTGTGCGCGCCGAGACCTTCTACCTGCCACCGCCCCCGGAACCCGCCGACGCCTGGGCGGACGTCCCGGCCGCGCTGCTGGTCTGGCGCTGGTACGAGTCCCGCATGGGCCGCCGCGTCGTCCCGCCGGCGGACACCGAGCAGACCGGGGAGAGCTACTTCGCGCGGATCAACCAGAACCGGTGGATCGCCGACTGCTCCTCCTGCGGGTCGGCCGCGGTTGTCTCCCCGGCCGACCCCCGCTACGCCTGCACCCAGTGCAGCTGGGGCTGGTGCACGCTCGTCTTCCCCGCCGACGTCGCCGCGGTGGAGGCCAGCCTCATGGGCCTGAAGCCCGCGCTGCGGAACTGGTGGAACGCCGACGACCCGGCCAACCCTGACGCGCCCGTGCCCGAGCCGACGCCCGAGCCGGAGCCGGGCCCGCAGCTGGAGGTCTGACGTGACGTTCTCGCCCCGCACCTGGGTCGTCGGCGAGACGGTCTCCGCCGCGCTGATGAACCAGGAGATCCGCGACCAGCTGAACAGCATGTTCGCCGCGTGGACGGTGTACACGCCGACATGGAGCGCGAGCACCGCTCCGAGCCTGGGCAACGGCACCATGAACGGGCGCTACATGAAGATCGGCCGCATCGTCATCGCCGAGGTCAACCTTTTCCCCGGCTCCCAGACCACCTACGGCGCAGGCAGCTGGGCGTTCTCACTGCCCGTCACCTCCGCCTCGAAGTCGACCACCTCCCTGGTGATGGCCCGCATGTACGACGCGTCGACCAGCGCGAACTACTGCGGCGTGGGGCAGATCGGCAGCAGCGACACCGCGGCCCGGTTCATCGCACCGTCGGGCAGCACCGTGAACGTCTCGGCGGCCAGCCCCTTCACCTGGGCGGCCGGCGACGAGTGCCGCATCGCCATGGTCTACGAGTCCGCGTCCTGACCCGTCCCCATCCCCACCCCGCCCCGCGCCGTCCGGCCGGGGCGTTCGTCATGTCTGGAGCAGCACATGCCCGACCTCTGGATGCCCGGCGCCCAGCGCCTGGACATCGGCGACCACGCCCCCACCGATGGCGGCCCCGCCAAGGCGGTCGCCCACATCACCTGGGACCGCAACGCCAGCGTGGCCAAGCCGGTCGACCTCGTCCCCTATGAGAACCTCCGCGCCTACTTCTCGGGGGGCGGCGGGCGCACCGTCGCGCCGCACGTCCTGTGGGACCCGTTTACCGGCCGCGTCACCCAGTTCGTGCCGGCCACCTCCCGGTCCAAGTCCTTGGTCGACGTGAGCGGCGGCACCCGCACCAACCGCGCGGGCAGCGTCGTGATCCAGGTGGAGGCGCTCTTCTTCCCGTACTGCCGGGTCGGCGGTCGGACGTACGCGCGCCTCACCGATACCCCGTGCAAGGGCTGGGAGGAACTGCACGGCTGGGTGCACAGCTGGGGCGTGGCTGACGCCTGGCCGAACGGCCGCCCGGAGAACTGCACCCGCAACGAGAAGACCTGGGAGACGAAGAGCGGCTGGTACCCGCACAAGGGTGTCCCCGAGAACGGGCACGATGACCCGCTGTCCTGGCCGGCCTTCCCCACCTCGCCAAAGCCGACCACGAAGCCCAAGGTGTCCCTCGCCCACGTCGTGTACGCAGCCCGCCACGACCCGCCCGCCGCGCAGGGCCACACCTCCTACAAGGGCGAAGTCCTCACCGTCGAGAAGGCGCTGAAGGCCGAGGGACTGCTGCCCGCCGAGTACGTGGACGGCAGCTTCGGCACAAAGACCGTCACCGCCTACGCGCGCTGGCAGCGCTCCCCGGCCGGCGGCGGCTACACCGGCGACGACGCCGACGGCATCCCCGGCGAGAAGTCCCTGCGCCTGCTCGCCGCCCGGCACGGCTTCACCGTTACCGACTGACCGAAGGGGTCACCATGCGAATCTCCAGCATCGCCAAGAGCATCGTGGCCGGACTCGCCGCCGGCGCCACCGCGGCGGTCACCGCCGTGCAGGACGGCACCGTCACAACCGGCGAGGGCGTGACCATCGTGCTCGCCGTCCTCGGCGCCTGGGGCATCACCTGGGCCGTGCCCAACCGCACGACGCCGGGCGTCTGATGCGCGCGGCGGCCCGGCGGCTCCAGCAGCAGCTGGGCCGCCGCGGCGCACTCCTCACCCTCAAGGGCATCATCGCCACGCTCTACGGCTTCAGCCTGTTCGTCCAGCCCGCCCACGACCTACGCGGCCTCCACCTGCTCGTGCGGCTGATGCCGCTGGACGCGTGGGCGGCTGCCTGGGTGATGGCCGGGACGGCGGCGCTGGTGTGCGCATGGCTGCCACCACGCCGGGACTGGCCCGGATACCTCGCCGTGTGGGGCATCACCGCGCCCTGGTCCATGTCCTACCTGGTGGCCTGGTGGCCGCTCGGCGAGCACCCGCGGGGCTGGGTGGTCGCCCTGATCTTCGGCGCGTTCGGCGGGGTCTGCCTCGTGGCGATCGGCTGGGACGAGCCTCCCGCACGATCGGAGCCGCTGCGTGAGACCTGAGATGCTGACCGCGCTGAGCGCGCTGGCAGTCGCCCTCGTCACGGCGGCCGGCGGCATCCTCACTGCGGTCATCGGCCGACGGCAGCCGCGCCGGCCGCGCGGTGCCGAGCGGCGCGACGACTTCACCGCGGTGACCGACAAGTTGTCCGAGCACATCGCGCGCCTGGAGCGCGAGGCGGAACAAGACCGGCTCCAGGCCGAGCAGGACCGCGCGCGGATCAGCGCGCAGGAGTACGCCCTGCGCTACATCGGCGGGTGGGCCCGCTCCCTGGTCGCGTACATGCGCCAGCAGCGGCTCGAACCACCACCGCCCCCGCAGCCCATCCCCGACGAGGTCCGCCCGTACCTCCACGACATCGGCACGTGACAGCGGCCCCGCTCTCCTCCGGGAGGGCGGGGCCGCTTTCGTCATGCCCAGAGTCAGGATCCCGCGGGCGCCTGGCCGTACACCGCCACCCAGCGGTCGCCGCGCATCACGACGTCCGCGGTCTCGACCGGGCGTCCGGCGGCCTGGTCGTAGTAGGTCCGCTCGACGGCGAGCACGGGCCCGGGCGGGGTCATGCCGAGCGCCTGCGCTTCCTGCCGGGTGGCCGTGCGGGCGCGGACCCGCTCGACAGGGTCGCCGACCTCGATGCCGAGGACCCGCATCCGCGCGGCCACCCCGACGCCGGCGTACGGGCCGACCTCGGGCAGGGCGACCAGCGACTGGCCGGTGAGGGCGAGCGGCTCCCAGGACTCCGCGAGCTGCACCGGCTGGTCGTCGGCGAGGTATACGTACGAGGTGTGCATCACCGGGTCGCCGGCGGTGATGCCGAGCCGGGCCGCCACGGTCTCGCTCGCCTGCTCGGTGGTGCTGTCGTGCCGCCAGGTGCCCACGGCGCCTTGCTCGGCGGCGCCTTGCCCGAAGGGGCTGTCCTCGCTGCGCCGTCGGTGCCGGCGGACGAGCAGCTCGGGTGTCTCTCGACTGCGGACGTAGTGGCCGGCGCCGTGCCGGGACACCACCAGGCCGTCGTGGACGAGGACCGAGTAGGCCCGTGCGCCGACAGACGGCGACACGCCGTACTCACGGCCGAGTTCGGCGACGGAGGGCAGCCGGTCACCGGGCGCGAGGGCGCCGCTGGCGATCCGGCCGCGCAGCTCCTCGGCGATGACGAGGTACGGCGCCGGGTCGGCCACGGGGACCTCCAATGGGAATCGAGTGTGACGCACCTGACAGAGTACGGGGCGGCCGGTTACTCTTCGAGATGAGTTCGGCTCTACTCGAAGAGTCCGGGAGACCTTCATGTCTGCTGCCCGCTTACCGCTTGACGCCCTGCGCTCCGCGATGGAGCAGGCGGCAGGCATAGCGGCGACGGTCAGCGACCGCGGCTCATACGTTCGCGTGTCCGTGCCGGTACCGGTCGGGAAGGCAGAATTCGCCGCGCTGCTGGAGGTGCTTCTGGCCGCCGAGTCGTGGGGCAGCAGCGACGGCACCGGCGAGGTTCTCATGTGGGCAGCCATCCGGAAGGACGGCCCGAAGTGACTCATCTGCCCTCGGCGCTGGAGCTGACACGCAGCCAGTACTCGGGCTGGGCCTGCGTCTGGTGCGGCGCGTCCCTCGCTCGCGGCGGTGTCAGCGTGGGCCGGGTGCAGGGCAGTATCGGCGCCCACGACCTCAGCGTTGAGGTGTACGCCTGCTCGCTCGACTGCCCGGGCCGGGGCCCGGCCGACTTGCCTGGAGGTGCTCGGTGAGCATCCCGCTGTCCCCGCCGCCGGCGGTGCATCCGCCGCTTGATCCGCCACGGCCGGTGCTCGGCTGCGCTCAGTGTGCCGCCCTGGTCCAGCAGCGCGCCGAGGCCCGTGCGGCGGGCGACTTCTCCCGGGTGAGTGACTGCCATGTGCTGATGCGTCGGCACGCGCGGCAGGCCCGGCACAAGCCGACATGACCCACGATCTCCCGCCGTGGCCATGACAGGGATCGGCCGCGGCGGGCCGGACGGCCGCCCCTGCCCCCCGTCGGGGGCGGCCGTCATCCAACGAGGTCTCGCAGGGGGATATCGAGCACGCAGGCGATGCGCAGGAGTGTGGACAGCTGCACATCTTCGCCGGCCTCCACCCGCTGTAGGGTCCAGCGGCTGATTCCCGCAGCCAGGTAGACCTCGTCCTGGGTGAGGCTCTGGCGTAACCGTTCTGCGCGGATGCGGCCTCCGATGTGTCGGCGCCGGTCGATGATCCAACCGTCGTCGGTGGGGAGGTCTCGCACCGAGCCAGCGTTGACCACTCATGATCGAATGTCTGCCCAATGTGTTTGGCTTTTTGTGATCTTGCAGGCATGATGCCGCCAGCGCCAGAGCAGATGCGCCTGCGTGATACGCCCCCACTCTCAGCCCTGCGGCACCATGCATCCGCCGCAGGGTCAGGGGCGTGCGGTGAATTCGAACGCATGTTCACTCTATCGAGTGAAACCCCTGGTCAGCGGAGCTTCGATCCCTGAAGATGCAGTGTGCACATAGGCGTGCTGGGGTCATCCGGCTGGTGCCCCACGGTGACGGCCCCGGCACAAGAGCACCCCCGCGTTTCTGGCGGATGCCGGAGCGCGGGGGTTGCTCGTTGCAGCGCTGACCTGGGGGAACTCCATGATCGTTTAGTCGAGATTTAGTCGACCGGACCGCGTAGTGAAGGCGTAGTCAGCCCGTATTGAGTGTGTAGTCAGACTGGCTCCCGAGGGAACGAGAAAGGCCCCGGAACTCTCTGACCTGCGAGTTCCGGGGCCTAACCCCTGTTCAGCCGTGTGCCCCCGGCAGGATTCGAACCTGCGACACCCGCTTTAGGAGAGCGGTGCTCTATCCCCTGAGCTACGAAGGCGGGGATCTGTCGGTTTGTCGCCGACAGGGTGGGTGGCCTACTGGTAGGTGTGGGCCACCGCCGACAGTGTAGCGGGTGGGGCGCCCCGGGGTGCCGGTGGGCGTCAGGCCGGCAAGGGCGGGTAGTCCGTGTAGCCGGTGGCGTCGCCGCCGTAGAACGTGGACGGGTCCGCGGAGGTGAAGGGGCCGCCTGTCGCGAGGCGGTGCGGGAGGTCGGGGTTGGCGAGGAAGAGCCGGCCGAAGGAGATCAGGTCGGTGGTGCCGTTCTCGATCAGGGACAGTTCCTCGGGGCCGGTGGGGCGTTCCCCGGTGTGCGGGTTGAGGATGAAGGTGCCCGGGAAGAGGTGGCGCAGCGCGAGCGTCAGCTCGCGGTCTCCCGCCTCCATGACGTGCAGGTAGGCCAGGTTCAGCGGGGCGACGCGCCGGACGAGAGCCTCGTACGCGGGGCGCGGGTCCGGCTCCTCCATGTCGTTGAGCGACGAGCCGGGGGACAGGCGCAGGCCGGTGCGGTCCGCGCCGATCTCGGTGGCCACCGCGGCGACCACCTCGACGGCGAAGCGGACGCGGCCTTCGGTCGAACCGCCCCATTCGTCGGTGCGCCGGTTGCTGTTGGGGGCCAGGAACTGCTGGATCAGGTAGCCGTTGGCGCCGTGCAGTTCGACGCCGTCGAAGCCGGCGTCGACCGCGTTGCGTGCCGCCGTCACGTGGTCGGTGATGGTCTGCGCGATCTCGTCCGGGGTCAGTTCGCGCGGGGTGACGAAGTCCTTCGGTCCGTCCGGGGTGAAGCACCGGCCCTTGGCCGCGACCGGTGAGGGGCCGACCGGCACCAGGCCGTCCGGAAGCAGCGCCGGGTGGCCTATCCGGCCCGTGTGCATCAGCTGCGCGAAGATCTTCCCGCCCTTGGCGTGCACCGCGTCGGTGACCTTGCGCCAGGCCGCCACCTGCTCGGCGCTGTGCAGGCCCGGGGTGTAGGGGTAGCCCTGGCCGACGACGGAGGGTTGTGTGCCTTCGGTGATGATCAGGCCGGCGGAGGCGCGCTGGGCGTAGTACTCCGCGGTCAGCTCCGAGACCAGGCCGCCGTAGGCGCGGCTGCGGGTCATGGGTGCCATCACGATCCGGTTGGCGAGCTGGTGGGTTCCGCCGATGACGACCGGGTCGAACGCAGTGGGCATGGTGGGGCTCCTCACGTGACTGTACGGATTACTTGGCTGGCCAATAGTTTCCGTCCGGCCACTGTAGCCCATGTGCTTGGCCAGCCAACATAATGAGACGTACGCATCCCCACAGGAGGTCTCCGCTCATGCCGCGCACCCCGTCGGGCAACCCCGACGACACCCCCACCCCGCCCGTCGACGCGGGCGGCGAGATCAGCCACACGATCTCCCGCGTCGCCCGCGCCCACCGGGTCGCCGCCGGTCAACTGCTGCGCCGGCTGGGCCTGTACCCGGGGCAGGAGCTGCTGTTGATGCGGCTGTGGGAGTCCGGGCCGCAGCGTCAGTCGGCCCTCATCAAGGAGCTGGACCTCGACCCGTCCACGGTGACCCGGATGGTGCAGCGCCTGGAGCAGGCCGGGTTCGTCACCCGTGGCGCCGATCCCGGCGACCGCCGGGCCGTCCTCGTCACGGCCACGGAGGCCGGCGAGGCGCTGCGTGAGGGCGTCGGGCGGATGTGGCAGGAGCTGGAGGAACGCACGCTGGCCGGGCTCGGCGGGGACGAACGGGCGCACCTGGCGCGGCTCCTCGCCGCCCTGGAGCACAACCTCACGACCGGTTGACGGCCACGCCGGCACCCACCGACCCCCCACTGCCGTCAGCCGTCAGCCGTCAGCCGTCAGCCGTCAGCCGTCAACCGTCAACCGTCAACCGTCAGCCGTCGGCCGACACCCGCTGCCTACCGCCGGTCCGTGCCTACCGCCGGTCCGTGCCTACCGCCGGTCCGTGCCTACTGCCGGTCCGTGCCCACCGCCGGTGCGCCGCGCCCCGTTCAGGACATGGGTACGCGAGTGAAGCGGGACGCCGTGTGCAGGTCCCGTTGGATGGCGTCGGCCGTCGCGTGGAGGGCCGGCAGGAGGTGGCGGACGCAGTCCTCCAGGGTGCGGCGGGCCGTGTGCGTGGCGACGTTCACGGCGGCGACCGCGCGGCCCGTGCGGTCCCGTACCGGTACGGCGACCGACCGCAGGCCGGACTCCAGTTCCTCGTCGGCCAGGGCATAGCCCTGGGTTCTGATCCGGGCCAGCTCCGGGGACAGGGGGCCGTCGGCGTCCGCCAGCAGGACGCGGCCCAGAGAGGTCGCGGCGGCCGGCAGCCGCGCGCCCACCGGTATGCGCACGGTCAGGACACGGCTCGTGCCCGCGCCCGCCGTGTACTGGACCTCCGTGCCGTCGGGCGTCAGTACGGCCAGTGCCGCCGCCTCGCCCACCCGGTCCGCCAGCGCGCGCAGCCGAGGTTCCGCGAGGCGGGAGAGTGACGTCCCGGACAGCGGCGGGAAGCCGAGGTCCAGGACGCGCGGGGTGAGGATGAAGGCGCGGTCGTCGTGCGCGGCGGTGGCCACCAGGCCCAGGTGCTCGTGGGTGAGCAGCGCCCGGCGGGCGGTCGCCCGGGACAGGCCGGTCGCCCGGGCCACGTCCGTCAGGGACAGCGCCGAGCGGCCCTCGCCGAAGGCCGTCAGCACCGTCAGGCCCCGGGCCAGCGACTCCACGAAGTCCCGGCCCAGTTCCTGCTTGGACGCCGTCGTCCAGGTGGCGAGGCCGGCGGGTGCGGGCCCCGGCGCGGGCGGCGGCGCGGTCCGCAGGCCGGCCTCCATCGCCTCCACCGCCGTACGCAGCCGGGGCAGCAGGGTGGCGGGCAGTTCCTCCGCCGGGTGCCGGCTGGTGTGGCTGACCACGCTCGCCACGCAGGCCAGACGGCCGGTGCGAGGGTCGTGCACCGGGGCGGACACCGCGACCAGGCCCGGCTCGATCAGCTGGTCGTCCAGGGCCCAGCCGTCCCGGCGGGCCGCCCGCACCCGGTCCGCGAAGGCCGCCTCGACGGCGTCCGCCTCGTCGGAGAGCGCGGCGGGGACGGGGTCCGGGCGCGGGGGTACGGCCGGGAACGCGGTGTCCCGCGGATCGCCGGCCCGGCGCGCCCGCCACCGGCTCCAGTCCCCTTCCGTCCACTCCGTGGCGAACAGCGCGCCGGGCGCGGTGCGTTCGGCCGGCAGCAGGTCGCCGATGCGGAAGCTGACGGACAGCGCGCGGCGGCGGGTGGCCTGGTGGACGAAGCGGATGCCGTCCCGGTCCGGGACCGCCAGCGACACCGACTCGTCCAGTTCGTCGGCGAGGGCGTCGGCGTGCGCGCCGAGCAGCGCGGGCAGGCGCAGGGCGGCGAGGTAGGCGTTGCCCAGCTCCATCACGCCCGGGGTGAGGACGACGTCCCGGCCGTCGAGGCGTACGTGGCCCATGCGGGCCAGGGTCGCGGTGATCCGGTCCACCGTGGAGCGGGCGAGACCGGTGGCCCGTTCCAGCGCGCCCGGGCTCAGCGTGCCGCCCGCTCCGGCCAGCCGGCGCAGTACCGCGACTCCGCGCACCAGCGGCCCGACCGCCTCCGCCGGTGCCCCGGCCCCGCCCCCGGCGCGGGTGTCGGCATCCACTGCGGTCATCGCGGGCATCGTCTCTCCGGTACGGCGTCAGGGCACGCCTACGGTAACCCCGTAAGGGGCGGGCCATCCTTCTCGTACGGACCCGGAGCCACGCCGCAGCCCGGCCGCCCGCAGCCCGGCAGGCGTCCCTCCCCGGACCCGGACCCCCACGGGTCACCGGCCCGTCGCGCGAACAGTCCGGCAGGCCCGGCAGCCCCCATGGACACCCGCCGTACGCCACCCCTCAAGACTCATCCGCCACCCGCACCACACCCCCGCCCCGGCTCACCCGGATCCGGTAGTTTCCCTCCGTGTCCGTCGAGACCACCCGCACGCTGATCCCGTGCCGTGGGTCCTTGAAGGTCTCGCCGGCGGCGAACGGCGCGTCGGAGAGTTCGGCGTGGACGTTGGGGCTGCGGGTGCAGCCGCCGCTGCCGCGGTGGCTGTCGAAGACGGTGACCGGGCCGCGGCCGGTGTCGACCGCCGCGTCGATCTTGTAGATGAGGACGCCGGGACGGCACACCGTCTCGTCGTTGCCGCCCTGCGCGCGGACCTCCAGCGCGTAGGTGGTGCGCGCGGTGACCGGTATGAGGACCAGCTTGCCGCCGCCCTGCTGGAACAGCGGGGAGAGGGTGAACTCCACGCTGCCGGGGGCCGCCGCGCAGCCGACCTGGCCGCCGTCCAGCCAGCCCAGCTTCCACTTGTGCCAGCCGAGCAGGTCGTTGTTGGCCCCCCAGTCCTCGCTCATGATGTCCCAGTGCCCGACCGCGCCTCCGCCGTCCTGCGTGTACAGGTCGGGCAGGCCGAAGGTGTGGCCGTTCTCGTGCGGCAGCACCCGGTAGCCGGTGCGGTCGTAGGACCCGGAGCCGTCGTCCTGGCGGGAGTAGACGAAGGAGGCGTTGGAGACGCGCACGCCGTCGGCGACCGGAGCGTCGTCGTTGCCGGCGAAGGTCACGGACAGCACGGTGTCCAGCGCGGAGGGGCCGGCGTTCGGGGTGACGAGCACGTTCAGCAGGTCGTAGGCGCGGAAGTCCACCCTCGGGTCGGCGGCGGCCACGAGGTCCTGCACCAGGCTGCGGTAGCCGGGGTCGAAGGGCGCGCCGCGCTCTATGCCGTAGTCCCGGAACGGCTTCGGCATGCGCAGCCAGGTGGTGACGGGGGTCTCGGGACGGTAGTCGAGACGGCCGTACGAGGCGGTGTGGAACCAGTCCTGGGTGCGCGGGAAGAACTCGTGGAAGCGGTCCATCGCGGCACCCTCGCCGGGCGCGTCGGGGAAGTCGACCATCAGGGTCAGGGCGTGGACCGTGCCCGTGGAGCGGGAGTAGCCGGCCGGCGTGGGCAGGCCCTCGGTCATCTGCACGTCCAGACCGCCGCGGATCATGCAGGGGAGCAGTGCGGAGGAGCGGGCGAGGCCCGTGGGCCCGGCGGTGGTGGGCGCCGTCAGGTGTCCGGTCCCCGCCGAGGTGCCGACCGCGAGGGTCAGTGCGGTCACCACGGTCAGGGCGGCCACCCGGCGCGGGCGTATGCGGCGGCGGGGCTGCGGCTGCATGCGGGGACCTTTCGCGCCACGGCAGCCCTGGTCTCCGGCTGCACCCTTGCGCTCACCCTGGGGCGGCGGGGCGGCGGGCGCGCGCTGGAGGAGACCGATGGTGGGAAACCGGGTCCGCGGACGGGTGAAACCCGGCGGACGATGCTTGTGTCCCAGGTCACAACGATTCTTCGGGCGGACGGGAAATAACCGGGGACGCTTTCCCCGTTTAGCCCTGTGTCCGAGCGAAACGGGGAGCCAGTCCCCGGTTCGCCCCTCGATCCAAGGAGTGCCCCGTGTCCGCCGCCACCGCCCCCGCCGAGCGCAAGGTGACCCGGCCGCGCGCCGACGCCCTGCGCAACCGGGAGCGGATCGTCACCGCCGCCCGGGAAATGATCGTCGAGCACGGCGCGGACGTGCCGATCGACGATATCGCCCGCCGGGCCGGCGTCGGCAACGCCACGGTGTACCGCAACTTCCCCGACCGGGACGCCCTCGTCCGCGAGGTCGTCTGCTCCGTCATGGACCGCACGGCCGGAGCGGCCGAGCTGGCCCTGGCGGAGAGCGGGGACGCCTTCAGCGCCCTGGAGCACTTCGTGCACGCCGCCGCGGACGAGCGGATCGGCGCGCTGTGCCCCATGGTGTCCAGCACGTTCGACCAGCACCACCCCGACCTGGAGGCCTCCCGTGAGCGCGTCGAGCGGCTCATCGAGGAGGTCATGGGCCGGGCCAAGGCGGCCGGGCAGCTCCGGCCGGACGTCGGCGTGGGTGATCTGATGATCGCCGTGGGCCAGCTGAGCCGGCCCCCGGCCGGCACGGACTGCCTGCGCGGCGACCGCTTCGTCCACCGTCTTCTCCAGTTGTTCCTCGACGGCCTGCGGGCGCCCGCCCGCTCCGCCCTGCCGGGTGAGGCCCTCAGCATCAGGGAGCTGCGCGCCTCCTGACCGATCAGTTCAGCTCCCGCGCACAGTCCACCGACAGCACGGCGGCGGTTCGTACGGCCGTTCCTTTTCTGTTCACCGTTCCGCCTTACTCCGTTTTCTCGTCATTTTTCACCACGCAGTCCGTCACCGAGCCCTGAGTTCCCAAGCTCCGAAGTCCCGAAGTGGGTATCTCCATGTCCGAAACAGCCCGCAAGGCTGCCGGCCTCGCCGCCCCGAGCGGTGACGCCAACCGCTGGAAGGCGCTCGTCTTCATCGCGCTCGCCCAGCTGATGGTCGTCCTCGACGCCACCATCGTGAACATCGCCCTGCCCGCCGCCCAGGAGGACCTGGGCATATCCGACGGCAACAAGCAGTGGGTGATCACGGCCTACGCGCTCGCCTTCGGCGGTCTGCTGCTGTTCGGCGGCCGGGTCGCCGACCTGTGGGGCCGCAAGCGCACCTTCGTGCTCGGCCTGGCCGGCTTCGCCCTCGCGTCCGCGCTCGGCGGTGCCGCCACCACCGGCCCGCTGATGTTCGGCGCCCGCGCCCTCCAGGGTGTCTTCGGCGCGCTGCTCGCCCCGGCCGCGCTGTCCCTGCTCGCCGTCATGTTCACGGACGCCAGGGAGCGCGCCAAGGCGTTCGGCATCTACGGCGCCATCGCGGGCGGCGGCGGTGCCGTCGGCCTGATCCTCGGCGGCTTCCTCACCGAGTACCTGAACTGGCGCTGGACCTTCTTCGTGAACGTCCCGTTCGCCGTGGTCGCCGCGGCCGGCGCCTACTTCGTCATCCGCGAGCCGGAGGGCGGCCGCAACCGCAACCCGCTCGACATCCCGGGCGTCCTGCTCTCCACCCTCGGCCTGGTCGCGCTCGTCTACGGCTTCACGCGCGCCGAGTCCGACGGCTGGAGCGACACGCTGACCGTGTCGATGTTCGTCGCGTCCGTGGTGCTGCTGCTCGCGTTCGTGGTGGTCGAGGCCAAGGTCAAGGCCCCGCTGCTGCCGCTGCGCGTGGTGACCGACCGCAACCGCGGCGGCATCTACCTCTCGCTGGGCCTCGCGATCATCGGCATGTTCGGCCTGTTCCTCTTCCTGACCTACTACCTGCAGATCGTGAAGGGCTACTCGCCGGTCAAGACCGGTTTCGCCTTCCTGCCGATGGTGGTCGGCATGATCACCGGCTCCACGCAGATCGGCACCCGGCTGATGACCCGGCTGCCGGCCCGGCTGCTGATGGGCCCCGGCTTCCTGGTCGCGGGCGTCGGCATGCTGCTGCTGACCCAGCTGGAGATCGACTCCTCGTACCCGGCGCTGCTGCTGCCCGCCATGCTGCTGCTCGGTCTCGGCATGGGTACGGCGTTCATGCCGGCGATGTCCCTGGCCACCCAGGGCGTCGAGCCCCGGGACGCCGGTGTCGCCTCCGCGATGGTCAACACCTCGCAGCAGGTGGGCGGCGCGATCGGCACCGCCCTGCTGAACACCATCGCCTCCTCGGCGACCACCTCGTACGTCAAGGACCACATCGCCGGCGCCACCGGCAAGCCGCAGCAGCAGCTGGTCGGGCTCCAGGGCATGGTGCACGGCTACAGCGCCGCGATCTGGGTCGCCGTCGGCATCCTGGCGCTCGCCTCGCTGATCGCCTTCACCTTCGTCAACGCCGGCCGTCCGAACGCCACCACCGTGATGACCGGTGAGGGCGCCGAGGACGAGCTGCCGGTGCCGGTGGTGGCCCACTGACGGCCCGTACCGGGAACCACTCGGTGGACTAGCGGAGCCAGGGCAGGTCCGCACCCGCTTCCTTGGGCTGGAGGCCCTCGGCGACGATCTCCATGATCTCGCCGAGGGCCTTCTGCTGTTCCGGGCTCAGCCGGTCGAACAGCGCCTGCCGTACGGCGTCCACATGGCCGGGCGCGGTGCGCCGCAGCACCTCGAAGCCCTCGTCGGTGAGCACCGCGAACTGGCCGCGCTTGTCGGCGGTGCAGTCCTCCCGGCGGACCCAGCCGTTCTTCTCCAGCCGGGCGACGGCGTGCGAGAGCCGGGACCGGGTGATCTTCGCCTGCATCGCCAGCTCGGTCATCCGCAGCCGGCGGCGCGGGGCCTCGGCGAGGCCGACCAGCAGGCCGTAGTAGACGTGCGGCATGCCCGCGTCGCGCTGGAGCTGCCGGTCGAGGTGGTCCTCCAGCAGGGTGGTGGCGTGCAGATAGGCGCGCCAGACGTGCTGTTCCTCGTCGGTCAGCCAGCGGGGCCGCTCGGCGGGGTCCGGTGCCTTGTTCATATGTCCAGTCTACGAGGCGACTTCTTGAAACTTGAACAAGTGTTGGTAGAGTTCCCCTAGAAACTTGAGAGTTAAAGCTTTGCCACCCCACGGGAGCCGCCGCGATGTCCGCCACCGCCCAGGAGCGCATGCCCGCCCTGTACCTCAGTCACGGCGCACCGCCGCTCGCCGACGACCCGGTCTGGCCCGGCCAGCTCGCCGCCTGGTCCGCCGCCCTGCCCCGCCCCCGCGCGATCCTCATGGTCTCCGCCCACTGGGAGGAGGCCCCGCTGGCCCTCGGCGCGGTCGAGACCGTCCCGCTCGTTCACGACTTCTGGGGCTTCCCCGAGCACTACTACCGAGTCCGCTACGCCGCCCCCGGCGCCCCCGCGCTCGCCGACGCCGTCCGCAAGCTGCTGCGCGCCCCCGGCCTCCCCGTACAGGACATCCCCGACCGGGGCCTCGACCACGGCGCCTACGTCCCGCTCGTCGAGATGTACCCGGCCGCCGACATCCCCGTCCTGCAGATCTCCCTGCCCACCCTCGACCCGGTCCGCCTGCTGGACCTCGGCCGCAGGCTCGCCCCGCTGCGCGACGAGGGCGTGCTGATCGTCGGCTCCGGCTTCTTCACCCACAACCTCGCCGCCCTGCGGCACACCGGGCCGGGCGTGCCGAGCTGGTCGGCCGAGTTCGACGACTGGGGACGGCGCGCCCTGGAGGCCCGCGACTGGGACGCCCTGCTCGACTTCGCCGACAAGGCCCCGGCCGGCCGCTACGCCCATCCGCGCACCGAGCACTTCGCCCCGCTCTTCGTCACCCTGGGCGCGGCGGAGGCCGGCGGCGGGCCGGACGCGCCGAGGTCGGTGATCGACGGGTTCTGGATGGGAATGGCGAAGCGGTCCGTGCAGTTCGGATAGGAGGCCCTAGAGCTCTCGCTCGTACCAGGCCACGTCCCGGTAGCGGCCGAACTTGCGGCCGACCTCGTGGAACGTGCCGACGTGCCGGAAGCCGAAGCGGGCGTGCAGCCGCTCGGAGGCCGCGTTCGGCAGCGCGATGCCGGCGTAGGCGCGGTGGACGTCCTCCTCGGCGAGGGCCTTGAACAGGGCGTCGTAGAGCAGCGTGCCGATCCCGCGCCGGCCGGCGTCCGGGGCCACGTACACCGAGGTCTCCACGGACGTCCCGTACGCGGGCTTCGGCCGGTACGGACCGGAGGTGGCATACCCCAGCACGCGCCGGGTGTCCGCGTCCGTGGCAACCATCAGGCGGTGCGGGCCGTCTTCCGGGTGGGAGAGCAGCCACGGGCGGCGCTCCTCGGGAGTGAGGGCCACGGTGTCGAATGTGATGGCCGTCTCACGGATGTAGTGGTTGTACAGCGCCGTGAGTGCTTCGAGGTCTCCCTCGATTCCCGGTCTGACCTGCGCCTCGGCGTACTCCGACGGCATCTCGCCTCCCCGCGTGGCCGACAGGGTACTGCATGATCAGAAAATTTGCGGGGCGGGTTGGGAATTCTGTCCGGATTCCAGTCGTTGTTTCCTTCGGATGCAGGGCACTCGAAGAGAGTCCCGAAGACAGTTTGGTGCCCGCGCGTTCACCAGGACCACCCGCCAGCCCACCACCGCAAGGGAGCACGCATGGCAACCCGTGCCGTCGCCCGTCGTCAGTCCGCCACCGGCGAGACGGCCGACTCGGCAAGCAGTGTTCGCGCTCATGGCGGCGAGATCGCAGACCGCGACCTGGTCGGCATGTACCTCGACGAGATCGCGCGCACGCCGCTTCTGGACGCCGCCAAGGAAGTCGAGCTGTCGCAGACCATCGAGGCGGGTGTGTTCGCGCAGCAGGTTCTCGACGGCGAGGAGGAGACCCGGGCGGACGCCAGCCGCGAGGAGCTCCAGGCCCTGGCCGACGCCGGTGAGCGCGCCAAGGACGTCTTCATCCGCTCCAACCTCCGCCTCGTCGTCGCGGTGGCCCGGCGCTACCCGCGCAGCGGCCTGCCCCTGCTGGACCTGATCCAGGAGGGCAACGCCGGCCTGGTGCGCGCGGTGGAGAAGTTCGACTACCGCAAGGGCTTCAAGTTCTCGACGTACGCCACCTGGTGGATCCGGCAGGCCATCACCCGCTCCATCGCCGACCAGTCCCGCACGATCCGGCTCCCCGTCCACCTGGTGGAGGAGCTGGGGCGCATCCGCCGCGTCCAGCGCGAGTTCAACCGCGAGCACGGCCGCGACCCGGAGCCCGTGGAGATCGCCGCTGAGCTGGGCTCGACGCCGGAGCGCGTCACCGACGTCCTGGACTGGGCCCGCGACCCGGTCTCGCTGAACATGCCGGTGGACGACCAGGGCGAGACGCAGTTCGGCGACCTGCTGGAGGACACCTCGGCGGTCTCCCCGGAGCAGTCGGTCCTCACCCTGCTGCGCAGCGAGGAACTGGACGACCTGATCGGCCGCCTGGACCAGCGCACGGCCTCCATCATCAAGATGCGCTACGGCATCGAGGACGGCCGCGAGCGCACCCTGACCGAGGTCGGCAAGGAGCACGGCCTGACCCGGGAGCGGATCCGGCAGATCGAGAAGCACGCCCTGCTGGAGCTGAAGAAGCTGGCCCGCGACACCGGCTTCGACGCGGCGGCGTGACGTACGGCGCACCGCGCGGCGCGGTGCGCACGCCGGGCGGCGCGGGTGGCGGAAGACGGCGCAAACATGGCGCGGTCCCACCGCTTCAACCGCCGGGCCCCAGGGAACAACCCTTCCGGGCCCGCAAGGGCCCGGGGCCGGCACTCCCCACCCACCGGCAACCCCCACACCGCACCACCCGGCCGACCACCGAGCCGGCCGACCCGCGCGAGCCACGTCCCGACGCAATCCCCCCCCCGGCGCCGGGACCTTCCGAGCCGGGCCTCGGCGCCTATCCCCCCCCCAGGCGCCGAGGCCCGGCCTTTTTCGTGTGCGGGAGCGGCCCGCGAGGTGCGGGAAGGGGCGAGGGGGGAGGCGGACACGCGGCCCGGGTGCTGGAACGGCGGCCCACCCCGTACCTGAACCCCGGGGTGGACCGCCGGATGGCAGATTCTGCCACACGGGCATAGCCTGCCCGGCATGAGCACCACCCCCAGCGCCGCCCACCAGCCGTTTTCCGCCTCCGCGCCGGTGTCCCTCACCGAACGCAGGAAGGCCGAGACCCGGATGGAGATCGCCCGGGCGGCGGCGGCCCTCTTCGTCCGGCAGGGTCTGCGGGCGACCCGCGCCGAGGACATCGCCCAGGCGGCGGGCATCGCCCCGCGCACGTTCTACCGCTACTTCGCCACCAAGGAGGAGGCGGTCGCCCCCCTCTACGCCGCCGGCGCCCAGCGCTGGATCGAGGCGGTCCGCACGGCCCCGGCCGACCTGCCCGTACCGCAGGCACTGGAACACGCCGTCCGCCACACCCTGACCCCCGGCCTCGGCGTCTCGGCCGCGTCCTGGGAGTGGCTGCGCACCCTGGTCCGCCTGGCCGACACCAGTCCCGCCCTGCGCAAGGTCTGGGCGGAGGTGTGCCAGGCGTCGGAGGGCGCGCTGGCGGAGATCCTCGCGGCCCGGGAGAGCGGCGGCCGGCCGGCCCCGGAGCCCCGCCGGACCCCGGGCCCGGAACTCCGGTTCGCGGCGGCCGTGGCCGGGGCCGCCGTACGCGTCGCCGTGGAGTCCTGGTCCGCCACGACCGACCGCCCCACCGGCCCCGAGGGCCCCGCGACCCTGGCGGTCCGCAACCTGCGCGCGCTACGGAACTTCGAGTGGGGCGACGCCGTAGGGGCCTGAGGTCCCGGACGGGCCCGCGTCCGCCCGGGGGCGCGGTGTCTCCGCGGGCCTGAGGTGTCCCCGCGGGCCTGAGGTCCGCCATGGCGCCGGCGTCCCTCACGGGCCCTCAGGTTCCCTAGGGGGCCGAGATTCCCCAGGGGCCCGAGGGTCCCCTGCCGGCCCCGGGAACCCGTACGGGCCCGAGACGCCCCTGGGGCCCCGGATCCCCGACGGTCCCCGCCGCCCCCCAGGGACCCCGGACCCCCGACGGTCCCCGCCGCCCCCCAGGGACCCTCACCGCCCCTCCGCCGCCGAACCCTCCGCCCGCTCGTCCGTTCCGGGGCCCGCGGCTCCGCTCAGCCGGTTCCCGAGCCGCCGGGCGCACTCCGCCAGTTCCGCGGGTCCGCGGATCGTGAACTCCACTCCCGCCATCGCCAGCCGTACCGCCAGCCACTCCATGGGATCGCCCGTGGTGCCCCGCAGGACGCAGCCGCCCGCGCCGTCGTCCTCCGGCTCCCCGAGCCACTCCGGGATCCGCGTGGCGAGCCGCCGCGCCGGCGCGGCGAACCGCACCTCGAAGGCGTACGTCTCCTGCCGCCGGTGGATGGACTGCCGCAGATACTCGGCCGCGCTCCCCGTCGGCAGCTCCCGCGGCGCGAACCGGACGCCGGTCGCGAACGGCTCGCTCACCCGGTCGACCCGGAAGGTCCGCCAGTCCGCGCGGTCGACGTCGTAGGCGACCAGGTACCAGCGCCGCCCGGTCGACACCAGCCGGTGCGGCTCGGTCAGCCGGCGGGAGGCGCTGCCGTCCTTGTCGCGGTAGGCGAACCGCAGCCGTTCGTGCCCCGCCACCGTGGACGCCATCACGGTCAGCGTCTCCGGTGCGATGCTCGGCCCGTCGCCGAGGGTCAGCGGGGTCGTCGCGGCCTGGAGTGTGGACACCCGGTGCCGCAGCCGGGACGGCAGCACCTGCTCCAGCTTGGCCAGGGCCCGCACGGACGCCTCGTCCACCCCTTCGACGGCGTGCCCGGCACCGGCCCGCAGCCCCACCGCGATGGCCACGGCCTCCTCGTCGTCCAGCACCAGCGGCGGCATCGCCTTGCCCGCGACCAGCCGGTACCCGCCGTCCGCGCCCCGCGTGGCCTGCACCGGATATCCCAGCTCGCGCAACCGGTCGACATCGCGCCGCACGGTCCGCCGGGACACCCGCAGCCGGTCGGCCAGCTCGCCGCCGGGCCACTCGCGAGGTGTCTGGAGCAGGGACAGCAGCTGGAGCAGCCGGGCCGGAGTGTCGGTCGTCATAGTGACGAGCATGCCGTGCGTATAGGACACGATCTGACCTATCGCGTACCTAGGTTCCTCTCATGACCTCGATTCCGACGGCGCATCCCGCTCCTCCCGACCGAGCCCGCTGGCTGGCCCTGGCCATCGTCATGGCCGCGGCCTTCATGGACCTCGTGGACGTGACGATCGTCAACATCGCCATCCCGTCCATCCAGCGAAGCGAACACGCCTCGGTCGGCCAGATCCAGTGGATAACCGCCGGCTACGCCCTCGCCTTCGCCGCCGGTCTGATCACCGGCGGCCGGCTCGGCGACATCCACGGCCGCAAGCGGCTGTTCCTCGTCGGCATCGGCGGCTTCACCCTCGCCTCCGCCCTGTGCGGCTTCGCGGTCAACCCCGAGATGCTCGTCGCCTCCCGCTTCCTCCAGGGCGGCATGGCCGCGCTGATGGTGCCGCAGGTGCTGTCGATCGTGCACGCCACCTTCCCCGCACACGAACGCGGCAAGGTCTTCGGCCTGTTCGGCGCGATCGTCGGCCTCGGCGCGGTCTCCGGCCCGCTGCTCGGCGCGCTGCTGACGGAATGGAACCTGTTCGGCCTCGAATGGCGGCCCATCTTCCTCATCAACCTGCCCGTCGGCGTCCTCGCCTGGCTGCTGGGCCGCCGGTTCATCACCGAGTCCCGCGCCCCGAAGGCGCTGAAGCTGGACCTGGTCGGCGTCGCCCTGGTCACGCTGGGCCTGCTGATGCTGCTGTATCCGCTGATCCGCGGGCGCGAGCTGGGCTGGCCGCTGTGGGGATACGGCTCGATGGCCGGCGCCCTCGTCGTCTTCGCGGGGCTGGTGGCGTACGAGCGGCGCAAGGCGGCGCGGGACGGCTCGCCGCTGGTCGAGCTGTCGTTGTTCCGGGTGAAGAGCTTCGCCGCCGGTATCGCCGTACAGACCGTGTTCGGCATCGCGCTCGGCATCTTCTTCCTGGTCTGGACGCTGTACATGCAGCTGGGCCTCGGCTGGAGCCCGCTGCGGGCCGGACTGACCGGGGTGCCGTTCTCGCTCGCGGTGTCCACGGCGGCCGGGCTGTCGGTGCAGCAGCTGGTCCCGCGGTTCGGCCGGAAGGTGCTCCAGGCCGGCGCGCTGGTGATGGGCGCGGGCGTGCTGCTCTACCTGTGGGAGGCCGACCGCTACGGCCTCGCCATCGCCTCCTGGCAGATGGCCCTGCCGCTGGTCGTGATGGGCCTCGGCATGGGGCTGATCGTGGCCCCGCTGACCGACGCGGTGCTCTCCGAGGTGCCGCGCGAGCACGCCGGGTCCGCGTCCGGGCTGATCAACACCGTGCAGCAGATGGGCAACGCGCTCGGGCTGGGGCTGGTGTCGGTGGTCTTCTTCGGGCAGATCGACGACCGGCCGGCCCCCGACCGGGCCGGCCCGGCCTTCGTGGACGCCTTCCAGCACGCGCTGTGGTACGTCGCCGCGATCATGGGCGCGATCTTCCTGCTGATGTCCGCCCTGCCGAAGCGCCCGGCCCAGCACGTGGAGGGCGCGGGGCAGGAGACGCCGGCGGGCGAGCGGGAGCCGGAGCCGCAGCTCGTGCACTGACCCGGTACGACGACGCGGGGCCCGGCACCGTCCAGGTGCCGGGCCGCTCCGCTGTCCGGACGGCGCCGGAAGTCCGTGCGGAAGTCCGTCCGGGAGTCCGTCCGGGAGTCGTCCCGAAGTCCGTTCGTGCCCGGATGGAGCCTGAACCTGTTTACTTTCCCGGAATCCGGACGTAGCCTCCTGGTGAAACCACACGTTCGGGCATACGGCGGAGGCGAACGGACATGTACGCACCGGAGCGGCAGCAGGAGATCCTCCGGCTCGCCCGGGACGGCGGCCGGGTGGACGTGCTGTCGCTGGCCGAGGAGTTCCAGGTCACCGCGGAGACGATCCGCCGCGATCTGAAGGCCCTCGACCGCGCCGGACTCGTCCGCCGGGTGCACGGCGGTGCCATCCCGGTCGGCCGCCTCGACTTCGAGCCGGACCTCGCCGAGCGCGAGTCCACCGCCGCCGACGAGAAGGACCGCATCGCCAAGGCGGCCCTCGCCGAACTGCCGGCCGAGGGCACGGTGATCCTCGACGCCGGTACGACGGTGGCCCGCCTCGCCGCGACCATCCCGCTGGAGGCGTCCCTCACCGTCGTCACGCACAGCCTGCCCATCGCCGCCCGGCTCGCCGACCACCCGGGCATCCAGCTCCACTTGGTCGGGGGCCGGGTCCGGCACCGTACGCGCGCCGCCGTGGACGCCTGGGCACTGCGCGCGTACGGCGAGATCCGCGCCGACGTGCTCTTCGTCGCCGCCAACGGCTTCTCCGCCGAGCACGGCCTGACCACGCCGGACCTCGCCGAGGCCGCGGTCAAGCGGGCCGCGGTCGGCGCGGCCCGGCGGGTGGTGCTGCTGGCCGACTCCGGCAAGCACGGCCAGGAGCACTTCGCGCGCTTCGGCGGTCTGGGCGATGTGGACCTGCTGATCACCGACAGCGCGATGGGCCCGGACGACGCCGCCGCCATCGAGCGCCTCGGCCCGGAAGTGGTGCGCGCATGATCCTCACCGTCACCCCCAACCCGTCCCTGGACCGCACCTACGAGGTCCCCGCCCTGGAACGCGGCGAGGTCATCCGCGCCGACGGCGAGCGCGTGGACCCCGGCGGCAAGGGCGTGAACGTCTCCCGTGCCGTCGCCGCCGCCGGCCGGCGCACGGTCGCCGTCCTGCCGCTCGGCGGTGCGCCGGGCGCGCTCGTCGCCGAGCTGCTGGACGCGCAGGGCATCGAGGTCGCGCCGGTCCCGGTCGCCGGAGCCACCCGCTCCAACATCGCGCTCGCCGAGGCCGACGGCGTACTCACGAAGATCAACGCGCCGGGCCCGGAACTGTCGGCGGCCGAACAGGAACTCCTGCTGGACACCGTACGGTCGCACTCCCGCGCCGCCGACTGGATCGCGTGCTGCGGCAGCCTGCCCCGCGGCCTCGCGCCCTCCTGGTACGCCGACCTCGTCCACCGGGCGCACGCCGCCGAGGTGCGGATCGCGCTGGACACCTCGGGGCACGCCCTCCTGGAGGCGCTGCGCGCGCGGCCCGACGTGGTGAAGCCCAACGCCGAGGAGCTGGCGGAAGCCGTCGGCCGCCCCCTGGCGACCGTGGGGGACGCGTTCAAGGCGGCCGAGGAGGTGCGGGCGATGGGCGCGGGTGCCGTCCTGGCGAGCCTCGGCGCCGACGGACAGCTCCTGGTGTCGGACGACGGCGCCTGGTTCGGCGGCGCGCGGGTGTCCGCCGTCCGCAGCAACGTCGGCGCCGGGGACGCCTCCCTGGCCGGCTTCCTCATCGCCGGCGGCACCGGTCCGGAGGCGCTCGCCTCCGCCGTCGCCCACGGCGCCGCCGCCGTCCGGCTCCCCGGCAGTGTGATGCCGGCGCCCGCCGACCTGGACCCGGCGGCGGTGACCGTCACGGCGGACATCCCGCACGGCCGCGCGCTGACGGAGCCGGTCTCATGACCCCGCTCGTCCGGCACGGCCTGCGCCCGGGTTTTCGCCGGCTGGGCGGCCGGTCCGCTCCCGTCCCCCCGGCCACCCCGCCCCCTCACCGCACCCCCGTCCCCACTCCCGCCCACCCCAGCCCCCGGGCGGCCCGCGCGCAGAGGAGCCCGCGATGAGCGACATGATCAGCGCGGACCTGGTCGACCTCGACCTGTCCGCCGACACCAAGGAGGCGGCGGCCCGCGCCCTCGCCGAGCGCATGGTGGCCCGGGGCCGGGTGACCGACCTGGAGGGCTTCCTCGCCGACGTGGCCGCCCGCGAGGCCCAGATGCCGACCGGGCTCGACGGTGGCATCGGCATCCCGCACTGCCGCAGCGCCCATGTCACCGAGCCGACCCTCGCCTTCGGCCGCAGCACCGCCGGCATCGACTTCGGCGCCGCGGACGGCCCCGCCGACCTGATCTTCCTGATCGCCGCACCGGCCGGCGCCGACGACGCCCACCTCACGATCCTCTCCGCCCTCGCCCGCCGCCTGATGGACCCCGCCTTCACGGCCGCGCTACGGGCCCTGGACGACACGGAGACGGCCGCGTCCCTGATCCGCGGCGACACGACACCAGGGACCGCCGCCACGAGCGCGCCCGGGACCACCGCGGGCGCCCCGGAGGGCACCGCGAGCGTCTCCGGCGCCACAGCGGGCGGTCCGGATCGCACCACGAGCGCCCCGAAGGAAACCCAGGGCGTGCCCGATGGCGGCCCGAGCGCCCCCGAGCGCACCCCGGGCGCCCCCGGAGAAACCCCGAGTGGCTCCGAAGACGCCCGGAGTGTCCCCGGCGCGTCCCCGAGTGGCGCCGAGGACACCGCGGGCGCTCCCGGAGGAGCCCCGAGTGCTCCCGGAGGCGGCACGAGCGCGCCCGAAGGCCCGGCGAGCGCCCCTGAGGAAACCCAGGGCGTGCCCGAAGGCGGCCCGGGCGCCCCCGAGCGCACCCCGGGCGTCCCCGAAGACACCGCTGTGGCTCCGGCGGCGGCCTCCGCCGGAGCCGCAGCGGGCAGCGCGGCCCGCACGGGCGAGGGGAGCGGCGACGCGGCCGCCTCCGCGGCCGGTACGTCCCGGCCTTTCCGGATCGTCGCCGTCACCTCCTGTCCCACCGGGATCGCCCACACCTACATGGCGGCCGAGTCCCTGGAGAACGCGGGCCGCGAGGCGGGCGTCGAGGTGGTCGTCGAGACCCAGGGGTCGGCCGGTTTCGCCCGGCTGGACCCGGCGGTGATCGCGGCGGCGGACGGCGTGATCCTCGCGCACGACGTCCCCGTACGCGACAAGGACCGTTTCGCGGGCAAGCCGACCGTCGACGTGGGCGTGAAGGCGGGCATCAACCGCCCCGCCGAACTCATCGCCGAGGTCCGCGAGAAGGCGGCGCGCGGCGAGGCGAGCGTCCCGGCGCACGCTCCGGCGGGCACGCCGGTCGAGCGCGCGGGCGGCTCCACCGAGGGCTACGGCACCAAGCTCCGCACCTGGCTGATGACCGGCATCAGCTACATGGTCCCGTTCGTCGCCGCCGGAGGTCTGCTCATCGCCCTGGGCTTCGCGATCGGCGGCTGGCAGATCGACAAGGCGCCCTCGGTCACGGACCACTTCGCCTGGACGCAGGCCGACAGCTGGGGCGCGCTGCTCTTCCAGATCGGCGGCGTCGCCTTCAAGTTCCTCATCCCGGTCCTGGCCGGCTACATCGCCTACGGCATGGCCGACCGGCCCGGCCTCGTCCCCGGCTTCGTGGGCGGCGCGATAGCGCTGGACATCAACGCGGGCTTCCTCGGCGGTCTGGCGGCCGGCCTGATCGCCGGTGGCGTGGTGACGGCGATCCAGCGGGTGCGGATCCCGCCGGTGCTGCGCGGCATCATGCCCGTGGTGGTGATCCCGCTGCTCTCCTCCGCGCTCACCGGCTTCCTGATGCTCGTCGTGATCGGCAAACCGATCGCCTCCGCGCAGAAGGCCCTCACCGACTGGCTGGGCGGGCTCACCGGCACCAACGCCGTCCTGCTCGGCGCCCTGCTCGGCCTGATGATGTGCTTCGACCTGGGCGGCCCGGTCAACAAGGTC
This sequence comes from Streptomyces sp. SCL15-4, assembly GCF_033366695.1. Taxonomy (NCBI): domain Bacteria; kingdom Bacillati; phylum Actinomycetota; class Actinomycetes; order Kitasatosporales; family Streptomycetaceae; genus Streptomyces; species Streptomyces sp. SCL15-4. Next base: position 4,934,772 of record NZ_JAOBTQ010000001.1, read on the forward strand.
GCCTACGCCTTCGCCACCGCCGGCATCGCCGTCTCCGAGCCCAGCGACTCGGCCATGGAGATCATGGCGGCGGTGATGGCGGCCGGCATGGTCCCGCCGCTGGCGATGGCCCTGGCCACCACCGTGCGCGGCAGGCTGTTCACCGCGGCCGAACGCGAGAACGGCAAGGCCGCCTGGGTGCTCGGCGCCTCCTTCATCTCCGAGGGCGCGATCCCGTTCGCGGCGGCCGACCCACTGCGGGTCATCCCGTCCGCCATGGCGGGCGGCGCGCTCACCGGCGCCCTGTCGATGGCCTTCGGCGCCACCCTGCGCGCCCCGCACGGCGGCGTCTTCGTGGTCCCGCTGATCGGCAGCCCGCTGCTGTACCTGGTGGCGGTCGCGGCCGGGGTGTGCGTCACCACGGCCCTGGTGGTCCTCCTCAAGGGGATGCGCAGGCAGGCCCCCGAGTACGGGCCCACCCATCCGGCCGGGCACCCGGCCGGGACGCCGGAGGGAACCGAGCAGCCCGTGGCGGCGTGACCGCCGTACCGCCCGCGCCATCCTTCAGGGCGTCTTGTCCCTTTGTGCCGCTGTGAGTTGTTCACGGCACCTGCGAGATACATCACGGTCCGGGGCCAAAGTCCCGGACCGTGGTGTGTACTGGGACGCATGCCTGAGCACGCCCCGACTCTCCAGCTGATCGGCGTGACCGTCCTCGCGGTGGCGGCCGTCGCGTGGGCCGGCGTCCTGCTGCGCCTGCTGCGCCGCGCGGGCCTGCGAGCCGGCGCGGCCGGCGCCCGGCGCCGCACCGTGCCGCTCTCGGCGGTGCCGCGCCAGACCCGGGTCGGGCCGCCGCGGGAGTCCGTCGAGCTGACCCCCGCCGAGCAGGACGCGTTCGCCGGCCTGGTACGGCACCTCGCCAGCGGCTGACCCGCAGGCGCCCGGCCGGCCCGGCGCCCGGCGGAACGGGGCCGGTGTCATCTCCGGCGTGCCGCGCGCCGCTCCATCGCCTCCCGGGCCGCCTCCTCCGACATGTACACCTCGCACATGTGCCGTCCGTCGGGCGTCGCCGTGTGCTCGACCTCCCAGAGGGAGATCTCGGTGCCGTCCGGCAGCAGGAAGGCGTGTTCGTACAACGCGTAGCTCAGTTTCGTCCGTCCGGCCCGGCCCGGCCGGCCGAACGCCTGGGTGATCTCGTGCGCGGTCGCCGTCGCCAGCAGCGCCGCCGTTTCGGGGCCGGGACGGTCGGGGTTCTCGGCGCGGCGCAGCAGCCGGCGCGCGTGGTCCGCCGAGTCGTCCGCGACGAACACGTGCCGGGGCTCGGGCACCGCCCACAGGCGCATCAGCGCGGGCAGTTCCGCCTCCCGCGTGTCCGGCGGCAGCCCGAGCCGGGCCGCCGCGGTCTGCAGTTCCTCCTCGTCCGGATACACCTCGTGCTCCGGCGCGCCGCCCGGCGTGGAGTTGTGCACCAGCTCCCACAGCGTGACCGCCGAGCCGTCCGCGAGCAGCCAGGTGTGCCGGTACGTCTCCCGGCGCAGCCCCGAGCTGTGGTAGGCGGAGTGCAGCGAACTGTCGTGCGCCAGCGCGCAGTCCAGGCGTCGCAGCACCTCGTCCGGCAGCTCGAAGGAGTTCAGGGCACGGCCGAGGAGTCGCGCGAGATGCTCCTCCGGAGACTCGGGCGACTCGGCTGGTTCGTACGCTGCGGTCTCGTACGGAACGCTCAAGGCTTCTCCCGGCGTTGCTGCATGTCACCTTGTGGGTGCATACCGTAGCCCCTCCATCGGACATCATGCCCGGGAACCGGGAAAACGTGCGCCGGGAAAACGCGCGGGCCGCGCGAAAAGTTCCCGCGCGGCCCGCGACCGAGTCAAAAACCGCCGGTCAGGCGGCACTTCCCGCGGTCCAGGCGCTCCACGACATGTTCCAGCCGTTGAGGCCGTTGTCGGGGGAGACCGTGGTGTCGGGGGAGTTCTTCACGATCACGACGTCCCCGATGAGCGAGTTGTCGTAGAACCACTTGGCCGACGTGGCGCCCTGCGCCCCCTGGACGTCCGCGAGGCCGACGCAGCCGTGGCTGGTGCCCTCCCGGCCGAACGGCGGGTTGCCCTTGTTGTACCAGTAGTTGCCGTGGATGAACGTGCCCGACGACGTCAGCCGCATCGCGTGCGGCACGTCCGGTATGTCGTACTCGCCGCCGAAGCCGACCGTCGAGCCGTTCATGCGGGTCTGCTCGAACTTCTCCGAGATCACCATCTGCCCGTTGTACGTGGTGTGCTGCGGGCTGCCCGCCGATATCGGCACCGACTTGACGGTCTGACCGTCCCGCACGACCGTCATCGTCTGCGTGTTGACGTCGACCGTGGAGACCTGCGACCGCCCGACGGTGAAGGAGACGGTCTTCTTCTGCACGCCGTAGACGCCCCGCGCGCCCTGGACGCCGTCCAGATCGATGTTCATCGTGACCTTGGAGCCGGCCTTCCAGTACTCCTGCGGCCGGAAGTCCAGCCGCCGGTCCCCGAACCAGTGGCCGGCCACCTGCTGGCCGCTGCTGGTGTTGACCGTGATGTGCGACTGCACGGCCTTCTTGTCGGTGATCGACTTGTCGAAGGTGAACGACACCGGCATGCCCACACCGACCGTCGCGCCGTTGTCCGGCGTGTAGGTGCCGATGAAGCTGCTCGACGAGGTGACGGTGGTGAAGATGGAGTTCGCCGCCGCCGTGCGGCCGTCGGTGTCCTTCGCGGTCGCGTTGATCTCGTACTTCGTCCCGCGCTCCAGCTGCTGCTTCGGCTTCCAGGTGTGGCCGTCCGCCGATATCGCCCCGGGCACGGCCTGCCCGGAGCCGGCCACGGTCATCTTCACCTCGGTCAGCTTGCCGTCGCTGACCTGCACGCCGGTGGCGTTGATGGACGCCCCGGTCGAACCGTCCTTGGCGGATATCGCGATCTTCGCCGTCGACGTCTTCGGCGAGTCGCTGCCGCCCTTGCCGTCGCTCTTGGCGTTGGCGTCGCCGCCGCAGGCGGTCAGGGTGAGGGCGCCGACCATCAGGGCGGCACAGGCCCCCAGTGCGCGCCGCGCTGCAATGTCCGGCGTTGTCACGGGCTGCTCCAGATGCGTGTGGTGTGCGGGTTCCGTTCCGGTCGTGGGAGAAGAGGGTGCGGGCGCCGGGGAAGGTTCCCGCCGGACCTCTTGAACGCCATCACGTGACAGAACCGCGACAATCCGGCGCCGCGCGCTACCCCACTCCGTACAAGTCCGCGTACGACGGCCACACCCCGCCCGGCCCGTCGACCGGCGTGGCGGCGCGCACCGCCCGTACGATCGCCCGCGTCACCAGGTCCGCGCCGGCCGCCAGGATGTCGTTGAGTGCCAACGGGTGTGCTTCCAGGGGCTGGGCGCCGGTCGCCAGCGCGAACACCGTGTCCCCGTCGTGCAGGAGGTGCACCGGCCGCACGGCCCGCGCGATCCCGTCGTGCGCCGTGCCCGCCAGCTTCTGCGCCTGCGCCTTGGTCAGCGCGGCGTCCGTCGCGACCACCGCCAGCGTCGTGTTGAGCGGTGGCGGCGCGCCGGCCGCGGCGGCCTCCGCCAGCCGCCGGCACGCGGCCTCGTGCACCCGGTCCTCCGGATAGGCCACCCGCCCCTGGAAGAACTCCCCGTACAGCACCCCCGTCTCCGGATCCAGCACCGTGCCCGCCGCGTTCGCCACCACCAGCGCGGCCACCGTGATCCCCGAGCCGAGCACCGTGCTCGCGGTGCCCACCCCGCCCTTGAGGTGCCCGGTGACGGCACCCGTGCCGGCGCCCACACAGCCCTCGGGCACCCGCGCGCCCGGCACGCTCGCCGCCGCGGCCTCCACCGCCGCCCGGCCGGTCGCCGCGTCCGGACGGGCCCGGAAGTCCCCGCCGCGGCCCAGGTCGAAGACGCACGCGGCGGGCACCACCGGCACCACGTGCGCGGCATCCGGTCCCACCCGCACCCCGCGGCCCCGCTCCTCCAGCCAGGCCATCACGCCGGACGCCGCGTCGAGCCCGTACGCGCTGCCTCCGGTCAGCACCACGGCGTCGATCTTCTGCACCACGTTGCGCGGGTCGAGCGCGTCGGTCTCCTTGGTGCCGGGGCCGCCGCCGCGCACGTCCACGGCGGCGACGGCGCCGCCCTCGGGCGCGAGGACGACCGTGGTGCCGGTGAGCCAGCCGTCGCCGGCCCGGGTGGCGTGACCCACCCGCAGCCCGGCGACATCCGTCAATGCGTCAGCTGTCATGGACGCCAGTGTGACCGAGCGTCCCCGGCCGGAGGGCTCAGCCGGCCGGGTCGGCGGCGTCCGCGCGGTGTTCCCGGGCGGCTCCGCGCGCAGTCATCACCACACCGGTCGCCACCGAGGCGGCGGACACCAGCCCCGCCGCGAGCACCGCCCAGTCGCCCAGGAGCGTGCAGCAGATCACCAGCAGGGCCGTGGCCGGCAGCACCAGCTGCTGGGCGACGCCCACCTTGAAGTGGCGGGAGTGCAGCGCCCACACCGTCAGCAGATAGAGCGCCGTCGGCAGGGTGACCGCGGCCGAGGCGGACAGGGTGGAGATGTGCGCCTTGCCGGCCGCCTGCTCCACGGCCACCTCCAGCCCCGCGCCGATGGCCGCCGCCGAGGCGAACACCGGGTAGTGGCCGTAGCCCCAGACGAACGCCCGCTTGCTGGTGCGCAGATGACCGTGGATGGGGACCACGAAGTAGATCCACCACGCGGAGAAGACGATCAGCAGCCCGCCGGCGGCGATGGGCAGCAGCTCGGTCGGCGCGCTGTGCTCGGCGGCGGCCGATTTCACGGCGACCGTGGCCGCGGCGATCGTCTCGCCGAGCACGATGATCGTGAACAGGCCGTACCGCTCGGCGATGTGGTGCGGATGCCAGGAGGTCTGCCGCACCCGCTCCGCGTACAGCGGCACGCACAGTTCCACGAGCGCCATCACCAGGAACACCCAGGGCCGCGCCGGTTCCGGCAGCAGCACCAGCCCGGCCCAGCCCACCTGGCACAGCAGCACTCCGCCCGCGTACCGCAGGGCCGTGGTCCGCTCCGCGCCGTCGGCCCAGCGCGCGGCTCTCAGCCACTGCCAGACCATCGCCAGCCGCATGATCACATAGCCGAGCCAGACCAGCAGGAAGTCGTGGTGCGCGAAGGCCCGGGAGATCCCGGCGGCCAGGACCAGCACGCCCGCGATCTGCACCAGGGTGACGATCCGGTAGAGCACGTCGTCGTTGTCGTACGCCGAGGCGAACCAGGTGAAGTTCATCCAGGCCCACCAGATCGCGTAGAACGCCATCGCGTAGTCCAGGATCCCGGCGCCCGCGTGGCCTTCCGCGACGGCGTGCACCAGCTGCGTGCCCGCCTGCGCGACCGCCACGACGAAGCACAGGTCGAAGAACAGCTCCAGCGGGGAGGCGACGCGGTGCGCCTCGTGGGGCCCGCGTGCGGTGAGCCGGCGCAGGGGGCCCGGGGGCCGGGGCGCCCCCGAGGGAGCGGGTGCCGAAGCGGAATGGGGCGTCATGATGCCCAGCACAGCAGAAAAAGGCCGCGAAATCCTGTTCACGATCTTGTGCGCATGTTCACAGGAGGGTGACCGGCCGGCCGGTGCCGGGGACGGGCACTCCGGAGGCCCGCCCGTACGGGAGCCGTACCCTGGAGGCATGAGCACCGCTCCCGAACCCGAGCCGCGCGCCCCGAAGCCCGCGCTGGTCTTCGACGACCCGCTGGACCAGCAGTCCTCGGACGACACCGACCGGGGGTGGGGCGAGCGCGGCGACGCCGACGGCGCCGCCGACCTCAAGCGCTTCCTCGACGAGAAGCCGCCCCACCACCTCTGAGCGGCCCACCACCGCTGACCGCCGTACCGCCTCTGAGCAGGCCGTCGGCTGTGAGCGGGCCGCGGGAGTGCCGCTAGCGCTCGTCGCGGCCCGAGCCGCGCTGGGCGACCAGGGCGTCGCGGATCTCCTTGAGCACCTCCAGCTCGCTCACCTCCACGATCTCCTTGGTGCCCTCGCGCGCCGCCTTCCGGTCCGCCTGCCGGGCCAGGTACTTCGACATGGGCAGGACCATCAGGAAGTACACCACCGCCGCGGTGATCACGAAGGTGAGCGTGGCGCCCAGGACCGAGCCCCACAGGATCGGCACACCGCTGTGGACCGTGCCGTCGGGGCCCACCTTGCACGGTGCCTTCAGACACGAGCTGTAGTGGTCGAGGTTCTGCGTGCCGATCGCTCCGACCAGCGGATTGATGACTCCCTTCACCACCGAGTTGACGATGTTGGTGAAGGCCGCGCCGATGACCACGGCGACTGCCAGATCGACGACGTTGCCGCGCATCAGGAAGGCCTTGAAGCCCTGCCAGACGCTCGGTTCCTTCTTCGCGCTCACCTCGGGGACTCTCCTCGTGTGCACAGGGTGTGGAACGAAACGCTCCGCAACCTACGGCAGGGTGCGGCCCCGGTGTCCACTCCGGTAGCTCGAACGAGCTACTTGACAGCAAGACGCCGACCGGTCGTACGAGCTGGTTCAGCACAGCGTCACCGCCAGCCGCGCGGTGGCGCTCGCGCCGACCAGCCGGGCGGCCGTGGCCCGGGGCACCGACAGCACGACCAGCGCCCCGCTCTCGGCGGTGCCGGCCGGTGGCTCCGGCACCGCCGTCACCCTGACACCGCGGGCGAGTACCCGGGCGCCGCCCGCGGACGCGTCCTGCGCCGCGATGACGTCGACGCGGTCGCCGGGCCGGAGCAGCCGCACCGTGGCGGCGTCGGCGATCCGCACCGGTGCCGTCACCAGCTCGGCCGCCGGGTGCGGCCGCAGGGGACCGGCGACCGGGTGTCCGCGGGGGTGCTGCGGGCCGTGCGGCTCCGGACCGGTGCCCGGGCCCGCGGCCACCAGTGCCGCCGCGGTCACCGCGAGGCCGGCGGCCAGGGCCGGCCTGCGGTGCCGCACCAGCCGGTGCGGCCGGTACCGCCCGCCGCGCACCCGCACCGGGTCGAAGGACGGGACCTCACAGGTCGCCGGGACGTCCGTGCCCAGCGGACGCGGTGGCCGGAACGGAGGCGGGAAGGAAGAGCGGGCGGCCGGGCTCGGCTGAGGGGGCAGCGGACGCGGCGGATGAGGATGGGGGGACGGGGTCGGGGAGGGCGAAGGCGCGGGGAGGGGGGAGGGCATGGGAGCACCGCCTGCGACGAGGGATTCCGGCTTGCGATGCCACGATGACGGCTTCCGCCGGATCCCGCCGGGCCCGGTGGACGACGGACGGCTTGTGGACAACTCGCCCACCCGAACGAGAGATTCCGCCTCCCCCGCAACCGATCCCGCCCTGCCGGCCCGGCCGTAAGCCGCTCGCTGCCGTAACCCGCCCGCTCGCTGCCGCACCCGCCGCTACGGCAACGCGAACCCCGGGTCCATCCCGCCGAGGGCGTTCGCGCACAGGCAGTCCCGGGCGCCGGGCTCCGGGAGGGCCGCCACCGCGTCGAACAGGACGCCGCGCAGCCGGTCGACGTTGGCGGAGAAGACCCGCAGGACCTCCTCGTGGGAGACGCCCTCGCCGGTCTCGGCGCCCGCGTCGAGGTCGGTGACCAGGGTCAGCGAGGTGTAGCACAGCTGAAGTTCCCGGGCGAGAGCCGCCTCGGGATGGCCGGTCATGCCCACCACCGACCAGCCCTGGGCCTGGTGCCACACCGACTCTGCGCGGGTGGAGAAACGCGGCCCCTCGACCACGACCAGCGTGCCGCCGTCCACCGGTTCCCAATCCCGGCCCCGGGCGGCCTTCAGCGCGGCGGCCCGGCCGGTGGGGCAGTAGGGGTCGGCCATGGACACGTGGACGACGTTCGGCACGGTCCCGTCGGGCAGCGGCAGCCCGTCGAAGTAGGTCTGCGCCCGGGACTTCGTACGGTCCACGAACTGGTCCGGGACCAGCAGGGTGCCCGGGCCGTACTCGGGGCGCAGGCCGCCCACCGCGCACGGGCCGAGGACCTGGCGGACGCCGACCGAGCGCAGCGCCCAGAGGTTGGCGCGGTAGTTGATGCGGTGCGGCGGCAGATGGTGGCCGCGGCCGTGGCGGGGCAGGAAGGCGACCCGCCGGCCGGCGACCTCGCCGAGGAAGAGGGAGTCGCTGGGCGCTCCGTAGGGGGTGTCCACCCGGACCTCGGTCACGTCGTCCAGGAAGGAGTAGAACCCCGAGCCGCCGATTACGCCGATCTCTGCGTTCGCCATGACCAGCACACTAGCGGGCCGGGAAACCGAGAGGGAGCCGGTGCCGAAGCGCCCGGCCGGCGCGCGGACACCACGGCCGGAACGGTTCCGGGACGCCGAAGACCCCGCCGTCGGCCGACGGCAGGGTCACGGTGGAGAGGCCCGAGAGGTCTCAGGCGGCGGAGCTGCTGCTGGTGGAGCTGGACGAGGACGACGACGTCGAGGAGGACGAGGACGTCTTCGAGTCGGACGACTTCGACGCCGGCGTGCTGCTCGACGTGGAGCCGCGGGAGTCGTTGCGGTAGAACCCGGAGCCCTTGAAGACGATGCCGACCGCGGAGAACACCTTCTTCAGGCGCCCGTTGCAGTTGGGGCACTCGGTCAGGGCGTCGTCGGTGAACTTCTGCACCGCCTCGAGGCCCTCGCCGCACTCGGTGCACTGGTACTGGTAGGTCGGCACTGTCTTCCTCCTGGCACTCTCACTCAATGAGTGCTAACGACGGTCCATAGTGACGCATTCCCGGGGATCAGTCCACCGTTACCGGCGCGCGGTGACCGACGCCACGTGCGACGGTGCGGTTCTGCGGGGACGGCACCAGCCGCGAACGCAGGACCGCGAGGGTGACCAGCGCGAGCACGGTGCCGCCCATCGGCACCAGGAATCCGGCGCCGTCCCACAGCCGGTCTTCCAGCTGGCCCGCGACCGTGACGGCGGCGGCCTGACCGAGCGCGACCGCGCCGGTCAGCCAGGTGAAGGCCTCGGTGCGGGCGCCGGCCGGGACCAGGCCGTCGACCAGGGTGTAGCCGGTGATCAGGGACGGGGCGATGCACATGCCGACCAGCAGGCCGAGCGCGGCGAGCAGCACCACGGAGTGCGCCGTCCACAGGGCGGACGCCGCCACGGCGAGCGCCGTGTAACCGATCAGCAGCCGCTTGTGGGGCGCGGCCTTCCAGGCGATGGCGCCGCAGACGATGCCGGACAGCATGTTCCCGGCGGCGAAGACGCCGTACAGGACGCCGTTCATGCCGGGTTCGCCGATCGACTCCGTGTAGGCCGCGAGCGAGACCTGCATGCCGCCGAAGACCGACCCGATGCCCAGGAAGGTGGCGATCAGCACGCGTACGCCCGGCACGCGCAGGGCCGAGGCGTGTACCACGCGTGCGTGGCCCTTCGCGGCCACCGACGGCTGGGTGCTCTTCCGGGCGGCGAAGAGGAGACCGCCGACGAGGGTCAGGGCGCCTTCGGTGACCAGGCCGGCGGCCGGTGTCACGGCGGTGCACAGCGCGGTCGCCAGCAGGGGCCCGAAGACGAACGTCAGCTCGTCCGTGACCGACTCGAAGGCCGCCGCGGTGGTCATCAGGGGCGAGCCCTGGAGCTTGACCCCCCAGCGCGCCCGCACCATCGGGCCGACCTGCGGCACCGAGGCGCCGGTCGGGACGGCCGCGAGGAACAGCGCCCACAGCGGGGCGTGCGCCAGCGCGAGGGCGGTCAGGGACAGGCCGGCGGCGGTGTGCACCAGCACGCCGGGGATCAGGACCGCCCGCTGGCCGTAGCGGTCGGCCAGGCGGCCGCTGTAGGGCGCGAACAGCGCCATGGAGACGCCGGTGGCCGCGGCGGCGGCGCCCGCGGCGCCGTACGAGCCGGTGGTGTGCTGGACGAGCAGCACGATGGAGATGGTGAGCATCGCGAACGGCTGGCGCGCCGCGAAGCCGGGGAGCAGGAACGTCCAGGCGCCGCGGGTGCGCAGCAGCTGTCCGTATCCGGGGCGGGAGGACGCCGGCGAGGTCTTCTCCGGTTCGGTGGTGGTGACCGTGGATCCCACGGCCCGTGCCTTTCTGCCGCCTGGTAGCGCGCGGGCCCCGTGCGGGCCGGGCGCCGAGAGCTGTCCTCTTGCGCGGACTGCGGTAGATGCCGGCGCCCACTGCGGGTGGGGGCGACCCGGCCGCCATACGGTCGCGCCAGCTCTGCGTCAGGCAGAGTTGGTTCGATCAGGGTGCGCCCCAATCGTACAGGGATCACCGCTCGCGCGGCTGTGAAAACAAGCACGATCCGGGCGGCCACCTGGTAATTCACGGGGTATGAGCGCCGGGAGGCCCGCTCTCAGCGCGAGCTGTCCGTCCCCAGCCAGCCCGCCAGCTTGCCGCCGTGGGCGACCGCGCGCAGCCGCCGTTCCGCCGCGTCGCGGACCGGGTCGGTCGCCACGACCAGCAGTTCGTCGCCGCGCCGCAGCACCGTCGTGGGCAGCGGCACAAACGATTCTCCTTCGCGGACGACCAGGGTGACGGCCGCACCGGGCGGCAGCCGCAGCTCGCTGACCTCCACACCGTGCATCCGCGAGCCCTTGGGGACGGTGACGGACAGCAGGTGGCCGCGCAGCCGCTCCAGGGGCGCCGACTCGATGCCGAGGTCCGACGCCTCGCCCTGCTCGCCCAGCCGCAGCAGCCGGGCCAGCCACGGCAGGGTCGGCCCCTGCACCAGGGTGTAGACGACGACGAGGACGAAGACGATGTTGAAGATGCGGCGGCTGGCGTCCACGCCGTTCACCATGGGGATGGTGGCCAGGATGATCGGCACGGCGCCGCGCAGCCCCGCCCACGACATCAGGGCCTGCTCCCGCCACGGCACCCGGAACGGCGCCAGGCTGCCCACCACGCTCAGCGGCCGGGCGACCATGGTCAGGACGAGCCCGATGATCACGGCGGGCCAGATGTCGTCGCCCAGGTCGTGCGGGGTGACCAGCAGGCCGAGGACGACGAACATGCCGATCTGGGCGATCCAGCCGAGTCCCTCGGCGAAGCCGCGGGTGGCGGGCCAGTGCGGCAGGCGGGCGTTGCCGAGCGTCATCGCGGCCAGGTAGACGGCGAGGAAGCCGCTGCCGTGGCCCAGGGCGCCGGCGGCGTAGGCGGTGACGGCGATCGCGAGCACGGCGATCGGGTAGAGGCCGGACGCCGGAAGCGCCACGTGCCTGAGGCCCCAGGAGCCGAACCAGCCGACGGCGACGCCTATGGCGGCGCCGATGGCCAGCTCCAGGACGATCTCGCCGAGCAGCAGGTACCAGTGCTCGACCGGGCCGGCCGTGGAGAAGGCGACGACCAGGATGACCACCGGGGCGTCGTTGAAGCCGGACTCCGCCTCCAGCGTGGCCGTCACGCGCGCGGGCAGCGGGATCCTGCGCAGCACCGAGAAGACCGCCGCCGCGTCCGTCGAGGACACCACCGCGCCGATGATGAGCGCCTGCCGCCACTCCAGCCCCACCAGGTAGTGCGCGCCCGCCGCGGTGACGCCGACGCTGATCGCGACCCCGGCCGTGGCCAGCACGGACGCGGACGACAGGACCGGCCGGATCTCCTTCCACTTCGTGCCGAGGCCGCCCTCGGCCAGGATCACGACGAGGGCCGCGTATCCCATGACCTGGGTCACTTCGGCGCTGTCGAAGTGGATGTGGCCGATGCCGTCCTGGCCCATGAGGACGCCGATGCCGAGGTAGACGAGCAGGCTCGGGAGCCCGCTGCGGGAGGAGACCCGGACGGCCGCGACGGCGACGAGCAGGACGACGGAGCAGATGAGCAGGAGCTGGTTGAGGTGGTGAACAGTCAGCGGGCGTTCCTCCTCGGAGCGGGGCCGGGGGCCGGTCCGGAGACCTCCGGTTACTTCGTTACCTTACCTAACTCTTGACGCTTTCTTGACGATCGGCAGGGCAAGATCGAACGCTCGTACGCGCTGGTTCCCGACTCCGCGTCAAGCGGGACGAGGCCCTGCGCCTATGGTTGCTCCAGCGCTCATTCAAAGTCACAGCCCGACCTGCCGCTCGCGTTAGGACAGCAAGGACAGCGATGCCCCCCAACACCACCGCCACAACGGGTGACACCGCCACCACGGGTGCCACGTCCGTCAAGTCCGGCAGGAAGAAGGGGCGCAAAGCCCGACTGATCGTGCTGGTGCTGGTCCTGGCCGTCATCGGAGGCATCGCCTACGGCGCCTACTGGACGATCAGCACCGTCCGCGCCTCCTTCCCGCAGACCACCGGCACGCTCCGGCTCGACGGCCTGTCCGGGCCGGTCGACGTGAAGCGGGACGGTTACGGCATCCCGCAGATCTACGCCTCCTCCGACCAGGACCTGTTCATGGCGCAGGGCTACGTCCAGGCGCAGGACCGGTTCTACGAGATGGACGTGCGCCGGCACATGACCTCCGGGCGCCTGTCGGAGATGTTCGGCAAGAGCCAGGTGAAGAACGACGAGTTCCTGCGCACCCTCGGCTGGGACCGGATCGCCGAGAAGGAGTACGACACCAAGCTGTCGGCGGCCACGAAGAAGTACCTCCAGGCCTACTCCAAGGGCGTCAACGCCTACCTCCAGGGCAAGAGCGGCAAGGACATCTCCCTGGAGTACGCGGCCCTGGGCTTCACCAACGACTACGCGCCGCAGAAGTGGACCCCGGTCGACTCCGTCTCGTGGCTGAAGGCGATGGCCTGGGACCTGCGCGGCAACATGCGCGACGAGGTCGACCGCGCCCTGATGACCAGCCGCCTCGGCCCGCAGCAGATCCAGGACCTGTACCCGGCCTACCCGGCCGGCCGCAACAAGCCGATCGTGCAGGAGGGCCAGTACGACGAACTGACCCAGGCCTTCCGCCAGAGCGGCGGCACGGGCACCTCGGGCGGCACGGGCACGATCGGCGGCACGGGCACGACGGGCACCACCGGAACCACGGGCACGACCGGAACCACTGGCACCACTGGCACGACCGGCACGACGGGTACGACGGGTACGACCGGCGGCCTCACCGGCTCCTCCCAGGGCGCGACGGGCACGGCGGGCTCGGCCGGCTCCTCCACCGCGACCGGCGGCGGATCGACGCTCAGCGGACAGCTGGAGGGCCTCACCGAGGTCCTGGACGACCTGCCCACCGCCGTCGGCGTGAACGGCCAGGGCATCGGCTCCAACTCCTGGGTGGTCGCCGGGAAGAACACCATCACCGGCAAGCCGCTGCTCGCCAACGACCCGCACCTGTCGGCGTCCCTGCCCTCCGTCTGGTACCAGATGGGCCTGCACTGCCGGACCGTCTCCGACAAGTGCCGGTACGACGTCTCGGGCTACACCTTCGCCGGCATGCCCGGTGTGGTCATCGGCCACAACGCGAAGATCGCCTGGGGCCTGACCAACTCCGGTGTCGACGTCACCGACCTCTACCTGGAGAAGGTCAGCGCGAACGGCTACCTCTACGACGGCAAGGTCAAGCCCTTCAAGACCCGCGAGGAGACGATCAAGGTCGCCGGCGGCAAGGCCAAGACGATCGTGGTCCGCCAGACCCAGGACGGGATGCCGCTGCTGTCCGACCGTGACGACGAACTCGTCCAGGTCGGCAAGAAGGCCACCGTGAACGCCGCCGCCCCGGACCGCGGCGACGGCTACGGCATCGCCCTGCGCTGGACCGCGCTCGACCCGGGCACCTCCATGGACGCCGTGTTCGCGCTCGACAGGGCGGCCGGCTGGAGCGACTTCCGCGAGGCGGCGGCCCTGTTCGACGTGCCCTCGCAGAACCTGGTCTACGCCAGCACGGACAACCACATCGGCTACACGCTGCCCGGCAGGATCCCCACCCGCTCCGAGAAGGACACCGGCGCCCTGCCGGTGCCGGGCTGGGACCCGAAGTACCGCTGGACGGGCTTCATCGAGCAGGACGAGCTGCCCTACGAGTACGACCCCGACCGCGGCTACATCGTCACCGCCAACCAGGCCGTGGTCGACCCGGACGAGTACCCGTACACGCTGACCGCCGACTGGGGCTACGGCACCCGCAGCCAGCGCATCGCCGACCTGATCGAGTCCAAGATCAAGGGCGGCGGCAAGATCTCCACCGACGACATGCGGCAGATGCAGCTGGACAACAGCAGCGAGATCGCCAAGCTCCTGGTGCCCAGGCTGCTGAAGATCAACCTGGCCGACCCGGACGTCCGCCAGGCGCAGAAGCTGCTGGAGGGCTGGGACTACACCCAGGACGCCGACTCGGCGGCGGCGGCCTACTTCAACGCCGTCTGGCGCAACATCCTCAAGCTGTCCTTCGGCAACAAGATGCCCAAGGAGCTGCGGGCCAAGGGCCAGTGCCTGTGGGTCGACAAGATCGACAGCACCGGCCCGCTGGACGACGACACCAAGGTGCGCGAGTGCGGTGAGCGCGCCGCCGACCAGGCGCAGCCGGACGGCGGCGACCGCTGGTTCGAGGTCGTGCGCACGCTGCTGGACAAGCCCGACAGCGACTGGTGGAAGGCGCCCAAGTCGGGCACCCGTCCCGGCGCGGCCAACCGCGACCAGCTCTTCGCCCGGGCCATGATCGACGCCCGCTGGGAGCTGACCGCCAAGCTCGGCAAGGACATCGACACCTGGAGCTGGGGCCGGCTGCACCGGCTGTTCCTGAAGAACCAGACGCTCGGCACCGAGGGCCCCAAGGTCGTGCAGTACCTGCTGAACCGCGGCCCCTGGAAGCTCAGCGGCGGCGAGGCCGCGGTGAACGCGACCGGCTGGAACGCGGCCGGCGGCTACGACGTGGTCTGGGTGCCGTCCATGCGGATGGTCGTCAACCTCGCCGACCTCGACAAGTCGAAGTGGATCAACCTGGCCGGTGCCTCCGGGCACGCGTTCAGCGCGCACTACACCGACCAGACCGGCAAGTGGGCCGACGGCGAGCTGCTGCCCTGGTCGTTCACGGACAAGGCGGTGGACGAGAGCACGAGCGACAGCCTCGTCCTGAAGCCGTGACCCGCACGGCGTTCCGCTGAGAACGGCCCTCCACGCGCGCGTGGAGGGCCGTTCTCCGTCGGGGGCCGTTCTCCGTCGCGGAGGGCGGGTTCCGGGTCAGGAGTCCGGGAAGCGGCGCACGCCCGAGGGCGTCACCACCGCGTGCACCGGCCGGTCGTGGGCCTCGGCCGGGACGCGCGCGACGACCTCCGTGTCGTAGAGCAGCACCACGAGCCGGGCCCGCGCGCCCGCGCGCTCCAGGCGGGCCAGCACCCGGTCGTAGGAGCCGCCGCCGCGCCCCAGGCGCATTCCGCGCGCGTCCACCGCGAGACCGGGCAGCAGGACGACGTCGGCGGCCGTCACCGCGTCCGGGCCGAGACGCGCGCCGGAGGGTTCGAAAAGCGCCATCTTTCCGCCGTGCTCAACGCGCCGGACGGAATCCGGGCCGGTGTACTCGCCCCAGTCCAAATCGTTGTCGGGCAGCAGCGCCGGCAGCAGCACGCGCACCCCTCGCGCGCGCAGCGCCTCCAGCAGCGGGAAAGTGGCCGGTTCGGCGCCCACCGAGACGTACGCCGCCACCGTCCGGCCCGCGGCCAGCTCGGGCATGTCCAGGGCGCGCTCGGCGAGCGCGCGGCCGGCCTCGCGGATGTCGCCCGCCGGCAACCTGTTCCTCACTCCGAGGAATTCCCGCCGCAATGTGCGCTTGTCAGAATCGCCCTCGGATCCATGCTGTTCCACTGGTCGTTCACCGCACCCTTCGTCATGCAGGTCATATGAGGGGTAAGTCGTCGGAGCCACAGATTCCGCACAAAGGCACCGGATATTGTGGCGAGCATGACTCAGTCCCAGTCCAGGATCAGCAAGGCTGTCATTCCCGCGGCCGGCCTCGGCACCCGGTTCCTGCCGGCCACGAAGGCCACTCCGAAGGAGATGCTGCCCGTCGTCGACAAGCCGGCGATCCAGTATGTGGTCGAAGAGGCGGTGTCGGCGGGGCTCGACGACGTCCTCATGGTCACCGGGCGCAACAAGCGCCCACTGGAGGACCACTTCGACCGCAACTACGAGCTGGAATCGGCGCTGCAGAAGAAGGGCGACGCCGAACGGCTCGCCAAGGTGCGGGAGTCCAGCGACCTGGCCACCATGCACTACGTCCGCCAGGGCGACCCCAGGGGGCTCGGCCACGCCGTGCTGTGCGCCGCCCCGCACGTCGGCGACGAACCCTTCGCCGTCCTCCTCGGCGACGACCTGATCGACCCCCGGGACCCGCTGCTGCGCCGCATGATCGAGGTGCAGGAGCGGCACGGCGGCAGCGTGGTCGCCCTCATGGAGGTCGCTCCCGAGCAGATCCACCTCTACGGCTGCGCCGCCGTGGAGGCCACCGCCGACGGTGACGTGGTGAAGGTGACGGGACTGGTGGAGAAGCCGGACCCGGCGGACGCCCCGTCCCGCTACGCGATCATCGGCCGCTATGTCCTCGACCCGAGCATCTTCGGCATCCTGCGCGAGACCGAGCCGGGCCGCGGCGGCGAGATCCAGCTCACCGACGCCCTCCAGCAGCTCGCCCAGGACGAGAAGGTCGGCGGCCCGGTGCACGGCGTCGTCTTCAAGGGCCGCCGCTACGACACCGGTGACCGCGGCGACTATCTGCGTGCCATTGTCAGACTCGCGTGCGAACGTGAGGACCTGGGCCCGGACTTCCGGACCTGGCTCCGCAGTTACGTAGCCGAGGAGATGCAGCAGTCTTGAGCAGCGCCGCGACCCGCCCCGCCGGACCGGACGACCTGTGGTCGGTGGACGAGCACCTGGAGGACATCCTCTCCACCGTCCGTCCCCTGGAGCCCATCGAGCTGCAACTGCTCGACGCCCAGGGCTGCGTCCTGGTGGAGAACGTCACCGTGCCGGTGTCCCTGCCGCCGTTCGACAACAGTTCCATGGACGGGTACGCGGTGCGGGTCGCGGACGTCGCCGGCGCGAGCGAGGAGTTCCCGGCCGCCCTGGAGGTGGTCGGGGACGTCGCGGCCGGCGCCGCCGATCCGGTCCGGGTCGGCCCCGGGCAGGCCGCGCGCATCATGACCGGCGCTCCGCTGCCGCCCGGCGCCGAGGCCGTGGTCCCCGTCGAGTGGACCGACGGCGGGCTCGGCGAGGGCCCGGCGAGCGGCATGCGGGCGCGCAGCCTCGCTCCCGAGGGCGCCGAGGGCCAGGTGCACGTCCACCGGCCCGTCGAGGCACGCGCGCACGTGCGGGCCGAGGGCAGCGACGTACGGGCCGGCGAACCGGCCCTGGAGGCCGGTACGATCCTCGGCCCGCCGCAGCTCGCGCTGCTCGCCGCGATCGGCCGCGGCACGGTCCGGGTGCGTCCGCGCCCGCGCGTGGTCGTGCTGTCCACCGGCAGCGAACTCGTCCAGCCCGGCGAGGAACTGGCACCCGGGCAGATCTACGACTCCAACAGCTTCGCCCTCACCGCCGCCGCGCGGGACGCGGGCGCCATCGCCTACCGGGTGGGCGCCGTCGCCGACGACGCCGAGACCCTGCGCACCACGATCGAGGACCAGCTCATCCGCGCCGACCTGATGGTGACCACCGGCGGGGTCAGCGTGGGGGCCTACGACGTCGTCAAGGAGGCGCTGTCGTACGCCGGTGACGAGGAGGAGGCGGGCAGCGGGGTGGAGTTCCGCAAGCTCGCCATGCAGCCCGGCAAGCCGCAGGGCTTCGGTGCCATCGGCCCCGACCACACCCCGCTGCTGGCCCTGCCCGGCAACCCGGTGTCGTCGTACGTCTCCTTCGAGCTGTTCGTCCGCCCCGCCATCCGCGCCCTGATGGGCCTGACCGATCTGCACCGGCCCCGCGCCCGGGCCGCGCTGAAGGCGGACGCGGCGCTGCGCTCGCCCAAGGGCCGCCGCCAGTTCCTGCGCGGCCGGTACGCCGACGGCGAGGTGACCCCCGTGGGCGGAGCCGGTTCCCACCTGGTCGCGGCGCTCGCCCGGGCCGACGCGCTGATCGTCGTCCCCGAGGACGTGGAGTCCGTCGAGCCCGGCGGCGAGGTGGAGGTCGTGCTGCTCGGCTGAGGCACGCGCGGCTGTCCTGTCCACGGGACGGCGCACGCGCGCGTGCCGTGTCCACAGGACGATCCTGGTCCGCTGCCCGGCCCGCCTTGGCGGTACCGTTGCGCGCACAGCAGGCCCGCGCTCCGCACCGCGCGGGCCCGGACCGGGAGCGCCACAGCATGAGTACGCAGGAACGGCTGACGCACATCGACGAGGCGGGTGCGGCCCGCATGGTCGACGTGTCCGGGAAGGACGTGACCGCGCGCACCGCCCGTGCCAGCGGCCGGGTCCTGGTCTCGCCCCGTGTGGTCGGGCTGCTGCGCGGTGAGGGGATGCCCAAGGGCGACGCCCTGGCCACCGCGCGCATCGCCGGGATCATGGGCGCCAAGCGGACACCGGACCTGATCCCCCTGTGCCATCCGTTGTCGGTGTCCGGTGTGACACTGGACCTGTCGGTCGCGGACGACGCCGTGGAGATCCGGGCCACCGTGAAGACCACGGACCGCACGGGCGTCGAGATGGAGGCCCTCACCGCGGTGACGGTCGCCGCGCTCACCGTGGTCGACATGGTCAAGGCGGTCGACAAGGGGGCGGTCATCACGGACGTACGGGTGGAGGAGAAGACGGGCGGCAAGTCGGGCGACTGGAGCCGGGCATGAGCTACCGCGCCCTGGTGATCACCGCCTCCAACCGGGCCGCTGCGGGTGTCTACGCGGACAAGGGCGGCCCGCTGGTCGCCGACGGCCTGCGCAGCCTCGGATTCGACGTGGACGGCCCCCGGGTCGTCCGTGACGGCGCTCCCGTGGAGGAGGCCCTGCGCGCGGCCGTGGCCGCCGGGTACGACGTCGTCGTCACCACCGGCGGCACCGGCGTCTCGCCCACCGACCGCACTCCGGAGGCCACCCGCGCGGTGCTCGACCGCGAGGTGCCGGGCATCGCCGAGGCCATCCGCGCCCACGGGCGGGAGAAGGTGCCGACCGCCGCGCTGTCGCGGGGCCTGGCGGGCGTGGCCGGCCGGACGCTGGTCGTGAACCTGCCCGGGTCGACCGGCGGGGTGCGCGACGGCCTCGCGGTGCTGGAGCCGCTGCTGACCCACGCCGTCGACCAGATCCGCGGCGGCGACCACCCGAGACCCGGCAGTGGGGGTGCGAGCTGAACAGCCCTTCCTGGCCCGTCGAGCTGGCGGACGGCGAGGTCGTCCTCCGGCCGATAAAGCTGCGCGACCAGCGGGCCTGGCGCGAGGTGAACCGGCGCAACCGCGACTGGCTGCGCCCCTGGGAGGCGACCATCCCGCCGCCCGCGCCGAGCGGGCCGGTCGCGCACCGGCCGACCTACCGCCAGATGGTCCGGCACCTGCGCTCCGAGGCCGGCGCGGGCCGGATGCTGCCGTTCGTCATCGAGTACCAGGGGCGGCTGGCAGGGCAGTTGACGGTCGCCGGGATCACCTGGGGATCGATGTGCTCGGGGCACATCGGGTACTGGGTGGACGAGGCGGTGGCCGGGCGCGGGGTGGTGCCGACGGCGGTCGCGCTCGCGGTGGACCACTGTTTCCGCACCGTCGGCCTGCACCGCATCGAGGTCTGCATCCGGCCCGAGAACCGGCCGAGCCGGCGCGTGGTGGAGAAACTCGGATTCCGCGAGGAGGGACTGCGCCCGCGCTATCTGCACATCGACGGCGCCTGGCGCGACCATCTCGTCTTCGCGCTCACCGCGGAAGAGGTGCCCGACGGTTTGCTCGCGCGGTGGCACCGGGCACGCTCCCAGCGGGCCCAGCGCAGCGAGAGCCAATAAAGGGAAAATACGTTCGATTAATCGCGGCGCATCGGTCGTAAAAAAAGCTGGAAATATCAGCCAGATCGTGCGACACACCGGCCCAATTGGCGGATGGCCTCACGCAAACCCCTCTACCGTGTGAGGCGTGAGCAGCAGCGGCCTCATCTACGCAGTCATTGTCGGGGCCTGGGCCGCCTACTTGGTGCCGATGTGGCTCCGTAGGCAGGACGAGCTGAACGAGGCCCGTCCGACGGAACGCTTCAGCACCGCCATCCGGCTGCTTTCCGGACGGGCGGGCATGGAGCGCCGGTACGCCAGGGACCTGCGGGCGCGCTCCGCCCAGGAGGGGGAGCCGGACGCCGTCGACCCGGACGCCGTCACCGATGCGGTGGACGTCCGGGCCTTCGCCGTGCCTCCGACCCGCCGTCAGCCCGGCCTGGACGCCGAGCCGGAGGCGCCCGAGAGCGCCGAGCCGGCCCGCGACCAGACCCCCGCGCCGGCGCCCGATCCCGTCCCCGTGCCCGCACCACGGCGGGAACCGGTGGCGCGGCACACGCCCTCGGCGCAGACGGCCGCCGCGCGCGCCCAGCGCTCGAAGGTGCTCGCGCGCCGCCGGCGCACCACGGTGATGCTCTTCCTCGCCTTCACCCTCGGCACGATCATCGCCGCCGTGGGCGGGCTCGCCTTCCTGTGGGCGCCCGGCGTCCCGGCCGTCCTGCTCAGCGCCTACATCGCCTATCTGCGGGCACAGGAGCGCCGCCGCTTCGCCTACCAGATGGACCGCCGCCTCGCCGAGGCCGCCGCCCAGCGCCTGCGCGAACGCCAGCCGCGCCGGCGCGCCGCCCAAGAGGAGGCGCCCGGCGCCGAGGAGCCGGACGCGGACCAGGACCCCGGCGCGGAGGACGCGGAGCTGTCCGCGCTCGCAGCCGACCGGCGCGCCCTGGTGGAGCAGACCGACCACGCCGAGTGGGTCGACCAGCAGCGCGAGCGGCAGCGCAGGCCCGGACACGGCGAGAGCTGGGACCCGGTGCCGGTGCCCCTGCCGACCTACGTCACCGCGCCCGTCGCCCCGCGCGCCACCTCCGACGTGGACCTCGGGGCGCCGGACACCTGGAGTTCGGCGCGGTCCAGCACGGCCCTGCCGGAGCAGGAGGCGAGCCGTGCGCCGGAAGGCGGGACGGGCGAGCGGCCGGAGCCGGCCGCGGCGGACCGGCCGGCGGACGCCCGCGGCGCCGCCCGCCCGCAGCCGCGGTCCCGCTCGCGCGGCGCCGGCCCCGCCTCGGCACGCCGGGCCCGGGAGCGCGGCCGCACCCCGCTGTTCGACCAGTACGAGGACGGCGACCGGCCCCGCGCCGCCAACGAGTGACCCCGCTCACCCGCGTCCTGACCAGTCAGGGAGCGGATTTCCAAGCACCCGGATCGGGATGCTAGAGTTTCACTCGTTGCAAGGGCCTGTGGCGCAGTCCGGTAGCGCACCTCGTTCGCATCGAGGGGGCCAGGGGTTCAAATCCCCTCAGGTCCACTGCACGATGAGATCCCGTCGGTCATCACGACCGGCGGGATCTTCGTCGTTCCCGCCGGCGCCGAGGGCGCCGGACGACGCCTCCGGCGCCCGGCGGCCCCGCGGTTCACAGGCGCTTGGCGTAGCAGAGGCTCTCCTCGTGGTGGCGGTAGTAGCCGAACTTGGGGCACGGCTCGTAGCCGCTGGAGGTGTACAGCGCGATGGCCTCCGGCTGCTTGGTGCCCGTCTCCAGGACCATCCGGACCCGGCCGGCCGCGCGGGCGTCCTCCTCCAGGTCGGCGAGGATGCGGCGGGCCAGGCCCCGGCCGCGCATCTCCTCGACGACGTACATGCGCTTCAGCTCGGCGTCGCCGTCCTCGTTGCCCTCGGCGTTGCGGTCCTGGCTGCGCCAGCCGCCGGTCGCCACCGGGCGGTCCCGCTCGTCGTACGCGATCAGGAACACGCCCCGGGGCGGATCGAAGTCCTCGGCCGCCAAGGCCGTGGCGTCGCCCCCGTCGCCGTAGCGCAGGTGGTACTCGGCCTGGACCTCGTCGTTGAGCTTGACGGCGTCGGGGTGATCGAAGCGAACGCGGCGTATAATCATGCTGAGTATCGTACTTCTATGCAGTAGGTGGACGGTCCCGGATTTTCCGGCCCCGACCAGTGTGCCGGTATCGTGCCGGGGTGCTGACTGTGACCACGGTGAACGTGAACGGGCTGCGGGCCGCCGCGAAGAAGGGCTTCGTGGAGTGGCTCGCCGGGACGGACGCGGACGTCGTCTGCCTCCAGGAGGTGCGCGCCGAGCCGCACCAGCTGCCCGAGGAGGTCCGCCGGCCCGACGGCTGGCACGTCGTGCACGCCCCGGCCGCCGCCAAGGGCCGCGCGGGCGTGTCCCTCTACACCCGGCGCGAGCCCGACCGGGTCCGGATCGGCTTCGGCTCCGCCGAGTTCGACGGCAGCGGCCGGTACGTCGAGGCCGAACTGCCCGGCGTCACCGTGGCCTCCCTCTATCTGCCCTCCGGCGAGGTCGGCACCGAACGGCAGGACGAGAAGGTCCGCTTCATGGCCGGGTTCCTCGTCCACCTGAAGGAGCTGCGCGAGCGCGCCGCCGCCGACGGGCGCGAGGTGCTGGTGTGCGGCGACTGGAACATCGCCCACCGCGAGGCGGACCTGAAGAACTGGCGCGGCAACACGAAGAACTCCGGCTTCCTGCCCGAGGAGCGGGAGTGGCTGGGACGGGTCTTCGCCGCCGGGGAGGGCGGGTACGTCGACGTGGTGCGCGCCCTGCACCCGGACGCCGAGGGGCCGTACAGCTGGTGGTCGTACCGGGGGCGGGCCTTCGACAACGACTCGGGCTGGCGCATCGACTACCACGTGGCCACTGCCGGGCTCGCCGGCCGGGCGGTCAAGGGCTTCGTGGAGCGGGCCGCCACGCACGCCGAGCGCTGGTCGGACCATGCGCCGGTGACCGTCGTCTACGACCTCTGAGCGACGTTAGGGGCCGGCTCAGTCCCTCTTGTTCAGCCGGCGGTCCAGGGCCAGCGAGAGTTCCGCCTCCACGACGCTGCGGGCCAGCGGGCGCAGCCGCCGCAGGTCGTCCTCGGGGGCGTGGCGCGTGATCACGTCGGCGAACAGGTCGGCCAGCGCCTCGGCGTGCTCGCGGACGCGGGCGGCGGCGGCCAGCACCTCGGCGAGCGGGATGCCCTCGCGGACCAGTGCCGAGGAGACGTCCAGCAGCCGCCGGCTGATGTGCACGATCTGGTCGCCGTCGGTGCCGAGATAGCCCAGCTCCATCGCGGCGGCCAGGTTCTCCGGCGTGACCTCGCCCTCGAAGCGGGCGGCGAGTTCCTCGGGGGTGAGCCGGACCGGCTCCTCCTCGGTGGGCGGGCCGACGCCCAGCAGGTCGGCGACATCGCGCCCCTGGTCCAGGGCCTCGGCGAGTTCCGCTATACCGCTGAGGGTGTGGCCGCGCTCCAGCAGGGCCGCGATGGTGCGCAGCCGGGCCAGGTGGTGGTCGTCGTACCAGGCGATGCGGCCCTCGCGGCGGGGCGGCGCGAGCAGTCCCCGTTCGCGGTAGAAGCGCAGGGTGCGCACGGTGATGCCGGCCAGCCGGGCCAGTTCCTCCCTGCGGTACTCGCGCGGGCCCTGCCTGTGCTCTGCGTCCTCTGCCACGTCCGCAGCCTAAGGTGTACCGCCGGTAACTTTCCCGTCCCCGCCCCCTACCGCTCAGTACGGAGCTGCTCTACAGTCCCATTGCGCCAGTGTTCACTGGCACAGTTCCTAGGTGATGCGTGGAGGCTTCGGGATGGCCGAGCACGAGCATGTACGGGTGGCGGTGATCGGGTCCGGGTTCGGCGGGCTCGGGGCCGCCGTGCGGCTGCGCCGCGAGGGAGTCACCGACTTCGTGGTCCTGGAACGGGCCGGCAGCGTCGGCGGCACCTGGCGGGACAACAGCTATCCCGGGTGCGCCTGTGACGTGCCCTCGCACCTGTACTCCTTCTCCTTCGCGCCCAACCCGGACTGGCCGCGCACCTTCTCCGGCCAGCGCCACATCCGCGCCTACCTGGAACACGTCACCGACCTGTTCGGGCTCCGCCCGCACATCCGGTTCGACTCCGAGGTCAAGCTGATGACCTGGGACAACGACAATCTGTGGTGGACCGTCGAGACCACCCGCGGCACGCTGCGCGCCGATGTCGTCGTCTCCGCCACCGGACCGCTGTCCGACCCGAAGATCCCCGAGATCCCGGGCCTGGACTCCTTCCCGGGCACGGTGTTCCACTCCGCCCGCTGGGACCACGACTACGACCTGCGCGGCAAGCGGATCGCCATGGTCGGCACCGGCGCCTCCGCGATCCAGATCGTGCCCGCCATCCAGCCGCAGGCCGGCCGGCTCACCCTCTTCCAGCGCACTCCGCCGTGGGTGATGCCCCGCGTGGACCGCGCCATCAGCGGGGCCGAGCGCTGGCTGCACCGGCGGCTGCCGGTCACGGCGCAGGCCCGGCGCGGACTGCTGTGGGGCATCCGGGAGCTGCAGGTGCAGGCGTTCACCAGGCACCCGGACGAACTCGGGCTCGTCGAGCAGCTCGCCAAGCGGAACATGGCCCGTGCCATCAAGGACCCCGCCCTGCGCGCCAGGCTCACCCCGGACTACCGCATCGGCTGCAAGCGGATCCTGCTGTCCAGCGAGTACTACCCGGCGCTCGCCCGGCCCAACGTGGACGTCGTCGCCGGCGGGCTCACCGAGGTCCGCGGCTCGACGCTGGTGGCGGCCGACGGCACCGAGGCCGAGGCCGACGCGATCATCTTCGGCACCGGCTTCCACGTCACGGACATGCCCATCGCCGAGCGGGTGGTCGGTGCCGACGGGACCACGCTCGCGGAGTCCTGGAAGAACGGCATGCGGGCACTGCGCGGCGCCTCGGCGGCCGGGTTCCCGAACTTCATGACGGTCATCGGGCCCAACACCGGCCTCGGCAACTCCTCCATGATCCTGATGATCGAGTCCCAGCTGAACTACCTGGCCGACTATCTGCGCCAGCTCGACGTCCTCGGCGCCCGGACCGCCCTGGACGCCCGGCCCGCCGCCGTGGACTCCTGGAACGACCGCGTCCAGGAGCGCATGAAGCGGACCGTGTGGAACACCGGCGGCTGCACCAGCTGGTACCTGGACCCGAGCGGCCGCAACACCACCATCTGGCCCGGCACGACCACCGAGTTCCGGCGCGCGACCCGGCGGGTGGACCTGGCGGAGTACGACGTGCTCCGCGCGCCCGCGCCGGTGGCCGGCCGCAGGAGCGGGGCTCTCGCGTGAGCCGCCCCGTGCCCTGCGCCCCGCCGGTCCCCGCCCGCACCCTGACCGCCGTCTCCGCCGACGGCGCCCGGCTGCACGTCGAGGTGCACGGCCCCGAGGACGCGCCCGCCGTCGTCCTCTCCCACGGCTGGACCTGCTCGACGGCGTTCTGGGCGGCGCAGATACGGGACCTGGCCGCCGGCCACCGGGTGATCGCCTACGACCAGCGGGGTCACGGGCGCAGTCCCGCGAGCCCCGTGTGCACCACCGAGGCGCTGGCGGACGACCTCGAAGCGGTGCTCGCGGCGACGCTGGCGCCCGGCGAGAAGGCGGTGATCGCCGGCCACTCCATGGGCGGCATGACGGTGATGGCCGCCGCCGGACGCGCCGGCTTCCAAGAGCACGCCGCCGCCGTCCTGCTGTGCAGCACGGGCAGTTCGCGGCTGGTCGCCGAGTCGCGCGTGGTGCCGTGGCGCGCCGGCCGCGCCCGCACCTGGCTCACCGGCCGGGTGCTCGGCTCGCGCGCTCCGCTCGGGCCGGTCACGCCGGTGGCGATGAGCATCCTCAAGTACGCCACCATGGGCGCCGGTTGCGCGCCGGACCGGGTCCGGGCATGCGCGCGGATCGTGCACGCCTGTCCGCGCGCGGTGCGCCACGCCTGGTCCGAGGTGCTGGCCACGCTCGATCTCGAGGACGGCGTACGGCGGCTGGCCGTGCCCACCGCGGTGCTGTGCGGCACCTCCGACCGGCTCACGCCTCCGGTGCACGCCCGCGCGCTGGCGGCCGCGCTGCCGCACTGCCTGGGCCTGACCGAGCTGACCGGCGTCGGCCACATGACCCCGATCGAGGCGCCGGAGACGGTGACCGGCCGCATCCGAGACCTTGTCGGCACGTATGTCACGGGGGCCGGCCCCGTGCGGATCAAGGAGGGCGCATGAGCAGGGTGAGCCTCGAAGGACAGGTCGCGGTCGTCACGGGAGCGGCGCGCGGCGTCGGCGAGCAGTTGGCGCGCAAGCTGTCCGCGCGCGGGGCGGCGGTGGCGCTGGTCGGGCTGGAGGAGGAGGCGCTCAAGGAGGTCTCCGGCCGGCTGCACCACGACAGCGCCCACTGGTACGCCGACGTCACCGACCACGAGGCCATGAGCCGGGTCGCGCGGGAGGTGAAGGAGCGCTTCGGGAAGGTCGACATCGTGGTGGCCAACGCCGGTGTGGCGACCGGCGGTCCGTTCGCCGACTCCGATCCGGTGGCCTGGCGGCGGGTGATCGAGGTGAACCTGATCGGTTCGGCGGTGACCGCGCGCGCCTTCCTGCCGGTGCTGGCGGAGAGCCGGGGCTATCTGCTGCAGATCGCTTCGCTGGCCGCGCTCACGCCCGCGCCGATGATGACGGCGTACTGCGCGTCCAAGGCGGGCGTGGAGGCGTACGCGCACAGTCTGCGCGCCGAGGTCGGTTACCAGGGCGTGCGCGTCGGTGTGGCCTATCTGTCCTGGACCGACACCGACATGGTGCGCGGCGCCGACAGCGACGACGTGATGCGCGAGCTGCGGCAGCGGCTGCCGTGGCCGTCGAACAAGACCTATCCGCTGGGTCCGGCGGTGGACCGGATCGTCGCCGGGATAGAGCGGCGCTCGGCGCATGTGTACGGGCAGTGGTGGCTGCGCGGCATGCAGGGCGTGCGCGGGTACCTGCCGGCGCTCATCGGGACGGTCGGGCAGCGGGAGATGAAGCGGTTCGCGCCGCGGCTGCGCGGGATGTCCTCCGGGCTCGTGGGCGCGGGCGGGGCGGCCGACGAGGCGGCGCGCGCCACGCAGCGTAACTGATCGACATGCGCAGCGTGTTGGCCCGTGTGAATCTGGTCGAGGCCCCACCGAGGGGCCAGACCCCCACCCACTACGGGAGTGAACCCACATGGGTATGAAGGACCAGATGCAGGACAAGTCCCGCCAGGCCAAGGACCAGGCCAAGGAGAAGACGGGACAGGCCCGCCAGAAGGCCGGCGAGCGGAGCCAGCAGGGCCGTCAGGGCCGGCAGGACCAGCAGCCGCAGCGCGGCACCCAGAACCACCGTGACATCGAGGACACGGAGCAGCAGGTGCGGGACCGGTTCGACCAGGACTACGACGCCTAGTCCGGACCGATGAGCGGGGTGCCCTTCCCGGCGGAGGGCACCCCGCGCCCCTGTCTATCCGGCCGTCCGCGGAGGCAGCTTCGGGCGGGACCGGTCGGGCACGCCGGTGTAGTCCGGCGGGACCGCCGCCGGGTGGGTCTCCAGCAGCTCCAGCGCGAGCCGGACCGCCTCGCCCAGCACCGGGTAGCGGCCCTCGGCCCAGTCCACGGGGGTGCGCAGGACCTCCACGTCGGGGGCGACGCCGTGGTTCTCCACGGACCAGCCGTAGGCGTCGAACCAGGCCGCGTTCATCGGGACGGTGATGACCGTGCCGTCGCCGAGGCGGTGCCGTCCGGTCATGCCGACGACTCCGCCCCAGGTGCGCTGGCCGACGACCGGCCCGAGGTCCAGCAGCTTGAAGGCGGCGGTGATCATGTCGCCGTCGGAGGAGGTCGCCTCGTCGGCGAGGGCCACCACCGGACCGCGCGGGGCGTTGGAGGCGTACGACACCGGTTGTGCGTCCCGGGTCAGGTCCCAGCCGAGGATCGTACGGGTCAGCTTCTCCACGACGAGTTCGCTGATGTGGCCGCCCGCGTTGCCGCGCACGTCCACGATCAGCGCGGGCCGGGACATCTCCATGCGCAGGTCGCGGTTGAACTGGGCCCAGCCGGAGCCGCCCATGTCGGGGATGTGCAGATAGCCGCACCGTCCCTCGCTCAGCTCGCGGACGACCTGGCGGCGTTTGGCCACCCAGTCCTGGTAGCGCAGCGGCCGTTCGTCGACGAGCGGGACGACGGCGACCCGCCGGGGTCCGCCGGGCGCGCCGTCCGGCGGGGTGAACGTCAGCTCCACGGTCGTGCCGCCCGAGCCGGCGAGCAGCGGATAGGGGCCGGCCACCGGGTCGACCGGGCGGCCGTCGACATGGGTGAGGACGGCGCCCTCGCGGATGCCGGTGCCGGCCAGCGGGGAGCGGGCCCGGGAGTCGGAGGAGTCGCCGGGCAGGATGCGCCGCACCAGCCAGCGGCCGTCGCGGCAGACGAAGTTGGCGCCGAGGAGGCCCTGCCGGCGCTGGTAGTGGGGCGGCCCCTCGTTGCGGCGGGCGGCGGTGACATAGGCGTGCGAGGTGCCGAGTTCGCCGAGGACCTCGCGCAGCAGATCGGCGAACTCGTCGGGTGAGGCGACCCGTTCGACCAGCGGACGGTACTGGTCGAGGACGGCGTCCCAGTCGATGCCGCACATGCCCGGGTCCCAGAAGTAGGCCCGGATCAGCCGGCCCGCCTCGGCGTACGCCTGGCGCCATTCGGCGGGCGGGTCGACCTCGTGCAGGATCCGGCGCACGTCGATCCACACGGTCGTGTCGCTGTCGCCCGTCTCCGTCGACGGCACCGCCCGCAGATCGCCCTCGTCCACCACGACCAGCCGGGTGCCGTCGCCGCTCACCGTGAACCAGTCCAGGTGGTCGACCAGTTCGGACTTCTTGGCCTTGGTGAGGGAGAAGTGCTCCAGGGTCGGGCGGCCGCTGATGTCGGCCGGATTGACGAAGGTCTCGCCGAGCGCGCCGGAGATCGGCCAGCGCAGCCAGACCAGTCCGCCGCCGGCGACCGGGGACAGCCCGGAGTACTTGGAGGCGATCACCGGGAACGGCGTGACGCGGTTCGCCAGCCCCTCCACCTCGACCGTGACCGTGCCGGCCTCGCCGGTCTCCTCGTCCTCCAGCGGGTCCAGCCCGCCGGCGGCCGGCCGGCCCTCCGGGTTGAGGGCGAAGGGGGAGGGGGTCGCGGACGACAGCGGGACGAGGTAGGGGCGGCAGCCGAGCGGGAAGGACAGGTCGCCGGTGTGCACGTCGTAGACCGGGTCGAAGCCGCGCCAGGAGAGGAAGGCGAGATAGCGGCCGTCGCGGGTGAAGACCGGGTTCTCGTCCTCGAAGCGGCCGTTGGTCACGTCCACGATCAGCCGGTCCTTGATGCGGGCCAGCTTGATCTGCCTGAGGGTGCGGCCGATCCCGGGGTGCGACCAGGTGAGCCAGGCGCCGTCCGGGGAGAAGGCGAGGTCGCGGACGGGGCCGTTGACGGAGCGGGTCAGCTCGGTGACCGGGTCCGTGCCGTCCGCGGCCGCCTCCTCGGTGGCCTGCGGTGCGTCGCCTGCCGGTACGCCGTCTTCCGGTACGCCGTCTTCGGGTACGTCGATGAGCAGCAGCCGTCCGTCGTGCGAGGCGACCGCCAGCCGTTCGCCGAGCGGGTCGGAGACCAGCTCCAGCACGCGGCCGAGGACGCCGGAGGCGAGCCGGCGGGGCGCGCGGTCGCCGGTGGCGCGGGGGAGCCGGGCGGTCTCGACGGCGTCCGCGCCTCCGGCGTCGGTGACGTAGGCGATCGTCCCGGTGGAACCGAGCATCTCCGGCAGCCGGACGCGTACGCCGGGGGTCTCGGTGATCGTGCGGGCCGGGCCGTCGCGGTGGGTGAGCCAGTACAGGCTGCCGCGGACGACGACCGCGCTGGCCCGGCCCGTCTCGTCCACGGAGATGCCGTCGACGTGCTGCGCGGCCGGCACCTGGTAGCGGCGGCGGCCGGTGCGCGGGCCGGCGAGCCGGACGTCGAGCCGGCGCGGTGCGGCGCCGGGCGAGAGGTCGTCCACCAGCCACAGGTCGCCCGCGCACTGGTACACCACCCGGCTGCCGTCACTGGCGGCGTGCCGGGCGTAGAACGCGTCGTGGTCGGTGTGGCGGCGCAGGCCGGTGCCGTCGGGAGCGCAGGAGTAGAGGTTGCCGACGCCCTCGTGGTCGGAGAGGAAGGCGATCCGGCCGGCGACGAACACGGGGCAGGCCAGATGGCCGTCGAGGTCCGGCAGCAGCCGCTGCCCGTGCAGCCACAGCCGGCCCGTGGCGCCGCCGCGGTAGCGCTTCCAGGAGGCCGGTTCGTGCGGCGGGGTGCCGGTGAGCAGCAGGGTCCGGCGTTCGCCGCCGAGGCCGGTGACCTGGATGTCGGAGACCGGTCCCCAGGGCAGCCGGGCGCCCGGGCCGCCGTCGGGCGGCACCTTGTAGGCCCAGGTGAAGTGGGAGAAGGGCTGGCCGTGGGAGGCGACGGCCAGGATGTCGCCGTCCGGACTCCAGCCGCACACCTGGGTGTCGACGCCGCCCCAGTACGTCAGCCGGCGCGCGGGCCCGCCGCCGTCGACGTCGACGAGATGGATCTCGGGGACGAGGCTGCGCCAGGAGGTGTACGCGATGTGGCGGCCGTCGGGGGAGAAGCGCGGATGGCCGGCCTTGGTGCGGTCCGCGGTGAGCCGCCAGGCGCGGTCCGGGGCGCCGAGGCGGGCCAGCCAGAGGTCGTCCTCGGCCACGAAGCACAGCAGGTCGCCGCTGAGGTGGGGAAAGCGCAGATAGCTCACCCTCCCCATGCTTTTCCGGGCACCGGGCACCGGCAACTCGTGGCCTGGTGTGCGGGACCTTATGGGCTCTTCACCTTTCCCTTATGGCACCTTCACCTTCGTGACCCAGCACACGTACGAAACGGTTTCGTTTCGTATGGCGGCCGGGGTATCTTCGGTGGTACGAACGGAAGAACCGGAGGGGAGGTGAGCGGCATGACCGAAGGCGTCGCGACGACGCGCCGCAGCCGGATCACGCCCGAGCGCGAGGCCGAGTTGTACGAGGCCGTGCTCGACCTGCTCCGGGAGGTCGGTTACGACGCCCTCACCATGGACGCCGTCGCCGCCCGCACCCGCTCCAGCAAGGCCACGCTCTACCGCCAGTGGGGCGGCAAGGCCGAACTGGTGGCGAAAGCCGTCCGGCACGGCAAGCCGGGCCGGGCCGCGGACGTCGACACCGGGTCGCTCAAGGGCGACCTGCACGCCCTCATCCTGCGCGGCGACGACTGCGAGATGGAGCAGAACTCCGCGCTGATGCGGGGCCTGGCCATGGCGGTGCACGGCAACCCGGACCTGCTGAAGGCGTTCCGGGAACACCTCATCGAACCGGAGATGGCCGAACTGCGCCGGGTGCTCCGGCGGGCGGTCGAGCGGGGCGAGGTCCGTGCGGACAACCCCGCGGCCGGCTTCGTGCTCCACATGATGATCGGCGCGTTCGCCGCCCGCACCATGATCGACGAACAGCCGCCGACGCAGGACTTCCTCCTTTCGTACATCGACGCCGTGGTCCTCCCCGCCCTCGGCGTCTGAAACCGACGGACACCCCACTTCCCCAGCAAGCCCACCACTGACGTCACCGCTCACGTCGTCGGGCTGATCACCCCTGCCCAGACTGAACCCACGACCTGACCGGGAGTACGCCCCAAGTGGCCACGTTTCTCTACAGAATCGGCCGGTTCGCCTTCCGGCGACGGCACTTCGTCGCGCTGATATGGGTCGCGCTGCTCACCCTCGCCGGGGTGGGCGCCGCCTCCGCGCCGACCCCTGGCAACACCTCTTTCTCCATCCCGGGCACCGAGGCACAGAAGGCCTTCGACCTGCTGGAACAGCGCTTCCCCGGGATGAGCGCCGACGGCGCCACCGCCCGGGTCGTCTTCAAGGCCCCGAGCGGCGAGAAGATGACGGACGCCGGTAACAAGGCGGCCGTCGAGAAGACCGTCGAGGAACTGGGCGGCGGCCCCGAGGTCGCCTCCGTCGCCGACCCCTACACCGGGCACGCCGTCAGCAAGAACGGCGCCGTCGCGTACGCGTCGGTGAAGTACAAGGTCTCCGGCATGGAGCTGGAGGACTCCACCCGCGACGACCTCGAAAAGGCCGCGCAGCACGCCCGGGACGCCGGGCTGAGCGTCGAGATCGGCGGTGACGCGCTGAACGCGACGCCGGAGACCGGCTCCAGCGAGATCATCGGCATCGCGATCGCCGCCGTCGTCCTCGTCATCACCTTCGGCTCGCTGCTCGCCGCCGGGCTGCCGCTGCTGACCGCGATCATCGGCGTCGGCATCGGCGTCGCCTCGATCACCGCGCTGGCCTCCGCCCTGGACCTGGGCTCCACCACGTCCACCCTGGCCACGATGATCGGCCTCGCCGTCGGCATCGACTACGCCCTGTTCATCGTCTCCCGCTACCGCGCGGAACTCGCCGAGGGCCGCGAGCGCGAGGAGGCCGCCGGACGCGCCGTCGGCACGGCGGGCTCCGCGGTGGTCTTCGCCGGCCTGACCGTCGTGATCGCCCTGGTCGGCCTGTCCGTCGTCAACATCCCGATGCTGACGAAGATGGGCGTCGCGGCGGCGGGCACGGTCGCCATCGCCGTCCTCATCGCCCTGACCATGATCCCGGCGCTGCTCGGCTACGCCGGCCGCAAGATCAAGCCGACCGGCGAGAAGAGCAGGCTGCTCGGCGGCGGCCGTACGCCCAAGCGGCCCGGCCGGCCCAACATGGGCACCCGCTGGGCCCGGTTCGTCGTCCGCCGTCCGGTCGCCGTGCTGGTGCTCGGCGTGCTCGGCCTCGGCGCCGCGGCGCTCCCGGCCGCGTCCCTGGAACTGGGCCTGCCCGACGACGGCTCCCAGCCCGTCTCCACCACCCAGCGCCGCGCCTACGACCTGCTCTCCGAGGGCTTCGGCCCCGGCTTCAACGGCCCGCTGATGGTCGTCGTCGACGCCAAGGACAGCGCCGCGCCCAAGGACGCCTTCGCCAAGGTCGGCGAGGAGATCAAGGGCCTGAAGAACGTCGTCACGGTCACCCCGGCCGCGCCCAACAAGGCCGGCGACACCGCGACGATCACCGTGGTGCCGAACTCCAAGCCGTCCTCGGTCACCACCGAGGACCTGGTGCACGCCATCCGTGACAAGGGCGCGGAGATCACCCGGGACACCGACGCCAAGGTGCTGGTCACCGGCTCCACGGCGATGAACATCGATGTCTCGCAGAAGCTGAACGACGCGCTGCTGCCGTACCTGGCGCTGGTGGTCGGCCTCGCGTTCCTGCTGCTGATCGTGGTGTTCCGCTCGGTCCTGGTCCCGCTGAAGGCGGCCCTCGGCTTCCTGCTGTCGGTGCTCGCCGCGCTCGGCGCCGTCGTCGCGGTCTTCCAGTGGGGCTGGCTCGCCGGCCTGATGAACGTCGAGCAGACCGGACCGGTCATGTCGATGATGCCGATCTTCATGGTGGGCGTCGTCTTCGGCCTCGCGATGGACTACGAGGTGTTCCTCGTGACCCGGATGCGGGAGGCGTACGTCCACGGCGAGACGCCCGGCCAGGCCGTCGTGACCGGCTTCAAGCACGGCGCCCGGGTCGTGACCGCCGCCGCCGTCATCATGATCGCCGTCTTCTCCGGCTTCATCGGCTCCAGCGAGTCGATGGTCAAGATGATCGGCTTCGGCCTCGCGATCGCCGTCTTCTTCGACGCGTTCGTCGTCCGCATGGCCATCGTCCCGGCGGTCCTCGCCCTGCTCGGCAAGCGCGCCTGGTGGCTGCCGAAGTGGCTGGACCGTGCGCTGCCCAACGTGGACGTCGAGGGCGAGGGCCTGCGCGCCCACGCCGACCCGGAGGAGGAGAAGGAACTGGTACGCGCCTGACGTACCGGTTCCCCGGCCGAGCGGCCGGTGAGGGTGCCCGTGGGGACGGGGACGCACCCTCACCGGCTTTTCGCCGTCCGGGCGTCAGGCCGGCCGCAGGCGGAACGCCGGGCAGACGTGCCGGATGCCTTGAGCGTGATCTTCACGCCCTTGGCGTCGGCCTCGCCCACGTAGGTGCCTTCCAGTTCCCCCGTGGTCGCGGAGGCGGCCTGCTTGCTTATGAGGCCTCGACGGCCGTGGACGCGGAGGAACAGGAGGTCAGGGGGGACAGCAGAGCCAGCACGGCGGCGGCCGTCAGCAGGCGCGCACGCCTTGCCGGGATGTGGACTCGTGACACTGGCCTACTTTCCTTCCGCCGGAATGCGTTCCGTCCGGACGATCTCCTGCTTGCACAACAACACGAGCAACGAGTCGTTCCTGCACTACGTCGGCTACTACGACTGGCTCGAGAAGTTCAACCGCGATGAAGGCGCCTTCTCGTCCGTGGGGGGGCACCTCCGGTTCCGCGGGCCGAAATCCCCGTGAGCGGCGGCCGGGTGTGCCGTAGCGTGCCCCGCATGACGACGACGGACACCGCCGCCCACGACCCCGGAGCCCACCCCCGGTTCGCCGAAGCGCTGCGGGCGCTCGGGCTGGACGGCCTCCTCGCCCGCACCCGCCGCTTCCCGGAGGCCACCCGGACCGCGGCCGAGGCCGCCGCCGCGATCGGGTGCGAGCCGGACCGGATCTGCAAGTCCCTGGTCTTCGCCGCCGACGGGGTGCCGGTGCTGGTGCTGATGGACGGGGCCTCGCGGGTGGACGTGGAGCGGGTGCGGGAGGAACTGGGCGCCGGGGAGGTCGGCCGGGCCGACGCGCGGGTCGTGCGGGAGACCACCGGGTACGCCATCGGCGGGGTGCCGCCCTTCGGGCACCGTACGCGCACCCGGGTCCTCGCCGACCGCGCTCTGCTGGAGCACGACCTGGTGTGGGCGGCGGCCGGGACGCCGTACACCGTCTTCCCCGTGGCGCCGCGGGACCTCCTGCTGTACGCGGGCGCCACCGTCGCCGACGTGCGCGAGCGCACCGCCTGACGCCGCCGACATGACGGGCCGGGGTGGCAGGGCGCACCCTGGAAGCAGCGATTCTCGGAGGTGGTGGTGATGATGCACACCGCTGTCGGATGGCACGTCGAGCTGGAGTTCAAGGAGGAGGACGACCTGCACACGCGCGCGGCGGCCCTGGTGCGTCTGCCCGACGGCACCGAGGTACGGGCGCACGGCCGGGCCAGCAGGCACCAGGTCGACGCGAACCAGCCCCGGGTCGGCGAGGAGATCGCCGGCGCCCGCGCCCTGAACGAGCTGGCCATGCGGCTGCTGACCAAGGCCCACGAGGAGATCGACTCGGCGTCCGGACGGACCTCGCACCCGATCCACGTCTGACCCGCGCCCGGCGTGCGCCGGGCGCGTGCGCGGATCAGGCGAGCGCCGTGCGGACGGCCCGCACCAGCGCCTGCGCCCTCGGGTCCGCCGTCACGCCGGCGCGGAAGCCGTTGGTGACGTAGCCGAAGGCGATGCCGGACTCCGGGTCGGCGAAGGCGAGGGCGCCGCCGCGGCCGGGGTGGCCGAAGGAGCCGGGGGAGAGCAGCGGGGACGCGGCGCCGTGCAGCATGTAGCCGAGGCCGAAGCGGGTGCCGGCCACCAGCACCCGGTCCGGCCCGGCGGACCGCTCGGCGCGGGCCAGCTCCATGGTGTCCTGGGTGAACAGGCGCCTGCCGCCGTCCACCTCGCCGATCAGCGCGGCGTAGAAGCGGGCCAGGCCGTCGGCCGTGGCGATGCCGTTGGAGGCGGGCAGGGCGGCGGCCCGGTAGCCGGGGTCGTTCTCGTCCGGCAGCGGGGTGATCGCGGCGAAGGCGCGGCGGGTGAGGGAGTCGGGGTCGGCGTAGGCCTCGGCCATCGCGCGCTTGGGCCGGATCCTCGGTCCGCCCGCCGTCTCGGGCGCCTCGGCCGGCCCGACCCGGCCCGCCCGCGCCCGCTCCGCCTCCGGCAGCCCGAGCCACAGCTCCGCGCCGACGGGCCCGGCGATCTCCTCGGCGATCCACGCGCCCACCGGGCGGCCGGTGACCCGGCGGAGCAGTTCGCCGGTGAGCCAGCTGTAGGTCTGGGCGTGGTAGCCGTGGTCCGTGCCCGGCTCCCACACCGGCGCCTGGGCGGCGACGGCCGCGGCGCCGAGGTCGGGGTCGGCGGCCTCGGCCGGGGTCAGCGGACGGTCCAGCACGGGCACGCCCGCCCGGTGCGCCAGCAGGTGCCACACCCGTGTGCGGTCCTTGCCGGCCGCCTTGAACTCGGGCCAGTACGTGCCGACGGGCGCGTCCAGGTCCAGTTCGCCGCGCTGGTGCAGGAGCAGCAGGGCGGCGGCGGCCACGCCCTTGGTGGCCGAGCGCACGACCTGCGCGGTGCCGGGCTCCCAGGGCGCCGCGCCGGCCCCGCCGTCGATGTCCCGGCTGCCGGCCCACAGGTGCACCACCCGGTGACCGTCGCGGTAGACCGTGACGGCCGCGCCGCGCTCGCCGAGCCGCGCGAAGTTCGCGGCGAACGCCTCCCCGACCGGCTCGAAGCCCCCGGCCACTGTGCCGTTCACGTCCACGTCCGCCGTCCCTTCCGATCGCCTGCGACAGTGGGTGCAACCGGGGGTGCGCACCTGCGATTCCTCGGCGGGATCAGCCCGGCGGAATCGTTACATCGGCGTTGCCCGGGATGGTGGTGGAACGGTGCGTCACGCGCCCGTGGTCACGGACCTCGGGTCGAAGCCGAACGGCAGCTCCAGCCGGTGCGCCCGCATCAGCCCGTCGTCGGACAGCAGCTCCGCGGTGGGGCCGTCCGCCGCGATCACGCCGTCGCTGA
Source organism: Streptomyces sp. SCL15-4 (assembly GCF_033366695.1). Taxonomy (NCBI): domain Bacteria; kingdom Bacillati; phylum Actinomycetota; class Actinomycetes; order Kitasatosporales; family Streptomycetaceae; genus Streptomyces; species Streptomyces sp. SCL15-4. The sequence goes on from NZ_JAOBTQ010000001.1 coordinate 4,971,290, forward strand.
GGATCAGGGCGCGCGGGCACAGCTCCAGCGCGTACGGCAGGTCGTGCGTGACCATGAGGACCGTCACGTCCAGGGAGCGCAGGATGTCGGCGAGTTCCCGGCGGGAGGCCGGGTCCAGGTTGGACGACGGCTCGTCCAGGACCAGGATCTCCGGCTCCATGGCGAGCACGGTGGCCACCGCGACCCGGCGGCGCTGCCCGAAGGACAGGTGGTGCGGCGGCCGGTCGGCGAAGTCCTGCATCCCGACCAGCTCCAGCGCGGTGCGCACCCGCTCCCGGAGCGCGGCTCCCTTGATCCCGGCGGCGGCCGGACCGAACGCCACGTCCTCCCGCACGGTCGGCATGAACAGCTGGTCGTCCGGGTCCTGGAAGACGATGCCGACCTTCTGCCGGATCGCGGCCATGTGCTGCCTGCCGACGGGCAGCCCGGCCACGGTCACCGTGCCCGTGCCGCCGCTCAGGATGCCGTTGAGGTGCAGCACCAGGGTGGTCTTGCCGGCGCCGTTGGGGCCGAGCAGGGCGACCCGTTCGCCGCGCGCGATGGTGAAGTCCACGCCGAACAGCGCCTGGTGTCCGTCCGGGTAGGCGAAGGCGAGGCCGGAGACCTCCAGAGAAGCAGTCACAGGAACCATCCCAGCAGACAGACGACGAGGGCGGCGCAGGGGAGTGCGAGGGCGTGCCGCCACTGGGCGCCGGAGGCGGTCACCTCGTCGATGACCGGCATCGATCCGGCGTACCCGCGGCTGACCATGGCCAGGTGCACCCGCTCCCCGCGTTCGTAGGAGCGGATGAACAGCGCGCCGGCGGACTTGGCGAGCACGCCCCAGTGCCGCACGCCCTTCGCCTCGAAGCCGCGCGACTCCCGGGCGATCCGCATCCGGCGCATCTCGTCGGTGATGACGTCGCCGTAGCGGATCATGAAGGAGGCGATCTGCACGAGCAGCGGCGGCAGCTTCAGCCGTTGCAGGCCCAGCAGCAGTTCGCGCAGCTCGGTGGTGGCGGCCAGCAGCACGGAGGCGGCGACGCCGAGGGTGCCCTTGGCGAGCACGTTCCAGGCGCCCCACAGCCCGTTCACGCTGAGCGAGAGCCCGAGGACGTGCACCCGCTCGCCCTCCGCCACGAACGGCATGAGCACCGCGAACGTCACGAACGGCACCTCGATCAGCAGCCGCCTGAGCAGGAATCCTACGGGCACGCGCGCGTGGTACGCGACGGAGGCGAGCAGGACGGCGTAGACCGCGAACGCCCACATCGCCTCGCGCGGGGTCGACACCACGACCACCACGAACAGGAACGCGGCGGCGAGCTTGGTGTGCGGCGGCAGCCCGTGCACGGGCGAGTGCCCGTGCCGGTACAGCCGGTGCGCGTGGCCGGCACCCACGTCAGACGCTCGTGTTCACGGGCGAGGCGTCGTCGGTGCGCCGCCGGCGCAGCGCCCAGAACACCGCGCTGCCCGCGACGACGGTGACGCCGACGCCGATGACGCCCGCGAGACCGCCGGACAGCCGGGCGTCGGCGATGTCCTTCACGCCGTAGTCGGCCAGCGGCGAGTCGGCCGCGGCGTGCTGCTCCTCCTTCTTGTCGATCCCCTTGTCGTGCGCGACCTTCTCCAGGCCGTCGGGGTTGGCGGAGGCGTAGAAGCTGACGAAGCCGGCCAGCACCAGGGAGGTGACGAGGCCGGTCACCCACAGCGTGCGCCGCGAGGTGCGCGCCGCCGCGGGCGCCGGGACGGCGGGCTCGGCCGCGGGGGCGTCCACCAGGGCACCGTTCACCCGCAGCCGGAGCCGCTGGCGCAGGCCGCGCGCGCCGTGCACCAGGTCGGGCCGGACGGCGACGACGGCGCCGACCGTGAGCGCGGTGATGACCGCCTCGCCGATGCCGATGAGCACGTGCACGCCGATCATCGCGGTGGCGACCTTGCCGATGGAGACGTCCGTGGTGCCGCCGACGGCGTAGATCAGGGTGAAGGCGACCGCGGCGGCGGGCACGGACACCAGCGCGGCGACGAAGGAGGCCACCGTCACCGAGCGCCGCTTGCGGGGCAGCACGGCGAGCAGGCCGCGGAAGACGGCGTAGGACACGACGGTGGTGACGAGCGCCATGTCGGTGATGTTCACGCCGAGCGCGGTGAGGCCGCCGTCGGCGAACAGCACGCCCTGCATCAACAGCACCACGGACACGCACAGCACGGCCGTGTACGGCCCGACGAGGATCGCGGCCAGGGCTCCGCCCAGCAGATGTCCGCTGGTCCCGGCCGCGACCGGGAAGTTCAGCATCTGCACGGCGAAGATGAACGCCGCGACCAGACCCGCCAGCGGCGCGGTGCGCTCGTCCAGCTCGCGGCGGGCACCGCGCAGGCTCACCGCGAGGGCGCCGGCGGCGACCACCGCGGTGACCGCGGAGGTCGGGGCGTCTATGAATCCGTCAGGTACATGCACCCGACGATTTTAGGCCCTTGTTGCGAACCTCTTGCAAGAGAGACAGAGTCTCGTCTCCCGCAGGGGTGGGCGCCGGAAAATGTGGGACTCTGGATGGAACCGGATGAACGGCTTTCACATAGGTCACGGTGCGTGAGAGGGCGGTCCGATGTCTGTAGTCGAGCAGTACGCGCGCGCTCATATCGTCACGGACGAGGAGGACCCGGGGGCCGTGCCCGTCGTGCTGCGGTACGACCCCGACCGCGATCCCCGCGCGGTCCGCATCGGACTGCCCGGGCCGCACGAGTGGACCTTCGCCCGCGCGCTGCTCGAACGCGGACTGCGGGTGCCGGCCGAGAGCGGCGCCGTCCGGGTGTGGCCCTGCGGCCGGGTCCAGGCCGTCGTGGAATTCCACACCGACGACGGCGTGGAAGTGGTCCAGTTCGAGTCCAAGACCCTGCTGCGGTTCCTGCGCCGGACCTACACCGCCGAGCCGGTACGCGGCTGATCAGCCGCCGAGCTTCAGCAGCGACGCCACTATGGGCCCGGCCGTGTCGCCGCCGTGCCCGCCCGCCTGGACCACGCCCGCGGCGGCGAGATCGCCCCGGTAGGCGGTGAACCAGCCGTTCGGCTTCTTCTGGCCGTCGACCTCCGCCGAGCCGGTCTTCGCGCCGTAGTCCGGGCCGAGCCCCGCCATCGCCTCCGCCGCCGTGCCGGAAGCGGCCGTGTACCGCATCAGCTCGCGCAGCTGGGAGAGGGTTTTGGCGGACAGGGTGCGCGAGGCCGTGGCCAGCGTCCGGTGGTCGACGGACGGCGCCACCAGGTACGGCTGGTGGAAGGAGCCCGCCTTCACGGTCGCCGCGACCGAGGCCATGTTCAGCGGGTTCATCCGCACCCCGCCCTGCCCGATCAGCTCGGCCGCCATCTGCGCCGCCGACTGCACCGGCACCGAGCCGTCCACGCTGGGCACGCCGATCGCCCAGTTGTTCATCGACAGCCCGAAGACCTGCTGGGCCTGCTTGGTCAGGTCGTCGTTGTCCAGCTTCTTCGCCTGGCTGATGAAGGCGGTGTTGCAGGAGCGGGCGAAGCTTGCCTTGAACGTGCCGCCCTTGATCTCGAAGTCGTCGTCGTTGTGGAACTTCCAGCCGCCGTAGGTCACCGTCTTCGGGCAGGGGTGCGGCTTGTCCGCCGAGGCCAGGCCCTTGTCGATGAGCAGCGACGACGTGATGACCTTCATGGTGGAGCCGGGCGCGAGGGCGCCCTGGAAGGCGGTGTTGAAGCCGTGGCCGCTGTTGGCGACCGCGAGGATCTCACCGGTGGAGGGCCGCAGCACGACCACCGAGGCCTTCGTCCGCTTCTCCACCTGCCGCTCGGCCGCCGCCTGGAGCGACGGGCTGAGCGTCGTCCGCACCGTGCCCGGGGTGCCCTCGCTCAGCTCCGCCAGGGTCTTGTCGGACAGCTTGGCGGCCCTGGACTCCTTGCCGCGCACCACGCGCAGCTCGATGCCCGCCGTGCCGCCGGCGGTCTTGCCGTACTTCTCCCGCAGCCCGTCCAGCACCGTGCCCAGCGACGGGTACCGGGCGGCCGTGATCTCGCCGCCGTCGCGGTCCAGCGCCTTGACCGGCGGAGTGCCGGACGCGCCGGTCACCAGCCGGTCGCCGTCCCTCAGGTCCGGATGGACGACGGCCGCGTGCCAGTCGACCCGCGGCTCGCCGTCGCCCGGACGCCGGACGACGGTGAGCGAACTGCCGTACGCCAGCGGCTTGCTCACGCCCCGGTAGGCCAGGGTGGCGCGCACGTCGAACGGCACGGTGGCGCCCTTGGCGGCCTTGGGGGTGAGGGTGACGTCCCTCAGGTGGGCGTCCTTGGCGTAGCCGGTGAGCAGCGGGGCCGCCGCCGCGGGGTCGTCGGTGGCGGCGGCGGCCTCGGCGGTCCTGCCGTGCTGCCAGGCGGTGAGGAAGCGGGTGCCGGCCGTGCGGACCTCGGCGGCGGTGAGCGGGCCGGTCCGCACCTTTCTGTGCGCGGCCGTGGCGGTGCCCTCGTCGGCCGCGGCCCCGCCGTCGTACAGCGCGTAGAGGCCGGCCCCGGCGCCGCCGACGACCACGGCGAGCATCCCGCCGAGCACGGCGGGCCGGGTCCTGCGCCGCTCGGTGACGCGCCTTCTCTTGCCCACAGCCTCAGTTCCTCCGTGCCTTTTCCAGGCTCTCCTAAGCCCTCACTCTCCAACGACGGCTTTCACCTTAAGGTCCCTGTCTTCACGGGTGATCTCAACCGGCGTTCCGTAGCACGCTTGCGACAATCGGACCGGCGGCGTCCACACCGTGCCCGCCGTCCTGGACCATGGCCGCCGCCGCGACATCGCCCCGGTAACCGGTGAACCAGCTGTCCGACCTGGCCGCGCCGTCGGTCTCGGCGGAGCCGGTCTTCGCGCCGACGTCCCCGCCCAGCCCGGCCATCACGGCGGCGGCGGTGCCGGAGCGCGCGGTGCGGTTCATCATGGCGCGCAGCTGCCGGACGGTGCCCGGTGCCAGGCCGCGCGCGCGGGCCGGTTCCCGGCCGTCCAGTTCCAGCGGAACGATCACCGGCTGGCGGAAGGCGCCGGTCATCGCGGTCGCCGTCACGGAGGCCATGTTCAGCGGGCTCATCTGCACCCGGCCCTGGCCGATCAGGCCGGCCGCGGTGTCCGGGCCGCCGGAGACGGGGACGCGGCCGTCGAAGGTGGGCACACCGGCCTGCCAGTCGTTCCGGCCGAGCCCGAAGCGGTCCTGGGCCTCCTTGGTGAGCGAGTCGGGGTCCACCTCGTCGGCGAACTTCACGAAGGCGGTGTTGCAGGAGCGGGCGAAGCTGTCGGCGAGGGTGGCGTGCTCGTCGGGCGCCAGTCCCTTGAGGTTCTGGAAGGTCTGGCTCTGCCAGACGGCCGAGGGCGGGCAGGGCGCCGGGCCGTTCGCCGTGGTCAGGCCCTTGTCGATGAGAGTCGCCGCGCTGACGATCTTCATGGTGGAGCCGGGGGCGCGTTCGCCGAGGAGGGCCGCGTCGAAGCCGTCCCGGCGGTTGTTGGCGACGGCGAGGATCTCGCCGGTGCTCGGCTTGACGGCCGCCACGGAGGACTCGGGGTACTTGAGCACGGCCGCCTCGGCCGCCGCCTGGGCGCTCGCGCTGAGCGTGGTCGGCAGCCGGCCCGGTCTGCCCTCGGCCAGGGTGACCAGCGGGGTGTCCGCGGCCTGGCCGCCGTCCGCGTCGGCCTGGTGCCGGATCACCAGCTCCACGCCGGGCCTGCCGCCGGCCTTGTCGCCGTAGCGGCTCCTCAGCTCGTCCAGCAGAGGACCGAGCGAGGGGTACTTCTCCCGGGTCAGCACCTTCCCGTCGCGGTCCACGGGCTCGATCCGCGGGGCGGACGACTCCCCGGTGGCCAGCGTGTCGCCCTGGCGCAGCCGCGGGTGGACGACGGAGGGCCGCCAGTCGACCAGCGCCCGGTGCGAGGTCTCGCCGCGGACCACGGTGAGCGTGCCGCGGTAGGACAGCGGCTTGGACGTGCCGCCGTAGGACACCGTCGCCGTCACCGAGAAGGGCACCGTGTCGCCGACGGCCGTGTCCGGGGTGATGCGCACCTTGCCTATGCGCGCGTCCTGGCCGTAGGCCGTCAGCAGCGCCCGGGCGGCCTCCGGATAGTTCGTGTACGAGGCCGCGGTCGCCGCGTCCCCCTTCTCCCAGGCGCCGAAGAACGCCTTGGTGGTCTCCTTCACCTCCGAGCCGCTGGGCGGCCCGGTGCGCGGGGGCGCCACGCCGGCCGCCGTGCCGCTGTCACCGCTCATGGCGGACGCGAAGGTGTAGAGCCCGTAGCCGGCGCCGCTCAGCAGCGTGACGCAGACCCCGCCCACCACGGCCGCCTTGACTCCGTTGCGCATGGCGCGGATCCCTCTCCCGTTCGGCCTGTTGAACATGTTCAATTCAGCGTGCGGGAGCACTGTAAGCGGTTGCGGTGCGCTGGGGGCGGGAGTTGTCGAACCGTGACTCGGTCAGCGCCCGCCCGGACGCGGCGGCCGGAACGGGTCGTCGGGGCCACGAGGGCCCCGGGGCTCGTCCGGAGGCCTCGGCAGGAACGGCAGCGGGAGCATGTCGTCGGAGTGCGACCAGGTGCGGTACCGCGCCGCCGTGCCCTGCAAAGCCTCCGCGTGCCAGTCCTCCTCCGCGGGCCGGAAGTCCCCGAGTTCCACCCCGGCGACATCGAGCAGGTCCAGCAGCATCCGGGCGATCAGTTCCTGGTCGAGCTGGTCCTCGACGTCCTCCGCGCCCCAGCGGATCAGCGTCTCGGCGGCCCGTGTCAGGCCTTCGGCGCTGGCCGTGGGGAAGGCCAGGGCCAGCGAGGCCCGCATGATCTCCACCGCGTCGTCGGAACGCACGGCTCACCGCCTCCTTTCGCACACGATGCAGAGCCCGCTGCTCCGGGCCGTGACACGCAGCGCCATCTTCGCCGCGCTCTGCACCTGGCGCAGGCACTCGTGACGGTCCAGGTGAGCGTACTGCTGGGTCGACATGGTGTCCCGCACGAAGACCTCCCAGTGGTCCTGGGCCCGGGCCCAGTCGTTGCGGTGCGCCACCCGCACCCAGGCGTCGACGAAGTCCTGCTGGGGGACGGTCCCGTGGAAGTAGGCGGCCAGGTTGTCGATGAGCCCGGGCGGACGCAGCCGCTGGCGCAGCCTGCGCCGGCGGAAGAGGGTGTGCGTCGAGATCGACTTCGCCCGGCTGATGCGCTCGGCGATCACATGACCGGCGAAGCCGCCGATGATGGCCGGGACGAGGAGCCAGCCGACGAGCGACGCCAGCCACAGCAGCACGTGCCGCGGCGCGTCGATCATGGCGAAGACCCGGTACACCCCGCTCGGGCTCTCCGCCCGCGCGGCGAAGAAGTACAGCGCGCCCAGACAGACGAGGAGCGGCAGTCCCCAGTCCAGGATCCACTGCGTGACGCCCTTGAGCGCCTTGCGCGACCGCCAGGCCCGGCGCAGACGCCCGAGGAGACGCTGCCGTCCCGGAGGCAGCTTCAGATGACCCGGAACCGGGATGGGCCCGCCGTGCAGCAACTACTCCCCCAGGCTGTCGTCACCACGGCGCGCCGGACCCCCGGCCCCCCGCGCCGAACACGCCCGATTCTGCCCCAGCCCGAGCCCGCCCGGCACCGCCCGGCTAAACCCACGTATCGAGCCACATCCGCGACCGCCACGAGTCGATCGGGATCGCGGTGCCCGTGTAGAGGGGCCAGAAGTAGATGAAGTTCCAGGCGATCAGGAGGACGAGGACGCCCGCCGCCGTCGCGCCGATCACGCGGCGGGTGTCCGTGGAGCGCGGCGGGCCGATGACCGCGCCGGTCGTCATCGCCACCGCCAGACACAGGAACGGCACGAAGACGACCGCGTAGAAGAGGAAGATGGTCCGCTCCTGGTACAGGAACCACGGCAGATAGCCGGCCGCGATGGCGCAGGCGATGGCGCCGGCCCGCCAGTCGCGGCGCAGCGCCCAGCGCCACAGCACGTAGCCGATCGCGAAGCAGGCCGCCCACCACAGCAGCGGCGTGCCGAGCGCCAGCACCTCCCGGGCGCACTTCTGCCCCGCGTCCGCCGGGCAGCCGTCGGTGCCGGGTCCGGGCGACTCGTAGAAGTACGACACCGGGCGGCCCAGCACGATCCAGCTCCACGGGTTCGACTGGTACGTGTGCGGCTGGTCGAGACCGACGTGGAACTTGTACACCTCGTGCTCGTAGTGCCACAGGCTGCGCAGCCAGTCCGGCAGGAAGGTCCAGGCGCCGCCCTTGCCGTCGGTGGCCGCCCAGTTGCGGTAGTAGCCGCCCGTGCCGTCGGCGGGGGACAGGATCCAGCCCGTCCAGGAGGCCACGTAGACCACCAGCGCCACCGGGATCGTCGCCACGAAGGCGGCACCGGTGTCGTACTTGAGGACCGCGAGGTACGGGTGACGGGCACCGGCGACCTTGCGGGTGCCGACGTCCCACAGGACCGTCAGCACGCAGAGCGCCGCCAGGACGTACAGGCCGTTCCACTTCGTGCCCACCGCGAGGCCCAGCATCACCCCGGCCGTCCAGCGCCAGGGGCGCCAACCGAACCGGAAGGCGTCGGCGACCGCCGCGTCCGGCCGCACCCGGCCGTCCGGCCCGGCCGGCAGCGCGGCGGACAGTGCCTCCCGCGCCCGGTCCCGGTCGACCACCAGGCAGCCGAACGCGGCCAGCACGAAGAACATCAGCACGCCGTCCAGCAGCGACGTCCGGCTCATCACGAAGTGCAGCCCGTCCACCGCCATCAGCGCGCCCGCCAGACAGCCGAGGAACGTCGAGCGGAACATCCGGCGCCCGATCCGGCACAGCAGCAGCACGCTCAGCGTCCCGAGCAGCGCCGTCATGAACCGCCAGCCGAACGGGTCGAACCCGAACAGAAGCTCGCCGAGCCCGATCACGTACTTGCCGACCGGCGGGTGCACCACGTACGCCGGGTCCGTCGGCACCGCCAGGCCGCCGTGCTGCTGGAGCACCATGTCGTTGGCGTTCTTGCCGTACTGGTCCCAGCTGACCTCGAAACCGCGGTGGACGAGCGCCCAGGCGTCCTTGGCGTAGTACGTCTCGTCGAATATCACCGCCCGCGGACTGCCCAGGTGCCAGAACCGCATCAGGCCCGCCACCAGCGTCACCAGCAGCGGCCCGCCCCAGCCCGACCAGCGCGTGATCCGCTCCGCCAGGACCGGCGGGACGCCGAGCACCCGCCACAGCCGGGGGCTCGGCTGCGCGTACGGCGGCACCAGCCGGTCGCGCACGTCGCCCGCCGGCGCGTCCTTGCCCGGCGCGTACCCGAATCGGCGCAGCCGCTGCTGCCACGACGGCCGCCGGTCGTGCGGTGCCTGGCCCTGCCGGAGGTCCATGGAGGACGCGGTACTGGTCACCGCGCCATCGTAGGGAACCGGCCTGTGGGAGTCCCGCGCATGCGCGGTACCGAATCGGGGCGCGGCCGTTTTCCTCCGCGTTCCCGCGCGCCCCGGAGCCCTGGGAGGATGGACGGGTGACTGGAACCCTTGTCCTGGCAGGTACCCCCATCGGCGAGATCGCGGACGCGCCGCCCCGGCTGGCCGAGGAGCTGGCCGCGGCCGACGTGGTCGCAGCCGAGGACACCCGGCGGCTGCGCCGGCTCACCCAGGCGCTGGGCGTCACCCCCAAGGGCCGCGTGGTCTCCTACTTCGAGGGCAACGAGTCCGCCCGCACCCCGGAGCTGGTCGCCGAGCTGGCCGGCGGCGCGCGGGTGCTGCTGGTGACCGACGCCGGCATGCCGTCCGTCTCCGACCCCGGCTACCGGCTGGTCGCCGCCGCCGTGGAGCAGGACATCCGGGTCACCGCCGTTCCCGGCCCGTCCGCCGTGCTCACCGCGCTCGCGCTGTCCGGGCTGCCCGTGGACCGGTTCTGCTTCGAGGGCTTCCTGCCGCGCAAGGCCGGCGAGCGGCTGTCCCGGCTGCGCGAGGTGGCCGCCGAGCGGCGCACCCTCGTCTACTTCGAGGCCCCGCACCGGCTCGACGACACCCTCGCCGCGATGGCCGAGGTCTTCGGCGCCGAGCGGCGGGCCGCCGTCTGCCGCGAGCTGACCAAGACCTACGAGGAGGTCCGGCGCGGCCCGCTGGCCGAGCTGGCGCGGTGGGCGGCACAAGGCGTGCGCGGGGAGATCACCGTGGTGGTCGAGGGCGCGCCGGAGACCGGGCCGGAGGAACTGGACGCGGAGGAGCTGGTGCGCCGGGTCCGGGTGCGGGAGGAGGCCGGCGAGCGGCGCAAGGAGGCGATCGCGGCGGTGGCGGTGGAGGCGGGGGTGCCGAAGCGGGTGGTGTTCGACGCGGTGGTCGCCGCCAAGCGGGCCGGTGGGTGACGATCGTTTCGCCGGGTGGCGCCGTGGGGGCCGCGGCGTCCCCCATACGCCGGCAAAAGGCCGGCCTTGTTGGCAAAGCCCAGTCGTCCCAGTGGGCTCGCTCGGGCAAGCAGGGGCCAAATCGGGGCCAACAGTCGGCAGGAGGGATGCATTCGCGCCACGGGAGGCGTCCACTGGGCGAGAGGACGCACCCGTCCGAAAGGGAGCCCGGCATGAGTGACATAGCGTCGTACGCCTTCGCCTGCATGCACTGCGGACACGGCTGGGAGCAGTCGTACGCGATCGAGCACCACACGAACGCCGAGGGGGAGCGGTGCGTGCGGTACGTGGCCGACGGCCGGATCGTGCCGTCGCCGCTGAGCCGGCCGGTCTGCCAGAACTGCGACGGTCACGTCGTGCGGATCATGCGCGCGGGCCAGGTGTCCGCCGTGCGCGCCGCGGCCGGCGGGCCGCACCACCGGGTGCCGGCGGCGGGCCCCGTCGAGGTGCCCCGGGTGCCGGGCCAGGCCAAGGAGCCGCACCACTGGCACCTGGCCGACCTGCTGCACCCGTTCCACCGCAAGGCCGGCTGAGCGGGGCACCGGCCGGCCGCGGCGCGCTCCTTTCGTAGGATCGGGGCATGCCTTCGAACGCCGGCCACAGCACCAAGGGTGACGACGGGAACGACAAGAACGCCGCCCCGCCGCTGCCGGCACCCCTGCGGGTGCCCGTCGCCGACTCCCACACCCATCTCGACATGCAGTCCGGCACGGTCGAGGAGGGCCTGGCGAAGGCCGCCTCGGTGGGCGTGACGACGGTCGTGCAGGTCGGCTGCGACGTCAAGGGCTCGCGGTGGGCCGCCGAGACAGCCGCCGCGCACGAGAACGTCCACGCCGCCGTCGCCCTCCACCCCAACGAGGCCCCGCGCATCGTCCACGGCGATCCCGACGGATGGTCCCGGCAGGGGGCGCGGGCGGCGGGCGGCGACGCGGCGCTGGACGCCGCCCTCGCCGAGATCGACCGGCTGGCCGCGCTGCCGCACGTCAAGGGCGTCGGCGAGACGGGCCTCGACCATTTCCGCACCGGCCCCGAGGGCAAGGCCGCGCAGGAACGCTCCTTCCGGGCCCACATCGAGATCGCCAAGCGGCACGGCAAGGCGCTCGTCATCCACGACCGCGACGCCCACGCCGACGTGCTGCGGATCCTGAAGGAGGAGGGCGCTCCCGAGCGCACCGTCTTCCACTGCTACTCCGGTGACGCCGAGATGGCCGGGATCTGCGCCCGCGAGGGCTACTTCATGTCCTTCGCCGGGAACGTCACCTTCAAGAACGCCCAGAACCTCCGCGACGCCCTCGCCGTCGCCCCGCTGGACCTGGTCCTCGTGGAGACCGACGCGCCGTTCCTCACTCCGGCGCCGTACCGCGGACGGCCCAACGCGCCGTATCTGGTTCCGGTCACGGTCCGCGCGATGGCCGCCGTGCGCGGCACGGACGAGGACGCGCTGGCGACGGCCCTGGCCGCGAACACCGCCCGCGCCTTCGACTACTGACCGTCACGAGACGCCGTCGAACGGCGCCGCACAGCCACTGTACGTAGTCGCGCCGCTTTGGAGAGCGACCGGTGCTCCGCTAGGTTCTGGGGGCCCGATCCGGACCCCTCTGGCTCTCTGGAGCGTGTCGGCGTGAGCAAGTCCCAGTACGAGACGTACGAGACGTACGAGGCGTACGGCCCCCGCGCCGCGCGCGGCCCGGCGGTGCGGGAGCTGCCGGGCCGCGCGCGCGTGGGCGAGGCGGCGGCCCTGCCGCGGCAGGGCGCAGGCGCGCCGCCGGAGGACCGGGCGCGCGAGCACGGCTCGCCGGACCTGCGGACGCGGGACGAGGACGGCGGACCGGGCGGACGGGGCGCGCGCCGGCGCCGGGCACGCGGTGCCGAGCGCCCGGAGTCCGCCGTGCGCCGCCTCCTGCCGCAGGCACTCGTCGTGGCCTTCCTCGCCGGCGGCACCAGCGCCTTCGTCGCCGAGGACAAGGCGATCGAGCTGAGCGTCGACGGCCGGCCGCGCACCCTGCACACCTTCGCCGACGACGTGGGCGAGCTGCTCGCCGAGGAGGGCGTGCGGGTAGGGGCGCACGACATGATCGCGCCCGCTCCCGACACCGAGCTGACCAGCGGAGACGAGGTCGCGGTGCGCTACGGCCGCCCCGTACGGCTCACTCTGGACGGCCAGAGCCGGCAGGTGTGGACGACGGCGCACACCGTGGAAGGCGCCCTGGCCCAGCTCGGCGTCCGCGCCGAGGGCGCCTACCTGTCCGTCTCGCGCTCCCAGCGCATCGGGCGCGCCGGGCTCGCGCTCGACGTGCGCACCGAGCGCGCGGTCACCGTCATGGCGGACGGCCGGACCCGCCTCGTCCGCACCAACGCGGCCACCGTCCGGGAGGCCGTCGAGGAGGCCGGGATCACCCTGCGCGGCCAGGACGTCCTGTCCGTCCCCGGGGACAGCTTCCCGCGCGACGGGCAGACGGTGACCGTGCTGCGGGTGACCGGCCGGCGGGAGGTGCGCGAGGAGCAGATCCCGTTCCCGGCCGTACGCGTCGCCGACGCCACCCTCTTCGAGGGCACCGAGGTCGTCACCGAGCCCGGCCGTCCCGGACTGCGCCGCACCTTCTACTACGTGCGCACCGTCAACGGCGTCCGGCAGCGGCCGCGCCCGGAGCGGAGCGAGCTGGTGCGCGCGCCCCGCACCCAGGTGGTGAAGGTCGGCACCCGGCCGCGGCCCGACTCCGTCCACGACGCCGACCACCTGGACTGGCACGCGCTCGCCGTCTGCGAGTCCGGCGGCCGCCCGGACGCGGTCGACCCCTCGGGCACGTACGGCGGCCTCTACCAGTTCGACACCCGCACCTGGCACGGCCTCGGCGGCACGGGCCGTCCCCAGGACGCCTCCGCGCAGGAGCAGACGTTCCGCGCGAAGAAGCTGTACGTACGGCAAGGGGCGAGCCCGTGGCCGCACTGCGGCGCGAGGCTGCGCGGATAGTGCCGCGGCCGGCCCGTGCCGCGGGACGGGCACCTGGCGTCCCGGCCTCCCGCACCCCCGTACCCTTGTCCCGTGACCAGCCCCACCCCCGACGCCCTCCTCGGCCCCGCCGACATCCGTGAGCTCGCGGCGGCGCTCGGCGTCCGCCCCACCAAGCAGCGCGGCCAGAACTTCGTGATCGACGCCAACACGGTCCGCCGGATCGTGCGTACCGCCGGGGTCCGCCCCGACGACGTGGTCGTGGAGGTCGGCCCCGGCCTCGGCTCGCTCACCCTCGCCCTGCTGGAGGCCGCCGACCGGGTCACCGCCGTCGAGATCGACGACGTGCTGGCCGCGGCCCTCCCGGCGACCATCGCCGCGCGCATGCCCGAGCGCGCCGACCGGTTCGCGCTGGTCCACTCCGACGCGATGCACGTCGCCGAGCTGCCCGGCCCCGCGCCGACGGCCCTGGTGGCGAACCTGCCGTACAACGTCGCCGTGCCCGTGCTGCTGCACATGCTCGACACCTTCCCGAGCATCGAGCGGACGCTGGTGATGGTGCAGTCCGAGGTCGCCGACCGGCTCGCCGCCGCACCCGGCAACAAGGTGTACGGCGTGCCGTCGGTGAAGGCCAACTGGTACGCCGAGGTGAAGCGGGCCGGAGCCATCGGCCGGAACGTGTTCTGGCCGGCGCCGAACGTCGACAGCGGACTGGTGTCGCTGGTCCGGCGGACCGAGCCGATCCGGACGACCGCCTCGAAGAAGCAGGTCTTCGCGGTGGTCGACGCGGCGTTCGCGCAGCGCCGCAAGACCCTGCGGGCCGCGCTCGCCGGCTGGGCCGGTTCCGCGGCGGCGGCCGAGGCGGCCCTGGTCGCGGCCGGCGTCTCGCCGCAGGCGCGCGGCGAGGCCCTGACGGTCGAGGAGTTCGCGCGGATCGCCGAACACAAGGAGAGCGGCAAGTGAGCGTCACGGTACGCGTCCCGGCCAAGGTCAACGTCCAGCTCGCGGTGGGCGCGGCCCGCCCCGACGGATTCCACGACCTGGCCAACGTCTTCCTCGCCGTCGGCCTGTACGACGAGGTGACGGTCACCCCGGCCGAGGAACTCCGGATCACCTGCGAGGGCCCGGACGCCGGCCAGGTCCCGCTGGACCGCACCAACCTCGCCGCGCGCGCCGCGATCGCCCTCGCCGGACGCCGGGGCATCGAGCCGGACGTGCACATCCACATCGCCAAGGACATCCCGGTCGCCGGCGGCATGGCGGGCGGCAGCGCGGACGGCGCGGGCGCGCTGCTCGCGTGCGACGCGCTGTGGGGCACGGGTGCCTCGCGCGAGGAACTCCTCGCGATCTGCGCCGAGCTGGGCAGCGACGTGCCGTTCAGCCTGGCCGGCGGGGCGGCGCTCGGGGTCGGCCGGGGCGAGCGGCTGACGGAGCTGGAGGTCGGCGGCACCTTCCACTGGGTGTTCGCGATGGCCGAGCGGGGCCTTTCCACCCCGGCGGTGTTCCGCGAGTTCGACCGGCTCGCCGGGGGCCGGGAGATCCCGGAGCCGGTGGCCTCGCCGGACCTGCTGGCGGCGCTGGCGAAGGGCGACGCGGACGCGCTGGCCGCCGCCGTCTCCAACGACCTCCAGCCGGCGGCCCTGTCCCTGTTCCCGGAGCTGGCGGACACGCTGGCGGCGGGGCGCGGCGCGGGCGCGCTGGCCGCGCTGGTCTCCGGGTCCGGTCCCACGACGGCGTTCCTCGTGCGGGACGCCGGGTCGGCGGAGCGGGTGGCCGGGGTCCTGCGGGCGTCGGGGACGTGCAGGTCGGTGCGGACCGCGGTGGGGGCGGTGGCGGGGGCGACGGTTCTCTAGGGGTTCAGAACTCGTCGATGGCAGTCAGGTCAACGTCGATGTCGAAAGGCACGGACAACTTGACACGGTCGTGATAGATGCCGGTCAACGCGTACGTGCCGGTCGCCTCACCACGTTCGTACACCTGGACGACAGGATGCTTGTCCCGGCCTGCCGTGTCGACCAGCCAGTAATGGGGGATGCCGGCCGCAGCGTACTTGTGTGGCTTGTAGTTGCGGTCGCGCGCTTCGCTGTCCGGCGACACGACTTCGACGGCGAGCAGGACATCGGCGACCTTGTAGTAGGTCTGATCCGGGTCCTTGACGGCTTCCGCACGGACGATCGAGATATCCGGCTCCGGCCCGTTGCGGCGGTCGATGACAACGGTCATTTCCCGGCGGACCCTGAGTTCGCGTGGCACGGTACGACGCAATTCGCTCGCCAGCAGGTCGATGACGACGCTGTGGAAGTCCCGTTGGGCACTCACGAAGACCAAACTCCCGTCGATCAGCTCGGTGTGCGGCGGGAGATCCGGCAGCGTGAACAGGTCGTCCACGGTGTAGCCGTCCTGCGGCGGCACCGGCCAGTGGACGCGGTGGTCTACGGACTCGGCGGTCATGGTTCCTCCCATGGACGGGATCCTGCTGCCTGTCCTCCACGGTAGCGGCCGCGTCCCGATCACGTCACCACAAAGAGTGACCGCCCCATCACCCCCCGCGCCCACTCCCCGAAGCCCTACGCTAGAAGGCTGACCCACACGGTGGAGCCGCATGTCGATACCGCCCCGCGCACAGGAGTGAAATGGCCGTCAACCTGGTCAATGTCGAGAACGTCAGCAAGGTCTACGGCACCCGTGCCCTGCTGGACGGCGTCTCGCTCGGCGTGTCGGAAGGGGACCGGATCGGGGTCGTCGGACGCAACGGCGACGGCAAGACCACCCTCATCCGGATGCTCGCCAAGCTGGAGGACGCCGACACCGGGAGGGTCACGCACTCCGGCGGCCTGCGGACCGGCGTGCTCACCCAGCACGACTCCCTCGACCCCGCCGCCACCGTCCGCCACGAGGTGATCGGCGACATGGCCGACCACGAGTGGGCCGGCAACGCCAAGGTCCGCGACGTGCTGACCGGGCTGTTCGGCGGGCTGGACCTGCCGGGCTTCCCCAAGGGGCTGGACACCGTCATCGGACCGCTCTCCGGCGGCGAGCGGCGCCGCATCGCGCTGGCCAAGCTGCTCATCGAGGAACAGGACCTGATCGTCCTGGACGAGCCCACCAACCACCTCGACGTCGAGGGCATCGCCTGGCTCGCCGAGCACCTGCGCAGCCGGCGCTCGGCGCTCGTCTGCGTCACCCACGACCGGTGGTTCCTGGACCAGGTCTGCACCCGCATGTGGGACGTGCAGCGCGGTGCCGTGTACGAGTACGAGGGCGGCTACTCGGACTACGTCTTCGCGCGCGCCGAGCGCGAGCGGATCGCCGCCACCGAGGAGGCCAAGCGGCAGAACCTGATCCGCAAGGAGCTGGCCTGGCTGCGGCGCGGCGCGCCCGCGCGGACCTCCAAGCCGCGCTTCCGGGTGGAGGCCGCCAACGAGCTGATCGCGGACGTGCCGCCGCCCCGGGACAGCGGCGAGCTGATGAAGTTCGCCTCCTCGCGGCTCGGCAGGACGGTCTTCGACCTGGAGGACGTCACCCTCCAGGCCGGGCCGAAGGTGCTGCTGGAGCACGTCACCTGGCAGCTCGGCCCGGGCGACCGGATCGGCCTGGTCGGCGTCAACGGCGCCGGGAAGACCTCGCTGCTGCGCGCCATGGCCGCCGCCGCCCGCACCGAGGGCGAGGAGCAGCCCGCCGGGGGCCGGATCGCCGTCGGCAGGACCGTCAAGCTGGCCTACCTCTCGCAGGAGGTCGCCGAACTCGACCCGGCCTGGCGGGTGCTGGAGGCCGTGCAGCAGGTCCGCGAGCGCGTCGACCTCGGCAAGGGCCGCGAGATGACGGCCGGGCAGCTGTGCGAGACGTTCGGCTTCGGCAAGGAGAAGCAGTGGACGCCGGTCGGCGACCTCTCCGGCGGCGAGCGGCGGCGGCTCCAGCTGCTGCGGCTGCTCATGGACGAGCCCAACGTCCTCTTCCTGGACGAGCCCACCAACGACCTCGACATCGAGACCCTGACCCAGCTGGAGGACGTCCTCGACGGCTGGCCCGGCTCGATGGTCGTCATCTCCCACGACCGGTTCTTCGTGGAGCGGACGACGGACCGGGTGTTCGCGCTGCTCGGCGACGGCACCCTGCGGATGCTGCCGCGCGGCATCGACGAGTACCTGGAGCGGCGCCGGGCCATGGAGGAGTCGGCCGCCGAGCGGCCCACCGCCGCGGCGCCGAAGCCGGCCACGGCGGAGAAGAGCGCGGCCGACCAGCGTGCCGCGAAGAAGGAACTCCAGAAGATCGAGCGCCAGTTGGACAAGATCTCCGAGAAGGAGAGCCGGCTGCACGCCCAGATCGCCGACGACGCCACCGACTTCGCGAAGGTGGCCGGACTGGACGCCCAGCTGCGGGATCTCGCCGGGGAGCGCGAGGAACTGGAGCTGCGCTGGCTGGAACTGGCGGAGGACGCCTGACCTCCCGGCCCGGCGCGCGGAGGGGCCGTGCGCCGGGTGAAGGGGGCGTGAAGGCGCGTAACGACGGCATCACGGGCCGGTCCTCCCTTGGGAACAGGGGCGGGCGCGGCCCGGTGTGCCGTCGGTGCCGGGTGATAGAAAGAGCCGTCTGAAAACCGTCTGAGAAACGGCCCAGAGCCGTCCGTCGCGTGCTTCGGGGCGTGGCTAAAAATCAGTGAACGAGGGGGAAGAGCGCTGATGACTCAGCCGCCCGACCAGCCGCCGCACGGCGGTTTCGGAGCACCACAGGACCAGCCGCCGGGCCCGGGCGGCTTCGGCACTCCGCAACCTCCGCCCGTCCCGGGCGCCTTCGGCGCGCCTCAGGCCCCGCAGGCGCCGCCGGCCCAGGCCGGTTTCGGCGCGCCCCAGCCGCCCGCCGCGCCCCCGCAGCCCCAGCCGGGCTACGGCTACCCGCAGCAGCCCGGCCCGTACGGGGCCGCTCCGGGCCCCTACGGCCAGCCGCAGCCGGGCCCCTACGGGTATCCGCAGCAGGCACCGCAGCAGCCGGGCCCCTACGGCGCTCCGCAGGCCGGCTACGGTCAGCCGCCGCAGCCGCCGTACCCGGGCATGCCCGGCATACCCGGGGCCGCGCCCGGCGGGCCGGCCTCCAGGAAGAAGACGGCGCTGATCATCGGGTCCGCGGTCGCCGCGCTGCTCGTCATCGGCGGCACGGTCTTCGCGGTCACCGGCGGCGGCGACGAGGGCGGCGGCGGCAAGAAGCCCGTCGCCCGGCACAGCGACGGCCCGAAGCACTCCGCCACCTCCTCGCCGACGACCTCCGGCGGCGCGGACCCGGACCACCTCAACGACGGACGCGGACCCGGAGAGGCCAAGGTGCTCTGGTACGCGCCGGCCCCCGACGCCCCCGCGTCCGGCGCCGACGCGCCCGGCATGTGGATCACCGGCGACACCGCGGTGAAGGCGGCGTACAAGCAGGTCTTCGCCTTCGGCACCGGAGACGGCCACACCGCCTGGGGGCCGCTCTCCCTGCCGCAGAAGATCTGCGCGGTCACCCCGCGGCAGTCGGCCGAGGACAAGGTCGTCGTGGCGTACATGAGCGGCGCCGGCGAGCACGCGAAGTGCAACCAGCTCCAGCAGCTCGACCTGCGCACCGGCGAGAAGGGCTGGAGCGGCGAGGTCGCCGACGGCGGCCTGTTCGACAGCGCGCTGACCATCGAGCTGACGGTCAGCGGCAAGACGCTGATGGTGGGCCGGTCGCAGTCGGGCACCGCGTACGACATCGACAGCGGCAAGAAGCTGTACGACAAGAAGCGCTACGGCGCGGCCTGCTTCCCGGCGGCCTACGCGGGCGGCACCGACCGGCTGATCCAGGTGTCCTCCTGCGGCGTCGGCACCTCCGGCGAGCACGAGGAACTCCAGGAGCTGGACCCGGCGAACGGCGCGGTGCGCTGGACGCAGAAGCTCAAGAAGGGCTGGGAGGTCAGCCGTGCCTACTCGGTCGACCCGCTCGTGGTCTATCTGACCAACCGCGACAAGAAGACCTGGAACATCTCCTCCTTCACCAAGGACGGCAAGTTCCGCTCCGAGGTCACGGTGGACGAGAAGTTCGCTCCCCGCTGCGGCTGGGCGATCCTCGAACGCGAGCTGCAGGGCTGCCAGGGCGTCGCGGTCGACGCGGACACGCTCTACCTGCCCACCGACGCCACCGTCAGCGCCAACGAGATCGTGGCCGTCGGCCTCGCCGACGGCAAGGAGAAGTGGCGGGTGAAGTCCCCGTCCGACCGGCCGATGTACCCGCTGAAGGCCGAGGGCGGCAAGCTCGTCGCGTATGTGCAGCCGTCGTACGACACCGGCGGCCAGGTGGTGTCGGTGCCGACCGCCGGCTCCGCCCACCGGACGACCGCGCTGCTGCGGAACCCGCAGGGCGCCGCCGACGTCGAGGGCACCTTCTACGACGGTGTCCTGGACTGGACCGGCGGGCGGCTGTTCATCTCCTCGGGCCGCCTGTCCGGCGACGACGACTCCAAGGAGAAGCTGATCATGGCCTTCGGCAACTGAGCCGGGCCTCAGGTCCCGCCTTCCCCGTCCCCTCCGCCCTCCGCTCGCGAAGCGTTTCACCGAGGTACCCGTCGCCATGACCCAGCCGCCCCCGCCGCCACCCCATCAGCCGCCCCAGCCGGGCTCCGGCCACCCGCCGCAGCCGCCCCAGCCGGGCTACGGCTACCCGCCGCAGCCGCCGGGACCCGGATACGGCCCGCCCGGCGCGCAGCCCCACCCCTACGCCCAGCAGCCGCCCCTCCAGCCGCCGTCCTACGCCCCCCAGCCGGGCAACCCCTACGCCCAGCCCACGCAGCCCATGCAGGGAATGCAGCCGGGATACGGATATCCGGGCCCGGGGCAGCCGCCGACCGTGCCGATGGCGCCGCGGCCCGCGGCGGCCGGCGGCCGGCGCAACACCACCCTGTTCATCGTGGTGGCGGCGGTCGTCGCCATCGCGCTGATCGTCGGCGGCGGCATCTGGTACGCCACGTCCGGCGGCGACGGCGGCCACACGCACGACCCCGTCTCCTCCGCCGGCCGGACCGGCGGCACGAGCGGCGGCTCCGGCGGCACCGGTGGCACCGGTGGCACCGGCGGCGGTGGCGGCAAGGAGAAGGCGCCGGACGACCCGGCCGCCAAGGTGCTCTTCGAGGTGCCGCTGCCCAAGGCCGACGACACGGTCGTCACCTCCGGCTCCTGGCTGACCGACACCGTGTACGCCAAGAGCGGCATCGCGGAGATCGTCGGCTACGACCCGGCCGGCGGCTCCGAGCTGTGGACGATCAAGCTGCCCGGCCCGGTCTGCGCGGCCAGCGACCACGTCAACGAGGACGGCCGGACGGCGGTCACCTTCCAGCCGAAGATGCCCGCGAAGGGCTCCTCCGCGGGATGCAGCCAGGTCGCCGCGATCGACCTCGCCGCGGGCAAGCGGCTGTGGACGAAGTCGGTCGACTCCGGCGACTACCCGGTCACCTTCCAGAACGTGACCGTCGCCCAGCACACGGTCGCGGTCGGCAGCTCCGACGGCGGCGCAGCGTTCGACATCGACTCCGGCAAGGCGCTGTGGCGGCCGAAGCCGGGCGACACCTGCGCCGACGCCGGGTACGGCGGCGGCACCCGGCTGGTCGCGGTCCGCAAGTGCGGCTCGTACGACGACCGGAAGCTGCACATCCAGACCATCGACCCGAAGACCGGCAAGGTGCTCTCCGAGTACCGGATGCCCGACGGCGTCGACTACGCCTCCGTCGTCTCCACCGACCCGCTGGTGGTGGCCGCCGACGTCGGCGACGCCGCCGGCGACGGCAGCGGTGTCTCGGACTACTTCTCCATCGACGGCAAGACCGGCCGGCTGCTCGCCCGCATCGCCGCGCCCGGCGACACCTACGGGGGCCGCTGCGACGGCATCACCCGTATCGAGGGCTGCAACCAGGTCGTCGCCGGCAACGGCAGGCTCTACCTGATGACCGAGCCGCACGACGGCAAGGCCGAGTACAGCAGGACGAACGAGATCGTCGCCTTCGACCTCGGGACCGGCAAGCCGACCGGGCAGCGCGCCGAGGCCGGCGACGGCTACACGCTCTCCCCGCTGCGCATGGACGGCGGCAACCTGCTGGCCTACAACGCGCCGCCGTACAACAAGGGCGGCCAGGTCCTCAGCATCGACGGCGGCACCTTCAAGGCGGCCAAGCTGCTGGAGAACCCGGCCGAGCGCACCGTGCACGAGGCGGAGACCAGCCTGCTGCCCGAGTACGCCGAGCTGCTCTTCGGCAAGGGCCGGCTGTACATGTCGGCCCAGTTCGCCCACAAGCCCAACCGGACGTACGACAAGGAGTACCTGGTGATGGCGTTCGGTACGGGCGGCTGACCGGCCGCGGGCGGCGTCGCCGGACTCGCCCGAAGGAGTGAACTGCCTTGCGGTGCCCCGGATTTCATCGATCCGGGGCACTTCTCATCTGGAGGGGCAGCGCGACGTCGAACAAGCGTGTAGCTTCCGGGGGCATGAAGCGCGGGGGTGCCGGTGGGGACTGGGGGGTTGCTCTATGGGAGTGCGGCTCATGGTCGTCGACGACCATCGCCTGCTCGCGGAGGCGCTGGCGTCGGCGCTGAAGCTGCGCGGGCACCGGGTGCTCGCCGCGGCGGCGCCGGCCGCGGGCGCGGCGGACCTGGTGATCACGCGGGCACCCGAGGTGTGCCTGCTGGGCACGGCGGCCCCGGCCGAACCGGGCGTCTTCGACCCGATCGTCAAGATCAAGCGGGAGCGTCCGCAGGTGGCGGTGGTGGTGCTGGGCCCGGTGCCGTCGCCGCGCGGTATCGCGGCGGCCTTCGCGTCCGGCGCGTCGGGGTACGTACGGCACGACGAGCGGATCGAGGGCGTCGAGCGGGCCATCATGAAGGCCCGCGCCGGGGAGGCGGCGGTGGCACCGCAGCTGCTCCAGGGCGCGTTCGGCGAGCTGCTGAACCCGGCGGCGCAGCCCGATGACGAGGCCCAGCGGCTGCTGGAGATGCTGACCCCGCGCGAGGTGGAGGTCCTGGTCCGGGTCGCCGACGGCGAGGACACCCGGCTGATCGCGGCGGGCATGGGCATCGCCCCCAGCACCGCCCGCACCCACGTCCAGCGGGTCCTGATGAAACTGGGTGTGGGTTCGAGACTGGAGGCGGCGGCCCTGGCCGCCCGCACCGGCCTACTGGAACGGGCGGGCCCGCGACGCGGCACGGACCTGGCCTAGGACGCGCGCCGCCAAGGGGCGCGGGGCCGGGCCGGCACGCGGCTCTGCCGCGAGGGCGCGACCGCTGCCCACGCCCCCGCGGCCGGCGTACGGCCTCTGGCTCCCGGCGCTACTCCGCCCCTTCCTCGGCCGGAGGCACCGGCGCAGGAGTGGGCCGCAGCTTCAGCCACGCCAGGAAGAAGATCCCCAGCAGCAGCATGCCGATCCCGGTCCACAGGTTGATGTTGACGCCCTCGGCCTTGTCGATCGCGGCCTGGGAGTCGGTGATCCCCGTGATCGTGACGATGACGCCGTAGACCACGAACAGCCCGCCGATGATGCGGCGCAGGTCGAAGATGCGCGCCGCCGTCGCGGACTTGGTCTCCAGCTCGGAGACCTCCCGCTGGACGTCGTGCTCGGTGTAGTGCGGCGGACGGTGCTCGGGACGCTCGGTCATGGTTTCCTCGATCCTCCCGCGTCAGAACGAGAACGGGATGTAGCAGGCGGCGGCCAGGACGACCGCTCCCCAGCCCAGCAGGGCCGGCTTGCGGTACCAGGCGTCGTCGCCCTCGGCGGGCGGTTCGGACATGCCGGGGGAGCGGGTGCCGTAGACCAGGCCCTGCAGCTCCTGTGCCGGCTTCGGCTTGGTGAACAGGGACACCGCGATCATCACGACCGCGCCGGCGACGAAGCCCGCGATCGCGGAGACGAAGTTGGCGCCCTGGTCGGAGGGGATGGAGATGATGCCCTTCTTGTAGAAGACGAAGTAGTTGATCATCGCCGCGGTGGTGCCGGCGAGCAGGCCCCAGAAGCCGGACTTGGCGGACGCGCGCTTCCAGAACATGCCGACGATGAAGACGACGAACATCGGCACGTTGAAGAAGGAGAACAGCGTCTGCAGATAGCTCATGATGTTCGAGAACGAGGACGCCAGGAACGCCGTGCCGACGGAGGCGCAGACGCCGATCACGGTGATCAGCCGGCCGAACCGCACGTAGTAGCCGTCCTCGCGGTCGCGCACCACGTACTTGGCCCAGATGTCGGTGGTGAACACGGTGTTGAACGACGACACGTTCGCCGCCATGCCCGCCATGAAGGCCGCCAGCAGACCGGTGACGGCGATGCCGAGCACGCCGTTGGGCAGCAGCTCCTGCATCAGGTAGGGGATGGCGTCGTTGTACTGGAGCCCGGACTTCGCGGTGCCGATCTTCGGCACGAGCGCGGCGGCGACCAGGCCCGGGATCATCACCAGGAAGACGATGAAGATCTTCGGGAAGGCGGCGATGAGCGGGGTGCGCTGCCCGGCGGAGAGGTTCTTCGCGGACAGGGCGCGCTGCACCTCGGCGAAGTTGGTGGTCCAGTAGCCGAAGGAGAGCACGAAGCCGAGGCCGAGGACGATGGTGAGCCAGTTGGCGCCGAGCGGGTTGGCCTGGCCGATGCCGGTGCCGCCCCAGGCCGTGGTGAAGTCGGCGCCGTGCTGCGCGGTGAGCTTGTCGGTCAGGCCGTCCCAGCCGCCGACCTTCTTCAGGCCGAGGACGGTGATGGGGATGAGCGCGGCGAGGATGACGAAGAACTGGAGCACCTCGTTGTAGATCGCCGAGGACAGGCCGCCCAGGGTGATGTACGCGAGCACGAAGGCGCCGGCGACGACGATGGCGACCCACTGCGGCCAGCCGAGCAGGGCCTCGACGACGATCGCGAGGGCGTAGAGGTTGACGCCCGCGATGAGGATCGCGGCGAACGCGAAGAGGACCGAGCTGAGCAGGTGGGCGGCCTTGTCGAAACGCAGCAGCAGGAACTCGGGGACCGAGCGGACCTTGCTGCCGTAGTAGAAGGGCATCATCACCAGGCCGAGGAAGACCATGGCGGGGATGGCGCCGATCCAGTACCAGTGGACGGTGTAGGCGCCGTACTGGGCGCTGTTGGCCGCCATGCCGAGGATCTCGGTGGCCGCCAGGTTCGCCGAGATGAAGGCGAGGCCGGTGATCCAGGCGGGCAGCGAGCGTCCGGAGAGGAAGAAGTCGAGGCTGGTCTTGACCGAGCGGCGGGCGGCGAGGCCGATGCCGAGGACGACGACGAAGTAGATCGCCAGGATCGTGTAGTCCAGCCAGTTGGTGGGGAGCCGTAGCTCCGCCGCCAGATAGGTGGGGGCGTATGTGGGGGTTTGCATGCGAACTCGCTTCGTTGCGCGAACTGATCCAGAGCGGAACCTACGCCGCCGTGTTCGGTATTTGAACACTTCGGCTGGTGTTCTTTGTTTGATTGTGATCGAGCGCGGGTGTTGTCGAGTTGTGGTCTGTTATGTTTGATTGTGTTGAGTGATGGCGTGGGGACGTGGAGGAGACCGGCGTGAAGAAGACCTCGACCCGGCTGGCCGACGGTCGTGAGCTGATCTACTACGACCTTCGGGACGACACCGTGCGCGACGCGGTGGACCGGCGCCCGCTGGACCGTACGGTCACCACGTCCGAGATCCGCCGCGACCCGCTGCTCGGCGACAGCGTCGCCATCGCCTCGCACCGCCAGGGCCGCACCTACCACCCGCCGGCCGACGAGTGCCCGTTGTGCCCGACGCGCGGCGACCGGCTCAGCGAGATCCCGGACTCCTCGTACGACGTCGCCGTCTTCGAGAACCGCTTCCCCTCCCTCGCCGGTGACTCCGGCCGCTGCGAGGTCGTCTGCTTCACCTCCGACCACGACGCCTCCTTCGCCGACCTCACCCCGGAGCAGGCCCGGCTGGTGCTGGACGCGTGGACGGACCGCACCTCGGAGCTGTCCCACCTGCCCTCCGTCGAGCAGGTGTTCTGCTTCGAGAACCGCGGCGCCGAGATCGGCGTGACCCTGGGCCACCCGCACGGGCAGATCTACGCCTACCCCTTCACCACCCCGCGCACCGCGCTGATGCTCCGCTCGCTCGCCGCCCACCGGGAGGCGACCGGCGGAGAGAACCTGTTCGACGCGGTCCTGGAGAGGGAACTCGCCGGCGAGCGGGTCGTCCTTGAGGGTGAACACTGGGCGGCCTTCGTGCCGTACGCGGCCCACTGGCCGTACGAAGTCCACCTGTACCCCAAGCGCCGCGTGCCCGATCTGCTCGCGCTGGACGAGGCGGCACGCACAGAGTTCCCCCAGGTCTATCTGGAACTCTTGAAGCGGTTCGACCGGATCTTCGACGGGCGGGAGGGCGGGGAAGGCTCCGCGGGCGAGCCTCCGACGCCGTACATCGCGGCCTGGCACCAGGCCCCGTTCGGCACGCTGGAGGAGTTCGACGGCGTGACGCGCGACGACTTCGCGCTCCACCTCGAGCTTTTCACCATCCGCCGTACTTCCGGCAAGCTGAAGTTCCTCGCGGGTTCCGAGTCCGGCATGAACGTGTTCATCAACGACGTGCCGCCGGAGCGCGCGGCCGAGCGACTGCGAGAGGTAGCGAGTTCATGAAGTACCTGGTGACGGGTGGCGCGGGATACGTCGGCAGTGTCGTGGCCCAGCACCTGCTGGAGGCCGGGCACGAGGTCACCGTCCTGGACAACCTCTCCACCGGCTTCCGCGCGGGCGTGCCCGCCGGTGCCGCCTTCATCGAGGGCGACATCCGCGACGCCGCCAAGTGGCTCGACGCCTCCTTCGACGGCGTGCTGCACTTCGCGGCGTTCTCGCAGGTCGGCGAGTCGGTGCAGAAGCCGGAGAAGTACTGGGACAACAACGTCGGCGGCAGCATGGCGCTGCTCGCCGCGATGCGCGAGGCCGGCGTGCGCAGGCTGGTGTTCTCCTCCACCGCCGCCACCTACGGCGAGCCCGAGCGGACCCCCATCCGGGAGACCGCCCCGACGCGCCCCACCAGCCCCTACGGCGCCTCCAAGCTCGCCGTCGACCACATGATCACCAGCGAGGCGCACGCCCACGGCCTGGCCGCGGTCTCCCTGCGCTACTTCAACGTGGCCGGGGCGTACGGCGCGTACGGCGAGCGGCACGACCCCGAGTCGCACCTCATCCCGCTGGTCCTCCAGGTCGCCCAGGGCCGCCGCGACGCCATCTCGGTCTACGGCGACGACTACCCGACCCCCGACGGCACCTGCGTCCGCGACTACATCCACGTGGCGGACCTGGCCGACGCCCATCTGCTGGCCCTGGGCGCCGCCGCCCCGGGCGAGCACCTGATCTGCAACCTCGGCAACGGCAACGGCTTCTCCGTCCGCGAGGTCATCGAGACCGTCCGCGAGGTCACCGGGCACCCGATCCCCGAGGTGACCGCCGGCCGCCGGGGCGGCGACCCGGCGGTCCTGGTCGCCGCCGCGGACACCGCCCGCGAGAAACTGGGCTGGAACCCGACCCGCGCGGATCTCGCGGGCATCGTCGCGGACGCGTGGGAGTTCGCGCAGAGCATCACGAGGGAGCAGTAGTGGGGGCACAGCAGGTCGCGGACCGCTTCGCCGAGCTGTACGGCGCCGCACCGGAGGGCGTCTGGGCGGCGCCGGGCCGGGTCAACCTGATCGGCGAGCACACCGACTACAACGACGGCTTCGTCATGCCGTTCGCGCTGCCGCACCAGGCGCTCGCCGCGGTCTCCCGACGCACCGACGGCGTCCTGCGCCTGCACTCGGCGGACATCGAGGGCGGGGTCGTCCAGCTGCGCCTGGACGCCCTCGCACCCGGGACCGACCAGGAATGGACGGCGTACCCGGCGGGCGTCGTCTGGGCGCTGCGCGAGGCGGGCCACGAGATCACCGGCGCCGACGTCCACCTGGCGTCCACGGTCCCCACGGGCGCGGGCCTGTCCTCCTCCGCGGCCCTGGAGGTCGTGATCGCGCTCGCGCTCGACGACCTGTACGGCCTGGACCTCGAACGCTGGCGGCTGGCCCGGCTCTGCCAGCGCGCCGAGAACGTCTACGTGGGCGCGCCGACCGGCATCATGGACCAGACGGCGTCGGCCTGCTGCGAGCAGGGCCACGCGCTGTTCCTGGACACCCGCGACCTGTCCCAGCGCCAGATCCCCTTCGACCTCGCGGCCGAGGGCCTGCGGCTGCTGGTGGTGGACACCCAGGTCAAGCACGCGCACAGCGGCGGCGAGTACGGCAAGCGCCGGACCGGCTGCGAGAAGGGCGCGGCCCTGCTCGGCGTCGACGCCCTGCGCGACATCCCGTACGACGGCCTGGACGAGGCCCTCGCCCGCCTCGGCGACGAGGAGGAGGTCGTCCGCCTGGTCCGGCACGTGGTCACGGAGGACGAGCGGGTGGAGCGCACGGTCGCCCTGCTGCGCGCCGGCGACCCCCGCGCCATCGGCCCCGTCCTCACCGAGGGCCACGCCTCGCTGCGCGACGACTTCCGCGTCTCCTGCCCGGAACTGGACCTGGTCGTCGACACCGCCCTGGCCCACGGCGCCCTCGGCGCCCGCATGACCGGCGGCGGCTTCGGCGGCTCGGCGATCGTCCTCGCGGAGGCCGCGGACGTCGACACCCTGACGAAGGCGGTCGAGGAAGCCTTCGCCGCGGCCGGCCACACGGCCCCCCGCACCTTCGAGGCGGTCCCGGCGCCGGGCGCGCGGCGGCTCGTCTGAGGCCTCGTCAGCCCAGGCGTTTGGTCAGCGTGTACTCCGTGATGCCCGGCGGGTAGTCGGGGATCACGCAGACCACCTCGTAGCCCTGTTTGCGGTAGAAGCCGGGGGCCTGGAAGTCCCAGGTCTCCAGGCGGGCGGAGGCGCAGCCGCGGGCCACGGCCAGGCGTTCCGCCTCGGCGAGGAGGCGGGAGCCGAGGCCCGTGCCGCGGTGGCGGGTGTCGACCCACAGGTAGGTGATGTGCAGCCAGGTCGTCCAGGTGTGGCCGACCAGGCCGCCCGCCAGGTCGCCGGCCTCGTCCAGTGCCCAGACATGGAGGGGCGCCTCGCGTTCGCCGGCGGTGCCGCGCAGCGCGGCGAGCACCGGGGACGCGGCCGTGTTGGTCTCCCGCAGCCGCGAGCGGAGCAGATCACGTCGGGCCTTGTCGACTTCCGCCTCAATACGAAACATGCGGCACACCATAAACGCGCCGGACGGCCAGTTCTGCAAATCTCCTTCCGCTGCGTGCTGCCATCCGTACTCTGTGGAACAGCACCGGTGGGGGCCGGTGCCGCTCAGGGGGCGAGACAGGCGGGTGCGGCGCCCGCGGTGGGGCAGCGGTCTTCGTGGCGGCGGCGGCCGTCCGGCGTGTGACCCCGCCCGCGGGTGCCGCGTCCGTGCAGGTCGTCCCTCTCCGCATGTTCTCCCGGTATTGCCGGACCGGCCTGTTTCCGGAGCCTTCCGGACCTTGGACATCCCCTGCTCCACGCGGAGCCCGGGGAAGGGGGTTACGTGGTTCGTATCCGAGTCCTCGTCGTCGACGACCACCGCATCTTCGCCGAGTCGCTGGCCGCCGCGCTGGCCGCCGAGCCGGACGTCGACGTCTTCGCCGCCGGCAGCGGCCCGGCCGCACTGCGCTGCCTGGACCGGGCGGCCGGCGAGGGCCGTCGCTACGACGTCCTGCTGGTCGACGCCGACCTCGGCGGCCCCCCGCCCGGCGCCCGCCCGGCCGTACCGGTGCGCGACGGCAACGAGGAGGGCCTGGTCGACGGCATCTCCCTGGTCGCCGGGGTGCGCACCGCCCAGCCCGGCGTGCGCAGCGTCGTCCTCGCCGAGAAGGACGACCCGCGCCGCGCGGCCCTCGCCCTCCAGGCCGGCGCCTCCGGCTGGGTCGCCAAGGACTGTTCGCTGTCCCGGCTGCTGACGGTGATACGGGGCGTGCTGCGCGACGAGACGCATCTGCCGCCGGCGCTGCTCACCGGGGTGCTGAAGGAGCTGACGGCGGCCCGTCGGCACCGCACCGAGAGCGAGCGGCTGGTGGAGTCCCTCACGCCCAGGGAGCGGGAGGTGCTGCGCTGCATGGTCGCCGGGCTCGGCCGCAAGGCCGTCGCCGAACGACTGTTCCTCTCCCCGCACACCGTCCGCACCCATATGCAGAACGTCCTCGGCAAACTGGGCGTCCACTCCACGCTGGCCGCCGTGGCGCTCGCGCGGCGGGCCGGAGTGGGTCCGGCGGACCTAGCCGGGAATGTTGTCGAACGGGGCGGTCAGCTGGCGTAGCAGCCCGGCCAGTTCCGCGCGCTGGGCGCGGGACAGCTCGGCGAGGATCGCCCGCTCCTGCTCCAGCAGCCCCGCCAGCGCCTGGTCCGCGCGGTCCCGGCCCTCGTCGGTCAGCCGGACCAGCACCCCCCGCCGGTCGCTGGGGTCGGGCAGCCGCTCCACCAGGCCCTTCTTCGCCAGCCGGTCGATACGGTTGGTCATCGTGCCGGAGGTGACCAGGGTCTGCGTCAGCAGCTGGCCGGGAGAGAGCTGGTACGGCGTGCCCGCGCGCCGCAGCGCGGTCAGCACATCGAACTCCCAGGGCTCGAGCTGGTGCTCGGCGAAGGCGAGCCGGCGCGCGCGGTCCAGGTGCCGGGCGAGCCGGCTCACCCGGCTCAGTACCTCCAGCGGCTCCACGTCGAGGTCAGGGCGCTCCCGGCGCCACGCTGCGACCAGCCGATCGACCTCGTCCTCCATGGAGATCAGTGTAGTGGTTGTGTCGACGTGAAGTCTCTTGATGTCGACTCTCTTGACGTCGAGAAACTTGTCCGGGGAAGGTGGAGAGCATGACCACGCCGCGCTGGGACCCCGCCCAGTACCTCCGCCACGCCGGTCACCGCGCCCGCGCCTTCACCGACCTCCTCGCCCGCGTCCCCGATCCGCCCCGCGACCGGCCCCGCGTCGCCGACCTCGGCTGCGGCCCCGGCAACGTCACCGCGACGCTCGCCGAGCGCCTGCCCGCCGCCCGCGTCACCGGCTACGACAACTCGCCCGAGATGCTCGCCCGGGCCCGCGCCGATCACGAGGGGCCGACGGCGGGCGGCGGCCGGCTCGACTTCGCCCACGCCGACGTGCGGACCTGGACGCCCGAGGAGCCGTACGACCTGATCGTCTCCAACGCCACCCTGCAATGGGTGCCGGGCCACGCCGACCGCTTCGCCGGCTGGATCGCCGCCCTGCGACCCGGCGGCGCCCTCGCCTTCCAGGTCCCCGACAACCTCGACGCCCCGCTGCACGCCCTGCTGCGCGACCTGGCCGCCGCCCCCCGCTGGCGCTCCCGCCTCGCCGGAGTCCCGCGCGGCACGGACTCCGTGCACCCGCCCGGCTTCTACCTGGACCGCCTCGCCCGCCTGGGCTGCGCGGCCGACGTGTGGCAGTCCACCTATCAGCACGTCCTGGAGGGCGAGGATCCGGTGCTCGACTGGGTGAAGGGCACCGGACTGCGGCCCGTCCTGACCGCGCTCGCCGACGACCCCGGAGCCCGCGAGGCGTTCCTCGCCGAGTACCGCGACCTGCTGCGCGCCGCCTACCCGAGCGCTCCCTACGGCACGGTCCTGCCGTTCCGCCGGCTGTTCGCGGTCGCGGTGAAGCCGTGAACCCCCGGCCCGGGACCGGCGCTGTGAACCCGGCTCACGCGCTACGCCTTGCGGTGGCCTATCAACCGCGGCTTCGGCTCCAGCCCGTCCAGGCCGTGCCACGCCAGGTTCACCAGATGCGCCGCCACCTCCGCCTTCTTCGGCCGGCGCACGTCCAGCCACCACTGACCGGTCAGCGCCACCATGCCGACCAGCGCCTGGGCGTAGAGCGGGGCGAGCTTCGGGTCGAAGCCGCGCGACTTGAACTCGCGGCCCAGGATGTCCTCCACCTGGGTGGCGATGTCGGAGATCAGGGACGCGAAGGACCCCGTGGACTGCGGGATGGGGGAGTCGCGGACCAGGATGCGGAACCCGTCCGTGTACTCCTCGATGTAGTCCAGCAGCGCGAACGCCGCCTGCTCGCACAGCTCACGCGGATGGCCGGCCGTCAGCGAGCCGGTGACCATGTCCAGCAGCCGGCGCATCTCCCGGTCCACCACCACCGCGTAGAGCCCCTCCTTCCCGCCGAAGTGCTCGTACACCACCGGCTTGGACACCCCGGCCTTCGCCGCGATCTCCTCCACCGACGTGCCCTCGAAGCCCTTCGCCGCGAAAAGGGTGCGACCGATCTCCAGCAGCTGCTGGCGGCGCTCGGCACCGGTCATACGGGTCCGGCGGGTCCGCCGCTGCTTGTCGTTGCCTGGATTGCTGCTGGAGTCGGTCGCCACGGCGTCAATCATGCCGCCTCGGCGGTCTCCCTCCGGCGCCGGGAACCGCCTTCCCCGGCGTCACGCCGCGAATCGATACGCGAGCGTGACGGCCAGCGCACGTCATACGCCCAGCCCAGCTGCTCGAACCAGCGGATGAACCGCGCCGAGGAGTCCAGCTGGCCGCGCATCACGCCGTGCCGCGCCGAGGTCGGGTCGGCGTGGTGCAGGTTGTGCCAGGACTCGCCGCAGGACAGGATCGCCAGCCACCACACATTGCCCGAGCGGTCCCGGGACTTGAACGGCCGCTTGCCCACCGCGTGACAGATCGAGTTGATCGACCACGTCACATGGTGCAACAGGGCCACTCGCACGAGTGAACCCCAGAAGAACGCGGTGAACGCGCCCCACCACGACATCGTCACCAGCCCGCCGATCAGCGGCGGCAGCAGCAGCGAGACCAGCGTCCACATGGCGAACTGCCGGGAGATCGCCCGCATCGCCGGGTCCTTGATCAGATCCGGTGCGTACTTCTCCTGCGGGGTCTGCTCCTCGTCGAACATCCAGCCGATGTGCGCCCACCACAGGCCCTTCATCAGCGCCGGAACCGTCTCCCCGTACCGCCACGGAGAGTGCGGATCGCCGTCGGCGTCGGAGTACCGGTGATGCTTGCGGTGATCGGCCACCCACCGCACCAGCGGGCCTTCCACCGCCAGCGAGCCCATGATCGCCAGCGCGATCCGCAGGGGCCGCTTGGCCTTGAACGAGCCATGGGTGAAGTACCGGTGGAAACCGATAGTGATGCCGTGGCACCCGAGGAAGTAGAAGAACACCAGCAGGCTCAGATCGAGCCAGCTCACCCCCCATCCCCAGGCCAGCGGCACCGCCGCCACCAGCGCCAGGAACGGCACGGTGATGAAGAGCAGCAACGTGATCTGCTCGATCGAGCGCTTCCGCTCACCGCCCAGCGTGGCGGAAGGAACAGGTGTGTCGGTGGCCTCGCGGGCCTCGTCGATCACATCGGAGCTTGAGGTCATACGCGTCCCCTGTGGGGTCGAGGGTCTCATCGGATGCCGGGGGCCGCCGGGACCGTACGGGACTCGGCGGCACTTCCCTACGGTTCCGTAACCTACGGCGTCGTAAGTATGGCAGCGCGTCACGCCGCGGCAAGAGCCCCAGACCCTGCGCGTCCACATCGCCACCTATCCTTGGAACCGGTCGGACAGCGCGGTCCGCTGAAGTTTCCTTCCCGGACGTCACGGCCCGTATGCGGCGCCCCCGCCGCGCGGTCGGCCGGCCGGGTTCCCCGCCAGCCGAGCTTCAACACTGCAAGGAGCCGCAACCTGTGAGCAGTGCCGACGACCAGACCACCACAACCGGCAGCGAGCTGCGCGCCGACATCCGCCGGCTGGGCGACCTCCTGGGCGAGACCCTCGTCCGGCAGGAGGGCCCCGAACTCCTCGAACTGGTCGAGAAGGTCCGCCGCCTCACCCGCGAGGACGGCGAAGCCGCCGCCGAGCTGCTGCGCGGTACCGAACTGGAGACCGCGGCCAAGCTGGTCCGCGCCTTCTCCACCTACTTCCACCTCGCCAACGTCACCGAGCAGGTGCACCGCGGCCGCGAGCTGCGCGCCCGCCGCGCCGCCGAGGGCGGCCTGCTCTCCCGCACCGCCGACCGGCTCAAGGACGCCGATCCCGAGCACCTGCGCCAGGCCGTGCGGAACCTCAACGTCCGCCCGGTCTTCACCGCCCACCCCACCGAGGCCGCCCGCCGGTCCGTCCTCAACAAGCTCCGGCGCATCGCGGCCCTCCTGGACACCCCCGTCCTCGGCACCGACCGGCGCCGCCAGGACGTCCGCCTCGCCGAGAACATCGACCTCGTCTGGCAGACCGACGAGCTGCGCGTCGTACGCCCCGAACCCGCCGACGAGGCCCGCAACGCCATCTACTACCTGGACGAGCTGCACGCCGGCGCCGTCGGCGACGTCCTGGAGGACCTGACCGCCGAACTGGAGCGCGTCGGCGTCAAGCTCCCCGACGACACCCGCCCGCTCACCTTCGGCACCTGGATCGGCGGCGACCGCGACGGCAACCCCAACGTCACCCCCCAGGTCACCTGGGACGTCCTCATCCTCCAGCACGAACACGGCATCAACGACGCGCTGGAGATGATCGACGAGCTGCGCGGCCTGCTCTCCAACTCCATCCGCTACACCGGAGCCACCGAAGAGCTGCTGGACTCGCTCAAGACCGACCTGGAGCTGCTCCCCGAGATCAGCCCCCGCTACAAGCGCCTCAACGCCGAGGAGCCCTACCGGCTCAAGGCCACCTGCGTCCGGCAGAAGCTGGTCAACACCAAGCGGCGCCTCGCCAAGGGCACGCCCCACGAGGACGGCCGCGACTACCTCGGCACCGGCGAGCTGCTGGAGGACCTCCGGATCATCCAGGCCTCCCTGCGCGAACACCGCGGCGGCCTGTTCGCCGACGGCCGCCTGGCCCGCACGATCCGCACCCTGGCCGCCTTCGGCCTCCAGCTCGCCACCATGGACGTCCGCGAACACGCCGACGCCCACCACCACGCCCTCGGCCAGCTCTTCGACCGGCTCGGCGAGGAGTCCTGGCGCTACGCCGACATGCCCCGCGAGTACCGGGCCAAGCTCCTCGCCAAGGAACTGCGCTCCAGAAGGCCGCTCGCGCCGACCCCGGCCCCCGTCGACGCCGCCGGCCAGAAGACCCTCGGCGTCTTCCAGACGGTCAGGAAGGCCCTGGAGGTCTTCGGCCCCGAGGTCATCGAGTC
Organism: Streptomyces sp. SCL15-4; assembly: GCF_033366695.1. Taxonomy (NCBI): domain Bacteria; kingdom Bacillati; phylum Actinomycetota; class Actinomycetes; order Kitasatosporales; family Streptomycetaceae; genus Streptomyces; species Streptomyces sp. SCL15-4. The sequence continues at coordinate 5,005,711 of NZ_JAOBTQ010000001.1, forward strand.
CTACATCATCTCCATGTGCCAGGGCGCCGACGACGTCTTCGCCGCCACCGTCCTCGCCCGCGAGGCCGGCCTCCTCGACCTGCACGCCGGCTGGGCGAAGATCGGCATCGTCCCGCTGCTGGAGACCACCGACGAGCTGCGGGCCGCCGACACCATCCTGGAGGACATGCTCTCCGACCCGTCCTACCGGCGCCTGGTCGCGCTGCGCGGGGACGTCCAGGAGGTCATGCTCGGCTACTCCGACTCCTCCAAGTTCGGCGGCATCACCACCAGCCAGTGGGAGATCCACCGCGCCCAGCGCCGGCTGCGCGACGTCGCCCACCGCTACGGCGTCCGCCTGCGCCTCTTCCACGGCCGCGGCGGCACCGTCGGCCGCGGCGGCGGCCCCTCCCACGACGCCATCCTCGCCCAGCCCTGGGGCACCCTGGAAGGCGAGATCAAGGTCACCGAGCAGGGCGAGGTCATCTCCGACAAGTACCTCATCCCCTCCCTGGCCCGGGAGAACCTGGAACTGACGGTCGCGGCCACCTTGCAGGCCTCCGCCCTGCACACCGCGCCCCGCCAGTCCGACGAGGCCCTCGCCCGCTGGGACGCGGCCATGGACGTCGTCTCCGACGCCGCCCACGCCGCCTACCGCCGCCTGGTGGAGGACCCCGACCTGCCGACGTACTTCCTCGCCTCCACACCGGTCGACCAGCTCGCCGACCTGCACCTGGGCTCGCGGCCCTCCCGCCGCCCCGGCTCCGGCGTCTCGCTCGACGGACTGCGCGCCATCCCGTGGGTGTTCGGCTGGACCCAGTCCCGGCAGATCGTCCCCGGCTGGTTCGGCGTCGGCTCCGGCCTGAAGGCCCTGCGCGAGGCCGGCCTGGACACCGTCCTCGACGAGATGCACCAGCAGTGGCACTTCTTCCGCAACTTCATCTCCAACGTCGAGATGACCCTCGCCAAGACGGACCTGCGGATCGCCCAGCACTACGTCGACACCCTCGTCCCCGACCAGCTCCGCCACGTCTTCGACACCATCAAGGCCGAGCACGAGCTGACCGTCGCCGAGGTCCTGAAGGTCACCGGCGAGAAGGAGCTGCTGGACGCCCAGCCCGTCCTCAAGCAGACCTTCGCCATCCGCGACGCCTACCTGGACCCCATCTCCTACCTCCAGGTCGCCCTGCTCAAGCGGCAGCGCGACGCCGCCGCGGCCGGCGTCGACCCCGACCCGCTGCTCGCCCGGGCCCTGCTCCTCACCGTCAACGGTGTGGCGGCCGGCCTGCGCAACACCGGCTGACCCCTTGCGAAAAAGGGTGCCCCCGAGGTCGTACGACCCCGGGGGCACCCCCCTTTTTCCCAGCTCACCGCGCCGCGCTCACCGCGACGCCACGAACGCCGCCGTCAGCAGTCCCGCGCCGGCCAGTCCCAGCACCCACGCCGGACGCGCCAGCCGCATCCCGCCCGCGACCACCACCGACGCCAGCAGCAGCGCCCCGCCCAGCGGCAGCCAGGCCAGCAGGACGCCCGCCGGACCGGACCGCACCGCCTCCCCGGAGCCGGGCTTCAGCACCACGTCGTACGTCGTCCCCGTACGCACCGCCACGGACTCCTCCAGCTCCACGCGCGCGCGTGCCCGTCCACCGGCCGACGACGGCGTGAACGGACCCGTGCAGGTGTCCCCGGCGCACCGCGTCACCTTCACCGTGCCGGACTCACGCCCCTTCGCCAGCATCACGTGCTGTGCGGTCCCCCAGGAACCCCACACCCCGGCGAACACGATCAGCGCGGCGAGCGCTCCCATCACGGCGACCCGGCCGAACCGCAGCGCGGTCCCGGACGCCTGACGAGCGGTACTGGCGGTGGCAGGCATGGCCGGGATCATTGGCCATCCCCCTACGGCCGGTCAACTCCGGTGGCCGGCCTGACCGGACAAGTCAGGAGTTGTACGCGCTCTGCGCCCGCTCCAGCCCCTCCGCCACCAGACACTCCACCGCGTCCGCCGCACGGTCCACGAAGTAGTCCAGCTCCTTGCGCTCCGCCGACGCGAAGTCCTTCAGCACGAAATCGGCCACCTGCATCCGCCCCGGCGGCCGGCCGATCCCGAACCGCACCCGGTGGTAATCCGGCCCCATCGCCTTCGTCATCGACTTCAGACCGTTGTGCCCGTTGTCCCCGCCGCCCAGCTTCAGCCGCAGCGTGCCGTAGTCGATGTCCAGCTCGTCGTGGACCGCCACGATGTTGGCCACCGGAACCTTGTAGAAGTCCCGCAGCGCGTTCACCGGACCACCGGAGAGGTTCATGTACGACATCGGCTTCGCCAGGATCACCCGGCGGCTCGCCGGTCCCGCGGGACCGATCCGCCCCTCCAGCACCTGCGCCTGCGCCTTGCCCGCCCGCTTGAACTTCCCCCCGATCCGCTCCGCGAGCAGGTCCGCCACCATGAAGCCGACGTTGTGCCGGTTCATCGCGTACTCCGGCCCCGGATTGCCGAGCCCGACGATCAGCCAAGGGGCACTGGCGGGAGTGGTCACGTCCATCTCTCCTTGATACGCGCCAGCCGCTGCCCCCCGGGGGAACAGCGGCTGACGAAACGACGACTACGAGGATCAGGCCTCGGCGGACTCACCCTCGGCGGACTCGCCCTGGGACTCCTCGGCCTGGGCGGCCAGGACCTGCAGGACGACCGTGTCCTCCTCGACGGCCAGCGTGGTGCCGGCGGGCAGCGGGATGTCCTTGGCGAGGATGGAGGCACCGGCCTCCAGGCCCTCGATGGAGACGGTGACCGACTCCGGGATGTGCGTGGCCTCGGTCTCGACGGGCAGCGCGTTCAGCACGTGCTCCAGCAGGTTGCCGCCGGGCGCCAGCTCACCCTCGGTGTGCACGAAGATGTCGACGTTGACCTTCTCGCCACGCTTGACCAGCAGCAGGTCGACGTGCTCCAGGAAGCCCTTCAGCGGGTCACGCTGCACGGCCTTCGGAATCGCCAGCTCGTTGGACTTGCCGTCGATGTCCAGGGAGATCAGGACGTTCGGCGTACGCAGCGCCAGCAGCAGCTCGTGACCCGGCAAGGTCAGGTGCACCGGCTCGGTGCCGTGGCCGTACAGAACGACCGGCACCTTGCTCTCACGGCGGATACGACGGGCCGCACCCTTGCCGAACTCGGTACGGGTCTCGGCGGCGAGCTTCACCTCGGACATATGGATCACTCCTCGTAGAAACTAGGAACGGACGTGGTCACCCGGCCACGAACGGCCTGCTACGAAGAGCGCGTCGATAACGGACCGCCGTATTCGCAGACGCGAGTACGGCCTCCCTCGCCGAGCAACTCACGCAGTCTACTCGGAGGGGGAGGCCGCACTCAAAAGGATCACCCGCCGGCCCGTACGACGGACCGGCAGAAACCTCACTGCTCGTCGAACAGGCTCGTCACCGAACCATCCTCGAACACCTCACGCACCGCACTCGCGATCGTCGGAGCGATCGACAGCACCGTGATCTTGTCCAGGTCCCGGCCCAGCTCCGCCGGCGTCGGCAGCGTGTTCGTGAACACGAACTCGCTCACCCGCGAGTTCTTCAGCCGGTCCGCCGCCGGACCCGACAGCACACCGTGCGTCGCCGTCACGATGACGTCCTCCGCACCGTGCGCGAACAGCGCGTCCGCGGCGGCGCAGATCGTGCCACCCGTGTCGATCATGTCGTCCACGAGCACGCACACGCGACCCTCGACCTCGCCCACCACCTCGTGGACCGTCACCTGGTTCGCCACGTCCTTGTCGCGCCGCTTGTGCACGATCGCCAGCGGCGCACCGAGCCGGTCGCACCACCGGTCCGCCACCCGCACCCGGCCCGCGTCCGGCGACACCACCGTCAGCTTCGCCCGGTCCACCTTCCGCCCCACGTAGTCCGCGAGCAGCGGCAGCGCGAACAGGTGATCCACCGGACCGTCGAAGAAGCCCTGGATCTGATCCGTGTGCAGGTCCACCGTCAGAATCCGGTCGGCGCCCGCCGTCTTCATCATGTCCGCGATCAGACGCGCCGAAATCGGTTCACGGCCCCGGTGCTTCTTGTCCTGCCGCGCGTAACCGTAGAACGGCACGATGACGGTGATCGACCGCGCCGAAGCACGCTTCAGCGCGTCGATCATGATCAGCTGCTCCATGATCCACTTGTTGATCGGAGCCGTGTGGCTCTGGATCAGGAAGCAGTCCGCACCACGCGCCGACTCCTGGTAGCGGACGTAGATCTCACCATTCGCGAAGTCGAAGGCCTTCGTCGGGACGACCCCGACACCCAGCTGCTGGGCGACCTCCTCGGCAAGCTCGGGGTGGGCGCGGCCGGAGAAGAACATCAACTTCTTCTCGCCGGTCGTCTTGATCCCGGTCACAGCACAGTCTCCTCAGAGGTTGTCTCAGCCAGCCGGCTGCTCTGCGACCTCTCGGCTGGGCATGAGAGGCCGAATCAGCTGGTAAGGATGCGGGGTGCACACGTGCGGATGTGCACTTATCACGGTACGCCGTGTTTGGCGCACACGTTTCCGGTCAGTCCTCGCTCTCGCCCCGCCGGGACACCGCCTCGGCCGCCTTCGCCGCCGCGCTCCCCGGCCGCTTCCGGGCCACCCAGCCCTCGATATTCCGCTGCTGGCCACGGGCCACGGCCAGCGAACCCGGCGGCACGTCCTTGGTGATCACCGAACCGGCGGCGGTGTAGGCACCGTCCCCGACCGTGACAGGAGCCACAAACATGTTGTCCGAACCGGTCCGGCAGTGCGACCCGATCGTCGTGTGATGCTTGTCCTGTCCGTCGTAGTTCACGAACACGCTCGCCGCGCCGATGTTCGTGTACTCACCGATCGTCGCGTCCCCGACATACGACAGGTGAGGCACCTTCGTGCCCTCCCCGATCGACGCGTTCTTCGTCTCGACGTACGTCCCGATCTTGCCCTTGGCACCCAGCCGGGTACCGGGCCGCAGATACGCGTACGGCCCCACGCTCGCCCGCTCGCCGATCCGGGCCCCGTCGGACACCGTGTTGTCCACCCGCGCCCCCGCACCCACGTGCGTGTCCTTCAGCCGGCTGTTCGGCCCGACCTCGGCGCCCTCGCCCAGATGCGTGGACCCGGTCAGCTGCGTCCCCGGGTGCACCACGGCGTCCCGCTCGAACGTCACGGTCACATCCACCCAGGTGGTGGCCGGGTCGACCACCGTCACCCCGTCCAGCATCGCCCGCGTCAGCAGCCGGTCGTTCAGGATGCGGCGGGCCTCGGCGAGCTGCACGCGGTTGTTGATGCCCGCGATCTCCCGGTGGTCGGCCGCGACCGACGCGCCCACCCGGTGCCCGGCGTCCCGCAGGATCCCGAGCACGTCCGTCAGGTACTCCTCGCCCTGGCTGTTGTCCGTCCGCACCTTCTTCAGCGCGTCCGCCAGCAGCTGCCCGTCGAACGCGAACACACCGCTGTTGATCTCCCGGATCGCCCGCTGGGCGTCGGTGGCGTCCTTGTGCTCCACGATCGCGGTGACGGCGCCGGTCGCCTCGTCCCGCACGATCCGGCCGTAGCCGGTGGCGTCCGGCACCTCGGCGGTGAGCACCGTGACGGCGTTGCCGTCCGCGTGGTGCGTCTCGGTGAGCCGCTGGAGCGTCTCGGCGGTCAGCAGCGGAGTGTCCCCGCACACGACGACGACGGTGCCGTCCACGACGCCGCCCAGCTCCTCCAGGCCCATCCGCACCGCGTGCCCGGTGCCGTTCTGCTCCGCCTGCACGGCGGTCCTGGTCTCCGGGTCGATCGCGGCGAGGTGGGCGCCGACCTGCTCGCGGGCGTGGCCGACCACCACGACCAGGTTCCGCGGGGTCAGCGCGCGGGCGGCGGCCAGGACGTGGCCGACGAGGGAGCGGCCGCAGATCTCGTGCAGGACCTTCGGTGTGGCCGACTTCATACGGGTGCCCTCACCCGCTGCGAGAACGACGACGGCTGCCGGGCGGATGGCACTCACGGGGTTGCCCTTCGGCTGGGGGTGGGTGGGGGTGACAGCCGCAGGATACCGGGGGGTGGGGTGGGGGAGGGGATATGGGTACGGGCCCCGACACGGAGGTCAGGGCCCGGGTGCAGGCGGCTCCCCCATCAGGATTTGAACCTGAACTTAAGGGACCAAAACCCTCAGTGCTGCCTAGTTACACCATGGGGGATGAAACTCGACTAAACCGGACATTTGGTCAGGTCGCCGAGTCGGCACCCAACACTATGCCGTACCAACTGCCTTCGATGCGACGGTACAAGTCGGCGCCCTTCAGGACTCTGATCGCCAGGCAGCCGCGATAGGTGTCCCCGGTGTTCTTGCGGACCGTCTTGGGGTTGTGCTTCTTGAGTGTGGTCTTGTGGAAGGCGGAGGGGTCGGCGCCGACCAGGTCGGCCCAGTAGCGTTCGGCTCCCTGAACGTCGGCGTTCTCGTGGATCATCACGTTGAATCGCAGGCGCCCGCGTTCCACTCGGAGCAGGTCGAGCCACGCCAGGAAGACTCTGATCATCCCGGGGTCGCTGTTCACGAAGATGACGTTCTCCCGACGGTCGTACGGTTTGTCCTTGGCGCCCTCCGCCCAGTACAGGCCGACGCCGACCAGGAAGAGTTCGCGGTCGGACAGTCGGCCGACGGCGGCCGCCGCGCGCTGCTTGGTCTCCTCGCGGTCGCGGTCCCGCGCGGCCCGCAGGTGTGCCAGACCCTCGTTCATCAGGGCACGTTGTTCCTCGGGCGTGTAGCGCGGCTCGGGCTTCGGCAGGTCCCGCACCCAGAGGGAGATCGAACTCTTCGAACACCCCAGTTCCAGCTGGATTCGGTCGTACGTCCAGCCCTGGAGCCGCAGCTCGCGTGCCCTCTCCCGCAGGTCGTCCTTGGCGTTGGGGCGCTTCGTCCACTCGGGCGGTGGCTCGCCCTCCAGGAGGCGGTTGAGGAGGTCGTTGTTGTCGACGTGCAGCCGGTCGCGGATCTGCCGACGGCTCAGCCCTTCCCGCCGTAACGCCACCGCCCGGTCCCGAAGTCCCTCGAAGTCGGCATATTTGCCGTACGTCTGTGCCATGGGCATACCGTCCGGCCGGAATGACGTATTCCGGGGTCGAACGGGTGAGGTTCGCCAGTTCGAGGGACAAGGAGAGGTTTCGAAGGCGTTCGGTTACGGAGTGTGGTGTGTGGAGGTAGGTGAAAGTCACCGGAAAAGCCGCACTCCCCGCCCGTAGGCTGGGAGGCATGACCACGACGGGGGAAGACCATGCCAGGGCCCTGACCGGCCCCTGGTGGTGGGCGAGGTGGCGCAGCGCGGCGCTCGACGGCGGTCTCGCGCTGCTGTCCGCCGCGGAGTGTGCGGCGGAGGGGGTGCCGTTCGCCCGGGAGGCGGGGATCCCGGCGTCCGTGGGCGTCGTGTTCGGGCTGATCGCCGGTTCGGTGCTGCTGGTGCGCCGGAAGTGGCCGATCGCCGTGGTGCTGGTGGCGATCGCGGTGACGCCGGCCGAGATGGGCTTCCTGATGGGTGTCGTCGGCCTGTACACGCTGGCGTCGTGCGAGCTGCCGCGCCGGGTGATCGGGGCGTTGTCGGGGATGTCGCTGCTGGGTACGGCGGTGGTGACGTTCGTGCGGGTGCGGCAGGACATGGCGCGCGGTGATCTCACGCTGGGTGACTGGTTCCTGCCGTTCGCGGCGGTGACGACGTCGTTGGGCCTGACGGCTCCGCCGGTGCTGCTGGGGCTGTACGTGGGGGCGCGGCGGCGGCTGATGGAGAGCCTGCGGGAGCGGGCGGATTCGTTGGAGCGGGAGCTTCAGCTGCTCGCGGAGCGGGCGGAGGAGCGGGCCGAGTGGGCGCGTAACGAGGAGCGGACGCGGATCGCGCGGGAGATGCACGACGTGGTGGCGCACCGGGTGAGTCTGATGGTGGTGCACGCGGCGGCGTTGCAGGCGGTGGCGCGCAAGGACCCGGAGAAGGCGGTGCGCAACGCGGCGCTGGTGGGGGACATGGGGCGGCAGGCGCTGACGGAGTTGCGGGAGATGCTCGGGGTGCTGCGGGCGGGTGAGGGCGCGGTGCGGCGTCCGTCGGTGGTGCCGTTGGTCGCGGTGGGGGAGGCGGCCGAGGCCGCGGCGTCGCGGGCGGCGCAGTCGCGTGCGGCGGCGGAGGCGGGGGCGGCGGAGGGGCCGTGTCTGTCGGAGCTGGAGGAGCTGGTCGGGCAGTCGGCCGCCGCGGGGATGGCGGTGGATCTGTCGGTGGAGGGGGAGGCGCGGTCGTATCCGGCGGAGATCGAGCAGACGGCGTACCGGGTGGTGCAGGAGGCGCTGACGAACGTGCACAAGCACGCGGCGGGCGCGAAGACGTATGTGCGGTTGGCGCACCGGGTGTCGGAGATCGCGATGCAGGTGGAGAACGAGCCGCCGCCGGAGCCCGCGTCGGCGTCGGCGGCGGGGCTGCCGTCGGGTGGGAACGGTCTGGTGGGGATGCGGGAGCGGGTCCTGGCGCTGGGTGGTGTGTTCGTGTCGGGTCCGACGGACGCCGGGGGGTTCCGGGTGTCGGCGGTGATTCCGGCGGTGTGAGCCTCTTGGGTGTGCGGCGCGGGGGTCAGCCGGCGGTGAGGCGTACGGGCTGGATGCCGGTGACGAGGGTGGTCAGGGCGTGGTCGATGTCGGGGCCCGCGTACCAGTCGCCGGTGTGGTCGATGGTGTAGACGCGGCCTTCGGCGTCGATGGCGAGGAGGGCGGCGGTGTCGGTCTCCTCGCCGAGGGGGCACAGTTCGGTGCCGAGGGCGCGGCCGAGGTCGCCGAGGGTGCGGGCGAGGTGGAGGCCGTGCAGGGGGTCGAGGTGGAGGGCGGCGGGGGCGATCTGGCGGCCGGGGCCGGTGGGGGTGATGGTGAGGCCGCCGAATTCGGCCCAGGCCTCGACGGCGGCGGGGAAGACGGTGTGCCGGTGTCCGGCGGGTGAGGTGTGGGCGCGCAGGGCGTCGGCCCAGATCTCGGCCTGCTTGATGTCCCAGCGTCCGGGTTGCCAGCCGGCGGCGCGCAGCGCGGCGTCGACGGGTACGGGGAAGCGCGTGGTGGACGTGCGGTCGGGGTGCATCTGCCCTTCGTTCGTCGAGCTTGCCGGGTGGTCGGGGGCGGGGCGTGCCGGTGGGGGCTGGCGGGCGCGGGGGGTCAGCGGTCGGTCGCGGTGGGGTCGACGATGCGGACGCCGAAGTGGGCGCTGAGAGCGGTGCAGGCGCGGCAGGGGGCGGCGAAGCGGCCGTGCAGGGGGTCGCCGTCCTCGCGGATGCGGCGGGCGGTGAGTTTGGCGTGTTTGAGGGCTTTGCGGGCCTCGCCGTTGCTCATGGGCCTGCGGGCGGCGCGTTTGCTGCGGGCGGCGTCGGCGGTGGTGAGGTGCCGGGAGATGAGGATGGTTTCGGCGCAGCGGCCGGTGAAGCGGTCGCGCTGGGCGCTGGTGAGGGTGTCGAGGAAGTCCTGGACGAGGGGGTGCAGGGCGGGCGGCTGGTCGCCGCGGGCGGCGGTACAGGTGAGGGTGGTGCCGCGGACGGAGAGGGCGGCGGCGACGGTGGGCAGGATGCCGTCGCGGCGGTGCCGGAGGGTGGGAGTGGGAGGTGTCTCGGTGCCGCTCCAGTCGATGCGAGGGTCGCCGGCCCGCACGTCGGCACCTCCGGTCTGCACGGTGGTCATGATCGTTTCCCTCCCCTGGGGCATCCCCCCGAAGGACTTAGGGTGCCAAATGCCGTGGCTGGTGGGGAAGCTGGGGCGGTGCGACACGCCCGTTCCGGGGCGTGGCGTGACGGTGGGGTGACGGCTGGTCACGGTGGCGGGCGGTGGAGTGGGCGGTGGAGCGGGTGCGGTGGCGCGGGCAGAGGGCGCGCGGGGTCGTGGTGGGCCGGTGACCGGGGTTCGGGTACGGCATAGGCTGTCGCCATCCGCGATCGACACCGCCGCTTAAGGCCAGAGAGAACGCCGCAGGGGGCATCCGCCATGACGACAGGTCGGCTCGGGCAGCGAGCCGCGCCGCCGAACGCGGCCTATGCCGGGCAGGTCGTGCACTTTCCGGATCCGGTCCGGGCGGCACGTCACCCGAGAGGGGTACGGGTCGATGAGCGCGGTTACCCCGATTTCTCGCCGTACGCGCGCGTGGCGGTGGAGATCGCCGAGCCGCCGGAGGGTTTCGGGGTCGACGAGTTGCGGCTGACGGACTACGTGTCGGCGAACGCGGCGCTGGCGGCGACGGGGCACGAACTGTGGGACACGGTGCCGAATGTGGCGACGCCCCATGGCTGGACGTGGCATCACGTGGCGGGGACCCGGCGGCTGGAGTTGATCCCGGTCGAGGTGAAGGCGCTGCTGAGGCATCACGGTGGGGTCGCGACGGCGCCGGTGGACCACGCCAAGCGCGGGACGAGGCCGTTGCAGGAGTCGCGGCCGGCGCACTTCGGGCTGCCGAAGTCGGGCGTGGCGGTGACGGAGGCGCAGGTGCAGGGGATCGAGGAGGATCTGGGCTGTCGGCTGCCCGGCGCCTACCGCTCGTTCCTGAAGGCGGCGGGCGGCTGCGCGCCGGTCGGCACGGCGCTGGACGCGGGGCTGGGGTTGCTGGTGGACCAGCCGTTCTTCACGGTGCGGGACGAGGCCGCGGTCAACGACCTGGTGTATGTGAACAAGTGTCTGCGCGACCATCTGACGAAGGATTATCTCGGGGTGGGCTTCGTGCAGGGCGGGCTGCTCGCGGTGAAGGCGAAGGGCGAGCGGGCCGGTTCGGTGTGGTTCTGCGCGTACGACGACGTGCGGGACGTGGACCCGTCGTGGTCGCCGGCGGAGCGGGTGGAGCGTCTGCTGCTGCCGTGCGGCGACGACTTCGACGCGTTCCTGTCCCGGCTGGCCGGCAGTCCGCCGGAGCTGGAGACGGTGGCCGGTCTGATGGTGGACGGCGGTTTCGTCCGGGTCGTCCCGGTGTCTGCCGGTCCGGTGTCTGCCGGTCCTGTGTCTTCCGGTCCGGTGGGGGAGTGAGCTGCACGCGATGGTGACGTACGCGCAGGCGCAGGAGCGCGCCGAGGAGTGGATCAACGGCGACGTGCCCGTGTACCAGCACCGTGAGGTGCGGGTGCGGGAGTTCGAGCTGGGGTTCGTGGTGTGGGGCGAGGACCGGGCGGAGGGCCCGCGTTCGGACGCGGGCGGCCAGCGGCTCGTGATCGCCCGGGACAGCGGGGAGGCCACGTTGTGGCCCGCGCTGCCGGTGGGCGAGGTGATCCGCCGGTACGAGGAGGAGTACGGCCGCGCCGGCGAGCCGCGAGACGCGGTCGCGGCGCCGGCGCGGCTGGACCTCAACCAGACGTCGTTCCTGCTGACTCCTCCGGAGTGGTTGCAGGAGGCGGCGGACAAACTGGGGCTCCCAGAGCGGCGGACGGGGGATTCGGCGGCCGGGAGCGGTCCGGCGGGTTCGGGGGCGCCGGAGCCGGCTTCGGCGGAGACGGGCGGTGGTGCGGGGGCTTCCTCCGGCGGAGGAGGACCGGCCGAGACGCAGGCCGGGGTGCCGGCGGGTGCGTCCGGCGTGCCGGGGGCGTCCGCTTTCGCGGAGGCGCCCGTGGGGGCCACGCCGTGGGCCGGGACCGACACGAACGGCGGGTCCGGTGAGGACGACCGGTCCGTGCCGCTGCCCGCGACGGTGTTCGCGCCGCCGCTGAGCGACCCGGACGACGCGCCGCGTTCCCCGGCGGTGCCGGCGGACGCGCCGACGGCGTTGATGGCGGGCGGCAGCCAGTTGCCGCCGACGGCGGTCGCACCGGCGCTGGACGCCTCGGCCACCCCGGGCGCACCCGCCGCCGGTCCGGGCGACACGCCGCCGCCGGCAGCGGGCGCGTCGGCGTACGGCCATCCGCACCCGCAGCCTCCTGCGGCCCCGGACATGCCCGGGCCGGGCGTCCCGCCGCACCCTTCGGCGCACGGCACTCCGCCACCGGCACCGGCTCCGCCACCGCCACCGGCTCCGTCGTACGGCTATCCGCAGGGGCCGGGCGGCGCTCCGGGTGTGCCGCAGCCTCCGGTGGGCTCGGGTTCGGGTACGGCCGGACGGGCTCTTCCGCCGCACGCGGGGGACATCGCGGACGCCGCGACGAGCAAGGCGGCGCCGCCGCCGAAGAAGGGGCGCGGAGGAGCGGGCGCGCCGCCTCCGCCTCCGCCGCCGGGCGCTCCTGGCGTGCCGGGCGCGCGCCCGGGTGGTGCGACGCCGCCGCCCGCGCCGGGTGGCCCCGCGGGCGGGTACGTGCCGACCCAGCTGGTGTCGGCGCTCGGGCCGGAGGGTCCCGAGGGGCCGTCCGGTCCGGGAAGCGCGCAGGGAGCGCGGCCGCCGGGCGCGCCGAACCCGCCCGCCACGCCCCCGGGCAGTGTGCACCAGGCGGCCACGATGCTGGCCGACCCGAGCGGACCGGCCGCAGGCGCACCACAGCCTCCGGCGGCCCCGGGCGCGCCGCAGCCTCCCGGGACACCCCAGGCACCCCAGGCACCTCACGTCCCGAACGCTCCCGGTGCTCCCGGCGCCATGCACCACGCCGAGACCATGTTCGCCGCACCCCCGGCGGCCGGCCCGAACGCCGCGCCGCCGCCTCCGCCCGCCCCCGGTGCTCCCGGTGTGCCGCCGGGCGTGCCGGGCGTGCCGCCGCCGATGCCGCCCGGTGCGATGCCGCCGCCGGGCGCGCCCGTGCCGGGACACGGACCGGGGCTTGGGCAGGGACAGGCGTACGGGTATCCGCAGGGGCAGCCGACGGTGGGTCCCGGCTATCAGGCCGTCCTGCGCTACCGAGCGCAGGACGGGTCCGAGCAGCAGCTGATCCGGCGTTCGGCGCCGGGTGTGCCGCACCCGGAGTGGCAGATCTTCCACGAGCTGCGGGCCATGAACGTGCCGCCGGACCAGGTGCTGGAGCTGCACACCGAGCTGGAGTCGTGCGAGCTGCCGGGTGCCTACTGCGCGCGGATGATCCGCGAGCAGTGGCCGCAGGCGCGGATCACGAGCATCGCGCCGTACGGCACGGACCACGCGGGCCGGCGGCAGGGCATGCACCAGTTGCTGGCGCATCAGGGCGAGTTGCACCAGGTGGCGGACGGTCCCGCGCGGCCGGCGCCGGTGCGGGCGCCGCTCCCGCCGGTGCAGGCCGCGCCGCCGGTGCCGCCGGAGGCGGTCGCGCAGGAGCTGGCGGCGGCGTTCGGGCCGGGGATCTTCCGGTTCGAGCAGCAGGCGGTGTCCCGGCAGGGCGTGCCGCCGATCGTGGCCCACACCCTGGTCGTGGCCGGGCTCCCGCTGGACATGGGTCCGTTCTTCTGGGCGCAGGCGCAGCCGGGCCGTCCGGTGCCGACGCTGGCGGAGCTGGCGGCCGAGCGCGGGGTGGCGGCGGCGCCGGACGCGGGCTCGTACCTGGTGATGGGCACCGACTTCGGCAAGGCGCTCTGCGTGCAGTACGGGACGGCGAACATCGTGGCCGTGCCGGTGGAGGCGGGTCCGGGCGGTGCGCCGGTGCCGCCGCAGTTCGTGAACACCGGACTGCCGGAGTTCGCGCGCTGCCTGGCGCTGCTGGGCCGGATGTGGCGTCTGCGGTACGGGCTGAACCAGGAGCAGGCGGGTCGCTGGACCGTCGACTTCCAGGCGCAGCTGGCCGCGCTGGACCCGGCGGCGCTCGGTTCGCCGGAGAGCTGGTGGTCGGTGCTGCTGGAGCAGATGTGGGACGGGCTGTTGTAGCGCAGCCGCCGCCCGCCGGCCGGGTGCGGACCCTCGGGCCCTTCACGCGCACGCGTGAAGGGCCCGAGGCGTTGCGGGGCCCGTGACGGCCTGCGGAGTGTCGCGTTATGAACGATTACGCCCGATCCATCAAGATATGCACGAAATCATTCTGTCGTGTAGGTCCGGTGGAGAGGAGTCCCAGGGTGAGCAGCGCATCGATGCCACCGCACGGCTTCGCGACCGTCCGGGGGCGCGGCTACCGCCCCGACCAGGTCGACGCCTGCCTCCAGGCGCTGTCCGGGGACCGGGACGCGGCCTGGGAGCGGGCCGCCCGGCTGACCGTGCTCGCCAAGGACATGGAGGCCGAGGCGGTACGGCTGCGCGAGGTCGTCGCCCAGCTCGAACCGCAGACGTACGAGACGCTGGGGGAGGGTGCGCAGCGGCTGTTCCAGCGGGTGCAGAACGAGGCGGCGGACCTCACGGAGCGCGCCCGGCGCGCGGCCGGGCAGCAGGTCGCGCGGGCCGAGGCGGACGCCGAGGGTCCGCCGGGAGGCGCGGGAGGCGGCGGACGCCGTCCGCGCGGCGGCCGACGAGCACGCGCGGGGCCGCATCCTGGCCGCGCGCGCCGAGGCCAACGGCATCCGGGTCGGGGCCCGGCGGGAGGTGCGGGCGGCGCGCATGGAGGCGCTCGCCGTGGTGCGCGAGGCGCGGCAGCGCGCCGCCGGGACGCTCGCCGAGAACTCCCGGCGCAACGCCGGCCGCTGGGCGGCGGCCGAACGTGAGGAGGCCGAGCGGGCGGCGGCGCTGGACGCCCGGAACGCCGAGCGGGCGGACCGGGCCGAGGCGGCGCTGGCGGAGGCCGAGCGGGCGCTGCGGGAAGCCGGGAAGTACGCCCGGCGGTGCGAGGAGGAGGCACGCGCGCGTGCCGCCGAGATCGTCGCCGAGGCGCGCGTGCGCGAGGAGCGCATCGCCCAGGAGACCGAACGGGTGCTGCGCGAGCACGGTGAAACCTGGGACGACGTCCAGGCGCACGTGGACTGCGCGCGCGACCGCCTGATGGCGCTGACCGGCAAGGTGGCCGGCGAGTAGCCGGGCCCTGGCCGGCCCGCCGGGTCATTCGGGGAGCACCGGGAACCGCCGGGGCGCCACCAGCAGCAGCACCACGAACGCCAGGGCCGCCGCGCAGGCCGCGCCGAGGTAGACGGCGTGGACCGCGTCGGCGATGGCCCGCCGGGTCGCCTCCGGGGCCGTGCCGGCGTCCAGCGCGCGGGTGACGGAGTCCAGGTCGCCGGCCCCGCCCAGCCGCGCGGCCAGCACCCCGTTGGCGATGGCGCCGAACAGGGACGCGCCGAGGGTCTGGCCGGTCTGCCGGCAGAACAGCACCGAGGCGGTCGTGGTGCCCCGCTCCGACCAGCCCACGGTCGACTGCACCCCGACGATCAGCGGCAGCTGGAACAGGCCCAGCGCGCCGCCGAGCAGCAGCATCAGCAGCGTCGGCTGCCACCAGGACCCGGGGTAGGGCAGGAACGGGAAGACGCTGAGGACGAGCGTGCCGAGGCCGATGCCGAGCAGCGCGGTGTCCCGGAAGCCGATGCGCCGGTAGACGTGCTGGCTGAGCGCGGCGGACACCGGCCAGCTGAGCGTCCACACCGACAGCACGAACCCGGCGGCGACGGGGCCGAGTCCGAGCACCGACTGCGCGTACGTCGGCAGGAACACCGCGGGCGCGACCATCAGCAGGCCGAGCGCGCCGAGCGCCAGGTTGACGGCGGCGATCGTCCGGCGCCGCCACACCCATCCGGGGATGATGGGCTCCGCGGCCCGCCGCTCCACCGCGACCACCACGGCGGCCAGGGCGAGGCCCGCGCCGAACAGGGTCAGCGACGGGGCCGACAGCCACGGCCAGGCGACCCCGCCCTGCACCAGCGCGGTCAGCAGCACCCCGCCGCACGCGAACACCGCGAGCGCGCCGGCCCAGTCCACGCGCGCCCGGCGGGCGGTCTCCCGCTCCGGCTCGTGCAGGTGACGCACGATCAGCCACAGGGCGGCGACGCCGATCGGCAGGTTGATCAGGAAGATCCAGCGCCAGTCGGCGTAGGCGGCGAGCACTCCGCCGAGACCGGGACCGGCCACCGCGGAGACCGCCCAGACCGTGGACAGCCGGGACTGGATCTTCGGGCGCTCCGCCAGCGGGTACAGATCGGCGGCCAGGGTCTGCACGGTGCCCTGCAACGCACCGCCGCCCAGGCCCTGGACGATCCGGAACGCGATCAGCGCGGCCATGTTCCAGGCCGTCGCGCACAGCAGCGAGCCCGCCAGGAACACGGCCGCGCCCACCACCAGCACCGGTTTGCGGCCGAAGGTGTCGGAGAGCTTGCCGTAGACGGGGAGCGTGACGGTGACGGCGAGCAGATAGCCGGAGAACAGCCAGGAGAAGACGGAGAACCCGCCGAGGTCGCCGACGATCTGCGGTACGGCCGTGGAGACGACGGTGGAGTCGAGCGCGGCCAGGGCCATCGCCAGCATCAGCGCGGCCACGACCGCGCCTCGCCGCCGTTCTCCCTGGCCCCGGGCCGTGCCGCCGCGTATCGCGGGTGTCGTACTCCCCACCGTGGATCCCCTCCCCTGCTTCCCGTCGGAAGCTACCCAGGTGCCCCCTGCACCTATGTGTGGGACGACAGCTTTCCACGGCGGGCCGGCCGGGGTCCGGCGCGGTGAAGGGTGGAGGCCGCGCGCGCCGAAGGGTGGAGGCTCCCCGGAGAATGCCTCCACCCGGCGGTGGAGTCCCCCTAGGGGTTCCTCCGTACCGCGGCTCGGGGAGGGTTCGTCCCGGCGGAGGAGGAGCCCGGGCGGACGCGGTCCTTAACCTGGTCCTACGCCGCTGGGGGGCGGCGAACCGCACCGGCGGGGGTGGGGTTTTCCCCCCGGAAAGAGGGGGCTCCGCACCAGCGCGCGCCGGCCCCGCCGACCGCGAGACTCATCGGCGTAACCAAGACGACGACCCGGCACCTCCACGTGCCGCGCATCGACCTGTCAACCAACATAGGAGACATACCGTGACATCGGCTGTGACCATTCCCAGGCACGGGGGTACTGGAGGGCGTACGGCCGTCGCGGCGCGGGCGCGGCAGGTCGTGAAGGCGTACGGGTCCGGGGAGACCCGCGTCGTCGCGCTGAACAGCGTCGACGTGGACATCGCCCGCGGGCGGTTCACCGCGATCATGGGTCCTTCCGGGTCCGGCAAGTCGACCCTGATGCACTGCCTCGCCGGACTGGACACCGTGACGAGCGGTCAGATCCACCTGGACGAGACCGAGATCACCGGCCTGAAGGACAAGAAGCTCACCCAGCTGCGCCGGGACCGCATCGGCTTCATCTTCCAGGCGTTCAACCTGCTGCCCACGCTGAACGCCATCGAGAACATCACGCTGCCCATGGACATCGCCGGCCGCAAGCCCGACCGGGCCTGGCTGGAGCGGGTGGTGGAGACCGTCGGGCTCGCCGGCCGCCTCAAGCACCGGCCCACCCAGCTCTCCGGGGGCCAGCAGCAGCGCGTCGCCGTGGCCCGCGCCCTCGCCGCCCGCCCGGAGATCATCTTCGGGGACGAGCCGACCGGAAACCTGGACTCGCGCGCCGGCGCGGAGGTGCTGGGCTTCCTGCGCCGCTCGGTGGACGAACTCGGCCAGACCATCGTCATGGTCACCCACGACCCGGTGGCCGCCTCCTACGCCGACCGCGTGCTCTACCTCGCCGACGGCCGCATAGTCGACGAGATGCACCAGCCGACGGCCGAACAGGTCCTGGACCGCATGAAGGACTTCGACGCCCGGGGGCGTACCTCGTGACCGTCCTGAAGACCTCGATGCGCAACTTCCTCGCGCACAAGGGCCGCATGGCGCTGTCGGCGGTCGCCGTGCTGCTGTCGGTGGCGTTCGTGTGCGGCACGCTGGTGTTCACCGACACGATGAACACCACCTTCGACAAGCTGTTCCAGGCCACGGCCTCCGACGTCCAGGTCGGCGCCAAGGGAGCCTCCGACACCGGGGAGACCACCTCCCGCACCGGCAAGCCGCCGGTCCTGCCGGCCTCCGTCGTCGGCGAGGTCCGCCGCGCCCGGGGCGTGAAGTCGGCCGAGGGCACGGTGTTCTCCACCTCGGTGACCGTCGTCGACGCCGGCAAGGACAAGCTGTCGCCCGGTAACGGCGGGCCCACCATCGTCGGCAGCTGGAACGGCAACGACGCCCGCACCATGGAGATCACCTCCGGTACGGCGCCCAAGGGCCCGGACCAGGTGATGGTCGACGCCGACACCGCCGACCGGCACGGCCTGAAGCGCGGCGACGACATCGGCCTGATCACGGCCGTCGGCACGCACCACGCGCGCGTGTCCGGCATCGCCGCCTTCAAGGTCACCAATCCCGGCGCGGCGATCTTCTACCTGGACACCAGGACCGCCCAGCAGACCCTCGTCGGCCGCACCGGCGTCTACACCACCGTCAACGTCACCGCCGCCCGGGGCGTGAGCGACGAGCAGCTGAAGAAGAACGTCGTCGCCGTCCTCGGGCACGACTACAAGGTGCAGACGGCCAAGGAGGTCGCCGACGCCAACCAGAAGCAGGTCCAGAGCTTCCTGAACGTCATGAAGTACGCGATGCTCGGCTTCGCCGGGATCGCCTTCCTGGTCGGCATCTTCCTGATCATCAACACCTTCTCCATGCTGGTCGCCCAGCGCACCCGGGAGATCGGCCTGCTGCGCGCCATCGGCTCCTCCCGCCGGCAGGTCAACCGGTCGGTGCTGGTCGAGGCGCTGCTGCTCGGCGTGGTCGGCTCCGTGCTCGGCGTCGGCGCGGGCGTCGGCCTCGCCATCGGCCTGATGCAGCTCATGGGCCGGATGGACATGAAGCTGTCCACCGACGACCTGACGGTGGCCTGGACCACTCCCGCCCTCGGTCTGCTCCTCGGCGTGGTCGTCACCGTCCTCGCCGCCTACCTGCCCGCCCGGCGCGCCGGCAAGGTCTCCCCGATGGCCGCCCTGCGCGACGCCGGCGCCCCCTCCGACGCCCGGGCCGGTGCCGTCCGCGCCGTCCTCGGCCTGCTGCTGACCGCCGCCGGCGCCTGGAGCCTGTACACCGCCGCCACCGCCGACCAGGCCAAGACCGGCTCGGGCTGGCTCGGCTTGGGCGTGCTGCTCACCCTGATCGGCTTCGTCGTCGTCGGCCCGCTGCTCGCCGGCGGTCTGGTCCGCGTCCTCGGCGCGGTCCTCCTGCGGGTCTTCGGGCCCGTCGGCCGGATGGCCGAGCGCAACGCGCTGCGCAACCCGCGCCGCACCGGCGCCACCGGCGCCGCCCTGATGATCGGCCTGGCCCTGGTGGCGTGCCTGTCGGTGGTCGGCTCCTCCATGGTGGCCTCCGCCACCGACCAGCTGGACAAGACCGTCGGCACCGACTTCATCGTCCAGGAGGACAACGGCCAGGTCATCACCAAGCAGGCCGTCCAGGCCGTCAAGGACACGCCGGGCCTGGCCCGGGTCACCGAGTACAAGCTCCTGGACGCGGCCCTGACCACGCCGGACGGCCGTACCACCAAGAAAGAGACGATCAACGCGGCCGACCCGACGTACGCCCGGGACGTGCGCACCAAGACCGTCGCCGGCAGCCTCGCCGACGCCTACCAGCCGGACTCGATGTCCGTCTTCGAGGGCTTCGCCGAGGACCACGGCATCAAGCTCGGCTCCACGGTCGCCGTCCACTTCGAGGACGGCCGGACGGCGAAGCTGACCGTCCGCGCGATCACCAGCGACGAGGCCGTCGTCGACAAGGGCGCGATGTACGCCTCCATCAGCACGGTCGCCAAGTACGTCCCCGCCGACCGGATGCCGCTGGACGACCTGCTGTTCGTCACGGCGAAGGACGGCCAGGAGAAGACCGCCTACACGGCGCTGAAGTCGGCGCTGCACGAGTTCCCGCAGTACACCGTGCGCGACCAGACCGACTACAAGCAGGAGCTGAAGGACCAGATCGGCCAGCTGCTGAACATGATCTACGGCCTGCTGGCGCTGGCGATCATCGTCGCGGTCCTCGGCGTGGTGAACACCCTGGCGCTGTCCGTGGTCGAGCGGACCCGGGAGATCGGCCTCATGCGGGCCGTCGGCCTCTCCCGCCGCCAGCTGCGCCGCATGATCCGCCTGGAGTCCGTGGTGATCGCCGTCTTCGGCGCCCTGCTCGGCCTCGGCCTCGGCATGGGCTGGGGCGCCACCGCGCAGAAGCTCCTCGCCCTGGAGGGCCTGACCATCCTGGACATCCCCTGGCCGACGATCGCCGGGGTGTTCGTCGGGTCGGCCTTCGTGGGCCTGTTCGCCGCCCTGGTCCCGGCCTTCCGGGCCGCCCGGATGAACGTGCTGAACGCGATCGCGACCGACTAGCCGCACCGGCCCGGCCGACGGTGACCGCACACGGGGCCGGGCCCGGGCGGCGGCCACCGCGTACGGGGGTCGCGGGGGAGCATCCGGCGCCGGGAAGTCCGCGAGGGCTTCCCGGCGCCGGTCCGCGCGTTCCCGGGACACCTTCCCGGCGCGGGCACACCCGTCCGCCGGCACCTTCCGCGCCCTGGGCCCCGGGAGTTGTCCACAGGGCCGGGCCCGAGGTTGTCCACAGGCTCCCGCACGGCCGCCGACACCGTCGTACGCTGGACACCCCCGGCCCGTCACACGAGTCGGGCCCTTCGTGTTGCCGACCCCCTGGACGGAAAAAGCCTCCATGAGCCTGCACGGTCTGCTCGACGCCGTCGTCAAGGACCCCGCCCTCGCGGAAGCGATGCGCGCGGCAGCGGACGGCAACCGCCCGCACGTCGACCTGGTCGGTCCCCCGGCGGCCCGCCCCTTCGCCGTCGCCGCCCTGGCCCGGGACGCCGGCCGCACGGTGCTGGCGGTCACCGCGACCGGCCGCGAGGCCGAGGACCTCGCCGCCGCCCTGCGCTCCCTGCTGCCGCCCGAGGGCGTCGTGGAGTACCCCTCCTGGGAGACCCTCCCGCACGAGCGGCTCAGCCCGCGCAGCGACACCGTCGGCCGCCGCCTCGCCGTCCTGCGCCGCCTCGCCCACCCCCGCCCCGACGATCCCGAGACCGGCCCCGTCTCCGTCGTCGTGGCCCCCGTGCGCTCCGTGCTCCAGCCGCAGGTCAAGGGCCTCGGCGACCTGGAACCGGTGGCCCTGCGCACCGGCCAGAGCATCGATCTGGACCACGTCGTCGAATCCCTCGCGGCCGCCGCCTACGCCCGCGTGGAGCTGGTCGAGAAGCGCGGCGAGTTCGCCGTGCGCGGCGGCATCCTGGACGTGTTCCCGCCCACCGAGGAACATCCTCTGCGCATCGAGTTCTGGGGCGACGAGGTCGAGGAGATCCGCTACTTCAAGGTCGCCGACCAGCGCTCCCTGGAAGTCGCCGAACACGGCCTGTGGGCGCCTCCGTGCCGCGAGCTGCTGCTCACCGACGACGTCCGCGCACGCGCGCGCGCCCTCGCCGAGGACCATCCCGAGCTGGGCGAACTCCTCGGCAAGATCGCCGAGGGCATCGCCGTGGAGGGCATGGAGTCCCTGGCCCCGGTCCTGGTGGACGACATGGAGCTGCTCCTCGACGTGCTGCCCAAGGGCGCCATGGCCGTCGTCTGCGACCCGGAGCGGGTCCGCACCCGCGCCGCCGACCTCGTCGCCACCAGCCAGGAGTTCCTGCAGGCGTCCTGGGCGGCCACCGCCGGCGGTGGCGAGGCCCCCATCGACGTCGGCGCGGCCTCCCTGTGGTCCATCGCCGACGTCCGCGACCGCGCGCGCGAACTGGACATGATGTGGTGGTCGGTCTCCCCGTTCGCCGCGGACGCCGACGCGGCGGGCGACGCCGACACCCTCAAGCTCGGCATGCGCGCCCCCGAGACCTACCGCGGCGACACCGCGCGCGCCCTCGCCGACACCAAGGGCTGGCTCGCCGACGGCTGGCGCACGGTCTTCGTCACCGAGGGCCACGGCCCGGCCGCCCGCACGGTGGAGGTGCTCGGCGGCGAGGGCATCGCCGCCCGCCTCGACTCCGACCTCGGCGAGCCGAGCCCGTCGGTGGTGCACGTCTCCTGCGGCTCCATCGAGTACGGCTTCCTGGACCCCGCGCTCAAGCTCGCCGTGCTCACCGAGACCGACCTCTCCGGACAGCGCACCGCCGGCCGCGAGGGCGCCCGCATGCCGGCCCGCCGCCGCAAGACCATCGACCCGCTCACCCTGGAGCCGGGCGACTACATCGTCCACGAACAGCACGGCGTCGGCCGCTACATCGAGATGGTGCAGCGCACCGTGCAGGGCGCCACCCGCGAGTACCTGGTCGTGGAGTACGCGCCCGCCAAGCGCGGCCAGCCCGGCGACCGGCTGTACATCCCGACCGACCAGCTGGAGCAGATCACCAAGTACGTCGGCGGCGAGGCCCCCACCCTGCACCGCCTCGGCGGCGCCGACTGGACCAAGACCAAGGCCCGCGCCAAGAAGGCCGTCAAGGAGATCGCCGCCGACCTGATCAAGCTGTACAGCGCGCGCATGGCCGCTCCCGGCCACGCCTTCGGCACCGACACCCCCTGGCAGCGCGAGCTGGAGGACGCCTTCCCCTACGCCGAGACCCCGGACCAGCTCACCACCATCGCCGAGGTCAAGGAGGACATGGAGAAGTCGGTCCCCATGGACCGCCTGATCTGCGGCGACGTCGGCTACGGCAAGACCGAGATCGCGGTGCGGGCCGCCTTCAAGGCCGTACAGGACGGCAAGCAGGTCGCCGTCCTGGTGCCCACCACCCTGCTGGTGCAGCAGCACTACGGCACGTTCTCCGAGCGGTACGCGCAGTTCCCCGTCAACGTGCGCGCCCTGTCCCGCTTCCAGACCGACACCGAGGCCAAGGCCGTCCTGGAGGGCCTGAAGGACGGCGCGGTGGACGTCGTCATCGGCACCCACCGCCTGTTCTCCTCCGAGACCAAGTTCAAGGACCTCGGCCTGGTCATCGTCGACGAGGAGCAGCGCTTCGGCGTCGAGCACAAGGAGCAGCTGAAGAAGCTCCGCGCCAACGTCGACGTGCTGACGATGTCCGCGACCCCCATCCCGCGCACCCTGGAGATGGCGGTCACCGGCATCCGCGAGATGTCCACGATCACCACGCCTCCCGAGGAGCGCCACCCGGTGCTCACCTTCGTCGGGCCGTACGAGGAGAGGCAGATCGGCGCCGCCATCCGCCGCGAACTGCTGCGCGAGGGCCAGGTCTTCTACATCCACAACCGCGTCGAGTCCATCGACCGCGCGGCGGCCAGGCTCCGCGAGATCGTCCCCGAGGCGCGCATCGCCACCGCCCACGGCCAGATGTCGGAATCCGCGCTGGAACAGGTCGTGGTCGACTTCTGGGAGAAGAAGTTCGACGTGCTGGTGTCGACCACCATCGTGGAGTCCGGCATCGACATCTCCAACGCCAACACCCTGATCGTGGAGCGCGGCGACACCTTCGGCCTGTCCCAGCTGCACCAGCTGCGGGGCCGGGTCGGCCGTGGCCGCGAACGCGGATACGCCTACTTCCTGTACCCGCCGGAGAAGCCGCTGACGGAGACCGCGCACGAGCGCCTGGCGACCATCGCCCAGCACACCGAGATGGGCGCGGGCATGTACGTCGCGATGAAGGACCTGGAGATCCGCGGCGCCGGAAACCTGCTCGGCGGCGAGCAGTCCGGGCACATCGCCGGCGTCGGCTTCGACCTGTACGTCCGCATGGTCGGCGAGGCCGTCGCCGACTACCGGCGCCAGCTGGAGACCGGCGCGGTCGAGGAGGAGCCGCCGCTGGAGGTCAAGATCGAGCTGCCCGTCGACGCGCACGTCCCGCACGACTACGCGCCCGGCGAGCGCCTGCGCCTCCAGGCCTACCGCTCGATCGCCTCCGCCAACAGCGAGGAGGACGTCAAGGCCGTCCGCGAGGAACTCACCGACCGCTACGGCAAGCTGCCCGAACCGGTGGAGAACCTGCTGCTGGTGGCCGGCCTCAGGATGCTCGCGCGCGCCTGCGGCGTCGGCGAGATCGTGCTCCAGGGCACCAACATCCGCTTCGCGCCGGTGGAGCTGCGCGAGTCGCAGGAGCTGCGCCTCAAGCGGCTCTACCCCGGCACGGTCATCAAGCCGGCCGCCCACCAGGTGCTGGTCCCGCGCCCGAAGACCGCGAAGGTGGGCGGCAAGCCGCTGGTCGGCCGCGAACTGCTGGCCTGGGTCGGCGAGTTCCTCACCTCGATCCTGGGCTGACGGACGGCGCACGACGACGGGGGCGGCGGAGGGTGTACGACGACGGGGGCCGGTGGACGGGAACGGGGGCGCGGGTGCGGATCGGTGAGCTGGCGGAGGCGACCGGCACGACCCCGCGCGCCCTGCGCCACTACGAACGGCAGGGCCTGATCACCTCCGCGCGGGCCGCCAACGGCTACCGCGCGTACGACGCCCGGGCTGTCGTACGGGTCCGCAACATCCGCCGGCTGCTGGCGGCGGGCCTCACGCTGGACGACGTACGCGTGTTCCTGCCCTGCCTGGACGGCGACGTCACCGCCGGCCCCGCCTCCGCCGCCGGTCTCAAGGTCGCCCGGGACCGGCTGGCCGTCCTGGACGCCCGTATCGCGGCCCAGACGCAGCTGCGGGAGCGGCTGGCGGCGGCCTTGCGGGAGGCGGGCGCCGAGGTCCGGTGAAGGGGCCGGAGCGGGAACGTCCCGTGAACGGGCCGGGTCAGGAGACGACCGCGCCGCCGTCCACCGGCAGCACCACGCCCGTCACGAACGACGCGCGCGGGGAGGCGAGCCGGGTGATGGCCCAGGCGACCTCCTCGGGGCGGCCGATCCGGCCGAGCGGGGTGTGGTCGAGCTGCCACCGGCGCAGGGCGGCGCGCCGCTCGGGCGAGTACCCGGTGTGCTCGGTGATGGGTGTGTCGATCGCGCCCGGGGCCACGGCGACCACCCGGATGCCGTGCGGCGCCAGTTCCACCGCCCAGCCGCGGGTCAGCACCTCCAGGGCCGCCTTGCCCGCCGCGTACAGCGAGTTGCCGGGCCAGCCGCGCTGGCCCACCGAGGTCGTCACGTTCACCACCACGCCCCGGCTCTCCTCCAGCGCGGGCAGCGCGGCCTGGGTGAGCAGCACGGGCGCGAGGAGGTTGGTCTGAAGCAGCGGCCGTACCGACGCGCGGGTGTAGCTGCGCAAGGAGTCGTCGGTGACGACGGCCGCGTTGTTGACGAGCACGTCGATCCGGCCGTGGCGCTCCAGCGCGGCCCCTACGACGGAGGCGGGCCCGTCCTCTGCGGTCAGGTCGGCGGACAGGGGCGTGATCCCGGGGTGTCCCTCGGCGGTCTCCGCCAGCGGCGCCGTCCGCCGGCCGACGGCGAGGACCCGGGCGCCCTCGGCGGCGAACGCGCGCGCGGTGGCCCGTCCGATGCCGGTGCCGGCGCCGGTGACGAGGACCGTACGAGGGGGCTGGTTCCGGGAGTTGCTGTTCTCGGTCATGCGGGGATCGTCGGACCCTGACGCCAATGGCAAGGTCAAGTGGCATCTCTTTGCCGGACAAAACGATACGTGTCACCTCATTATGTGATTAGGTCCCATCTGCTGGGCGGCGGCGGGAAGTTACCGTGGGAGCGGAACGATCCGCCCCGCTCCCGACGGGCGGACCAGCACGAGCAAGGGGGACGCACCGTGACGCGTCTGAGGGGCGGCATGGTCACCGCGGCGGCCATGCTGGTCGCCGTGACCGGCTGTACGGCCGAGCAGACCAAGGGGTCCTCCGGGCCCGAGGAGACCGGTGGCGGCGGCGCGGCCCTGTCCGCCGTCGGCTCACTGACCGTCAAGGGACGTGCGCCGAAGACCGGTTACTCCCGCGACCGGTTCGGCACCGCCTGGGCGGACACCGACTCCAACTCCTGCGACACCCGCGACGACATCCTCAAACGCGACCTGAAGAACGTGAGGTTCACCGGCGGCCACTGCAAGGTCACCTACGGCCTGCTGGACCCCGACCCCTACTCCGGCAAGGAGATCACCTACCGGCGCGGCCGCAGCCAGGTCGACATCGACCACATCGTGGCCCTCTCCGACGCCTGGCAGAAGGGCGCCAAGTACTGGGACGCGGCCAAGCGCATCGCCCTGGCCAACGACCCGCTCAACCTGCTCGCGGTCGACGCGAGCACCAACCGCGGCAAGGGCGACGGCGACGCGGCCACCTGGCTCCCGCCCGACAAGGGCCACCGCTGCGAGTATGTCGCCGCCCAGGTCGCCGTCAAGAAGAAGTACGGCCTGTGGGTCACCGCCGCCGAACGGTCGGCCATGAAGAAGGTCCTCGCCGGCTGCCCGGACCAGAAGCTGCCCACCGGCGGCAACCCGACCCGGGCACCCGAGCGCTTCCGGGCCCGCTGACCGGGTGAACCGCTGTCCCGGCGGGCGCCCTCCGCCTACCGTGACCGTCATGGAGATCAAGGTCAGCAGCCTCGCCGAGCGGCCCGACCGGCTGCCGGCGGTGTCCGACATGCCCGATACCTGGCCGGAGTTCGTCACCAACGACCTCGTCGGCACCACCCACTACGGCCGCATCCCCACCGAACTGCCGGAATACGCCCTGTTCGCCGAGGACGAGGACGGCCGGGTCGTCGCCCACGCCTACAGCGTGCCCTTCGCCCTCCACGCCCCCGGCCGCGGCGCCCTGCCCGCCCGGGGCTGGGACCAGGTCCTCGCCTGGGCCTTCGCCGACCTGCGGGCCGGCACCCGCCCGGACACGGTGAGCGCCGTCTCGGTCACCATCGCCCCGCACGCCCAGGGCCGGGGGCTGTCCGCCGTCCTGCTCTCCGCGATGCGGGACAACGCCCGCGCCCGCGGCTTCCGCGAGGTCGTCGCCCCCGTCCGGCCGAGCGCCAAGCACCGCGAACCGCGCACCCCGATCACCGAGTACGCCCGCCGGGTCCGCCCCGACGGGCTGCCCGAGGACCCGTGGCTGCGCGTCCACGCCCGGGCCGGCGCCACCTTCGACTCCATCGCCCCGGCCTCCATGACCGTCGGCGGCTCGCTGGAGGAGTGGCGCCGCTGGACCGGGCTGCCCTTCGACCGCCCCGGCGACGTCGAGGTGCCCGGCGCGCTGGTCCCGGTCCGCTGCGAACCGGAGCGCGGGTACGCCGTCTACGTCGAACCCAACGTCTGGATGCGGCACCCGCTGTGACCCCGCGCCGGGCCCGGCCCCGTGCCGGTCCTTACAGGGAGTCCAGGTCGATGATCTTCCCCGCGGGCTTGTCCGCGGGGACCGGACGGCCGTAGTCGCCGAAGGCCAGGTGTATCTGCTCCTTGGCCTTGGCCCCGCTGTCGATCCGCAGCAGGTACGGCTTGCCCTGCGTCGCCACGTGCGCCGTGTAGTCGTCCTTGCCGTCCTTCTCGTGCAGGACGATCGCGGGCGTGCCGTCGACCTTCGTGGTCTTGCCGCGGGTGGCCGCCGAGTCACCGTCGCTCACGTCGCCGAGGACCGTGTCCAGGTCGCAGAAGCTCGCGATGTCCTTGGCGTCCTGGCCCTTGACGGCCATCTTGGTCCACTTCCCGGCGAGCATGTCGACGGCCGCGTCGGTGTCCTCCTTCGACTCGCCCTCGCTCTGGGCGCGCAGGAACTTCTCGTCGTACTTCATGTAGACGGTGCCGCCCGACCTGATCAGATCGGCCTTGCCCTGGCCGCCGATGCTCATCGTGCCGGCGCACCGGCCCTTCTTGTCGAGCGCCATGTCGATCTCGATGACGCCCTTGCTCTCGTCGTCGGGGACCTGGCCCTTCAGGCGCAGGGACGAGGCGCTCGTGGTGGTCTTCATCGCGCGCTCGGCGATCTCACTGCCGCTCAGCCCGGCGAACGGGCCCTTCGGCTTGCTGTCGGCCGAGTCGTTCCCCGACTGGCAGCCGGTGGTGAGTCCCGCGGTGGCCGCGGCGGCGAGACAGAGAGCGGCAAGTGCGGTACGACGCATGACGGTTCCTTGCTGAGAGAGATGTGCTGGTGAGCGGGGAGCCGCGGGGGCTCCGGGGTGAGTGGTACGGGGTGAGCGGTGGCGGTGCGGGTGTGCGGGGGGTTGCGGATGGTGCGGGGTGGTGCGGTGCCGGCGCGGGGTGAGTGTCCCCGCGCCGGGGTGGGCAAACGGGTCAGGCCTTCTTCCAGTCGTCGCAGCCGGTCGTCTTGAAGTAGCCGTCCGAGGCGCTGATGGTGACGACGGCCGTGCCGGTCACGTTGTTGTTGGCGATGATCGAGTCCAGGCCCTGGCCGGCGTCCTTGGTGCGCTCCCAGTAGCAGGAGTCGTCGGCGTTCCCGGTCGACTTGTAGGTGCCCGGCGCGATGTCCGTACCCACCTCGAACATCCCCCCGTCGCCGTCCATGGAGACGGCGGGCGTGCCCTTCGCCTTCGGGTCGACGGCCTCCCAGTCGGAGCAGCCGTTGGACTTGAACAGCTTGTCGGTGGCCTTGACGGTTACGTAACTCGTGCCGCTGACGTTGTCGTTGGCGAGCGTGGAGTCCAGTTCGCCGGAGGCGTCCTTGGCGCGCTCCCAGTAGCACATGCCGTCGGTGTTGCCGGCCGTCCGGTACGTCCCCGGCTTGATGTCGGTGCCGACCTGGTACTCGCCGTCGCCTCCGAAGGCGGCCTTCTTCTCCTCGGCGGCCCCGGCGGCCTCGGCGGCACCCGAGTCCTTCGAACCGCCCGCGTCCGTGCCGCCGCCACCGGGCTTGCGCCCGGCCGAGGCCGAGGAGCCGGCCTTGGTGCCGCCGCCGGAACCACCGTCCTTGTCGCTGCCGGCGGTGGCGGACACGGCCCCGATGACGGCGAGTCCCACTACCGCGCCGGTCGCGAGCTTGGCCTTCATGCCCATGGCGAATCCCTCCCCGAATACGGCGGCCTCCCCCTCCGGTGACCGCTCGTTCGCTGGGTCAATAACAGCAGAGCGTGTGAACCGAGTCAACACGATTCACACCTTCGAGTGTGTACACGGCCGTGAACCAAGGGGTCTTGTGTACGCCGGTATGCTCGGCGCACACACGGGACGAGGGGAGCGAAGCCGGTGCAGAACAACGTGACAGAGGTGACCGCGGCCGGGATCGCCCGGCTCGCCGGGGTGGGGCGGGCCGCCGTCAGCAACTGGCGTCGCCGGCACGCCGACTTCCCCAAGCCGGTCGGCGGCAGCGAGACCAGCCCCTCCTTCGCCCTGGCCGAGGTCGAGGCCTGGCTGCGCAAGCAGGGCAAACTCGCTGAAGTGCCCCTGCGGGAACGGGTCTGGCAGCAACTCGCCGGCCATCCGGAGGGCCCGCTGACGGCCTTGGTGCACACGGGGTGCGCGTTGCTGCTCATCCACGAACGTCCCACGGTCTGGCTCGACGCGAGCGCCGGCTCCGACGCGAGGCTGGCCGCGATGCTGCCGGGGGCGCTGGAGAAGGTGCTGACGCCTCGGCTGGGGGTCGCGCGGGGGCGTGGGGGCGGCGGTCGGGGGGTGGTTGCAGGCGCAGGCGCAGGCGCGGGTGCGGGTGTGGGTGGCGGTGTGAACGCGGCCTTCGAGTCGTCCGGTGTGTATGGGACGCTCAAGTCTCGCCAGGTGAACGCGGATTCACCGGCACCTGGCGTGAACGCCGACGCCGGCACACCCGGTGTGAACGCGGGCGCCGCCGCGCCCGGTGTGAACACCGATGCCACCGCCACCGCTGTGAACTCCTCACCGACGGCGCCGACTGTGAACGCGCCGCCCAGTGTTCACCCCGCACCAGCCGTTCACATCGCACCAGCCGTTCAAGCCGAACCAGCCGTTCACCCGAAGTCGGCGATGCGCACCCCGCCGACCACCACCGCCACACCCACCCCGTCCCGCACCCCCGCCCTCTCCACCCCCACCGGCCCCCAGCTCCTCCCCTCCGTCCCCCTCCTCCGCGGCGCCGCCGAACTCGCTGCCGAGATCGGCGCCCG
Source organism: Streptomyces sp. SCL15-4 (assembly GCF_033366695.1). NCBI lineage: Bacteria > Bacillati > Actinomycetota > Actinomycetes > Kitasatosporales > Streptomycetaceae > Streptomyces > Streptomyces sp. SCL15-4. The sequence goes on from NZ_JAOBTQ010000001.1 coordinate 5,035,379, forward strand.
GCAGACGTTCGAGTTCCTGCTGGGCCGGCACCTGGACGCCAACCCCCGCCAGTACACGCTCACCCCGGCCGAGCTGGCGGGCCTCATGGCCGACTTGGCCGGCCCGGCCCGCACCGTCCTGGACCCGGCCAGCGGCACCGGCGCCCTGCTGCGCGCCGTCGACCCCCGCCCCGACCAGGAGCTGTACGCCCAGGACAGCGCGCCCGAACTCGCCGCGCTCAGCGCGCTGCGGCTGGCGCTGCACAGCCGGGCCGCCGTGCGCGCCGCCGTCGGTGACACCCTGCGCGCCGACGCCCACCCCGCGCTGCGCGCCGACGCGGTCCTGTGCCATCCGCCGTTCAACGAGCGCAACTGGGGCCACGACGAACTCGCCTACGACCCCCGCTGGGAGTACGGCTTCCCGGCGCGTACGGAGTCCGAGCTGGCCTGGGTGCAGCACGCGCTGGCCCGGCTGGCCGACGGCGGCACCGCCGTCCTGCTGATGCCTCCCGCCGCCGCCTCCCGCCGTTCCGGGCGCCGGATCCGCGCCGATCTGCTGCGCCGGGGCGCGCTGCGAGCCGTGGTCGCGCTGCCGGTCGGCGCGGCCCCGCCGTACAACATCCCGCTGCACCTGTGGGTGCTGCGCCGGCCCGACCGGACCCCGGCGGCCCCCGAGGTGCTGCTCGTGGACACGGGACGGTTCGCCGGAGAGGCGCGCGGCGGCCCCGACTGGGCGGCGGTACGGGACGCGGTGCTGGACGCCTGGCGTGCCTACGCGCGCGCGGGGCGGCTCGCGGAGCGGCCCGGGCTCGCCCGGTCCGTGCCGGTCATCGAACTCCTCGACGACGACGTGGACCTCGCCCCCGCCCGCCATCTGCCGCCGGCCGCGGTGGCCGACGGCGCCGGGCAGCTCACCGAGGTGCGCGAACGCCTGGGCGCGACCCTGCGCCTGACCGCCGACCTCACTCCGCCGCCCGCCGACCCGGCACCGCCCGCGCGCTGGCCGCTGACCACCGTCGGCGAGCTGGCGCGCGGCGGCGCGCTGGTGATGCGTACCGGCGGACACGGCGGCCACGCGCGCGTGCCGGTGCTCACCGACCACGACGTCCTCGCCGGCACGGCGCCCTCCGGCACGCTGTCCGAGAGCGAGGAGGAGGCCGTGCTGACCGAGCCGGGCGACGTCGTCGTACCGGTGCTCGGCGGGGGCGCGGTGGCGCGGGTGATCGACGAGGCGACGGCAGGCGCCGCCCTGGGGCGCAACCTGGTGCTGCTGCGCCCGGATCGCACGGCGCTCGACCCGTGGTTCCTGGCCGGATTCCTGCGCGGTACCGCCAACAACCGGCAGGCCAGCAGCTACGCCTCCACCGCGACCCGGCTGGACGTGCGCCGGCTGCACCTGCCCCGGCTCCCGCTGGAGGAACAGCGTCGCTACGGCGCGCGGTTCCGCGCGCTCGACGAGTTCGAGCGGGCGCTGCGGCACGCGAGCCGGCTCGGGGAACAGCTGGTGCGCGGGATGTACGACGGGCTCACCGACGGCACGGTGGCCCCGGGCTGATCCCGCGCCGGCCACCGGACAACGGTTCGGTACAACTCCGATCACTTGTCCGCGGCGGGCCATATGCTCGAAGCGACAACCGAGCGCCCGGCGCGGTCCGGGCCCCCGCGGACCGAGGCGGGCGGGCGGGTACACCCACTTCCAGGATCGGGAGCAGCCATGCAAGGCCACGGCTACGGACAGCCGGTGAAGCAGCCGCCGCACACCGCGTGGCTGGTTTTCCTGCGTGTGCTGTTCGTGGTGCTCGGGATCCTCAGCCTCGGCTTCCTGTCCTGGGCGATGCTGCTGCGGCTGGCGGCCGTCACGCGCCGGTCGCTGGACTGGGGGCTGTTCGTGGCGGTGCTGACCGCCGACGTCCTGGCCGTCGTCCTGCTGGCGGTGGAGCCCGGCGACGAGATCCACACCACGGGCGGCTACGTGGGCCTGTTCCTGGTGCTCGGCACGCTCGTGGGCACGATCGGGTACTACCTGGCCGCGGACATCCGCCACTTCCTGCGGCCGCAGGAGACGTACGCGGCGCCCGGGGCCCGGGCGTACGGCTACCCGGGCCCCGCGACGCCGTACGGCGCGACGACCGTACCGACCGCGCCGGCCGCCGCGGGCGTACCGGCCGCGCCGGCCATGCCGGCCATGCCGGCCGGCCCGGCCGCGCTCCGGGCGCCCGTCGCGCCGCACACCCCGCCCCCCGTGCCGCTCCCGCCCGTGCCCGGTCCGCCGCCGGCCGCCCCGGTGCCGCGGCGCCCGGCGCCCGCGCGGATCGACCAGGTGCGCGCGGAGCTGGACGAGCTGAGCGACTACCTGCGCCGGCGGGACGGCCACGAGGGCGGACGGTGAGCGGGGCGGCGGGACGCGTCGTCGCCGGCCGCTACGAACTGTCCACGCTCATCGGGCAGGGCGGCATGGGCCAGGTCTGGACGGCGTACGACCGGCGGCTGGACCGGCGCGTGGCGGTGAAGCTGCTGCGCCCGGACAAGGTGGCGGGCCAGGAGGCGGACGAGCTGCGCCGCCGCTTCCTGCGCGAGTGCCGGGTCACCGCGCAGGTGGACCACCCCGGCCTGGTGACGGTGCACGACGCGGGCAGCGAGGGCGACGAGCTGTTCCTGGTCATGCAGTACGTCGACGGTGCCGACCTGTCCGACCACCTCGCCGAGCACGACCCGTACCCCTGGCCGTGGGCGGTGGCGGTGGCCGCGCAACTGTGCGCCGTGCTGAGCGCCGTGCACGCCGTGCCGATCGTGCACCGCGACCTCAAGCCGCGCAACGTGATGGTGAAGCAGGACGGCACGATCACCGTGCTCGACCTGGGCGTGGCCTCGGTGATGGACACCGACACCACCCGCCTCACCCACACCGGCTCCCCGATCGGCTCGCCCGCCTACATGGCGCCGGAGCAGGCGATGGGCGGCGCGGTCGGCCCGTACACCGACCTGTACGCGCTCGGCGTGCTGCTGCACGAACTGCTCAGCGGAGAGGTGCCGTTCGCCGGCTCCACGGCGCTCGGTGTGCTGCACCGGCACCTGTACGAGCCCCCGCTGCCCGTGCGCCGGACCCGCCCCGAGGTCCCCGAGGCGCTGGAGTCCCTGGTGCTGCGCCTGCTGGCCAAGGACCCGCAGCACCGGCCGGCGTCCGCGCAGGAGGTCTACGAGGACCTGGCACTGCTGCTGCCCGCGCGCGGCACCCCCACCGGAGCGCCCCTGGACCCCACGCGCCCCTTCCTGCGACCGCACGCCCCCTGGCCGGACCGCGCCCGGACGCCCGCGCCGCGGCCCGCCCCCGTCGCGCCCGCGCCGCCGGCGGCCGGCCAGCCCGATGTCGCCGCCGCCGTGGACGAGGTCAAGCGGCTGCTCGGCGAGGGCCGCATCACCCAGGCGGTGGACATCCTGGGCGCGATCCTGCCGGCCGCCGCCGAAGAGCACGGCGAGCACTCCCCGGTCGTCCGCACCCTGCGCAAGCAGTACGTGGCCACCCTCCTGGACGACGGCCAGTACCGGCGCGCGCTGCCCGAACTGCGCCGCCTCGCCGACGAACGCGCCGCCGAGGCCGGCCAGGCGGACCCGCAGTCGCTGCGCTACCGCTACGAGGCCGCGCAGTGCCTGGAGCAGCTCGGCGAACCGGCGGCGGCGCTCGCCGAGTACCGCGCGCTGCTGCCGTACTACGAGAACCAGTACGTCTCCGGGGACCCGCAGCTCGCCCACGAGGTGCGCCGGCACATCGGTCATCTGCTGCTCGCGCTCGGCGACCGGCCGGCCGCCCACGACACGCTCGTACGGCTGGTGGTGGACGTCGAGCGGCTGCACGGACCCGGCCACCCGCTGGCCGTGGAGGTGCGGCGGACCCTCCAGTGGCTCGGACAGGTGCGCGGATAGATTGTCCGTCGGTTTCGTCAGGCACGCACGCGCGTGAGTCGCCGTGCGCGGAAAAGGGTGGGGTACATGGCCGGTCACCGGCAGTCCAAGAAGCGCAGATACATCGCCTGGGGAGTGGCCGGCACGGTGGTCGCCGCCGGGGCCGGCATCGCCGCGCAGACCTCGATGGCCGCCGGCTCCTGGCCCGCGCAGAAGACGTTCACCGGCCGTGCGTTCGACACCTGTACCGCGCCCTCGCTGTCCGCGATGAAGGCCTGGAACACCGGCTTCTACGGCGCCGCCGCCGTCTACGTGGGCGGCAAGAACCGCGGCTGCGCCCAGTCCAACCTCACCGCGTCCTGGGTGAAGTCGGTGAACTCCCTCGGCTGGAAGCTCATCCCGATCTACGTCGGCGCCCAGCCGCCCTGCCAGACCGGCTCCAGCCCCGAGAAGCTGAGCACCGCCACGGCGGCCTCCCTGGGCGCGAAGGACGCCGCCGACGCCGTGGCCAAGGCGTCCGCGCTCCGCATGAAGGCCGGCAGCCCCATCTACCTGGACATGGAGGCGTACGACGTCAAGAACAAGGCGTGCAACGACGCCGTGCTGACGTACGTGCGCTCCTTCATGAAGACGCTGCGCGCCAAGACCTACCGCGGCGGCTACTACGGCTTCACCAGTTCCAGCGCGAAGGCCGTCGCCACCGCCGCCGACAAGAAGGACCTGCCGGGCAACCTCTGGTACGCGCTGTACGACAAGAAGAACACGACGACCGCGGACTGGCCGTGGGGCGCCGCCCAGTACACCCCTCACAGCCGCGGCCACCAGTACATGGTCAACAGCAAGGAGACGCGCGGCGGCGTCACGCTGACCGTCGACCGGAACGCCTGGGACGCGCCGGTGGCCGTCATCGGCTGATCCGGCGGACCGCTCCGGGAGCGGCGCGGCGGTGCCCGAAGAGGGCGCGAATCGTTGGTCGAATGGGTTGGCCGCGGCCTGCCCACTGCCTACCATCGATCATCGCAAGACTTTGTGCACCGTCGCACAATCTCCCCCAGGAGGTTTCCTTGCACCGCCGCCGTCGCACCGCGCTCGTCCTCACCGCCGCGATCGCCGCCGCGGCCCCCCTGCTGACCGCCTGCGGAAGCGACGCGCATCCGGGCGCCGCGGCCGTCGTCGGCGGGCAGCGGATCACCGTCGCCCAGCTGGAGAACCGGGTCGACGAGGTCCGCCGGGCCCAGCGGGCCGCGGTGCCGGACGAGACGCAGTACCAGCAGGTCGTCTCCTCCACCAGCAGCCTCACCCGCGACACCCTGCACAACATGGTGCTCGACCGGGTCCTGCACCACGCCGCCCGGGGCAAGGGCATCTCGGTCACCCGCAAGGAGATCCAGCAGATGCGCACGGGCCTGGAGCAGCAGGCCGGCGGCGGCAAGGGCCTGGAGACCGCCTGGCTCCAGAAGTACGGCATCGCCCCGGCCCGCCTCGACGACAACCTGCGCCTGCAACTGGAGGCGCAGAAGCTCGCCGCCAAACTCGGCACCGACACCAGCCAGCCCGCGTTCTGGCAGACCCTGTCCAAGGCGTCCACGGACCTCCACGTCGACCTCAACCCGCGCTACGGCGCCTGGGACGTGCAGAAGAGCAGCCGGGTGGACGCCAGGACACCGTGGGTCCGGGAGGTCACGGCGGCGGGCGGGCAGCCGGTGACGGCGTAGGCGGGAGGATGGTGTAGGCAGGCCAGGCCAGGTCGGGGCAGGGCGGGTGGCGGGTTCGGTCATACGATCACACGAGCCATCCGGCCCTGTGGACAACTCGATCCACGCTTCCGCGCCGTGGGTTACGTTCGGATCGTGAACGAATCCAGCGCCGAAGCCCGCCACCACCTGGGCCGGGAAGCCGTCCCCGGCCGCGTCGTCCTGCTGACCACCAGCCACCGCGTCGCCCCCGGTCTGCTGTCCTGGCCCGCCTGGCAGGCCCTGCGCGCCGCCGACACCGTGCTGTGCGCGGACGGCGCGCATCCCCAGCTGCCGTATCTGCGCGAGGCCGGGATAGCGGTGACGGAGGCGTCTCCCACCGCGCGGGAGCTGGTCGACGCCTGCGCCGGCGGGCGGACGGTGGTGGTCGTGGCGACCGGCGAGGGCGAACCCGCGCTCACCGACGGCCTCGCCCGGCTCGCGGGCTCCGGCCGCGTCGCCATGCCCGAGCTGGAGCTGCTCCCCGCCTCCTACGACCTGCCCGGCGCCCGCCTGCTGGACCTGGTGCAGGTCATGGACCGCATCCGCGCCGAGTGCCCCTGGTCCTCCCGGCAGACCCACGAGGGCCTGGCCAAGTACGGCATCGAGGAGGCCTACGAACTGGTCGAGGCGATCGAGGCCGGCGACCGCGCGGAGCTGCGCGAGGAACTGGGCGACGTCCTCCTCCAGGTCGTCTTCCACTCCCGGATCGCCGAGGAGGACCCGGACGCGCCGTTCTCGGTCGACGACGTGGCGGGCGGCATCGTCGCCAAGCTCATCCACCGCCACCCGCACGTCTTCGGCGACGAGGTGGCCGAGACCCCGGAGGACGTCAAGGAGCACTGGCTGCGCACCAAGGCCGAGGAGAAGCGGCGCACCTCGATCACGGAGGGCGTCCCGCTCGGCCAGCCCGGCCTGGCCCTCGCCGCCAAGCTCGCCTCCCGGGTCCGTACGGCCGGCCTGGAGGTGCCCCTGCCCCGAGGAGAGGGCATCGGGTACGAGCTGCTGGCGCTCGCGGTCCGCGCCGAGGCGGACGGCGTCGATCCGGAGGCGGCGCTGCGAGCGGCGGCCCGGGTGTACCGGGACGCGATCAAGGACAGCGAGGCGGTGCGCGCGGCCGGCGGCGAAGAGGAGGAGGGCAAGGGGTAGGCGGATCGCCTTCCGGTGCCCGGATCGCGGCCTGCCCCGCCGTGGAACCGAAGCGGTGGCCGGACTTCCGGCGTGCCCGGCGCCGTCCGCGCGGACACGCGCCGGTGCGGCGGCCGTCGGCCTGGCCCGCTGCGGGCCGCGGGGCCCGTCGCCGGAGGACCTGCTCGTGAAGGCGGCCGAGAGCCACGGTCCGGAGGCGGGCGAGAGCCACGGTCCGGAGGCAGGCGGCGCGGAGGCGGGCGGCGCGGTGGCCGGGGCGGAGGCGCTGGTACGGGCGATCGGTGCGGTACGGCGTGCCGCCGATGCCGTGCCGCGCGGGCCCGCGGGCCTGGCCGGCGTCGGGCCCGCTGCTGGGCGCGGTCCGGCACGACGAGACGTACCGCCGGTGGACGGTGTCCTGGGGCAGCGGGCGCTGGAGGCCGCGCGGGCGGCGGAGGCGTAGGGCGCCGGCCTGGTGGCCGGGCCGGTGGGCGCCGCCTTCCGGCGGGCGGCCGGCGACGGGGACGGACAGGCGGCGCACCGGCCCGCGCTGCCGGCGGAGAGATGGGACCGGCGGAGGAGGCCGAGGGCCGGTTCCCGCCCGCAAGGCCCTCGGCGGGCGGCCCGGGGCTCCGGATACGGTCGAGGAGTGACCGAGCAGCACCGCCCCGACCAGCCGACCTCCGACCAGCCGGCTCCCGCCCTCTTCACGTGGGAGTTCGCCGCCGACCCCTATCCCGCCTACGCCTGGCTGCGCGAGCACGCCCCGGTGCACCGCACGCGGCTGCCGAGCGGGGTCGAGGCGTGGCTGGTCACCCGGTACGCCGACGCCCGGCAGGCGCTGGCCGACCAGCGGCTGAGCAAGAACCCGGCGCACCACGACGAGCCCGCGCACGCCAGGGGCAAGACCGGTATCCCCGGCGAGCGCAAGGCCGAGCTGATGACGCATCTGCTGAACATCGACCCGCCGGACCACACCCGGCTGCGGCGGCTGGTCAGCAAGGCGTTCACCCCGCGCCGGGTCGCCGAGTTCGCGCCCCGGGTGCAGGAACTGACCGACCAGCTCATCGACCGGTTCGCCAGGACCGGTTCCGCCGACCTCATCCACGAGTTCGCCTTCCCGCTGCCCATCTACGCCATCTGCGACCTGCTCGGCGTCCCGCGCGAGGACCAGGACGACTTCCGGGACTGGGCGGGCATGATGATCCGGCACGGCGGCGGACCGAGGGGCGGGGTCGCGCGGTCCGTCAAGAAGATGCGCGGCTACCTCGCCGAGCTGATCCACCGCAAGCGCGCGGCGCTGTCCGCCACGCCCGCGCCCGGCGAGGACCTGATCTCCGGCCTCATCCGCGCCTCCGACCACGGCGAGCACCTCACCGAGAACGAGGCCGCCGCCATGGCCTTCATCCTGCTGTTCGCCGGCTTCGAGACCACCGTCAACCTCATCGGCAACGGCACCTACGCCCTGCTCACCCACCCCGGGCAGCGCGCCCGGCTCCAGGGCTCCCTGGCCCGCGGCGAACGGGACCTGCTGGAGACCGGCGTCGAGGAACTGCTGCGCTACGACGGCCCGGTGGAGCTGGCCACCTGGCGCTTCGCCACCGAGTCGCTGGCCATCGGCGGCCAGGACATCGCGCCCGGCGACCCGGTGCTCGTCGTCCTCGCGGCCGCCGACCGGGACCCGGAGCGGTTCGCCGACCCGGACGTGCTGGACCTCGGCCGCCGCGACAACCAGCACCTCGGCTACGGCCACGGCATCCACTACTGCCTCGGCGCGCCGCTCGCGCGGCTGGAGGGCCAGACCGCGCTGGCCACCCTGTTCAGCCGCCTGCCCGACCTGCGGCTGGCCGCCGATCCGGCCGATCTGCGCTGGCGCGGCGGGCTCATCATGCGCGGTCTGCGCACCCTGCCGGTGGAGTTCACGCCGACCGCCTGAACACAGCCTCTCCGCGAGTGCATGACACTTTCTCAACGCTGTGATCTTCACGTGATCTGTGCGGCATGAACTTGTGACAAGTGATCGTCTGCCGATACGTTCACCCATCAGCGCGGCGAGCGGCTCCGACCGCCGCGCCGGCCCTGCTGTCGCTCGAAAGGCTTCTGCATGCTCTCCGGGAACGGCCGACACCGTCGCCCCCGCCAGGCTCCGGCCCTCCTCGTCGCGGCCGGCGTGACCGGCTCCGCCATCGCCATCCCGCTGCTCGGCGCCGCCGGCGCCAGCGCGGCCGACGGCACCACGTGGGACAAGGTGGCCGAGTGCGAGAGCGGCGGCTCCTGGAGCGCGGACACCGGGAACGGCTACCACGGCGGCCTGCAGATCTCGCAGGACGACTGGGACAAGTACGGCGGCGGCCGGTACGCGGCCAGCGCCGACCAGGCCAGCCGCCAGCAGCAGATCGCCGTCGCCGAGAAGATCCTGGCCGACCGGGGCACCGCGCCCTGGGCCACCTGCGCCCTGCTGTCCGGCCTGACACAGCACTCGGGGTCCGTGGACGTCGACACGGGCGTCGGCGGGACCGGCGGTTCCGGCGAACCGTCCGGACCGGCCGGCGACTCCGGCACCTCCGCGACCCCTGACGCCTCCGACTCCTCCGGACGACCCGACGCGTCGCCCTCCACCGGCACCGGCACCGACGACGGCTCCGCGGACCCGGCCGGCACGCCGACCGCCGAGCCGGGCGAGGGCAAGAGCACGGGCACCGGCAAGGACGCGGGCAAGGGCGCGGGCAAGGATGCCGGCGAGGACACGGGCAAGGCGACGGACAAGGACGCCGGCCGGACCACCGGTTCCGCCGGGACCGGCACCACCAAGTCCGACAAGTCCGCCACGCCGGACACCGGAAGCCCCCAGGACGCCGGCGGCTCCCCGACGGCCACGCCGGACGCCGGGGTCGTGACCAACCCGCAGCAGGCGGCCGGTTCTTGGAGCCTGGTCGACACCGGTGCCGTCGCCACCGGCGGACGCCACCGGGGCGTGAGCGCGGACGAAAGTGTGACAAACGGTCAGAACGGCACCGCCTCCGGACGGCACGCCTCCCGCGAACCGGACACCTACACGGTCCGCGAAGGCGACTCGCTGTCCTCCATCGCCGACTCCCTTGACGTCGACGGCGGGTGGCACGCGCTGTACGCCGGCAACAAGAAGGCCATCGGCACCGACCCGGACCGCATCACCGCCGGTCAGACCCTGGATGTCCAGGGCGAAACGGGCTGAAAACACCGAGACTTGACGCCCCACTAAGCACCTTGATGTCCGGTTTGGCGAAAGTGTGGGATGAGTCTCAGAAGCGCTGATCGTCTTTGAAATTCCGGCGATCACCTGTCTACGGTCGAGGCCGCTCGTCACCACGAGCCCCGGCAGCCGCCACGCCGAATCCTGCCAGTGGCTGCCCGGGAACAGTCGTCGCGTCAAGCGCCGTAGGCAGGAGCGGGGGACCCAAGGTAAGTGCCGGGCCCAGCAGTTGAAGCTGGGACCGGCTGGGGGTGAAGCCGCGTCACGCGCAAGCGGACGACGCGGCCGGGCAACTCAACCGGCCCGAACCCGACAGCTCACCTCGTAGGCGTCGGTGAGGGGAATCGATCCATGCTGTTTACCGGCAAGGGCAAGCACCGTCGTCCGTCCAAGGCCGTTCGCGCCATCACGCTCGCCGGTGTCACCGGTGCCGCCGTCGCCGCCCCGCTGATGGCGGCCGGCAACGCCTCCGCCGCCACCGCCTCCCAGTGGGACGCGGTCGCCCAGTGCGAGTCCGGCGGCAACTGGTCCATCAACACCGGCAACGGCTACTACGGCGGTCTGCAGTTCTCCGCCTCCACCTGGGCCGCGTACGGCGGCACGCAGTACGCCTCCACCGCCGACAAGGCGTCCAAGGCGCAGCAGATCTCCGTCGCCGAGAAGGTCCTCGCCGCGCAGGGCAAGGGCGCCTGGCCGGTCTGCGGCACGGGCCTGTCCGGCTCCCCCTACAACGGCTCCGCCCCGAGCACCCCGGCGCCGTCCGCCCCGTCCACCCAGGACTCGGGCACCTCCACCCGCTCCGCCGACCAGCAGGCCGCCTCCCGCTCCGCCGAGCGCCCGGCCGCCTCCACCGGCACGAGCAAGAGCACCGGCAGCGGCGCGGGCAAGACCGTCACCACCCCGACCGGCAAGAAGGTCAAGAAGGGTGACGGCGAGTACAAGGTCGTCCAGGGCGACACGCTCAGCATCATCGCCGCGCGGCACAAGGTCGCGGGCGGCTGGCAGAAGCTGTTCGAGCTGAACAAGGACGTCGTCGAGGACGCCGACCTCATCTACCCGGGCCAGCAGCTCCACCTGAAGTGACCCCCGGCCCCCGGCCGGCCCCCGGGGCCCGCACATCCCGTCGGACCCCCTGAGAGCCACGGACCCGCACGGGCGCCCGGACCCCCGAAGTCCCCCGGTCCGCGCGTCCCGGCGGAGCCCCCGAGGCCCCGTGCGGGTCACCCCCCGTCCCCACGGGCTCCCCGCCCCGGCGCGTTCTCCCCCGTACGCGCCGGGGCGGGGCTTTTTTCGCGCCCGCCCCGGCACCCTCGCCCCTCGGCCACCCAGAAGCCCTTTGTTTCGATCAAAAACAAAAGGTACCGTCGGTCTGTCCACGGGACGGTCGGTCGGTGGCCGAGACGCCCGGGACGGTTAGGCTCTAGTCGCAAGGCACACCAGCCCCGCACTTCCAGCGTCACATCCAAGAAGGAGATGCTCGTGCCGTCCATCGACGTCGTCGTAGCCCGGGAAATCCTGGACTCCCGAGGCAACCCCACGGTCGAGGTCGAGGTCGGCCTCGACGACGGCAGCACGGGTCGTGCCGCCGTTCCGTCCGGCGCCTCGACCGGCGCCTTCGAGGCCATCGAGCTGCGCGACGGTGACCCGGACCGCTACCAGGGCAAGGGCGTCGAGAAGGCCGTCCTGGCCGTCATCGAGCAGATCGGCCCGGAGCTGGTCGGCTACGACGCCACCGAGCAGCGCCTGATCGATCAGGCCATGTTCGACCTGGACGCCACCGACAACAAGGGCTCCCTCGGCGCCAACGCCATCCTCGGCGTCTCGCTCGCCGTCGCTCACGCCGCCTCCGAGGCCAGCGACCTGCCGCTCTTCCGCTACCTGGGCGGCCCGAACGCGCACCTGCTGCCGGTGCCGATGATGAACATCCTGAACGGCGGCTCGCACGCCGACTCCAACGTGGACATCCAGGAGTTCATGATCGCTCCGATCGGCGCGGAGTCCTTCTCCGAGGCCCTGCGCTGGGGCACCGAGGTCTACCACACCCTGAAGAAGGTCCTGAAGAACAAGGGCCTGTCCACCGGCCTCGGCGACGAGGGCGGCTTCGCCCCGAACCTCGGCTCCAACCGCGAGGCCCTCGACCTCATCCTCGAGGCGATCAAGGAGGCCGGCTACACCCCCGGCGAGCAGATCGCCCTGGCGCTCGACGTCGCCGCGTCCGAGTTCTACAAGGACGGCTCGTACGTCTTCGAGGGCAAGAACCGCACCGCCGCCGAGATGACCGAGTACTACGCCGAGCTGGTCGAGGCGTACCCCCTGGTCTCCATCGAGGACCCGCTCTTCGAGGACGACTGGGAGGGCTGGAAGACCATCACCGACAAGCTCGGTGACAAGGTCCAGCTCGTCGGCGACGACCTGTTCGTCACCAACCCCGAGCGCCTGGCCCGGGGCATCGAGGAGGGCGCCGCCAACGCCCTGCTGGTCAAGGTCAACCAGATCGGCTCGCTGACCGAGACCCTGGACGCCGTCGAGCTGGCCCAGCGCAACGGCTTCAAGTGCATGATGTCCCACCGCTCCGGCGAGACCGAGGACGTCACCATCGCCGACCTGGCCGTCGCCACCAACTGCGGCCAGATCAAGACCGGTGCCCCGGCCCGCTCCGAGCGCGTCGCCAAGTACAACCAGCTGCTGCGCATCGAGGAGATCCTCGACGACGCCGCGGTGTACGCCGGCCGCTCCGCCTTCCCGCGGTTCCGCTCCGCGAACCAGTAGGCACGGCAAGGACCGGGCGCCTGCCCGGGCTAAAGTCCTAGCCAGTCGTACGTACGTCCCCGTACCCGGTCCCGTACCGTGTCCGGGGACGTACGCGCGTGTGACGGGAGGCGGGGAAGATGGGCGTGAAGGACCGTGACCGGTTCTCCACCGCGACCAGGATCAGGCTGCTCGGCGAGCAGACCGCGGCCCGCGTCTACCGCTCGCAGACCAAACGGCAGGCCCGCCGCTCCCGGCTCACCGGCCGCGCGGCGCTGCTCGCGCTGGTGCTGTGCACGATGGTCGTCGCCCTCGCCTACCCGATGCGGCAGTACGTCTCCCAGCGCGCGGAGATCGCCGACCTCCAGCGCCGCCAGCAGCAGGCCCGCGAGCGGGTCGAGCAGCTGCGGGACCTCAAGGCGCGCTGGCAGGACGACGCCTACGCCGAGCAGCAGATCCGCCGCCGGCTGCACTACGTACGGCCCGGCGAGACCGGCTACGTGGTCGTCGACCCCGGCGCGGCCAAGCAGTCCCGCGCCGACCTCGGGGCCGCCCGCCGGCCCTGGTACGCGAACGTCTGGGACGGCGTCGACAAGTCCGACGCCTCCGACCAGTGAACCGACAGAAAGTCTCCGACAGCCAGTCATGGAAACCCCTCCGCCGCCCACTCCGCGCACCGAGCCCACCGACGCGGACGTAGAGGCCTTCAAGCAGCAGCTGGGCCGCCCGCCGCGGGGCCTCAGGGCCATCGCGCACCGCTGCCCGTGCGGTCAGCCGGACGTCGTGGAGACGGCACCGCGCCTGCCCGACGGCACGCCCTTCCCGACGCTGTACTACCTGACGTGCCCGAAGGCGTCCTCCGCCATCGGCACGCTGGAGGCGAGCGGCGTGATGAAGGAGATGACCGAGCGGCTCCAAAGCGACCCGGAGCTGGCCGCCGCCTACCGGGCCGCGCACGAGGACTACATCCGGCGCCGGGACGAGATCGAGGTGCTCCAGGGCTTCCCGAGCGCGGGCGGCATGCCCGACCGGGTGAAGTGCCTGCACGTCCTCGTCGCCCACTCGCTGGCCGCCGGCCCGGGCGTGAACCCGCTCGGCGACGAGGCCCTGGCGATGCTGCCGGAGTGGTGGCGCAAGGGCGCGTGCGTGACGCCCGACATCACCGAGGGGGACGAGAAGTGACCCGTGTGGCCGCCGTCGACTGCGGCACGAACTCCATCCGGCTGCTGGTCGCCGACGCCGACCCGGCGACGGGCGAACTGACCGAGCTGGACCGCCGGATGACGATCGTGCGGCTCGGCCAGGGCGTCGACCGCACCGGCCGGCTCGCCCCCGAGGCGCTGGAGCGCACCTTCGCCGCCTGCCGCGAGTACGCCGAGGTCGTCAAGGAGCACGGCGCCGAGCGGGTCCGCTTCGTCGCCACCTCCGCCTCCCGGGACGCCGAGAACCGCGAGGACTTCACGCGCGGTGTCCTGGACATCCTCGGCGTGGAACCGGAGGTCATCAGCGGCGACCGGGAGGCCGAGTTCTCCTTCACCGGCGCCACGAAGGAACTCACCGGCCGCACCGACCTCGCCCGGCCCTACCTGGTGGTGGACATCGGCGGCGGCTCCACCGAGTTCGTCGTCGGCGACGACCACGTCCGCGCCGCGCGGTCGGTGGACATCGGCTGTGTGCGCATGACCGAGCGGCACCTGGTGCGCGACGGCAAGGTCTCCGACCCGCCCGCCGCGGAGCAGATCGCCGCCATAAGGGCCGATGTCGAGGCCGCCCTGGACCTGGCCGAGCGGACGGTCCCGCTGCGCGAGGCGCGCACCCTGGTGGGCCTCGCCGGGTCCGTCACCACGGTGTCCGCGATCGCCCAGGAACTGCCCGAGTACGACTCCGCGCGCATCCACCACTCCCGGATCTCCCGGGAGCGGGTGCGCGGGATCACCGAGTGGCTGCTGCGCTCCACGCACGCCGAGCGCGCCGCCGTGCCCTCCATGCACCCCGGCCGCGTCGACGTCATCGGCGCGGGCGCCCTCGTCCTGCTGGCGATCATGGAGCGCACCGGCGCCGAGGAGGTCGTGGTGAGCGAGCACGACATCCTGGACGGCATCGCGTGGTCGGTGGCGTAGGTCTCTTTTGTTACCGGTCGGTAGCCAACCGCTGAGCAGGCTGGATAACGTTTGAGCGGCCTCAGGGGCCCCTTCGGGGGCCCTTTGCCGTAGGCGTGCGGAAAAGTTCGTGAAGTTCTTCACAAGGAATTCGGTCCCGAGGGGTCCCGGAAAGGGGCCGGTTGGCCCTTCCGGGGGGTCAAAAGCCGTTTGAACATGTTCAGATGAAGGGCGCGAAGGGGCCCTGGAGGAGGTTGTTCCGGAGGTGTCACCACACACTCACGGCCACCCCGGCGCTCCGGAGAGGCTGCTCACGCGGCCTTGACAACGGGGCGAACCGCCGCGCCGTTTCCGCCGGATCGCATGACCTGCGTCACGCGGGTCGCGGAGTTTAACACAGGGCCTGTCGGTTCTTGTGAAGGGGCGCACGAGCGACCCCCTCGGGGCGGGTGGATACTCGATGGCATGAGCACCACGGAGCGTCCCAGGATCCTCGTAGTAGGCGGTGGGTACGTAGGCCTGTACGCAGCTCGGCGCATTCTCAAGAAGATGCGCTACGGCGAGGCGACCGTCACGGTCGTCGACCCCCGGTCGTACATGACCTACCAGCCCTTCCTCCCCGAAGCCGCCGCCGGCAACATCTCCCCTCGCCACGTCGTCGTCCCGCTGCGACGCGTGCTGCCGAAGGCGGAGGTCCTCACCGGCCGGGTCACCACCATCGACCAGGACCGCAAGGTCGCCACGATCGCCCCGCTGGTGGGCGAGGCGTACGAGCTGCCCTTCGACTATCTGGTCATCGCCATGGGCGCGGTCTCGCGCACCTTCCCGATCCCCGGCCTCGCCGAACAGGGCATCGGCATGAAGGGCATCGAGGAGTCCATCGGCCTGCGCAACCACGTTCTGGAGCAGCTGGACAAGGCCGACTCCACGACCGACGAGGAGATCCGCCGCAAGGCGCTCACCTTCGTCTTCATCGGCGGCGGCTTCGCGGGCGCGGAGACCGTCGGCGAGGTCGAGGACATGGCCCGCGACGCGGCCAAGTACTACAAGAACGTGTCCCGCGAGGACATGCGCTTCATCCTCGTCGACGCCGCCGACAAGATCCTGCCCGAGGTCGGCCCGAAGCTCGGCCAGTACGGCAAGGAGCACCTGGAGAGCCGGGGCGTGGAGATCTACCTCTCCACCTCGATGGACTCCTGCGTCGACGGCCACGTGGTGCTCAAGAACGGCCTCGAGGTCGACGCCAGCACGATCGTGTGGACGGCCGGCGTCAAGCCGAACCCGGCGCTCGCCCGCTTCGGCCTGCCCCTCGGCCCGCGCGGCCACGTCGACTGCGAGCCCACGCTCCAGGTCAAGGGCACCGACTACATCTGGGCCGCCGGTGACAACGCACAGGTCCCGGACCTCGTCGGCCGCAAGGCGGGCAACGAGAACGCCTGGTGCCCGCCGAACGCCCAGCACGCGCTGCGCCAGGCCCGGGTCCTCGGCGACAACGTGATCTCCGGCATGCGGGGCTTCCCGCAGAAGGATTACGAGCACGCCAACAAGGGCGCCGTCGCCGGCCTCGGCCTGCACAAGGGCGTGGCGATGATCGTCATGGGCAAGATGAAGATCAAGCTCAAGGGCCGCCTCGCCTGGTACATGCACCGTGGCTACCACGGTATGGCGATGCCGACCTGGAACCGCAAGATCCGCGTCTTCGCCGACTGGACGCTCGGCATGTTCCTCAAGCGCGAGGTCGTCTCCCTCGGCGCCATGGAGAACCCCCGCGAGGAGTTCTACGAGGCCGCCAAGCCGGCGCCGGTCGCCGCCAAGTCCGAGGAGAAGGCCAAGGCCTCCTGACCTCCGGTCACCCGCTCAGCCCGAAGGGGCCGCCTGCCATCCGTGGTGCGGGCGGCCCCTTCGGCCTGTTCCGCGCCGGCGCGCGTGTGGCGCGTGCACGCTTTTTACCCAGCCGCAACCCGGCGTCGGGACTACGGCCCGGCCTCGCGTGTGTTTACGTGGTGTTGGACATTCCGGGATCGTCCGTCACGGAGGTGTGCGCCATGGCCGACGCCGCGCAGCGGCTGAGGAGTCTTGCCGAACAGGTGCTGGGAGCCCCGCTCCCGGTGCGGCTGAGGGCCTGGGACGGATCGCAGGCCGGTCCGCCGGACGCGCCTGCGCTCGTCCTGCGCAACCGCCGTGCCCTGCGCCGCATGCTCTTCAAACCCGGTGAACTGGGCCTGGCCCGCGCCTGGGTCTCCGGTGACCTGGACGTCGAAGGCGACCTGTACACCGTGCTGGACGCGATGGCGGGCCTGGTCTGGGAGCGCGGCGAGGACGCCCGCACGCTGCGCCAGGCCGTGCGCGACCCCGCCGTCCGGGCCGCCGTCCGGGACCTGTTGAGACTGGCCGGCGCCCCGATCCCGCCCACCCCGCCACGCGAGGAGATGCGCAGACCCCGCCGGCGTCTGCACACCCGCCGCACCGACAAGCGGGCCATCAGCCACCACTACGACGTCGGCAACGACTTCTACGAGATCGTCCTCGGTCCCTCGATGGTGTACTCCTGCGCCTACTGGGAGGACGGCGGCACCCTGGAGACCGCCCAGCGCGACAAGCTCGAACTGGTCTGCGCCAAGCTGGGCCTGAAGGAGGGGCAGCGGCTGCTGGACGTCGGCTGCGGCTGGGGCTCCATGGCCATCCACGCGGCCCGTGAGCACGGCGTGAGCGTCGTCGGGATCACCCTGTCGCAGGAGCAGGCCGCGTACGCCCGCAAGCGCGTCGCCGACGCGGGGCTGACCGACCGGGTGGAGATCAGGGTCCAGGACTACCGGGACGTCGTGGACGGCCCCTACGACGCGATCTCCTCCATCGGCATGGCCGAACATGTCGGCGCCGAACGCTACCTGGAGTACGCCCGTCAGCTGTACGCCCTGCTCAAGCCCGGCGGCCGGCTGCTCAACCACCAGATCGCGCGCCGCCCGCAGCGGGACGAGTCGGCGTACGAGGTGGACCAGTTCATCGACGCCTACGTCTTCCCCGACGGCGAACTCGCTCCCGTCGGCACCACCGTCACGCAGCTGGAGCGGGCCGGGTTCGAGGTGCGGGACGTGGAGTCCATCCGTGAGCACTACGCGCGCACCCTGCGCCGCTGGGTGGGCAACCTGGAGGCCGACTTCGACCGCGCGGCCCGGCTCACCAGCCCCGGCCGGGCCCGGGTCTGGCGGCTGTACATGGCCGCCTCCGCGCTCGCCTTCGAACGCAACCGGATCGGCGTCAACCAGGTCCTCGCCGTCCGCACCCCCGCCTCGGGGGCCTCCGGGCTCACGCTGCGGCCCCGCACCTGGCACGGCTGACGGGCCGGCACGTACGACAAGGGGGCCCCTTGGCGAGGGGCCCCCTTCCGCGTCGTACGACCGGCTACTCGGCCTTGATCGCCGTGAGCATGTTCAGCCGGGCCGCGCGGCGGGCCGGCCACAGGGCGGCCAGGATGCCGACGGTGCCCGCCAGCAGCAGGAAGACCGTCATCCGGCCCCACGGCAGCATCAGTTCGTACGTCGGCAGCTTCGTGGCCAGCAGCTCGCCGGCCGCCCAGCCGAAGAACACGCCCAGACCGAGGCCCAGCACGCCGCCGAACAGGGAGATCACGAGGGACTCCAGGCGGACCATCCGCTTGACCGCCCGGCGGTCCAGTCCGATCGCGCGGAGCATGCCGATCTCCTGCGCGCGCTCGAAGACGGACATGGCCAGCGTGTTGACGACGCCGAGCACGGCGACGATCACCGCCATGCCGAGCAGGCCGTAGACCAGGTTCAGCACCTGCGTGAACATCTTGCCGATCTCACGGGAGATGTCCTGCTTGTCCTGGATCTTGACCGCCGGGTTGGTGCCGAGGGTCTTCGCCAGCCCGTCCCTGGCCGCGTCGGACGCGCCGTCCGCCGTCTTGACCATGACCTGCATGTCGGCCGGGTCGGTCAGGTGCGGGGTGAGGACCTTGTTGTCGAGCATGATCCCGTTGAGCATGTCGTTGCCCTCGTAGATCCCCGCGACCGTCAGCCGGCGCGCCGCGCCGTCCTCGAAGTGCGCGGTGAACCGCGAACCGGCCTTCCAGCCGTGTGCCTCGGCCCGGTCCTCGTCCACGACGATCCGGGTGCCGCCCACCGAGAAGGAGCCGTCGGTCACCTTCAGGTCCGTCAGCTTGCCGATGGCCGCGCCGTCGACGCCGGTCAGCCACTCGGTGCGGCCGTCGACGCGGGACTCGCCGTTGCGCAGCGGGCTGCTGGCGGTGACCCCGTCGGCGGTGGCGAGCTTCTTGGCCACGCCGGGGGAGAGCGGACCCCGGTTGGCCATCGAGACGACGTAGTCGGCGCGGATCGCCGAGCTGGCCATCCGGTCGATGGCGGACTGCAGGCTGCCCGCCATCACCGTGATGCCGGTGATCAGGGTCAGGCCGATCATCAGAGCGGAGGCGGTGGCCGCGGTCCGGCGCGGGTTGCGCACCGAGTTCTGGCGGGCCAGCTTGCCCGACACCCCGAAGACGCGCAGCAGCGGAGCCGCGGCGGCGATCAGCGGGCGGGACAGCAGCGGAGTGAGCACGAACACGCCGATGATCAGCAGGACCGCGCCGATGCCCATCGGGCCCTGGGCGGAGTCGGCGTCCATGCGCGTGGCCATGAGGACCACCGCGACACCGGCCGCCGCGAACAGCGCGCCGAGCGTGTTGCGCAGCACCAGGGACTTGGTGCCGGCCTGGGCGTGCACGCTGCTCATCGCCGCCACCGGCGGGATCTTCGCGGCCCGGCGGCCGGGCAGCCAGGCGGCCAGCATGGTGACGAGGATGCCGACGGCGAGGGCGGCCGCCACCGTGCCGGGGCTGATCACCAGCGGCCCGTCGGGCACGGTCTCGCCGAAGGAGGCCAGCAGGGAGCGCAGGCCCGCGCCGATGCCGATGCCGAGGCCGAGGCCGGCCACGGCGGCGATCGTGCCGACCGCGAACGCCTCGATCAGCACCGAGCGGGTGACCTGGCGGCGGGAGGCGCCGACCGCGCGCAGCAGGGCCAGCTCTCGGGTGCGCTGGGCGACCAGCATGGTGAAGGTGTTGGCGATGATGAACGTGCCGACGAACAGGGCGATACCCGCGAACACCAGCAGCATCTGCTTCAGGCCGCTCATGGAGGAGGCGATCGCCGCGGCCTGGTCGTCGGCGAGCCGCTCGCCGGTGGTGGTCTCCACCAGCTTGGCGGGCAGCGCCTTGTCCAGCGCGTCCTTCAGCTGCTCCTGGCTGGTTCCGGCCGCGGCCCGCACGTCGATCTCGTCGTACGTGCCCTTCTTGCCGAACAGGGACTGCGCGGTCGGCGTGTCGAACAGGGTGAGGCTGCCGCCGGCGGCCACGTTGCCGTCGTCGGTGGTGAAGATGCCGCTGACGGTGGGGGTGAGGACCGGGCCGTCGACGGAGAGGCGCACGGTGTCGCCGACCTCGAAGCCGGCCCGCTTCGCCGTCGCGGAGTCGATCAGCACCTCGTCCCGGCCGTGCGGTGCGTGGCCGCCGACGAGGGGGTAGCGGGGGTCCTCGGCGCCCCAGTAGTTGCCGCCGGCCGACTGCCAGTCGCCGCCGACGAGCTTGCCGTCCTTGCCGGCGACGGCGGTGAAACCGGTGACGACGCCGGTGGCGGAGGCGGCGCCGGGAACCTTGGCGGCCCGGTCGAGCAGGGCCTGGGTCAGCTCGGGCGTCCTGCCGACCCGGTCGCCCTCGGAGTCCTGCGACTTGGGCCGCACGGCGACGTCGACCTGGTCGAAGCCCTTGGCCGAGCTCTTCTGGTAGGCCTGGGAGATGGTGTTGGTGAAGACCAGCGTCCCGGAGACGAACGCCACGCCGAGCATGACGGCGAGCACGGTCATCAGGAGCCGGGCCTTGTGCGCGAGGACGTTGCGCAGGGCGGTGCGGAACATCAGCTGGTACGGCCCTTCGCGTCGAACTGCTTCATCGTGTCGAGGACGGACTCGGCCGAGGGGCCGTACATCTCGTCGACGATCCGGCCGTCGGCCAGGAAGATCACGCGGTCGGCGTAGGCGGCGGCCACCGGGTCGTGGGTCACCATGACCACCGTCTGGCCCAGCTCGCGTACGGAGTTGCGCAGGAAGCCGAGGACCTCGGCGCCGGAGCGCGAGTCCAGGTTGCCGGTGGGCTCGTCACCGAAGATGATCTCGGGCCTGGCGGCCAGGGCCCGGGCGACGGCGACGCGCTGCTGCTGGCCGCCGGACAGCTGGGAGGGCCGGTGGCCGAGCCGTCCGGACAGCCCCACCATCCGGATGACCTGATCCAGCCACGCCTTGTCCGGCTTCCGGCCGGCGATGTCCATCGGAAGGGTGATGTTCTCCAGCGCGGTCAGCGTCGGCAGCAGGTTGAACGCCTGGAAGATGAAACCGATCTTGTCCCGGCGCAACCTGGTGAGCTGCTTGTCCTTCAGGGAGCCCAGCTCGGTGTCGCCTATCTGCACGGACCCCGAGGAGAAGGTGTCCAGACCGGCCACGCAGTGCATCAGGGTGGACTTGCCGGAACCGGACGGGCCCATGATGGCGGTGAACTCGGCGGCCCGGAAGTCGACGGAGACCCGGTCCAGGGCGACCACCCGGGTCTCACCCTGCCCGTAGATCTTCGACAGCTCCGTGGCGCGTGCGGCCACTGCGGTGGACCGGCCGGCGGTGGGTGTGGTGGTCACGGAAAGGTGCTCCTGTCGCGACGACGTGTGTGCTGGGGACCGTTCCATCGTCCCGGCGCGGAGTACGCGCGGAGTCAGCCGCTGTTCCGGTTCCGGGGGGCGACTCGGGTCGCACGGAAGGCCGTCGTGTCATACCTGGGGAGGACGGCCGACCCCGAGAAGGCGGGCGAGGACGAGGGAAACGTTCCGGCGTCCGTTCGGAATCCCGTTAACCGGGGGACCGGTCTGGTTCGGACGGTGAAATTCCGTCATTTCGCGTACGAGCGCGCGCCTCGCGCGTCACGCTATTGGCAAGTGCGGATGGCGAGTTCCATCCGCTGATGCACCCTCAGACGTCAATAAAATAAGACAACATCGGTCCACCCGTCCGCTGTTCGGGGGATGGGCCCCGATAGGCTCGGACCCTCGATGCGGAGCCCTTGGCAAGCCCGGATGGTGGAATGCAGACACGGCGAGCTTAAACCTCGCTGCCCCTTCGCGGGCGTGCCGGTTCAAGTCCGGCTCCGGGCACTTTCCGCCCTTTTGGGGCAATTCACTGGCCGTTGGTTCACTCTCGCCGCTCGCCGAGCACGGCGCTCTTCGCGCTGATTCCTTGGCCGGCCGCCGTCGGCCCACCGCCGCGCGTGCGCGGAGTCATTGACACAGGAGAGCGAGGGGCGGAGACTCGCCGAAATCGGTGAAGGAAAGTTCACCAGGCGAACAGCGGTGAGAAGGGGTCGTCGATGCGTACCACCGTGGGGATCATCGGGGCGGGGCCGGCCGGGTTGCTGCTCGCGCGGTTGCTCCACCGCGCCGGGATCGAGTCGGTCGTCCTGGAGAGCCGCGACCGCGCCTACGTCGAGCAGCGGCAGCGGGCCGGGATCCTGGAGCAGGGCACGGCCGACGTGCTGCGCGCCGCCGGGGCCGGGGAGCGGATGGACCGGGAGGGGCTGCGGCACGACGGGATCGAGCTGCGCTTCGACCGGCGCCGGCACCGCGTCGACTTCCCCGCGCTCACCGGCGGGCGGTCCGTGACCGTCTACGCCCAGACCGAGGTCTGCAAGGACCTCATCGCGCTCCAGCTGAAGGAGGGCGGGCCGCTGCTGTTCGAGGCCGAGGCCCTGGCGGTGGAAGGGGCGGAGAGCGGCCGGCCGCGGATCCCCTTCCGGCACCAGGGGCGCGAGGACGTGCTGGAGTGCGACTACGCCGTCGGCTGCGACGGGTTCTGGGGCGTGGCCCGCAAGGCCTTCCCGGCCGAGGTCTCCCGGGTGTTCGAGCGGTCGTACCCGTACGCCTGGCTCGGCGTCCTCGCCGACGTCGCGCCCTCGCACGACGAACTCGTCTACGCCCGCCACGACCGCGGCTTCGCCCTGCTGTCCATGCGGTCCCCGTCCGTCTCCCGGCTCTACCTCCAGGTGCCCGCCGGGACGGACGCCGGCCGGTGGAGCGACGAGGAGATCTGGGACGAGCTGGACCGGCGGCTGGAGACGGACGACGGCCGGCGGCTGGAGCGCGGCCCGCTCACCCAGAAGTCGGTCACCCCCATGCGCTCCTTCGTGCACGAGCCGATGCGGCACGGCCGGCTCTTCCTCGCCGGCGACGCCGCCCACATCGTGCCGCCGACCGGCGCCAAGGGCCTGAATCTCGCCGTCGGCGACGTCGTCACCCTCGCCCGGGCCCTCGCCCACGAGCGGCGGACCGGTTCCGCGGACCTCCTCGACGCCTACTCCGCGACCTGCCTGCGCCGCGTCTGGCAGGCGGAACGCTTCTCCTACGACATGACGACCCTGCTGCACCGCGCCCCGGACGCCACCCCCTTCGACGCCCGCCTCCAGCTGGCCCGGCTGGAACGCATCGCCTCCTCCCGCGCGGCCGGGACCGACCTCGCGGAGGCGTACACGGGGTTCCCGCTCGGTTAGCCGTACGTCCGTGGCCGGGAATCGGGCGCGCGCGTAGCGTGTTGCGCAGCATGCAAGGGGAAGGATCCTCCTCAAGTATCATGGTCGATCCTTTGCCAATCCATTACTGTTGAGCCAAGACTGCACTCGGCAGTCATGGAGGAGTGAAATGAGGAGCAGTAACCCGGTCTTCTCGCGACGGGGCTTCAGCCGCGACAACGGCTACGCCGGCTTCAACACCGCACCGCAGGCCGGGTACGCACAGGGCAACCCCTACGCGCCGAACCCGCACGCGCAGAACCCCTACGCCCAGAACCCGTACGCGCAGCCGGACGTCCAGGCCCCGGCCGCCACCGGCCGGATGACCATGGACGACGTCGTCCTCCGCTCGGCCCTCACGCTGGGCACGGTCGCCGTCGGCGCCGTCCTCGCCTGGGTGCTGCTGCCGGTCTCGGGCACCAGCTACGGCCTGGCCTTCGGCGCCGCGATCGTCGCGTTCGTGCTGGCCATGGTCCAGAGCTTCAAGCGCACGCCGTCGCCCGCGCTGATCCTCGGATACGCCGCCTTCGAAGGCGTCTTCCTCGGCGTCTTCAGCGAGATGTTCAACAGCCGCTGGAACGGCGCCCCGTTCCAGGCGGTGCTCGGCACCATGGCGGTCTCCGGCGCGACCCTCCTGGTCTACAAGGCCGGCTGGATCCGCGTCACCGCCCGCTACGCCCGCATCGGCATCGCCATCGCGATGGCCTTCATGGTGGTCATGGCGATCAACCTGCTGCTGGTGGCGTTCGGCGTCGCCGACGACGGGGGCCTGCGCAGCTTCGGCCCGCTCGGCGCGCTCGTCGGCATCATCGCGATCGTGCTCGGCGCGTTCTTCCTGACGCTCGACTTCAAGCAGATCGAGGACGGCATCGCCTACGGCGCCCCGCGCAAGGAGTCCTGGCTCGCCGCGTTCGGCCTCACCATGACCCTGGTGTGGATCTACATCGAGATGCTGCGCCTGGTGGCCATCTTCAGCAGCAACGACTAGCGACGGTCACAGCACAGCACAGCACAGCGCGGTGCCCCGGGTGACGCACCCGGGGCACCGCGGCGTTCAGAGCAGCTTGCGCGCCGCCCTCCTCAGGTCGTACTCGTGCACGATCGCCTTGGCGTGGCCGTACGCCAGGTCGTACTCGTGCCGGAGCCAGCTGACCTTCTCCTCGAAGCGGAACAGGGCCGGGCCTTCTTCTACGGCGCGCAGCCAGTCGGAGACCTCACGGCCGGTGCAGTGCGGGATGCGGGCGAGCAGATTGCGGTGGGTCTCCTCGGAGAAGACATGGGACATCGGCGCCTCCGGGTACAAAGGGGATGTAAGCCGGTCCTTCACGTCACCGTGCCCGAGCGTTCGCGACTTGGCAACAGTGCGGGGCGTTACGCTCGGCGAGTGGTTGATACGACGCCCCTGACCCAAGCAGTGGATCATTTCGCCGACCGGTTGCGGGCGGCGCCGCAGAGCCGGCTCCAGCGCGGGGCCGCGGCCCAGGCCTTGGCGCTGGCCCGGGAACTGTCCGGGTGGGCGCAGCGCGCGGAGGCGCCCGGCGCCGAGCCCCGTGAGATGCCGGACGCCGGGATGTTCGCCGCCGCCGACCAGATCCTGGTGGCCGCCCACGACCTCGCGGTCGTCCTGGACAGCGACGCGCAGGTCGCCGAGGCGGTGCGGCTGGTGGAGGAGGCCCGGCAGCGGGCCGGGGTCTGACCTCTCCCGGGGACCGCCCCCGCGGGAACTACAGGGACGCGATGACCCGGTCGGCCAGGATGTACACCATGTCCTCGCCGCACGCGAAGGTGAGCGTGTACGCGCCCGCGATGCCCGAGCCGCCCAGGAGGTACGGCGTCTCGCCCGACTCCAGGGCCGCGGCCAGCCGTTCCGCCGTCTCGCGGTGGCCCGGGGTCATGCACAGGGTGGTGCCGTCGGCGAAGACGTAGACGTCGAGCGTGCCGAGCGGGCCCGGGCGCACGTCGGCGAGCCGGACCTGCCCGGCGGCCAGCTCCTCCAGGACGGTCACCGTGCGCTCGTGGTCGTTGACGGCCGACGGCTGCGCCGGGACGAAGTCCGGGTGCGAGGGGTGCCGGCGGCGGGCCGCGGCCAGCTCCGGGGACTCGCCTGCGGAGAACTCCTCGGCGTCGGCGGTCGGCTCGGACACCGGCTCCAGCGGCTCCAGACCCGCGAAGTCCGCCTGCCGGGGCAGGAAGAGATCGGCCTCGGGCAGGCCGAACAGCATCGGCGCGTCGGAGGCGTCACGGGCCTCCTGGGCCGCCCAGAAGGCGCGCGCCTCGGCCAGTTCCCGCTCCCGCTCCTCGGCCAGCGCCTCGGCCACGGCCGCCCGTATCCGGTCGGCGTCCGTGGCGGAACGGGCGCCGGGCAGCAGGGCGCGCGCGGTGGCCGCCTGGTCGTCGGCGAGCTGCCGCTGCAACTCGGTGAGCTGGCGGCGCAGCTTCCAGACGGTGCGCAGGACGGCGACGCCCACGGCGCCGGTGGCTGCCGTGGTGAGCAGCAGGGCGATCGGCATGGCGCTCACTGACATACTCCCGGTTCAAAGTCGACCCCCGACTTCCTACATCAGCTTGAAGGGCGGACTAACCAGCTGTCAGTGCGTAACGTCACGAATCGGGCAGGACGTGCGGCTCGCGGTTTCGCCGCACGTCGAGCAGATCCCTGCTGACCTGCGGCGATGTGTCCGGCGGGCGAGATAGGTCACATCATGGGGGAGATTGGATCACGGAAAGACCCAAAACCGTGGTGTTTCCCCGGTTCTGGGCCCTTCTGCGACGTACCGTGCGGGACGCGTCACGGACGGTGGGTCAGCTCAGGCGCTCGATGACCATCGCCATGCCCTGGCCGCCGCCGACGCACATCGTCTCCAGGCCGAACTGCTTGTCGTGCCACTGGAGCGAGTTGATCAGCGTGCCGGTGATCCGGGCGCCGGTCATGCCGAAGGGGTGGCCGACGGCGATGGCACCGCCGTTGACGTTCAGCTTGTCGAGGTCGATGCCCAGGTCACGGTAGGACGGGATCACCTGGGCGGCGAAGGCCTCGTTGATCTCGACCAGGTCGATGTCGTCGATGGTCAGGCCCGCGCGCGCGAGGGCCTGCTTGCTGGCCTCGACCGGGCCGAGGCCCATGATCTCGGGCGAGAGGCCGGAGACGCCGGTGGACACGATCCGGGCGAGCGGGGTCAGGCCCAGCTCGCGGGCCTTGGTGTCGGACATGATGACCAGCGCGGCGGCACCGTCGTTGAGCGGGCAGCAGTTGCCGGCCGTGACGAGCCCGTCCGGGCGGAAGACCGGCTTCAGGCCGGCCACGCCCTCCAGGGTGACGCCGGCGCGCGGGCCGTCGTCCTTGCTGACCACCGTGCCGTCGGGGAGGGTCACCGGGGTGATCTCGCGCTCCCAGAAGCCGTTCTTGATGGCCTGCTCGGCGAGGTTCTGGGAGCGGACGCCGAACTCGTCCATCTCCTCGCGGGTGACGCCCTTGGAGCGGGCGAGGTTCTCGGCGGTCTGGCCCATCGCGATGTACGGGTCGGGCAGCAGGCCGTCCTCGCGCGGGTCGTGCCAGGTCGTGCCCTCCTGCCGGGCGACGGCCTCGGTACGGGCCTCGGCCTCGGCGAACAGCGGGTTGTGCGTGCCCGGCATGCCGTCGGAGCTGCCCTTGGCGTAGCGGGAGACCATCTCGACACCGGCCGAGATGAAGACGTCGCCCTCGCCGGCCTTGATGGCGTGCAGCGCCATGCGGGAGGTCTGCAGGGAGGAGGAGCAGTAGCGGGTGATCGTGCAGCCCGGCAGGTGGTCCATGCCCATCTGCACGGCGACGACGCGGCCGAGGTTGTGGCCCTGCTCGCCGCCGGGGAGACCGCAGCCGAGCATCAGGTCGTCGATGTCCCTGGGGTCCAGCTCGGGGATCTTGGCGAGCGCGGCCTGGATGATCGTGGCGGTGAGGTCGTCGGGGCGCAGGTCCTTCAGGGAGCCCTTGTTCGCGCGGCCGATGGGGGAGCGGGCGGTCGAGACGATGACGGCTTCGGGCATCACGGCTCCAGAGGAAGGGGGTTGGCAGGGCCGGTTCGGAAGTTACCCGGCCGTATCGTCCAGGTCACCGGTGTCGCGGTGTGACACTGACCGCAGTTTTCTAAGCGCTTGCTTGGCCGCCTTTCCCTTCACTCGCACCAGCCTCTCGGCTTCGGGCAGCCGGGCCAGGACGGTCACACCGCCGGAGTCGCCGGTTCGGCTTCCGGGACGCGGCGGCGGCGTCTGCGCTTGAGCAGCGCCCACGGCCCGCGCGGTCCCGTCGGCATCGCCGCCGTGACCTCGGTGCCCGCCTCCGCCGCCGCCTCGGCCGCGGCCCGCGCGACGGGCAGGAAACCCTCGCGGCGCGACACGTCCGGCCGCTCCTCGTCCGCCGGCCACAGTCCCAGCGCCGCGCACACCGTCGGCAGGATCGCCATCGCCGCCGTCGCGTACCCCTCCACCGACGGGTGGTAGTTGTCCGGCCCGAACAACTCCTGCGGATTCGCCTCGAACTCCGGCCCGAGCAGATCGCCCAGCGACACCGTGCGCCCGCCCTGCGCCACCACTCCGATCGTCTGGGCCGCCGCCAGCTGCCGGGACGCCCGCCGGGCCAGCCACCGCAGCGGCTGCTGCACCGGCTCGATCGTGCCGAGGTCGGGACAGGTGCCGACCACCACCTCCGCACCGGCCGTGCGCAGCCGCCGTACCGCCGCCGACAGCTGCCGTACCGACTGGGTCGGCGGCATCCGGTGGGTCACGTCGTTCGCGCCGATCATGATCACGCACACGTCCGGGGCGGGTCCGGGCGCGGACAGCACCAGACTCACCTGACGGTCCAGGTCGTCCGACCGCGCACCGGTCACCGCCACGTTCCGCAGCTCCACCGGGCGCTCGGCCACCGCCGCCAGCCCGGACGCCAGTAACGCCCCCGGCGTCTGGCCCGCCCGGAACACGCCCTGCCCCGCCGCCGTGGAGTCGCCGAGCATCGCCAGGCGCAGCGGCGGCTCGCCCGGGATGTCGAACGCGCGCCCGTACACGCCGTCGGCCGCCGGCACCCGGTCGCTGAGCCCGTTGCCCAGCTGGCGCCGCGCCAGCCGTACCTCCGCCAGCACCAGACCGACGACGGCCGCGCCGACCAGACCGGCCCCGCCACCGCCGTACGCGGCCCCGGCCGCGATACGCCGGGCCACCCGTGCCCTCGACATGCTCGTCATGCGTCGCCGCCACCTCTCGTAGCCGTACACCCACTCCTTGCCCCGTACGGACCGTGCGTCAATCTCACCGGGGAGTGAACGACGGCGCTCGCCGCACGGCTGGCCTTAGGCTGGCGGCACCACTACGAACGCATCTTTTTATGCAGCGACCGGAGACAACGGTGCAATACCACGACTCGATGATCAGCCTCGTCGGCAACACCCCGCTGGTGCGGCTCAACAACGTGACCAAGGGCATCCGGGCGACCGTCCTGGCCAAGGTGGAGTACTTCAACCCCGGCGGCTCCGTGAAGGACCGCATCGCCCTGCGCATGATCGAGGCCGCCGAGAAGAGCGGAGAGCTGCGGCCGGGCGGCACGATCGTCGAGCCGACCAGCGGGAACACCGGCGTCGGTCTCGCCATCGTGGCCCAGCAGAAGGGCTACAAGTGCATCTTCGTCTGCCCGGACAAGGTGAGCACCGACAAGATCAACGTGCTGCGCGCGTACGGCGCCGAGGTCGTCGTCTGCCCGACCGCCGTGGCACCGGAGCACCCGGACTCCTACTACAACGTCTCCGACCGGCTCGTCCGTGAGACCCCCGGCGCCTGGAAGCCCGACCAGTACTCCAACCCGCACAACCCGCTCTCGCACTACCACTCCACCGGCCCCGAGCTGTGGGAGCAGACCGAGGGCCGGATCACCCACTTCGTGGCGGGCGTCGGCACCGGCGGCACCATCTCGGGCACCGGCCGCTACCTGAAGGAGGCCAGCGACGGGAAGGTCAAGGTCATCGGCGCCGACCCGGAGGGCTCGGTGTACTCCGGCGGCTCGGGACGGCCGTACCTGGTCGAGGGCGTCGGCGAGGACTTCTGGCCGACCGCCTACGACCGCGAGGTCGCGGACGAGATCGTCGCCGTGTCCGACAAGGACTCCTTCCAGATGACCCGCCGGCTGGCCAAGGAGGAGGGCCTGCTGGTGGGCGGCTCCTGCGGCATGGCCGTCGTGGCCGCACTGGAGGTCGCCGAGCGGCTCGGCCCGGACGACGTCGTGGTGGTCCTGCTCCCGGACAGCGGGCGCGGCTACCTCAGCAAGATCTTCAACGACGAGTGGATGGCCGACTACGGCTTCCTGGAGGACGAGGGCCCCAGCGCCCGCGTCGCCGACGTCCTGAGCGACAAGGTCGCCGGCTCCATCCCGTCCCTGGTGCACATGCACCCCGAGGAGACCGTCGGCCAGGCCATCGAGGTGCTGCGCGAGTACGGCGTCTCGCAGATGCCCGTCGTCAAGCCGGGCGCCGGCCACCCGGACGTGATGGCCGCCGAGGTCGTCGGCTCCGTGGTGGAACGCGAGCTGCTGGACGCCCTGTTCAGCAAGCGGGCCTCGCTGGACGACCCGCTGGAGAAGCACATGTCCTCCCCGCTGCCCCAGGTCGGCTCCGGCGAGCCGGTCGGCGACCTGATGCAGGTGCTGGGCGAGGCGGACGCGGCGATCGTCCTGGTCGAGGGCAAGCCGACCGGTGTGGTCAGCCGGCAGGACCTGCTCGCCTTCCTCGCCAAGGGCGGTAACAAGTAGCCGAGTCCGTGCGCGGTGGACGGGGTTCGCGCAAGTGGTACGAGCGTGTCACGTGCGCGCAGCACCCGCTTAACACGCGTACGGCAGATTAAAGGGCGTCGGCAGGGCGGGATCGGCTCCCCGCCCGGGCCGGCGCCGAACGGCGCCAAGGACCTCCGGAGCGGCTCCCGGACCTCCATGGACGCCAAGGACGCGCACATCCGGCCCTGACCGGCCCGCGTCCCGCGCGGGGACCGCCGTCGTCCCGCCCCCCGGCAACGGGGGTGCGGCGGTCCCCGCGAAAGCTTTTTCCGCGCCTGGACCGGCGCCGCTCTCGCGGACCCGGTCGCTCGCCGCCGTGGTTCCTCATGTGACGGTCGCGGTGGTGGTCGCCTTCCAACTGCCCAGCAGCGCCAGCCGTTCCGCCGTCTCCGAGTGAGGTTCCGCGGTGTAGATCACCAGTGTCTGCTCCGGCTGGGACGGCACCGCCAGGGTTTCGTACGGCAGGGTCAGCAGGCCCGCGACCGGGTGCCGGATCCGCTTCACGCCGTAGGAGCACTCCCGGACCTCGTGGTCGGCCCACAGCCGGCGGAAGTCCTCGCTCTTCACGGAGAGTTCGCCGACCAGCGCGCACAGCCCGGCGTCGTCGGCGTACCGGCCGGCGCCGAGGCGCAGATGGGCCACCGCCTGCGCGGCCACCGCCGCCCACTCGGGATACAGCTCCCGGGCGCCCGGGTCCAGGAAGAGCTGCCGGGGCATGTTCCGTTCGGCCGGTGCCATCCGGCCGAAGCCGCTCAGCGCGTCGGCGAGCGCGTTCCAGGCCAGCACGTTCATGCGGTGGTCCAGCACGAACGCCGGGCTGCGCTCCATGCCGTCGAGGAGCGCCTGGACGCCGGGGCGGACCCGGGACGCCGCGGTGGGCCTCGCGCGCCGCCGGCCGGGCCGCGCCACCGCGCGCAGATACGCGTGCTCGGTGTCGTCCAGCCGCAGCACCCGCGCGACCGCGTCCAGGACGGCGTCGCTGACGCTCGCGCCCCGGCCCTGTTCCAGCCGGATGTAGTAGTCGACGCTCACGCCCGCGAGCTGGGCCACCTCCTCGCGGCGCAGGCCCGGCACGCGGCGCCGCCCGTGCGCGGGCAGCCCCACCTCCTCGGGCCTGATGCGGGCGCGGCGCGAGCGCAGGAAGTCGCCCACCTCTGCTTCGGTCCAGTCCCCGTCCATGCGCCGATGGTAGGGGACCGGTGCCGGTCCCATCCTGGTACTGGCATACCCAGGAAAAGCGCATCCCTGGGTACGGTCCCCGGACCCGGCGAGAGTGGTGCCGACCGCCGGGGAGACGCCCCGGACGGCAGCCTTCCAGGGAGCACCCATGTCGTACGAGAGCCTGTCCGGCCGTACCGCCGTCGTCACCGGAGCCGCCAGCGGCATCGGCGAGTCCGTCGCCCGCGGGCTGGCCGCCGAGGGCGCCCGGGTGGCGCTGCTCGCCCGCCGCGCCGACCGGCTCGACGCGCTGGTGGACAAGATCCGGGCGGACGGCGGGCAGGCGCTGGCCGTGGCCGCCGACGTCACCGACGACGCGTCCGTGACGGCCGCCGGGGACCGGATCCACGAGACGTTCGGGGCCGTCGACCTCGTCGTCAACAACGCCGGAGTCATGCTGCCGGGCGCCGTGGAAGAGGGCCGGATCGACGAGTGGCGGCGGATGCTGGACACCAACGTCACCGGAGTGCTGCGGGTCGTCCGCGCCTTCACCGCCGACCTGGTCGCCGCCGCGGCGGCGGGACGCACCGCCGACCTGGTGAACGTCTCCTCCGTCGCCGCCCACCTGACCTTCCCCGGCTACGCGGTGTACGGGGCGACCAAGGCGGCCGTCACGCACCTGTCGCAGTCGCTGCGCGCCGAGTTCGGGCCGCGGGACGTCCGGGTCACCAACATCGAGCCGGGGCTGACCGACACCGAGCTGAAGACGTTCGTCCACGACCCGGAGCTGTCCGGGCAGCTGGAGGGGATGTTCGAGGAGATCGGCGCGCTCTCGGCGGCGGAGGTGGCGGACGTCGTCGCCTACGTGACCAGCCGCCCGCGGCACGTCAACCTCCGCCAGATCATGGTGCTGCCGACCCGGCAGGCGTGAACCTCCCCGGCGCCCGGTCAGTCCTCGGGCGCCGGGTGGTCGCGGCCGGCCGGGGACTCCCGGTTGAGACGTACGGCCTGCGCCGCGTTGACGCCGACGATGCCGAGCCAGGCCACCACCATCCCGGACAGCCCGGCCATGCCGCCCGCGATCGCGGACAGCGGGATCGCCAGCACCAGCGTGATCAGCGCGAAGCCGTACCGCTCGGCCCAGGAGCCGCCTCCTGCCGGCCGCCGGGCCGGGCGGGCGTCGGCGAGCCGCCGCTCGGCCAGCTGCCGGCGCACCCGGCGGTCCACCGCGTCGTCGATCCGCCGCTCGACCTTCTCCAGGAACGAGCCCACGAGCGCCACGTCGTAGTCCTCGCCCAGTTCCGCGCGGGCCCGCACGGTCGCCTCCAGCTCCCCGCGCAGGTCGGAGTCCTTTCCGAGGCCGGGCTCCGTCCGGGGGACGGGGTCCTCTCCGGGGCCGGCGTCGCGAGGATCGCGTGTGTCCATGGCGGCCAGCCTAGGGAGCAGTGGGCTCCACCGCACTGGTGCCAGCCCCCGGTTCCGGCACCGGGACGGCCGGCGGGACGGCCGGCGCGACCCGGCGGGCCACGAGCCGGTACAGCAGCGCCGGCACGGCCAGGCCGACGATCCAGGAGATGTCCGCGCCGCCCAGCGGGTCCACCAGCGGGCCGGTGTAGAAGCCGGTGGCGAGGAACGGCAGCTGGGCCAGCAGACCGGCCGCGTACACCCCGAGGGCGTCCCAGCGCCAGGCGCCGTAGCGGCCGTGCGGGTCGGCGAGGGCCGCGAGGTCGTAGCGCTCCTTGGAGATCAGGTAGTAGTCGACCAGGTTGATCGCCGACCACGGCGTGAAGAAGGTCAGCAGGAACAGCAGGAAGTCCTTGAAGGAGGCCAGGAAGCCGTCCTTGCCCAGCAGGGCCACCGCGGTGCCCGCCGCCATCACCAGCGCGATGTACGCCACCCGGCCCGCCCGGGACAGCCGCCGCTGCCCGCGGAAGCCGCTCACGCCGGTCACCAGCGACATGAAACCGCCGTAGGTGTTGAGGACGTTGACGGTGAGCTTGCCGAGCGCGATGACGAAGTACAGGAAGGACGCGGCCAGGCCGGTGCCGCCGAGGCCGACGACATAGCCGACCTGGCTGTCCAGGAACCGCTCCCCGGCGGTGGCCGCGACCAGCACCCCGAAGGTCATGGACCACTGGGAACCCAGCGCCGAGCCGGACAGCGTCCACCAGAACGTCGCCTTCGCGGACGTCGTGCGCGGCAGATAGCGGGAGTAGTCCGCCACGTACGGCCCGAACGCCAGCTGCCAGGACGCCGACAGGGACACCGCCAGCAGGAACACCGGCAGCGAGAAGTGCGCGTCGTGCAGCAGCGCGGAGGTGTCGGCGCGGTCCAGGAGGCGTACGGCGAGATAGACGAAGGCGAGCGCGCACACCGTGCTCGCCACCCGGCCGAGCGCGTGCACGACCCGGTACCCGGCGGTCGCGATGACGCCCGTGACGGCCGCGAAGACGACGATCCCGGTGGTGTCGTCCGTGTGCGTCAGCTCGCCCACCGCCTGGCCGGCCAGCACGCTGCCGGACGCGAAGAAGCCGACGTACATCACGACCACCAGCAGCAGCGGGACGACCGCCCCGCGCACCCCGAACTGGGCCCGGGACTGGATCATCTGGGGCAGGCCCAGGCGCGGGCCCTGCGCGGAGTGCAGGGCCATCACCGCGCCGCCGAGCAGGTTGCCGAGCAGCAGGCCGAGCACCGACCAGACCACGTCACCGCCGAAGACGACCGCGAGTGCGCCGGTGACCACGGCCGTGATCTGGAGGTTGGCCCCCAGCCACAGCGTGAACTGGCCGAAGGCCCTGCCGTGCCGTTCCTCGTCCGGGACGACGTCGATGGAGCGCGGTTCCACGAACTGTGCCATGCGTTCTCCCCACACCGGGCTGTATAACGGTATGCAGTGACACACTGTCTGAATAGGCGGCCGGTGTTTGTCAATGCCCCGGCGCTGTACTCTCCCGGGGCGTCGAGGAGATCTGGAGGGGGAGTACGTCATGAGCGCGAGCGACAGCCCTGCGAACCGGTTGCAGGCGCTCTTCGAGGGCCACCGGCTCACGCCGACCCAGCGCCGCATCGCGCACAGCATGGTGCGCCGGGCCGCCGACGTGCCCTTCCTGTCCAGTGTGGAGCTGGCCGAACTGGCCGGCGTCAGCCAGCCCTCGGTGACCCGGTTCGCGGTCGCCCTCGGCTTCGACGGCTACCCCGCCCTGCGCCGGCACCTGCGCGAGGTCGTCCCGGCCGAACCGGCCGCGGGCGCCGGCGCCTACAACGAGTACCAGCAGGCCGTCGAGGCCGAGATCGAGAACCTCCGGCACCTGGCCGAGCTGCTCGCCGACCCGCGCCCGGTGCGGCGGGCCGGCCGGATCCTCGCCGCCTCCCGCCCGCTGCCGGTGCTGGGCCTGCGCGCCGCCGCCTCCCAGGCCTACGGCTTCGCCTACTTCGCCGCCAAGGTCCACCCGGACGTCCGGCTGCTGAACGAGGGCGGCACGATGATCCACGACCGGATCGACGCCGCCGTCCGGGCCGGCGCCACCGCCCTGCTGTGCTTCGCGCTGCCCCGGCATCCGCGCGAGGTCGTGGACACCCTCGCCTACGTCAAGGGCGCGGGCCTGACCGTGGTCACGGTCGCGGACTCGGCGTTCGCGCCCGTCGCCAAGCACTCCGACCTGCTGCTGCCCGCCGCCGTCGGCACCGGGCTCGCCTTCGACACCGCCTGCGCGCCGATGCTGCTCGGCCGGGTGCTGCTGGAGGCGCTGTGCGACGACCTGCCGGACGCCCAGGCCCGGCTGGAGGAGTTCGACGCCAAGGCGGCGGCCCGGGGTCTGTTCGTGGAGTGATCCGGGTGAACCGGGTGACCGGGCGCCGTCGTTCTCAGATTCGTCTCACGTTCCGCCGTTAACCTCCCGGCGAGACACAAGCGCTGTGGACACGTGACACGGGAGGCCGACGTGGCGCGCGGAGGACGCGGAGGACAGGGACTGGCGCGGGTGGCCGTCGTCGTACGGGCGGGCGCCGCGCCGCTGTGGTGGCTGGGAGCGGTCGCCGCCGGGCTCGGGGCCGTGCCCGAGGGGCTGACCGGGCGGCGGATCGGGGTGCTGGGCGGGGCGGCGCTGTTCCTGCTCGGCGCGGCCGGTGTGGTGCTGGTCCGCCGGGGCCGGTACGCGGCTCTCGCCCGCGGGGCGGCCCGCGCGGGCAAGTACGACGTGCTCCAGGACCGGGCGGTGACCGTGCGGGTCTGGCGCCGGGGGCACCGGTGGTGGCTGCTGCTGGGCTGGGTGCTCGCGCTCGGCTCCGCGTTCGCGGTGCCCGCGGCCGGCGGGCTGCTGCTGGCCGGCCTCGGCGCCGGGCTGTGGCTGAAGGCGGCCTGGATCGGGCGGCTGGAGCGGTCCGCCCAGGTCCTGCTGTGGGTGCGCGTCGACTGGCTCGGCCGGGGCGGCGGGAGCCCGGCGGGCAAGGCCGTGAAGAGCCTGCGGGCCACCGGTGTCGCGGCCGGCGACGCGGCCCCGGGCGGGGCCCGCCGCCGTACTCCGGCGCTGGTCTGAGCGGCCGTCAGACCTCCAGCTCCTCCTCGATCCTGCGCAGCTGGTGCCGGGCCATCGCGAGGTTGGCCCGGGAGGAGTCCAGGACCAGGTACAGGAACAGGCCGTTGCCGCCGCGGCCCTTGAGCAGGCGGATCAGGTGGTACTGGTCCGTGAGGGTGATCAGGATGTCCTCGATCTCGCCCTTGAGGCCGAGGAGTTCCATCGTGCGCATCTTGGCGCGGACGACGTCGGTGTTGCCGGCGGCGGCCACGTTCAGGTCGAAGCTCGCGCTGTCGCCCATCGTGCCCAGCGCCATCCCGCTGGTGTAGTCGACGAGCGCGGCGCCGGTGGCGCCCGCGATGGTGGTGAGGGCCTGCTTCAGCGCGGTCGCGGTGTCGGACATGGTGGTCCTCTCAGCTGTCGGTTGCGGTGCGGGTCTCGGCGGTCGCGGGCGCGCCGGGACCCCGGGTGCGTGCGGGGACGGTGCCGGGCAGCGGACGGACGGCCTCGGCGGCGTCCAGCAGCTCCCCGATGCGGGCGCCGGCCCGGCGGCCCTCCAGGTGCAGCCGGCCCACGTTGACCCGGTCCTGGGCGAGCAGCGTCAGCACGGCGGTGCGGCCGGCCGCGTAGGTGGCGACGTAGCCGCGCTCGCCGCGCACCAGCAGCTCGCGCAGGGCCCCGTTCCCGGTGGCGTCGGTGACCCGTACGGCGACCCCGAGCGCGGCGGCGGTGAGCGCGGCCAGGCCCTCGGGGTCGACGCCGGGGGTGTCGTGGGCGACGACGAGACCGTCGACGCCGGCCGTGAGGGCGCCGGTGAGCTGCGGGACCCGGGTGCGCAGCCGGTGCAGTTCGGCCAGCACGGTGCGCAGGTCCTCCTCGGTCACCATCAGCTGTCTCCTCTCGGCGGTGCGGTGCCGTTCAAAGCGCCTCCAGCGCATCCCTGAGCCTCTTCAGCAGCGCGATGTCGGGGTCGGTGGGGACCGGGCGGGGCGGTGGTGCGGGCGGCGGGGCGGGGCCGGTGGGGACCGGCGCGATCCAGCCGGCCGCTGTGAGCCGGCGGACGTCGACCAGCGTGTGGAAGGCCTGCCGGCCCAGGTCCCGGGCGATGTCGGCGGCCGTGCGGACGCCGTCCACGCGGGCCAGGACGGCCCGCTGCCGGGGGGTGACCGGCGCGCCGGGGGCGCGGCCGGGGCCGGTGCGCAGCAGCGGGGCGCTGTCGGCGGCCGGGTCGGGCCACAGCCGGTGCAGCAGCAGCCGGCGGCGCAGCGTCTCCCGCTCCAGCGCGACCACCGGCACCGAGGGCAGCGGGCCGGGCGGGGGGCCGGCCTCGTACCGGAAACGGCCCGGGGTGCCGCTCGGCGCCAGCGCGAAGTACCCGGCGTCGTACAGCGCGTCCAGGTGGCACAGCTCCAGCGCCCCGGTGGGCAGCACGCCGGAGCGCAGCAGCAGCGCGGCGGCGTGCGCCGGGTCGGGGGTCCGGGCGGCGGCCCGCTGCCAGGCGGTGGCCGCGAGGGTGCCGTGGGCCGTGAGGAGCACGTCGAGGCCCGGGGCGAGGGGGCTCTCGGCGTGCACCACCCGGCCCTCGGCGAGACGCAGCACGCCGTGTTCGCGGACCAGGACGCCGGTGGCCCGCTCCTCGGCGAGCCGGGTCAGCATCGGGGACAGGGCGCGCGCGGCCCGCCTGTCCCGTACCGGAAGGGCTGGCGGAGGTATCCGGACCATGGTCATCCCAGCACCAGCCGGGCGGCCATCTCGCCGAGCCGGATCCGGGCGAGCGCGAGATTGCCCTCCGCGCGGCCGAGCCACAGGTGCAGGAACACGCTGCTGTCGAAGGAGGTGTCCACGAACCGCAGCAGGTGGTAGCTGTCACCGTTGCTGACGATGAGGTCCTCCACGGGCGGCGGCTCCTCGCCGGCCGCCGCGAAGGTGCCGTGCTCGGCGGCCATCCGGGCCAGTTCGGCGGCCTCGGCGGCGGCCGTCTCGTGGTCGCCGCCGGGCGCCTCCCCGACCGTGCCGAGGGCCAGTCCGCTCGTCCAGTCCACCAGCGCGGCTCCCCGGGCACCGGGCAGTCGCATCGCTTCCAGTAAGCACTCGTCGATTCCGGGCACCGTGGCTTCCTCCCGCCTGGGACTCCGGCTGAGTGACGCCGACACTACGCATCGTGTGCGCGGGAGGTGAGTGCTTTGGCATTTTCCGGTGGAACATGCGTCCGGCGTACTAGTGTTGCCCAACTGACGTGTGGGTCACGGTCGTTGATCCATTTGTTCGGCCTGCGGCCGGGGCGCGTCAACGGCTCCCGGGAGCATAGGGGGTCGTGAGCGCGGGCGCGTGCGCCCCTCCGGAG
Source organism: Streptomyces sp. SCL15-4 (assembly GCF_033366695.1). Classification (NCBI taxonomy): domain Bacteria; kingdom Bacillati; phylum Actinomycetota; class Actinomycetes; order Kitasatosporales; family Streptomycetaceae; genus Streptomyces; species Streptomyces sp. SCL15-4. The sequence goes on from NZ_JAOBTQ010000001.1 coordinate 5,073,624, forward strand.
CCGGCCGGCACCTCGGCGGCGGTCCGGTTCTCGGGCCGCCCCTCGGCGTCGTGCACGCCGATCCGGAACAGCCGCACACCCGGCGCCCGCACCCTTCGCATCACCGCCCGCGCGCACGCCTCCACCACCCACGCGCGCCCCCTCGTCGGCTTCCGGTGTCCCCCGCCGTGTCCCCGCCCGGACCACTCCATGTATTGACTAGCTCTATTCAGGACTACAGGATGTGAATAGTCGTAGGCATAGGAGGAGCAGAGATGTCGGGACCCCGCCCCGTACGAGCACCGCGCGGCACGGAACTCAGCGCCCTGGGATGGCAGCAGGAGGCCGCCCTGCGCATGCTGCAGAACAACCTCGACCCCGAGGTCGCCGAGCACCCCGACAAGCTCGTCGTCTACGGCGGCACCGGCAAGGCCGCCCGTGACTGGCGCTCCTTCGACGCCATGGTCCGCACCCTGAGGACCCTCAAGCAGGACGAGACCATGCTGGTCCAGTCCGGCCGCCCGGTCGGCGTGATGCAGACCCACGAGTGGGCCCCGCGCGTCCTCATCGCCAACTCCAACCTCGTCGGCGACTGGGCCAACTGGGAGGAGTTCCGCCGCCTGGAGGCCCTCGGCCTGACCATGTACGGCCAGATGACCGCCGGCTCCTGGATCTACATCGGCACCCAGGGCATCCTCCAGGGCACCTACGAGACCTTCGCCGCCGTCGCCGCGAAGAAGTTCGGCGGCACGCTGGCCGGGACCATCACCCTGACCGCCGGCCTCGGCGGCATGGGCGGCGCCCAGCCGCTCGCCGTCACCATGAACGACGGCGTCGCGATCTGCGTCGACTGCGACCCGCGCGCCATCGAGCGCCGCATCGAGCACCGCTACCTCGACGTCCGGGCCGACTCCCTCGACCACGCGCTGAAGCTGGCCGTGGAGGCCCGCGACGCCCGCCGCCCGCTGTCCATCGGCGTCCTCGGCAACGCGGCCGAACTGCTCCCGCAGCTGCTCGCCGCGAACGCCCCGATCGACATCGTCACCGACCAGACCTCCGCCCACGACCCGCTGTCCTACCTCCCGGTCGGCATGGCCTTCGAGGACATGGCCGACGAGGCCGCGAAGGACCCGGCCGGCTTCACCACCCGCGCCCGCGAGTCCATGGCCCGGCACGTGGAGGCCATGGTCGGCTTCCTGGACGCCGGCGCCGAGGTCTTCGACTACGGCAACTCCATCCGGGGCGAGGCCAGGCTCGCCGGCTACGACCGGGCGTTCGCCTTCCCCGGCTTCGTCCCCGCCTACATCCGCCCGCTGTTCTGCGAGGGCAAGGGCCCCTTCCGCTGGGCCGCGCTGTCCGGCGACCCGGCCGACATCGCCAAGACCGACAAGGCGATCCTGGACCTGTTCCCGGAGAACGAGTCCCTGGCCCGCTGGATCAGGATGGCCGGTGAGCGGGTCCGCTTCCAGGGCCTGCCCGCGCGGATCTGCTGGCTCGGCTACGGCGAGCGGGACAAGGCCGGCGAGCGGTTCAACGACATGGTCGCGAGCGGGGAGCTGGCCGCGCCGCTGGCCATCGGCCGGGACCACCTGGACTGCGGGTCGGTCGCCTCGCCGTACCGGGAGACCGAGGCCATGCGCGACGGGTCCGACGCGATCGCCGACTGGCCCCTGCTGAACGCCATGGTCAACGTGGCCTCGGGCGCGTCCTGGGTGTCCCTCCACCACGGCGGCGGCGTCGGGATGGGGCGGTCCATCCACGCCGGCCAGGTGACGGTGGCCGACGGCACGAAGCTGGGCGGCGAGAAGATCCGGCGCGTGCTCACCAACGACCCGGGGATGGGCGTCATCCGGCACGTGGACGCCGGGTACGACATCGCGGAGTCCGTCGCGGGGGAGCGAGGGGTCCGGGTGCCGATGCGTGAGGGTGACGAGGCGTGACGGTCGGCGAGGCACGGGTCCGGCCCCTGGAAGGCGCCTCCTTCCACGAGATGTGGCGCGAGCTGCTCCCCGTCGGCCGGCACGCCGCGTCCGGCGGCTACCGGCGTTACGCCTGGACCGGGGCCGACGCCGAGTGCCGGGCCTGGTTCAGGGAGCAGGCCGAGGCGCGCGGGCTGACGTACGAGGTCGACCGGAACGGGAACCAGTGGGCCTGGCTGGGCGACCCGGCCGCCGGGGACGCCGTCGTCACCGGGTCGCACCTGGACTCCGTACCCGACGGCGGGGCCTTCGACGGGCCCCTCGGAGTGGTGTCCTCCTTCGCCGCGCTGGACGAACTGCGAGGCCGGGGCGTCAAGTTCGGCAGGCCCGTCGGCCTCGTCAACTTCGGTGACGAGGAGGGGGCCCGGTTCGGGCTCGCCTGCGTCGGGTCGCGGCTCACCGCCGGCCGGCTGACCGCCGAGCAGGCACACCGGCTCACCGACGGCGACGGGATCGGCCTGCCCCGGGCCATGGAGGCGGCCGGATACGACCCGGAGGCCATCGGACCCGACCCCGAACGGCTGGCCCGCATCGGCGCCTTCGTGGAGCTGCACGTCGAACAGGGGCGGGCGCTGGACCTGTCCGGCGTCCGGGTGGGCGTCGCCAGCGCCATCTGGCCGCACGGACGGTGGCGGTTCGACTTCCGGGGCGAGGCCAACCACGCCGGCACCACCCGGCTGGCCGACCGGCGCGACCCCATGCTGTCGTACGCCGAGACCGTGCTCGCCGCCCGCCGGGAGGCCGAACTCGCCGGTGCCGTCGCCACCTTCGGGAAGATCGTGGTGGAGCCGAACGGCGTCAACGCGATCCCCTCGCTGGTGCGCGGCTGGCTCGACTCCCGCGCCGCCGACCAGGAGACCCTGGACACGGTCGTCGAGGGCGTGGAGAAGGCCGCGCGCGCGTACGCCACCGCGCACGGCATCGATCTCGACGTCGTACGGGAGTCCTTCACCCCGGTGGTCGAGTTCGACCACGCGCTGCGCGACGAACTGGCCCGGATCCTCGGCAAGGACACCGGCCTGACCGTGCCCGTCCTCGGCACCGGGGCGGGACACGACGCCGGAATCCTGTCCGGGAGCGTGCCGACCGCCATGCTGTTCGTGCGCAACCCCACCGGTGTCTCGCACTCCCCGGCCGAGTTCGCGGCCGAGGACGACTGCGTGGCCGGGGTGCGCGCACTCGCCGACGTACTGGAAGGGCTGGCCTGCCGGTGACCGAGGGAACCTACTGGCTGGAGCACGCCTGGCTCGGCGACCGCGTCGAGCCGGGCGTGGCCGTGGACGTGGCCGGCGGGCGGATCGGCGCCGTGCGCACGGACGTGGCCGCCCCGCCGCCCGGCGCCGAGGTGCTGCGCGGGCTGACCCTGCCGGGCCTCGCCAACGCCCACAGTCACGCCTTCCACCGGGCCCTGCGCGGCACCGTCCAGGTCGGCAGCGGCACCTTCTGGACCTGGCGCGAGGTGATGTACTCCGTCGCCGACCGCCTCACCCCGGACACCTACCACGCGCTGGCCCGCGCGGTGTACGCCGAGATGGCCCTCGCCGGCATCACCTGCGTCGGCGAGTTCCACTATGTGCACCACGCCCCCGGCGGCACCCGCTACGCCGACCCCAACGCCATGGGCGAGGCGCTGATCGCGGCCGCAGCCGAGGCCGGCATCCGGATCACCCTCCTCGACACCTGCTACCTCTCCGCCGGTTTCGGGGAGCCGCCGAACGCCCACCAGGCGCGGTTCTCCGACGGCCACGCGGAGCGGTGGGCCGAACGCTGTGGAGTTCTCGAGGAACGGGATCACGCGCGGATCGGGGCGGCGATCCACTCCGTACGGGCCGTGCCCGCCGGGCAGCTGGCGACGGTGGCGGAGTGGGCCGGGCAGCGGCGGGCGCCGCTGCACGTGCACCTGTCGGAGCAGACCGCCGAGAACGACGCCTGCCTCGCCGCGCACGGCCGTACCCCGGCCCGGCTGCTCGCCGACCACGGTGTCCTCGGGCCGCGCACCACCGGAGTGCACAACACCCACCTCACCGACGAGGACATCGCCCTGCTCGGCGGCTCGGGCACCGGCACCTGCATGTGCCCCACCACCGAGCGGGACCTCGCCGACGGCATCGGCCCGGCCGCCGCCCTCCAGCGGGCCGGCTCCCCGCTCTCCCTCGGCTCCGACAGCCACGCCGTGATCGACCTGCTCGAAGAGGCGCGCGCGATGGAGCTGAACGAGCGGCTGCGCACCCGCACTCGGGGCCACTGGACGGCCGCCGCCCTGCTGCGGGCCGCCACCGCCGACGGCCACGCCGCCCTCGGCTGGGACGAGGCCGGCACCCTCGAACCCGGCGCGCTCGCCGACCTGACGACGATCGCCCTGGACTCGGTCAGAACGGCGGGACCACTGCCCCGGCTGGGCGCCGAGACGGCCGTATTCGCGGCGACGGCTGCGGACGTACGGCACACCGTCGTGGGCGGCCGGCAGGTCGTGCGCGACGGCGCGCACACGCTCGTCCCCGATGTGCCGCAAGCCCTCGCGCGGGCCGTCGAGGCCCTCCGCGCCTGACGATCATCAACGAGGACACCATGAGCAGCACCGTCATCACCAACATCGCCACGCTGGTCACCAACGATCCCTCCCTCGGTGACAACTCCCCGCTCGGTCTGGTCCGGGACGCGGCCGTCGTCGTCGACGGCGACCGGGTCGTGTGGACCGGTGAGTCAAGCAAAGCACCCGCCACCGACAACCGGGTCGACGCGGGCGGCCGGGCGGTGCTGCCGGGCTTCGTGGACTCCCACTCCCACCTGGTCTTCGCCGGCGACCGGACCGAGGAGTTCAACGCCCGCATGTCCGGCCGCCCCTACAGCGCGGGCGGCATCCGCACCACGGTCGCGGCCACCCGCGCCGCGAGCGACGCGGAACTGGAGGCGAACCTCACCCGCTACCTCGCCGAGGCCCTGCGCCAGGGCACGACCACGCTGGAGACCAAGTCGGGCTACGGCCTCACCGTCGAGGACGAGGCCCGCGCGCTGCGCCTCGCCGCGCGGCACACCGAGGAGGTGACGTACCTCGGCGCGCACATCGTCGGTCCCGAGCACGCCGACGACCCGGCGGCCTATGTCGCCCTGGTCACCGGCGAGATGCTGGACGCCTGCGCGCCGCACGCCCGCTGGATCGACGTGTTCTGCGAGAAGGGCGCCTTCGACGGCGACCAGGCCCGTGCCGTCCTCACCGCGGGCAAGGCGAAGGGCCTGCGTCCGCGCGTCCACGCCAACCAGCTCTCCCACGGCCCCGGTGTGCAACTGGCCGTCGAACTGGACGCGGCCAGCGCCGACCACTGCACCCACCTGACGGACGCGGACGTCGACGCCCTGGCCCAGGGCCGCACGGTCGCCACCCTGCTGCCCGGCGCCGAGTTCTCCACCCGCGCCGAGTGGCCGGACGCCCGCCGCCTGCTGGACGCGGGCGTGACGGTCGCCCTGTCCACCGACTGCAACCCGGGCTCGTCCTTCACCTCGTCCGTGCCCTTCTGCATCGCCCTGGCCGTCCGCGACATGGGGATGACCCCGGACGAGGCGGTGTGGTCGGCCACGGCGGGCGGCGCCGCCGCGCTGCGCCGCACCGACATCGGCCGGCTCGGCCCGGGCGCCCGCGCGGACCTGCTGCTGCTCGACGCCCCGAGCCACGTCCACCTCGCCTACCGCCCGGGCGTGCCACTGGTCGCCGGGGTGTGGCGCGCGGGCGTACGCGTGGTCTGACCGGCGCGCGGAGGGTCCGGCCCGACCGGCCGGACCGCTCACCGCGGCGCGCGGAGTGTCCCGCGCAGGGTCACTCCTCCAGGGTCAGCCCCTTGCGCAGCCGCACCAGCGTGCGCGACAGCAGCCGGGAGACGTGCATCTGGGAGATGCCCAGTTCCTCGCCGATCTCCGACTGGGTCATGTTCGCCACGAAGCGCAGGGAGAGGATCTTCCGGTCCCGGGACGACAGGCCGGCGATCAGGGGCTTGAGCGACTCGATGTACTCGATGCCCTCCAGCCCGTGGTCCTCGTAGCCGATCCGGTCCGCGAGCGCGCCCTCGGACTCGTCCTCCTCGGGCTGGGCGTCCAGCGAGGAGGCGGTGTAGGCGTTCGAGGCGGCCATGCCCTCGACGACCTCCTCACCGGAGATGCCGAGGCGTTCGGCGAGTTCCGCGACCGTGGGCGCGCGGTCCAGCTGCTGCGCCAGCTCGTCGCCCGCCTTGGCGAGGTCCAGACGCAGCTCCTGGAGCCGGCGCGGGACCCGCACGGACCACGAGGTGTCACGGAAGAACCGCTTGATCTCGCCGATGATGGTCGGCATCGCGAAAGTGGGGAACTCGACACCGCGAGAGAGTTCGAAGCGGTCGATCGCCTTGATCAGGCCGATGGTGCCGACCTGGATGATGTCCTCCATCGGCTCGCTGCGGGAGCGGAAACGGGAGGCGGCGAACTTGACGAGTGCGAGGTTGAGCTCGACGAGGGTGTTGCGGACGTACGCGTGTTCGTACGTCCCTTCCTCCAGCGACTCCAGACGCGCGAAGAGGGTCTTGGACAGGGCCCGCGCGTCGACCGGGCCGATCTCGTCGTAAGGGGGGATCTCCGGGAGTCCCTCGATGGGGTCGAGGGGGTCGATGGGATGGTCCAGCTGAACCGGTGGGGGTGTCGACGTCGCGATCGGGGTAGGCGATGCGTCGAGCCGGGGTGACATGGGTGTCCTCCATCGTTCTCGGCATATGGCTGCCGAAGCCAGTACGTGCACTGCGGTGTGCGGCGCCTCCGAAGCCGGCGTGTAGGGGTGTGTGTCCTTTAATAGCCCTACCCGCTGTACCGAGCGGGTCGCAAGTGCGTTCTGTTGCGCTATGTCCGTTTCTGTGCGGATGTTCGGGTGTCGGAGTGCGCAGGGAAGGCGTAATGTTCGAGGGCATCAGCAGCCACGACCTCGGGAGAGAGAGACGGCATGGACCACGGGACGGTCGGCAGCGCACAGTCGGGCCGGCTTCTGGTGGAGGTGCGGCAAGAGGGCTCCAGCGCCGTTGTGACACCGTCGGGTGAGCTCGACCACCACACCGCCGATCTTCTGCGCGAGCCCCTCGACGACCTGCTCGACAAGGGTTTCTCGCGGCTCGTGGTGGACTGTTCCCGCCTGGAGTTCTGCGACTCCACGGGGCTGAACGTCCTGCTCGGAGCCCGGCTGAAGGCGGACGCCGCCGGCGGCGGGGTCCATCTGGCCGGCATGCTGCCGGTGGTGGCCCGGGTGTTCGAGATCACCGGCGCCGAGACGGTCTTCACCGTCCACGACTCCGTGGAGGCCGCCTTGGCCGACGGTGCCGATTGACCGGCCCCGCCCTCCCCGCCGGACCGCTCCCGCGCCCGGCCCCCGCGAGCGTTGCGCGGGTCACCCCGAACACAGGGGTGTTCCCCGGGATCGGTCGGGCAGGAGAGGGCAGAAGAAAGCGGGGGACGGCCGGGCCGGCACGCGCACGGGACGCGCGTCCGGCGGACGGGCGGCCGAACCTCGGACAGTGCGACGGCCGACGGGGCCGGTGCCTGCCGTCCGGACTGACGACCGGACCGCGGGCCGCAGCGCCGGTCGGACCGCCGACCGGACTTTTGTAATCGTGAACTGGTGAATCGGTGAGGTGAAGCGCTGATGAGCACCACCCGGCCCTACTCGCCGGGCGACCGCGGCCCGGAGCCCAGCGGCGCTTCCGGGGCGTCCGATGGGGCCGCGCCGGCCGTCGGCGCGTCCGAGGGGGCAGCCGCGCCGTCCGTGACGCCCGGAGCGGCCGACGGCCCTCCGCGGGCCCGTGAACGGCAGGTGCGTACGCTCCGCCTGGAAGGCGAGAGCGGGGTGGTCCCGCTCGCCCGTGACTTCACCCGCCAGGCGCTGTACGCGTGGGGGTGGCTGCCCGCCGCCACCGCCGACCGGCGGGCCGCCGCCGACGACGTGCTGCTCGTCGTCTCCGAACTGGTCACCAACGCCTGCCTGCACGCCGAGGGCCCGGACGAACTGCGGCTCACCTGTGACAACAAGGTGATCCGGATAGAGGTCTCCGACCGGGGCACCGGCCAGCCGGCCCCGCGCACCCCGCACCGCGCCGGCCGGCCCGGCGGCCACGGCATGTTCATCGTGCAGCGGCTGTGCCTGGACTGGGGCGTCGCCCGGGTCACCGGAACACCGGGCAAGACGGTGTGGGCGGAACTGGGCGCGCCCGCCTGACCGTACGCGAAGGGCACCCGCCGGATCACCGCGACTCCGGCGTGTGACGCGTCTCCTTCCTCACGCCCCCGCCGCGCCTCGACGGCCGCATCCGATGTGCCGTCAGGACGAGCGGCGTGGGCCGATCGTGCCGTACCCGAAACGAACCGCCGCGTCCGCCGCGCCCGCGCCCGCCGCGGCCCCGGCCGGATCGGCGCCGCTGCCGGCCGCACCGGTGGCCCGCGCCGACGTGACCGGCGCCGACCACCGCTGCCGGACGCCGATCGGCGTCAGAACGCCGCCTCGCCGGTGCAGACCGACGCGAGCACGGACGACGGGAACCACGCCCGCCGCCCCCATCGGGACCCCCGACCTCAACCGGTGCCCACACGCCCGGCGCGAGCGGCTCCTCCAGGCTGTTCCCGGGCGTGCCGACGGCCGAGGCGCCCGGTACGACCACCACGCGCACGCCGGTGAGGACGGCCGTCCGCTCACCTTGGACACCACCGGGCGGCCGGACGGCGCGGCAGGCGGCACCTCGGCGCCGGGTGGTGTCCCGGGCCCGGCCGCGACGGGCGGCGGCGACGGCGGCCTCGCCGAGACCGGCGCGGTGTCCACACGCCCGCCGTGCCACGGGAGAGGCCGAGCCGCCCGGTGAGGCCGGCCGCGGACAAGCCGGGAGGGCCGCCGCATCCTCCCGGATGCGACGGCCCTCCACAGGCCGGGCCGCGCGACTAGTTCACGTTGCCCATCAGCTTCTTGACCTTGTTGCGGTACATCCACACCGCCACACCCGCGACCACGGCGAGCACGGCCTCCAGGGCGACGAAGCCCTTCTTGTCGAGGTTGACGCCCCCGATGGCCGGGTTCGACAGCAGAGCGGTGACGGAGTCGCCCGCGGTGACCGCGAGGAACCACACGCCCATCATCTGCGAGGCGTACTTCTGCGGCGCCATCTTCGTCGTCACCGACAGACCCACCGGCGACAGCGTCAGTTCGCCGACGGTCTGCACGAAGTAGATCGCGACCAGCCACAGCGCCGCGGCCTTGTGGCCGCCCTCGGCGACCGACAGCGGGGCGAGGAAGACGAAGAAGGAGGCACCGACCAGCACCAGACCGGAAGAGAACTTCACGATCGTGCTCGGCTCCTTGCCGCGCCGGTTCAGCCACAGCCACAGCCAGGCGAAGACCGGGGCCAGCGCCATGATCAGGACCGGGTTGACCGACTGGTACCAGGAGACCGGGAAGTCCCAGCCGAGGACCGAGTTCTCGGCGCTGTCCTGGGCGAACAGCGACAGGGTCGAGCCGCCCTGGTCGTAGATCATCCAGAAGACGGCGGCGGCCACGAAGAACCAGATGTACGCCTTCACCTTCGAGCGCTCGCCCGTGTCCAGGTCCTTGTCCCGCAGGATCCGGGCGATGACCAGGATCGGCACGATCAGGCCGATGAGGGTGAGCGGGATCAGCGCCCAGTTCAGGGTGAAGTGACCGGTGCCGCCGACGACGCCGTAGAACACCGCGGCGACGGCCAGCCAGATCAGGCCCTTGCGCAGGGTCGCGGCCTTCTGCTCGGCGCTCAGCGGGGTCGGGACCTCGCTGCTCTTCGGGTTCAGGTGGCGGCCGCCCATCAGGTACTGGGCCAGACCCAGCGCCATGCCGAGCGCGGCCAGCGCGAAGCCCAGGTGCCAGTTGACGTTCTCACCGATGGTGCCGATGACCAGCGGGGCGACGAACGCACCGAGGTTGATGCCGATGTAGAAGAGCGTGAAGCCACCGTCCCGGCGCGGGTCCTCCGGGCCGTTGTAGAGGTGGCCGACCATCGTGGAGATGTTGGCCTTCAGCAGACCCGAACCGATGGCGACGAGCACCAGGCCGACGTAGAAGCTCGCGGCGAAGGGGACCGCCAGGGCCAGGTGACCCAGCATGATGACCGCGCCCGCGACGGCGACCGTCTTGCGGGGGCCGAGCAGGCGGTCGGCGAACCAGCCGCCGGGCAGGGCGAGCAGGTACACGAGCGACAGGTACACCGCGTAGATCGCGCTCGCCGTGCCACCGCTGAGGTGCAGGCCACCCGGGGCCACCAGGTACAGCGGGAGCAGGGCCCTCATGCCGTAGTAGGAGAAACGCTCCCACATCTCGGTCATGAAGAGAGTGGCCAGTCCGCGGGGGTGGCCGAAGAAGGTCTTCTCGGAACCGGGGGTGCCCGGTCGGACCGAGTCCTTCGTCAGGCTGGACGCCATGGTCGTTCCTTGCTGGTCGGGACGCGCGGCTGGAGCGTTGCGCGCCCGGTGGGGGCGGCCGGCACCGGCGGGTCGGTCGTCCACCCCCACGCCCAGGGGGAGTCCGCCTCCGGATCACGGAGGCGGCGGACGGCGACCACCGGGATCCACGCCCCACGACGCGTCGCTGCGCCCGGAGCCCGGCCAGAGGTCATTCCTTTCAAGGCTGATCGGATCAAGGCTGGTCGGATCAGCCCGTACACAAAAGAGACCTTCAGCGTCGACTGCTCGCCAAAGGTCCCCGGTGCGTACTACAGGCGTTCAGGTCACCATACGGCAGGACACCGCCGGATATGGAAGGACTTGAGACGCGGATCACAGGTGTCGCGGGAACCGTGCGAGCGGTTTCGAAGGTCTCTCCTACGATCCCATCCCCAGGTCAATGGTTCGTACCAGCGGGGTGCGAAGGTAAGAAGCCGGGGAAGCGATCACGGCCCGGCACCGTACACGGGCGGACTACCATCACCTCATGACCCGTGTACTGCTCGCCGAGGACGACGCGTCCATCTCGGAGCCGCTGGCCCGCGCCCTGCGCCGGGAAGGTTACGAGGTCGAGGTGCGCGAGGACGGACCCGCCGCGCTCGACGCCGGAATGCAGGGCGGCGTCGACCTGGTCGTGCTGGACCTGGGCCTGCCCGGCATGGACGGCCTGGAGGTCGCCCGCCGGCTGCGGGCCGACGGCCACACCGTGCCGATCCTCATCCTGACCGCGCGGGCCGACGAGGTGGACACCGTCGTCGGCCTCGACGCGGGCGCCGACGACTACGTCACCAAGCCCTTCCGGCTCGCCGAACTGCTCGCCCGGGTCCGGGCGCTGCTGCGGCGCGGGTCCGCCGAGCCGCAGCAGCCGCCGGCCACCCACGGGGTGCGCATCGACGTCGAGTCGCACCGCGCGTGGATGGGCGACGAGGAGCTCCAGCTGACCGCCAAGGAGTTCGACCTGCTGCGGGTGCTGGTGCGCGACGCCGGCCGCGTGGTCACCCGGGACCAGCTGATGCGCGAGGTCTGGGACACCACCTGGTGGTCCTCCACCAAGACCCTCGACATGCACATCTCCTGGCTCCGCAAGAAGCTCGGCGACGACGCGGCGAACCCCCGCTACATCGCCACCGTGCGCGGTGTGGGCTTCCGCTTCGAGAAGAGCTGAGCCGGGCCGGCGATCACCTCAGGTAACGGACCATGCGTCGACGTCTCATCCAGTCCACCCTCGCCGTCGTGCTGGTGGTGATCGCCGTCTTCGGTGTCTCGCTCGTCATCGTCGAGACCCGCACCATCAGCAACAGCGCCCAGGAGCGGGTGGAGTCGGAGGCGGTGCGGCTGGCCAGCATCGTGGACAGCCGGATCCTCGCCGCGGAGAACGTCAACGCGGACGTGCTGCGCAATCCGGTCAGCAAGGACCAGTACGCGGTCATCTCCATGCCCGGCAAGACGCCCATAGAGATCGGCAGCAAGCCCGAGGGCGACACCATCCAGTCGACGCAGCACGGCGAGGAGGGCGAGACGGTCACCGTCCAGGAGCCCCGCTCCGCGGTGACCCGCGAGGTCGGCCGGACCCTGCTGATCATCGGACTGGTCGCGCTGCTCGCGGTGATCGCGGCCGTGCTGCTCGCCCTGCGGCAGGCGGGCCGGCTCGCCTCTCCGCTGACCGACCTCGCCGAGACCGCCGAGCGCCTCGGCTCCGGCGACCCGCGCCCGCGGCACAAGCGGTACGGCGTGCCCGAGCTGGACCGGGTCGCCGATGTGCTGGACTCCTCCGCGGAACGGATCGCGCGCATGCTGACCGCCGAGCGGCGCCTGGCGGCCGACGCCTCGCACCAGCTCCGCACGCCGCTCACCGCCCTGTCCATGCGGCTGGAGGAGATCACCCTCACCGACGACCCGGACACGGTGAAGGAGGAGGCCACCATCGCGCTGACGCAGGTGGAGCGGCTGACCGACGTGGTGGAGCGGCTGCTGACCAACTCGCGCGACCCGCGCACCGGCTCCGCGGTCGCCTTCGACCTGGACGAGGTGATCCAGCAGCAGCTCGCCGAGTGGCGGCCCGCCTACCGCAGCGCCGGCCGGGCCGTCGTCAGCTCCGGCAAGCAGCACCTGACGGCGGTGGGCACGCCGGGCGCGGTCGCGCAGGTGCTGGCCGCGCTGATCGAGAACTCGCTGATGCACGGCGGCGGCACCGTGGCGCTGCGCACCCGGGTCACCGGCAACCAGGCCGTGATCGAGGTGACCGACGAGGGGCCGGGAGTGCCGGCCGACCTCGGCGCGCGGATCTTCGAGCGGACGATCAGCGGGCGGAACTCCACGGGCATCGGCCTGGCCGTGGCGCGGGACCTCGCGGAGGCCGACGGCGGCCGCCTGGAACTCCTCCAGGCGCAGCCCCCGGTCTTCGGCCTGTTCCTCTCCCGCACACCCCCGTCACGCAAGTCGGACGAGGACCAGCCGACGGTCCGCTGACGAGCACCGGAACCTTCGAGGGATCTCTACGGGAGTCGTGCCGGGCGCCCGTCCTCTAAGGGAGTCGCCGGGCGCGGGGACCTCCACGGCGGCCGTGACCGTGTCCGGGCCTCCGCGGAAGTCGCAACGGCCGGGTGAGCCGGCCGGTGTCGGGAATCGCTACGGGACCCGCTGGCGGGGCGCGGACCGCCGCGGCTCCTGCTTCAGAATCGATTCGGCACCCGCCACGGCCTCCCCGGCCGGCAGCGTCCGGAACACCCAGGTGCGGTACGACCAGAACCGGAACAGCGTCGCCACGCCGATGCCGACGAACTTGAAGACGTTGCTCTGCAGCGGGGTGTCCCAGCCGAAGCCGTAGGTCGCCAGGTACAGCACGCCGTTCTCGATCACCAGGCCGGCCACGCTGAACAGCAGGAACAGCGTCAGTTCCCGGGTGCGCCCGCTCTTGTCGCGGTCCCGGTAGGTCCAGTAGCGGAAGCCCACGTAGTTGAAGACGATGGCCACGACCGTCGCGATCACGCTGGCGCGCACCACCGGCAGGTCCGAGGAGTGCCGGACCAGGTTGAACACACCGAGGTTGACCAGAACCCCGGCCCCGCCGACGGCACCGAACCGGATCAACTCGCGTACGAGCCGTTGCACCCCCGAGGAACGAGGTTCCATGGCTGTGCAGCTCCCGTCGGTAGGATTCGTCAACCCCGCCATGCTAGCCGTGCGGGCCCTTCACTGCCCGGGGACCGGGCCAGGGCCGGGAAACAGGCCGGAAAGAGGCGGGAAAGCACCGGGTAAGAGTCCTGGGGGAGGGACGCGATCCGGCCGACCCCGGATGGCCGATACGCTAGGGGTGTGACGTTCCCGGTAGTCGGCATGGTCGGCGGGGGGCAGCTCGCGCGTATGACGCACGAGGCGGGCATCCCGTTGGGCATCAGGTTCAAGCTTCTCAGTGACACCCCTCAGGATTCCGCGGCGCAGGTCGTGAGCGATGTCGTCATCGGCGACTACCGCGACCTCGACACCTTGCGGGAATTCGCGCGCGGGTGCGATGTGATCACCTTCGATCACGAACACGTACCCACCGAGCACCTCCGGGCTCTGGAGGCGGACGGCATTCCCGTGCGCCCGGGGCCCGACGCGCTGGTGCACGCCCAGGACAAGGGCGTGATGCGCGCGAGGCTCGACGCGATCGGCATCCCGTGCCCCCGGCACCGGATCGTGACCGATCCGCAGGACGTGGTCCGCTTCGCGGCCGAGGGCGACGGCTTCCCCGTCGTCCTCAAGACCGTCCGCGGCGGCTACGACGGCAAGGGCGTGTGGGTCGTGGAGAACGCCGAGGAGGCGGCCGAGCCGTTCCGCGCCGGCGTCCCCGTCCTCGCCGAGGAGAAGGTCGACTACGTCCGCGAGCTGGCCGCCAACGTCGTCCGCTCCCCGCACGGCCAGGCCGTCGCCTACCCGGTGGTGGAGTCCCGGCAGGTCGACGGCGTCTGCGACACCGTGATCGCGCCCGCCCCGGACCTGCCCGAGGACCTGGCCCTGCGCGCCGAGCGGCTCGCCCTGACCGTCGCCAAGGAACTGGACGTCGTCGGGCACCTCGCCGTCGAGCTGTTCCAGACCCGCGACGGCCGCATCCTCGTCAACGAACTCGCGATGCGCCCGCACAACTCCGGCCACTGGTCCATGGACGGCGCGATCACCTCCCAGTTCGCCAACCACGTCCGCGCGGTCCTGGACCTGCCGCTGGGCGACCCCCGCCCGCGCGCCCCGTGGACGGTCATGGTCAACGTCCTGGGCGGCGACTACCCCGACATGTACTCCGCGTACTTGCACTGCATGGCCCGCGACCCCAAGCTCAAGATCCACATGTACGGCAAGGACGTGAAGCCCGGTCGCAAGGTCGGACACGTCAACACCTACGGCGACGACCTGGACGACGTGCTGGAGCGCGCCCGTCACGCAGCCGGCTACCTGAGAGGCACGATCACCGAATGAGCCCCGTTGTTGGCATCGTCATGGGGTCCGACTCCGACTGGCCCGTCATGGAGGCCGCCGCCAAGGCCCTGGACGAGTTCGAGATCGCCTACGAGGTCGACGTCGTCTCCGCGCACCGCATGCCCCGCGAGATGATCACCTACGGCGAGCAGGCCGCCGACCGCGGGCTGAAGGCGATCATCGCGGGCGCGGGCGGCGCCGCCCACCTGCCCGGCATGCTCGCCTCCGTCACCCCGCTGCCGGTCATCGGCGTGCCCGTGCCGCTGAAGTACCTGGACGGCATGGACTCGCTGCTGTCCATCGTGCAGATGCCGGCCGGTGTCCCGGTCGCCACGGTCTCCGTCGCCGGCGCCCGCAACGCCGGTCTGCTCGCGGCCCGGATGCTCGCCGCGCACGACGAGGAACTGCTGCACCGGATGCGCGACTTCCAGCAGGAGCTGAACGACCAGGCCACCGAGAAGGGCAAGCGGCTGCGCGCCAAGGTCGAGGGCACGAGCGGCTTCGGCTTCGGGAAGTGACCGGCATGAGCGCGCTGGAGGAGGCCCGGGACCTGCTGCGCGAGTTCCCGGTCGTCGACGGCCACAACGACCTGCCGTGGGCGCTGCGCGAGCAGGTCCGCTACGACCTCGACGCCCTGGACATCGCCGGGGACCGCCGCGACCGGCTGCACACCGACCTGCCGCGGCTGCGCGCGGGCGGCGTCGGCGCCCAGTACTGGTCGGTGTACGTGCCGGCCGAGCAGCCCGAGCCGGTCGCGGCCACCCTGGAGCAGATCGACTGCGTCCACCGGATGCTGGAGCGCTACCCGGCGGACCTGGCGCCCGCGCGGACCGCCGCCGACCTGGAGGCGGCCCGCGCCGACGGCCGGATCGCCTCCCTCATGGGCGCCGAGGGCGGCCACTCCATCGCCAACTCCCTGGGCACCCTGCGCGCCCTGTACGCGCTCGGCGTGCGCTACATGACCCTCACCCACAACTCCAACGTGGACTGGGCGGACTCCGCGACGGACGAGCCGAGGGCCCGGGGCCTGACCGCCTTCGGCCGCGAGGTGGTCCGCGAGATGAACCGGCTCGGCATGCTGGTCGACCTCTCGCACGTGGCCGCCACCACCATGCGGGACGCGCTGGACGCCTCCGCCGCGCCGGTGATCTTCTCGCACTCCTCCGCCCGCGCGGTCTGCGACCACCCGCGCAACATCCCCGACGACGTCCTGGAGCGGCTGCCCGACAACGGCGGCGTGGCGATGGTGACGTTCGTGCCCAAGTTCGTCCTCCAGGCCGCCGTCGACTGGACGGCCGCCGCCGACGACAACCTGCGCGCCCACGGCCTGCACCACCTGGACACCAGCCCCGAGGCGATGCGGCTGCACCGCGCGTTCGAGGAGCGCCATCCGCGCCCGGTCGCCACGGTGTCCACGGTGGCCGACCACCTGGACCACATGCGCGAGGTGGCCGGCATCGACCACCTGGGCATCGGCGGCGACTACGACGGCACCGCGTTCACCCCGGACGGCCTGGACGACGTCTCCGGCTACCCCAACCTCCTCGCCGAGCTGCTGGACCGCGGCTGGTCCCGCACCGACCTGGCCAAGCTGACCTGGCGCAACGCGGTACGGGTGCTGGGCGCGGCGGAGGACGTCGCCCGCGACCTGAAGGCCAGTCGGGGCCCGTCCCTCGCCACCATCGAGGAACTGGACGGCACGCCCGGCGGGAGCTGACCGGGTTACCCCCGAACGCCCCGCTCGCCAGGAGGTCCGCCGCGCTCCGTGCGACCGTGTCGGTACGCCAGCCACAGCACGCCGTAGGCGACGAGGACGTACGGAGCCCGCCATGGCCGACCTCCAGGACGACATCCCCGGCACGACCGAGGTCGGCGAGGACGGCGGCCTGCCGGACGAGCCGTTGCGCCTCCGGCCGGCCGGGGACCTGCTGGAGCGGGCCCGCGTCCTGCTCGCCGCGCACCCGGTCGCCGACGGCTACAGCGGCCTGCCCTGGGCCCTGCGCCATCTGCCCGGCCACGACCTCCAGCTCGGCGAGGCCGCCGTCGACACGGACGTGCCCCGGCTGCGCGCCGGGCACGTCGGCGCGCTGTTCTGGTCGCTGCACCTGCCCGAGGAACCGGCCGGGGAGCGTCCGGTGGCGGCGACCCTGGAACAGCTGGACCTGGTGCGCTCGGTCGTCGAGGCGCATCCGGAGGGGCTGCGGCTGGTGCGTACCGCCGGGCAGGTCATCGACGCCCGCAACCGCGGCCGGATCGCCGTGCTGCCGGGCCCCGCGCACGGCGCCGCGCTGGACGGCTCCCTCGCCGTCCTGCGCGTGCTGCACGCCCTCGGCGTGCGCGTCCTCAGCCTCGCGGACACCGCGTGGGCGGGCGTGTCGGGGCTCACCCGGTTCGGTGAGGAGGTGGTGCGCGAGATGAACCGGCTCGGTGTGCTCGCCGACGTCACCGGCGCCTCGGCCGCCACCGTCCGGCGCACCCTCGCGCTGTCCAAGACCCCGGTGCTGTGCACCCGCTCGGCCGCCCGCGCCCTGCGCCCGCACCCGGCCAATCTGCCCGACGACCTGCTGGCCGCCCTCGGCGGGGCGAAGGGCCTGTGCATGGTGCCGCTGACCGCCGAGCAGACCGGGCCGGCCGTCCCGGACGTCGCCGACCACCTGGACCACGTCCGCGACGTGGCCGGCCCCGAGTGCGTCGGCCTGTCCGGCACCTACGACTCCGGCGCCGCCCATCCCCGCGAACTGGCCGACGCCTCCCGCTACCCGCACCTGATCGCCGAACTGCTCAGGCGCGGCTGGTCCGAGACCGAACTGGCGCTGCTGACGTGGGGAAACGTCCAGCGGGTGCTGCGCGGCGCGGACTTCACGGCCCGCGCCGCCCAGCACCGCCGAAAGGCCCCGGCACCGCCGGTCACCGATCTGGACGTCCTCTAGAGGCCCTACGACCGCTCGATCCGGCACAGGCAGAACGGATGCCCGGCCGGGTCGGCGTACACCTGGAAGTCCTTCTTCTCGCGGTCCTCCAGGTCCAGCGGTCGGGCGCCGAGCGCGATCACCCGTTCGTGCGCGGCGTCGATGTCGTCCCAGGTCGGGCCCGCGTCGAAGTCGAGGTGGAGCTGCTGGCCGTTGTGGTCGGCGCGCGGCCACTCGGGCGGCGTGTGGCCCTCGGCCCGCTGGAAGGCCATCCGGGGCCCGTCCGGCACGCGGAGGACGACCCAGTCGTCGTCCTCCGGCTCCGGGGTGCCTCCGGCCACGGCCGCGTAGAAGGCGGCCAGCGCGTGCGGGTCGGGGCAGTCGAGCACGACGTTGCGGAAACGGGCCACGGACGCCATGGTGTCCTCCGGTTTCTCGTTCGAGACGGACTCAGCAGGCACAGAGGCAGAACGGGTGCCCCGCCGGGTCGGCGTAGACACGGAAGGAACGGGACCGGTCGGCGGTGTCCAGCGGCCTGGCGCCCAGCTCCAGCACGCCCTTCTCGGCCGCGTCCAGGTCCGGCACGGTCAGGTCCAGGTGGAACTGCTGGGAGCGGTCCGCCGCGGGCCACTCGGGCGGCACGAACCCGGGCGCCCGCTGGAAGGCCAGCTCCGGCCCGCCGGGCACCTTCAGCGTCACCCACTCCTCGTCGCCCTCCACCGTGCCGTCCAGCACACCGGCGTAGAACCCGGCCAGCGCACGGGGATCGGGACAGTCCAGCACCACGACGTCGAGCTTGGCGAGAGCCATGACCACCTCCTGATAGTTACCCGTAGGACCGGGTAACCGGTAACGGTGACCGCATGCTCCCCCAGAAGCGGTAACGTCGCAAGCATGAGCGAGAGATCCGCCGCGCCGGGCGGCCTGGCGCTGGTCGAGTCGCTGGTGAACACGCTCGACATGGAGGCGGGCACCGACGCGCTGGACACGCCGGAGGGCCGCGTCCGCCTGGGGATCACCGAGGACGGCCTCGACGAGGCCCGGGAGCTGCGCGAGTCGCTGCGGGCCGCGCTGCTCGCCCACGCCGGGCATCCGCCGCACCGCGCCGTGACCCCGCTCGGCACACTGCTGGCCCGGGCGCCGCTGTACCTCGCCGTGGACGACCACGACGGCTCCGCCCGGCTGACGCCCGCCGACGAGGGCCCGCTGCCCGCCCGGATCGCCGCCGCCGTCGCCGAGGCGCTCGTCGCCGGCACCTGGGCCAGACTCAAGGCGTGCGAGTCCGCCACCTGCCACTGGGCGTACTACGACCGCAGCCCCGCCGGACGCGGACGCTGGTGCCTGATGCGGACGTGCGGGGCCCGCGCCAAGATGCGCCGCTACCGCGCGAAGGGCCCCTGAGGCACGCCGGGGATGGTGCAGAATGCCCACAGACCCCGGTTCGGCCGACTGAGCCTCGGCCGAACCGGCGTCACGCTCTCCCGGACGTTCTCCCCGCCAACGCTCGCGGCCCGAGCCCGATGCGGCCGCGGGACGGCGCGCCGCGGCGGAAACCTAAGCCGTGGGCCGGCCCATCGCCCGGTACGTCCACCCGGCCCGTCGCCACAGCTCCGGGTCGAGCGTGTTGCGCCCGTCCAGGAGCACCCGGTCCGCCGCGACCTCGCCGAGTGCCGCCGGGTCCAGCTCGCCGAACTCCCGCCACTCGGTCAGGTGCAGCACGACATGGGCGCCGCGGACGGCCTCCTCCGCGCTGTCGGCGTAGCCCAGGGTCGGGAAGACCTTGCGGGCGTTGGCCATGCCCTTCGGGTCGTACACCGTCACCTGGCCGCCCTGGAGGTGGATCTGCCCGGCCACGTTCAGCGCGGGCGAGTCGCGCACGTCGTCCGAGTCCGGCTTGAAGGTGGCGCCGAGCACCGCCACCCGCTTGCCGAGGAAGGAGCCGCCGCCCAGCGCCTCCCGGGCCATCTCCACCATCTGGCCGCGCCGGCGCATGTTGATGGAGTCGATCTCGCGCAGGAAGGTCAGCGCCTGGTCGGCGCCCAGCTCGCCCGCGCGGGCCATGAACGCCCGGATGTCCTTGGGCAGGCAGCCGCCGCCGAAGCCGATCCCGGCGCGCAGGAACTTGCGGCCGATCCGGTCGTCGTACCCGATGGCCTCGGCGAGCCGGGCCACGTCACCGCCGCCCGCCTCGCACACCTCCGCCATCGCGTTGATGAAGGAGATCTTGGTGGCGAGGAAGGAGTTCGCGGCCGTCTTCACCAGCTCGGCGGTCGGGAAGTCGGTGACGATGAACGGCGTGCCGCCGGCCACCGGCGTCGCGTACACCTCGCGCAGCAGCTTCTCGGCGCGCTCGCCGCGCACGCCGACCACGATCCGGTCCGGGTGCAGGGTGTCCTCGACGGCGAAGCCCTCGCGCAGGAACTCCGGGTTCCAGGCCAGCTCGGCGTCCGCGCCCGCCGGGGCGTGCTCGGCGAGGTAGTCCGCCAGCCGCTCGGCGGAGCCCACCGGCACGGTCGACTTGCCCACGACCAGGGCCGGGCCGTGCAGGTGCGGGGCGAGGGAGGCGATCGCGGAGTCGACGTAGGACATGTCGCAGGCGTACTCGCCGTGCTTCTGCGGCGTGTTGACGCACACGAAGTGCACGTCGCCGAAGGCACCGGCCTCGGCCCAGTCCGTGGTGAACCGCAGCCGCCCGGTCGACCCCTCGATCCCGGCGACGTGCCTGCGCAGCAGCTCCTCGAGCCCCGGTTCGTACATCGGGGTCCTGCCGCGCTCCAGCAGGGCGATCTTCTCGGGTACCACGTCCAGGCCCAGCACCTCGAAGCCCAGCTCGGCCATGGCCGCGGCGTGCGTGGCGCCGAGGTAGCCGGTGCCGATCACGGTGATCTTCAGGCTCATGGGTGCTCCAGCTCGGGTCCGTCGGTCGTGCTCGGTCATGCGGGCCCGAGCATATCCGGGCCTCTGGCCGGGCATTTTTCCGCTGTCGCGTAGCTCACGTAGGCGGGTGGAGGCCGGGCCTCTAAAATTTGAGTTACTTAACGGTAATTAGCGTCAGTATCACTGCGTCTTTGGAGCGTGAGAGACCGTGGCCGGATCGGCTGACTTCGACCTGTACCGCCCGTCCGAGGAGCACGACATGCTCCGGGACGCCGTCCGTTCGCTGGTCGAGGCGAAGATCGCGCCGTACGCCGCGGCGGTGGACGAGGAGGCCCGCTTCCCGCAGGAGGCCCTCGACGCCCTGGTGGCCAACGACCTGCACGCCGTGCACGTCCCCGAGGAGTACGGCGGCTCCGGCGCCGACGCGCTCGCCACGGTCATCGTGATCGAGGAGGTCGCCCGTGCCTGCGTCTCCTCCTCGCTCATCCCCGCGGTGAACAAGCTGGGCTCGCTCCCGGTGATCCTCTCCGGCTCCGAGGAGCTGAAGAAGAAGTACCTGGGCCCGCTGGCCAAGGGCGACGCGATGTTCTCGTACTGCCTGTCCGAGCCGGAGGCGGGCTCGGACGCGGCCGGCATGAAGACCAAGGCCGTCCGCGACGGCGACCACTGGGTGCTCAACGGCGTCAAGCGCTGGATCACCAACGCGGGCGTCTCGGAGTACTACACGGTGATGGCCGTGACGGACCCCTCGAAGCGCTCGAAGGGCATCTCCGCCTTCGTGGTCGAGAAGTCCGACGAGGGCGTCTCCTTCGGCGCGCCGGAGAAGAAGCTCGGCATCAAGGGTTCCCCGACCCGCGAGGTCTACTTCGACAACGTCCGCATCCCCGCCGACCGCATGATCGGCGAGGAGGGCACCGGCTTCATGACGGCCATGAAGACCCTGGACCACACCCGCATCACCATCGCCGCCCAGGCCCTCGGCGTCGCCCAGGGCGCCCTCGACTACGCCAAGGGCTACGTCCAGGAGCGCAAGCAGTTCGGCAAGGCGATCGCCGACTTCCAGGGCATCCAGTTCATGCTCGCCGACATGTCCATGAAGATCTCGGCGGCCCGCGCCCTCACCTACCAGGCCGCCGCCGCCTCCGAGCGCGGCGACGCCGACCTCACCTACCTGGGCGCCGCCGCCAAGTGCTTCGCCTCGGACGTCGCCATGGAGGTCACCACCGACGCCGTCCAGCTCCTCGGCGGCTACGGCTACACCCGCGACTACCCGGTGGAGCGCATGATGCGCGACGCCAAGATCACCCAGATCTACGAGGGCACGAATCAGGTTCAGCGGATCGTCATGGCGAGGAACCTTCCGTAGCAGGGGGCTCGTGTTTTGCGGAAGGCGCCCGTCCGGGCGCCTTCTTCCTTATTTTGGTGCGCGTTCCGGTCGTGATCACTTCGAAGGAGACCCGCGCCCATGGCCCTGTCCGACCACACCGCGGCCACCGGGGACGAAGGCGTCGCGCGCATGGCCCGGCTGCGTACCGACGTCTCCCACTCGGCCCGCGTCTGGAACTACTGGCTCGGCGGCAAGGACCACTACCCGGTGGATGAGCAGGTCGGCGAGCAGATCCTCGGCTTCGTCCCGGCGCTGCCCCGCTCGGCCGTCGCCGACCGGGCGTTCCTGGCCCGCGCGGTGCGGCACCTGGCCGGCACCGAGGGCATCCGGCAGTTCCTGGACATCGGCACCGGACTGCCCACCGCCGACAACACCCACGAGGTCGCCCAGCGCGTCGACCCGTCCTGCCGGATCGTCTACGCCGACAACGACCCGCTCGTCCTCACCCACGCCCACGCGCTGCTGACCAGCACTCCCGAGGGCGCCACGGACTACATCGAGGCCGACGTCCACGACCCGGAGGCCATCGTGCGGGGTGCCGCCCGGACCCTGGACCTGGACCGCCCGGTCGCCCTCACCCTGCTCGGCATCCTCAACTTCGTCCTGGACACCGACGAGGCCGTGTCCATCGTGCACCGGCTGCTGGACGCCGTGCCCTCCGGCAGCTTCCTGGTGATCTCCCACCCCACCACCGAGGTCGACGGCGAGGCGATGACCCAGGCCGTGGAGTACTGGAACGGCCAGGGCTCCGCGCCCATGACCCTGCGCACCCGCGCCGAACTGGCCCGGCTCTTCGACCGGGTCGAACTGCTGGAGCCGGGCCTCGTCTCCTGCTCGCGCTGGCGGCCCGGGGCCGGTACGGCGGAGCCGGCGGAGGTGACCCACTTCGGCGCCGTGGGCCGCAAGCCGTAGACCGGCCGCGGACCGGCCGGGACGGGCGCGGCGCCGTGGGCCGACGTGCGGGGCGGCGGCACCGGACGTAGGACGGAAGCAGACGGGGTCCGCCCCGGGCCCCCGCCTTTCCAGGAGGAGCCATGACCCAGTCGCCGACGATGCCCGCCCTCACCCGGCAGATGCAGGAGTGCATCGAGGCCTGCATGAACTGCCACAGCATCTGCGAGGAGACGATGAGCTCCTGCATGCAGAAGGGCGGCCAGCAGCAGATGCAGATCATGCGGGCGCTGATGGACTGTTCCGAGACCACCCGGATGTGCGCCGACATGATGATGCGCCGCTCGCCCATGCACACCGACATGTGCGCGCTGTGCGCCAAGGCGTGCGACATGTGCGCCGAGGCGTGTACCGCCATGCCGGACGACCAGCAGCTGACGCGCTGCGCCGAGGCGTGTCGCCGCTGTGCCGAGACCTGCCGGGCGATGGCGGGCGCCGGCCACATGTGAGCCCCGCCCCGCTCCGGCCGGGGGCGCCCCGCCGGGTGCCCCCGGCCCCCGCCGCCCGGTTCCCCGCCCCTAGTTCCCGGAGACGGTGACCTTCTCGTCGTTGTTCAGCTCGTCCACCAGCGTCTTCACCTTGGTCTTGTCCCAGACCAGGTTGCCGCCCACGGAGCCGGAGATCGGCATGTTCATCGAGGTGCCGTCACCGCCGCTGACGCCCTTCATCGCCCAGAACATCGACGCCAGATCCCACAGCGACATGTCCTTGTCGACGATCAGCGAGTCCAGGCCCGCGCCCATGGTCGGGTAGAACTTGAACGGGTTCAGGATCGTCGAGGGCGTCGCCACCTGGTGCGCCAGGGCGGCGAGGAACTTCTGCTGGTTCTTGGTGCGCTGGAGGTCGGAGGCGGCGAACGCGTGCCGGGTGCGCACGAAGGCGAGGGCCTCCTGACCGTTCAGGGTCTGCTTGCCCGCCTCGAAGTCGGCGCCGGACCACTTGTCCTTGAAGCCCTTGTCGATGGTGATCTCGACTCCGCCCACCGCGTCCACGATGCCGGCGAAGCCCTGGAAGCCGATCTCCACGTAGTGGTCGATGCGCAGACCGGTGTTGGCCTCGATCGCGCGGACCAGCAGCGTCGGCCCGTCCTCGGCGTAGGTGGCGTTCAGCTTGGCGTGCCGGCCCTGCGCCGGGAAGACCTTCCCCGACGTCGACCCCTGGTACGACGGGACCACCACGTCCGAGTCGCGCGGCAGCGAGATCAGCGTGTCGCCGTTGTCGCCGACGTGCAGGATCATCATCGAGTCGGTGCGCTTGCCCTCGGCGCCGCCGGTGTGCAGCTTCTTCTCGTCCTCCTTGGACATGCCCTCCCGGCTGTCCGAGCCGACGATCAGGTAGTTCGTGCCGTCACCGCCGTCCGGCCGGTCGATGACCTTGGAGAGGTCCACTTCGCGGCGCAGCTTGGAGTCGGCCCAGAAGTAGGTCGCGACCGACGTGACGACCAGCACACCCGCCACCGTGATCGCCGTCCACTTGATCCGCCGCCGCCAGTTCGGCGCGGGTCTCGGGGCACGGGCGGAGGAGCCCGCCGGAGCGCCCGGACCACGGCCGCCGGGCGAGCCGTAGACCTGGCCGGTGTTGTAGCCGCTGTCGTACCCGTCCGGGCCGGCGCCCGGCTCGTGGCCCTGGCCGTTCACGTACGACGGCTGCTGCGGCACACCGGCCCCGTGCGGCGGCGCCGCCGCACCGGAGCCGTCGTACCCCGAGCGCGGACCGGGCGGTACCGCCGGGCCGCGCCGCACCTGACGCATCACACGGGCGCTCTCCGGCCGCGCGCCGGCACTGCCGCGTCCGTAGCGCGGGCCGCCGTTGTCGTCGGACCATCCCTCGGGCCAGTCATTCATGCGCACCAGTGTGCCGGGCACCGCGGTGTGCCGGACAAGGGCTGTCGGAAAATCAGGGCCCCGCTGTTGCGAAGCCGACACAAATTCCGCGAATGCGCCGTCGGCATAAGGTGGAGGGCATGACAGACCAGGCCACGGAAGTGGAACCGGAGATCCCGGGTAAGCCCACCTCCGCCTCCCGCACCACCCTCAGCCACATCATGACCCACAGCGACACCAATCTGCTGGGGACGGTGCACGGCGGAGTGATCATGAAACTGGTCGACGACGCCGCGGGCGCCGTGGCCGGCCGGCACTCCGGCGGCCCCGCCGTCACCGCGTCCATGGACGAGATGGCGTTCCTGGAGCCGGTCCGCGTCGGCGACCTGGTCCATGTGAAGGCGCAGGTGAACTGGACCGGCCGGACCTCCATGGAGGTCGGCGTCCGGGTCCTCGCCGAGCGCTGGAACGAGTCCGCCCCGGCCACCCAGGTCGGCTCCGCCTACCTGGTCTTCGCCGCGGTGGACGCCGACGGCAAGCCGCGCCGGGTGCCGCCGGTCATACCCGAGACCGACCGCGACCGCCGCCGCTACCAGGAGGCCCAGATCCGCCGCACCCACCGCCTGGCCCGCCGCCGCGCGATCCGCGAGCTGCGCGAGCAGCGCGCGGCGGAGGGATTCGAGGACTGAGCGTCCCGGAGAACGCTCAGCACGCCACCTCGTCGCCCCGCAGCACGTTCTGCTCCGGCCGCCCCGGGTCGTCGAACCGCACTCGGCGGACGTCCTTGAAGTCCGCGCCGGCCGTCACCTTCAGCAGCGGTCCCTGCCCCGGCACCGCGCGCAGCTCGCTGCCCGGCAGGGCCGCGGCCAGGGAGCGGGCCGAGCGGTCCCAGCGGGGGTCGTAGAAGACCAGCGTGCGCGGCACCCGGGCGGGCGCCGTGACCGGCCGGCGGGTGGTGGCGAAGCCGGTCGCCGCCAGCGCCGCGTCGACCCGCTTGCCCAGCCCCACCGTGCCCGTGCCGTTGGCCACCTGCACCCGGACCGTCTCCGGCGCCACCTCCACCGGCACCGGCGCCGGCCCCCGTGAGCGGCGCGCGCGGTCCTGGGCCAGCGGCTTGTCGTCGCGCACCGCGGCGAACAGCTTCTCCGCCTTCACCGGGTCCCACTTCAGCGTCGAGCCGATGCCCTTGACCTGGTAGTTCAGCTGCCCGATGGGCACGGTGGTGAACTCCGAGGAGGACGGCGAGAAGTTCCGCATCGCGCGGCCGAGGTCCAGCAGCTCGTCGGTGCCGAAGCCCGCGTCCGCGCGGACCGAGCCGAGCACCGCCCGGGTCACGTCCCGGAACCGCATCGGGTTCAGCAGCACCCCGGAGGAGGTCGTCTTCTCCAGCAGCGCGGCCAGGAACCGCTGCTGCCGCTTCATCCGGCCGAGGTCGCTGGCCCCGTCGACGTGCCGGGCGCGGACGTACTGCAGCGCCCGCCCGCCCCGCAGGGTGTGCGTGCCGGGCGCGAGTTCGAGGCCGGTGTACCGGTCCTTCAGCGGCGTCGGCGTGCAGACCTCCACCCCGCCGAGCACGTCCACGGTCCGCATGAAGCTGGTGAAGTCGACCTCCAGATAGTGGTCGATCTTCACGTGGGTCATGTGCTCGACCGTGCGGATGGTCAGCTGCGGACCGCCCTCGGCGTACGCCGCGTTGAGCCGGACCGGGTGCGGGCCGTGCCGCCGCCCCGAGTTCTGGTCGGTGTGCGCGGGCATCTCGGCGTAGGAGTCGCGCGGCAGGCTCACCACGGTGGCCCGTCCCCGGTCCTCCGCGATGTGCACGATCATCATGGTGTCGGTGCAGTGACAGGGCTGGCCGCCCAGCCGGAAGGCGCGCCGGTCCCGCTCGCCGACCTTGTCGCGGCCGTCGGTGCCGACCAGCAGCACGTTCATGCCGTGTCCGGCTTGGGGCCGGTTCTTCATGTCCTTGAAGGCGTCGATCCGGGCGATGCCCGCGTCCAGGCTGCTGACCACCGCGTGGCCGATCCCGGCGGAGGCGAGCACCACGACCGACAGCGTGGTGACCGCCCGCATGGCCCACCGGGGCCGCCTGGGCGGCCGGACGGGGCCCACGGTCCGCTCGGGCGGGCGCGGCACACGGCGGGGCGGCTGCGGGCGGCGCTGCGGCGGCGCCGGGGACCGGGGCGGGCTGGGCAAGGGGGACACCTCCGGACGAGGCCGTACGCGGGATCCGGGAGCACAGTAGGCCGATACGATCTCCAGCCCGCGTCGCGGTCCCGGCGGCGCGCACCCGTGTCCCCCGTTCGCGGTAACGTGAGGCCCCTATGAACGCCAAGCCCGACGTGCGGCTCCCCGCAGTGTCCGTGATCATGCCCGTCCTCAACGAGGAACGGCACCTGCGCGGAGCCGTCGAAGCGATCCTCGCGCAGGAGTACGCCGGCGAGATGGAGGTCGTGATCGCCCTCGGTCCGTCCACGGACCGCACGGACGAGATCGCCGCCGAGCTGGTCCGCGCGGACCCCCGCGTGCACACCGTGCCCAACCCGACCGGCCGCACCCCGGCCGCGCTGAACGCGGCCATCAAGGCGTCCCGGCACCCGATCGTGGTCCGCGTGGACGGCCACGGCATGCTCTCGCCGAACTACATCGCCACCGCCGTGCGGCTGCTGGAGGAGACCGGCGCGCAGAACGTCGGCGGCATCATGCACGCCGAGGGCGAGAACGCCTGGGAGCACGCGGTGGCCGCCGCCATGACGTCGAAGATCGGCGTCGGCAACGCGGCCTTCCACACCGGCGGCCGGGCCGGCCCCGCCGAGACCGTCTACCTCGGCGTGTTCCGGCGCGAGGCGCTGGAGCAGCAGGGCGGCTACAACGAGGAGTTCATCCGCGCCCAGGACTGGGAGCTGAACTTCCGGATCCGCGAGGCGGGCGGCCTGATCTGGTTCTCGCCCGAACTGCGGGTGTCCTACCGGCCGCGGCCGTCGGTGCGCGCGCTGGCCAAGCAGTACAAGGACTACGGCCGCTGGCGGCACGTCGTCGCCCGCTACCACTCCGGCTCGATCAACCTGCGCTACCTCGCCCCGCCGGTTGCGGTGTGCGCGATCGCGGCGGGCCTGGTCGTCGGCGTCGCCCTGACCCCCTGGGCCCTGGTGGTCCCCGGCGGCTACCTGGCCGCGATCGTCGCGGGCTCGGTCCCGGCCGGCAGGGGACTGCCGCCGAAGGCCCGGCTGCGCATACCCGTGGCCCTGGCCACCATGCACATGTCGTGGGGCTGGGGCTTCCTGACCAGCCCGAAGTCGCTGGCGCGCCGGGTCATCGCCTCCCGCCGGCCCGCGGTCCACGCCTGAACCCGCGCCGGGGCCCCTGTACGGGGGCCCCGGGCGCCGGTCCGCCGGCCGCTACCAGCGGTAGGGGGCGTACACGTCCATGCACTTGGAGGTGTCCGAGCCGTTGACGGCGTCGGAGTTCTCCGGCAGGTCGCCGGCCTTGGGCTCGGACTTCTTCGGATAGGCCGAGCCGGAGCGCCAGTCCGCGCCGACGACGACCGTGACCCCCGAGACGTCGGTCGACTTCTGCACCTGGGCCGCCGGGATGCCCAGCGCCCGGGCCACCGCCTGGGCGTCGCCCTCCAGGTCCGCGCTCGGATAGCGCACCAGCGTCCTGTCCTCGGCCAGGCTGCCCGAGGCGTCGGCCTGCGCCCGGGCGTAGCCCTTGCCCGCCAGCACCTGGCCGATCGCCGACGCGCGCTGCGGCACCGCGGCGTCGGTGGAGGTCCGGGTGGCGTTCTGCACCAGCACCCCGAGCCGGGCCGGGTCCAGCGAGGGCTTCTTGTCCGGCTTGCCCTTGCCCGCGTCCTTCTTCCCGTCCTTCTTCCCGCCGTTCTTGTCGAACGGCACGTCGTCCCGGAGCATCCGCCACATCTTGCCGGCGTTCTCCTCGTCGGGGACGACGTGGTTCTTGTTCTGCGGGTCCTTCAGGTTGGGCATGGTCACGGAGGTGATGCGGTCGGTCGGCACCGACTTCATCTGCATGCCGAGGTCGTAGAGCTTCTTGACCGTGGTGATCTCCTCGGACACGTGCAACGACTTGATGGCCGCGTCCGCCAGGTCCATCAGCCGGCCGGTGTCGGTGAACACGTTCTGCTGCTTGAGCGTGCGGATCATCGAGTTCAGGTACATGTGCTGGGCGCGGGCCCGCATCAGGTCGTCGCCCCAGGCGTGCCGGGTGCGCAGCCACTGCAGGGCCTGCTTGCCCTTCACCTTGTGCGTGCCCTTGGTCAGCTTCAGCCCGGACCCGCCGGACACGGTGGCCGTCGGATGGTCCGACACGTTCTGGTTCACGCAGACGTCGACGCCGCCGATCGCGTCCGCCATCCGCACCACGCCCGCGAAGTCGATCGTCATCCAGTGGTCGATATAGACCCCGGTGAGGTTCTCCCAGGTCAGCAGCGTGCAGCCGGCCCCGCCACGGGCCAGGGTGACGTTGATGATGTCGTTCGTCGGCGGATATTCCTTGCCGGTGTCGGGGTCCGTGCACGCGGGGATGTCCACCCGGGTGTCGCGCGGGATGCTGATCATCGCGGCGCTCTTGCGGTCCGCCGAGAGGTGGATGAGCATCTGCACGTCCGCCAGCGGCGGGTCGCCGACGTGGTCCCTGCTGCCGCCGAGCTTCAGGTTCTCCTTGGAATTCCGGCTGTCGGAGCCGATCAGCAGGATGTTCAGCGGGGTCTGGCCCGCCGCGTTCGGCGCGGTCCGGTGCGCCTTGGAGTCGTCGCCGTTGGCGCGCCGCCCCTTCTGAAGGTTGCCGTTGAGATGCTGGTAGTACAGATATCCGGCACCCGCGGTGCCGAGTATCACTACCGCCAGCACCGTCGCCGACCAGCGCAGCACCCGCCTTCTGCGCCGTCGCCGGTCGGTCCCCGCACCGCCCGGCCGCCGCCTGCCCCTTCGCCGGCCCGGACCCGCCGGCCCGTCCGCGGTCCGGGGCGCACGCGCTGCCCCCTCCTCGACCGCCGGAGCCTTTCCGCGCACCTCGCTCTGCGCCAAATTCCCTGCCCTCCCCGCCCTCGCGCCAAGCAGCGGGCCCGTCCCGCGTCCGGTTAGACGCACGACGGGCCCCATGGGTTACCTACGAGGCGCACTTCACCTTGTCCGCCGTGGACTTGTCGACCGCCGGCGCCTTTGTCGGAGGTGTCAGGGAGATCCCCGCTCCCTTGAAGTCCTTGCCCAGGGTCAGCGTCATCGCCGGCAGTCCCTGCGCGTTGGTCACGCTCTCGCCCGGCTTCATCGCGGCCCCGGACAGGCCCATGACCGCGGCCAGCCGGCGGGCCTGTGCCGCCTGGCCGGGCGCGTACTCCAGTGTGGTCCTGGCCAGCTTCTCGGGGGCGTTGCCGCCGTTCTCCGACTTGGTCACGCCCTCGTCGTTCTGCAGCCAGGCGAGCACCGCCTGCGCGCTGCCGGTCTCCGCCCCGCCGTTGAGGACGCGCACCCGCACGTCGGAGGCGGGCGCCTTGGTGCCCTTCAGCCGGGCGGCCTGGGCGTCCTTCGCCGCCTTCTGCTTCTTCTTCACCTCGGTGAAGGAGACGTCGTTCCGGATGGCGTCGAACACCTGCGGGGCCAGCGCCGGATCGACGATCACCGTCTTGTGCACGGTGCCGTCGGCCGGGTTGTCCTTGACCGGCAACGTCGTGAAGGCCAGGTTCTTCGGGTTGAGCTTGCCCAGCTCCAGCCCCAGGTCCTTCAGCCTGTTGATGTCGTCCAGCTTGTCGTCCACGGTCAGCGCCTTGGTGCCGGCCTCCGCCAGCTTCACCATCTTCGTCGGGCTGGTCAGCGTGGAGTTGCCCTTCAGCTTGCGCATCAGCGCGCCCAGGAACTGCTGCTGGAGACCGATGCGGCTCAGGTCGCCGCCGAGGCCGACGGAGTGCCGGGTGCGCACGAACGCCAGCGCCTGCTCACCGGAGATCGTGTGCGTGCCCTTGGACAGCTTCAGGTGCGAGTCCGGGTCGTCGATGTCCTTGGCCAGGCACACCTCGACGCCGTCGACCGCCTCGGTCAGCGTCTTGACCGCGTTGAAGTCGGCCACCATGAAGTCGTCCGGCTTGATCCCGGTCAGCTCGGTCACCGTGCGCATGGTGCAGCTCGGCGTCCGGTCGTCCTGCCCGAGGCTCGTGTTGAAGCGGACGCCCGCGGAGCCCGGGATGACCTTCTGGGTGCCGTCCTCCTGCTCGGTCGGGCAGTCCGGGACGTCGACGATCAGGTCACGCGGGATGCTCAGCGCGGTGGCGTTGGACCGGTCCTTGGAGACGTGCAGCAGGATCGTGGTGTCGGCGTGGCCGACGCTGCCCGAGTCGCCGTAGCCCTCGTTGCCCTTGCCGGTGCGCTTGTCGGTGCCGATCAGCAGGATGTTGATCGCCTCGTCCTTGCGGAAGCCACCGGTACTGGCACCGTCGTCGGACACGGACGTGATGTTGTCGTTGAGGTGCTTGATGTAGAGGTAGCCGGCGGCCGACACGGCGACCAGCACGAACGCCATGGACCCGCCGGTCCACAGCAGCACCTTCTTCGCCCGCGACTTCTTCTTCGGCGGGCGCCGCGAAGCGCGCCGGCCCTGGGGCGCCTCCGGCTCCGCGCTCCGGCGCCGGGCCGAGCGCGGCGCCGGCACCTCGGAGCCGCGCTCGGCCCGCGACGACTGCCCGCCCTTCTCGTCCGGCTGCCGGTCCGCTCCGTCCGGCCGCCGGGCACGGCGGCCCGCCGCACCGCCGCCGTCCGGTGCGGACGGTCTGCGCGGTCCGGGAACCGGCGGCTGCGCTGCGGAAGGGCTCAGTCGCAGTTCGTATTCGCCGGTGTTCGGATTGAGCACCCACTGGTCTGCGGGGTCGATGTTGTCCGCCCGCCCACGGCCTTGCGCGTCCACGGTTGTCCGAATCCTCCGTCGGGGCCACGCGGCGCCTTACCCCCTCCAAGGCGCTCGGGTCTCGGTGAAACAGTGCACGACCCCAGGACGGACCTCGCGGCCAGGTGCACCGGATCGCTCACACTATCCGCCCAGTTCAGCGTCGGGCGACGCCGGTGACAAATTCGACGTGCCTACAACCGGGCAATCCCCCTCATTTTCCGAACCGGGGCTCGCTTTTTCGGTGGACTGCTCACTCACAGGTGTGTTCGGCGGCGGTGTACCCGCGGAACGTCGGGGCGGGCGCGGGACCGTCCGGGCCGCCCGCGCCGGTGTCCTCCCGGGGAACTCTCCGTGAATTCTCCCGGGCCACCGCCACCGGCTGATCGGCCCGCAGCCGCGCGAACAGTTTCTCCGCCTCCGGCTCCACGAGCTGGTCGCGATTGGCGTCGTAGACGTACGACGTCCTCGGCACCGTCAGGAACCGCACCTGCTCGGTGGGGATGTCGCGCAGCCCGCGCGCCAGCTGGTACAGCCCGCGCAGGCTCGCCAGTCCCGGGTCGGTGGTCAGCGCGGAGGTCGCCGCGTCCAGCAGCGGATACAGCTTCACCGGATTGAGCAGCACGTCGTCACCGCGCACCTTGTCGACGAGCGCGCCGAGGAACCGCTGCTGGCGCTCCATCCGGTCGGTGTCGCTGCCGTTGCCGAGCGACTTGCGGGCGCGCACGTACCCGAGCGCCTGCTCCCCGTCCAGCGTGACCCGGCCGGCGGGCAGCCGCAGCTTCGCCGCCTTGTCGTCCACCGGTTCGCTCAGACACACCTGGACGCCGTCGACGGCGTCCACCATCTCCTTGAAACCGGCGAAGTCCAGCACCATGTGGTGGTCGACGCGGATGCCCGTGAGCTTCTCCACGGTGCGGATCGTGCACGCCGAACCCCCGACCTCGAAGGCGTGGTTGAACATCGCGAACACCGGGTCGCCGCGCGTGCCGTCCTCCCGCCGGCAGGAGGGGATGTCGACCATCAGGTCCCGGGGCAGCGAGACGGCGGTGGCGCTGGTCCGGTCCGCGGCCAGGTGCAGCAGGATCGTGGTGTCCGAACGCTGGCCGACGACGCCCTTGCCGTACCCGCGGTTGGCGTCCCCGGCCCGGGTGTCGGACCCGATCACCAGGATGTTCTGCGCGTCGCGCACCAGTGCGGTGGGCCGTTCCCGTTCATAGCGCGCCAGTTCTGCGGCGGCGGCCTCGTCGGGGGTGATGTTGGCGCTGAGCCGGGCGTAACCGGCCCAGCCGGCACCGGCGGCGACGAGGAGGAGGGCCGCCGCCCCCAGTGCCGAGTTCCGCAGCCGGCGCCGCCGACGCCGTATCAGCCCCTCGCCGGTGGCCGAGGCCCCGGGACCGGTGCCGAGGGGCCTGCCTGCGGTCTCGGTCACGATGGGCCGTCCCCTCATGGCGTACGAGCGGCACGTGCTGCACTTACGACGATGGCGGGGAGGGGAGGAGTCAGCGCCCTTTGCTGCTCCGAACGGGTGAGGCGGAGGGCCGGGACCGCGGGAGCCGCGATCCGCCTCGCGACGGCCGTACGAGGCGAGGGACGGGCGTCCGCGCGGGCGCCCACGCCATCGCGGGGCCCGCACCGGACCGTCGCGTGCGGCTCTGGACCGAGGGGTGCCGTCCCGGACCGAGGGGTGCCGTCCCGGACCGTGGGGTGCCGCCTTGGGGCGAGGGGTGCCGTCCGGACCGAGGCGTACCGTTCGGGCCCGAGGGGTGCCGCCTCGGACTGGTGCGTTCCGCCTTGGGTCGGGGGGGGGCCGCCTCGGGCCGAGGCGTGCCGTCCCGACCGGTGCGTGGGCGTCCGTGTCGTCCGTGTCGCGGCGGACGTACGGGGCGGGGCCGCGCGGAGAGGTGCGGCTCGCCGGGCCGGCTCAGCGGCGGAGCGTGGTCACCCGCTCGCTCTCGACGCGCTTGGCGAGGGCCTCCTCGTCCAGCCGGTCCAGGTTCCGGCACAGCACCACGGACCCGCCGACCGCCAGCGGCGAGTACAGCCCCGCGCTCAGCCCCTCCCAGGTGTCGTACGGCAGTCCCGACAGCAGCCGGGAACCGGGTCCGGTCAGCTCCAGCGAGGGCGCCTCGGCCGCGGCCCGCTCGACCACCTCCGCTCCGCCGAACTCCCGCCCGGCGACGACGAGCGCCGGCTCCCGCGGGTCCACCGGCGCGAACGGGGCGAACCGGTCGCCCTGGCCCGGCGCCTCCACGGCGTAGTCGAGGAACCCCTCGGGCGGCTGCGGGAACCGCCCGCCCAGGGGCCGCAGCGCCAGTGCCACCCGCTCGCCCCGGCAGGCCCGCGCGGCCTCCAGCGTGTCGGGTCCGCTCACCACGACGTCGGCCGCCGCCGGGTCCCCGGCGACGTCCGCGACCACGCCCACCGAGGAACAGGCCAGCAGCCACACCGCCGTCTGCCAGTGCGCGGGCAGCAGCAGCGCGACACGGTCGCCGGGCGCCGCGGCCAGGTCGCCCTGGAGGAGGTTGGCGGTCTTGGCCACCCAATTGGCGAAGGTGGCCACGGACAGTTCGACACGTTCGCCCGTGGCGTCGTCGTAGAAGGTCACCAGCGGGCGGCCGGGGTCCGCGGCGAGCGCGGAAGTCAGCAGGTCGGCGGGGGTGCGATCGGTGGCGTTCACGCGGGACAGGGTACGCGCGGCCGGGCACGCGCAGGGAGGAACGAGCCACCGGTTCGGCGGAACACCGTCCGACGGTCCGTCAGTTGTCCTATGGACAGCTTTACATGGTTATGTCCAAGATCAGACGTATGCGTGGATTCCTCACTACCTCTTCCGGCGTCTCCCCGCTCGTCGTCCGCTCGGTCGGCACCGCCTGCGCGGCCGTCCTCGCCCTCGCCCCGCCCGCCGTCGCCTCCGCGCCCGCCGTGGCCGGGGGCGGCCGCGCCGGGGAGGCGGTCGCGGGCAGCACGCGCTCGCTGCCGCTCGTCCCGCTCGGCCGTGAACGCGTCCTCGGCGCGGCCCCGGAGCAGGGGCTGCGCCGCACCGGCCTTGCCCGGTTCGCGCTGGTCGGCGTGGTCTGGGACGACGCCGGCAGCGAGCTGCGCGGCCGGGTGCGGGTGCGTACCCGGTCCGCCCTGACGGGAGAGTGGACCGGCTGGCAGGACGTCGAGACGCACACCGCCGGCCACGGCGCCGACCCGGGCACGGCGGAACGCGCCGCCCGTGGCGTGCGCGGGGCGACCGCGCCGCTGTGGGTGGGCCCCTCGGACGGCGTGGACGTACGGGTGCGGGCCGACGGACCGGACGGCGACGGGCCCGCGCGGAACGTGCGCGGGGCGCTGCCGCCGGGACTGCGCCTGGAACTGGTCGATCCCGGCGAGGACACGGGCGGGCCGGGGCGGGCGGGGACGGCCGGGGAAGCCGGGGAGGCGCCGGCCGTGGGAGTGGCCGCCGGCGAACCGCCGTCCACCGAACTGGACACGGAGGCCGCGATCGCCGCCTCGGGTGCCAACGCCGACATCGCCGCCTTCGGCACCACCGAGATCCCGGAACTCGACGGACCGGCCACCGTGGCGGAGCTGACGAAGCTTCAGGGGCCGGTGCGGGGCAAGCCGTACATCGGGCCGCGTCCGAAAATCGTCACGCGCCGGGGCTGGGGCGCCGACGAGTCGCTGCGCGAACGCGGGTTCGTCTACACGAAGAGGATCAAGGCGGCCTTCGTGCACCACACGGCGTCGGGCAACAAGTACACCTGCGCCCAGGCCCCTTCCGTCATCCGCGGCATCTACCGCTACCACGTCAAGAGCATGGGCTGGCGGGACATCGGCTACAACTTCCTGGTCGACAAGTGCGGCACGCTCTACGAGGGCCGGGCCGGAGGCGTGGCCAAGGCGGTGCTCGGTGCGCACACGCTCGGGTTCAACACCGACAGCATGGGCGTCGCCGTGCTCGGCACCTACGGCACGACCCGGCCGCCGGGCGCCGCGGTCACGGCCGTAGCCCGGCTCGCCGCGTGGAAGCTCGGGCTCTACGGCGCCGACCCGAGGGCGAAGACCTCCCTGACGTCGGGCGGCGGCGACCTCTATCCCAAGGGAAAGAACGTCCGGCTGAACGTGCTGTCCGGCCATCGCGACGGGGTCGCCACCGAGTGCCCCGGAAGGCTGCTGTACGCCAAGCTCGGCACGGCCCGCGCCGACGCGGCGCGCTACCAGGGGCGCTGAGGCCCGGCGGACGGGGGAACCCGCGCGCCGATCTTGTGGGACACCGCGCGGCCGGCGCGGGCGCCACCGGCCGGTCTGCATACACTGACCGGCCGAAACGAGTGAGACGAGTAGTTCGGGCGGTCCCGGCAGGAAGCAGAGACGACAGGTGACAGAAGCGATCCTCCTGGTCGGCGGCAAGGGCACCCGGCTGCGCCCGCTCACGGTGCACACGCCCAAGCCGATGGTCCCGGCCGCCGGGGTGCCGTTCCTCACCCACCAGCTGGCGCGGGCGCGGGCGGCGGGCGTGGAGCACATCGTCCTCGCGACCAGCTATCTGGCCGAGGTCTTCGAGCCGTACTTCGGCGACGGCTCCGCGCTGGGCCTGCACATCGAGTACGTCACCGAGGAGGAGCCCCTCGGCACCGGCGGCGCGATCCGCAACGTCGCCGGACGGCTGCGCTGCGGCCCCGACGACCCGGTGCTCGTCTTCAACGGCGACATCCTGACGGGCCTGGACATCAGGGCGCTGGTGGACACCCACGAGACGACGGGCGCGGACGTCTCGCTGCACCTGACCCGGGTGACCGACCCGAGGGCCTACGGCCTGGTCCCCACCGACTCCTCCGGCCGGGTGCTGGCCTTCCTGGAGAAGCCGCAGACGCCGGAGGAGATCGTCACCGACCAGATCAACGCGGGGGCGTACGTCTTCAGGCGGTCGGTCATCGACACGATCCCGGCGGGCCGGCCGGTCTCCGTGGAACGCGAGACCTTCCCGGACCTGCTGTCGGCCGGGGCGCATCTCCAGGGCATGGTCGACTCCACGTACTGGCTGGACCTCGGCACCCCGGCCGCGTTCGTGCGCGGCTCGGCCGACCTCGTACTCGGCCGCGCGCCCTCCCCGGCGGTGCCCGGGCGCCGCGGCGACCGTCTCGTCCTGCCCACGGCCACGGTGGCGCCGGACGCCAAGGTGACCGGCGGCACGGTGGTGGGCGAGGGGGCGTTCGTCGCCCAGGGGGCGCGGGTCTTCGGCTCCGCCATCCTTCCCGGCGCCGTCATCGGGCCCGGCGCGGTCGTCACCGACTCCCTCATCGGCAGCCGCGCCCGCGTCGGCGAACGCTCCGTCCTCACCGGTACGGTCATCGGCGACGGCGCGGTCGTGGGCGCCGACAACGAACTCCGCGAGGGCGTACGGGTGTGGTGCGACGCCCGCATCCCGGCGGGGGCGCTCCGCTTCTCCTCCGACCAGTAGCCCGGCTCCGGCGCGCAGGAGCCCACCGGCTCGGCGCGCCACCCGTCGGCGCTCCGGCCCCGGACCTCCGTCGAGGAGCGCGCGCCGGCCGGCGCCTGCCGCGACATCACAGCGACCCGATGTCCACCCGGGGCATCTTCGGCTTGCGCCGGGCCGGGACGCGGCCGCTCAGCAGGATCAGCCGGGCCGCTCGATGCCGCTGCCCGGCGTACGGCCGGAGCAGGCGCAGCATCTCCGCGTCGTCGGCCTCCCGGTCACCCGCCAGCGCCCATCCCACGATCCCCGGCAGATGCAGATCCCCGACGGTCACCTCGTCCGCCGCCCCATGACTGCGCTGCACCACCTCCGCGGAGGTCCACGGCCCCACCCCCGGCACCACCTCCAGCCGCGCCCGGGCCTCGGCCGCCGGCATCCCCGCCGCCTGCTCCAGCCGCGCGGCGACCCGTACGGCCCGCAGGATCGTGGACGCCCGCTTGTCGTCCACCCCGGCCCGGTGCCACTCCCAGGAGGGAATCAGCGCCCACGTCCGCGCCGCCGGCATGACGGACATCGGCCGTTCGCCCACTCCCGCCGGCCCCGGCGCCGGCTCCCCGAACCGCCGTACCAGCAGCCGCCACGCCCGGTACGCCTCGTCGGTGGTGACCTTCTGTTCCAGCACCGACGGGATCAGCGACTCCAGCACCAGCCCGGTTTGGACCAGCCGGAGCCCCGGCCGCCGGTGCCGGGCCAGCGCCACCACCCGGTGCCGGGGCACGAACGCGCCGGGATCGTCGTCGGCGCCGAGCAGCCGGGGCAGCCACTCCAGCAGCCACTGCGCCCCCGGCCCCCACGCCTCGCCGACCACCTCGCCGCCGCAGCCGCGCACGCGCACCGTGCCCGGCCCGGCGGGCGTACGGCAGGCCCGCCACACGGACCCGTCCGCGGCGGCCCGGAACGTCGGGTCGGCCGGCCCGCGCCGCAGCGGCCCGAGGGTCAGCCCGAGGTCCAGCGGACCGTCCGGCACCCACCGCCGGACCCGCGCGGGCGCGGTCGCCTGCCGGGGGACCGCGGCGGGCACGGCGGCCTGCCCGCCGCGCACGGTCGTACGCGCGGGCCGCTGGGGAAAGCGTCCTGCCATGAGGGAGTCCTGGAGAGGCCGGCCGGGATGTTCCGGAAGAGTCGATTCCGCTTTACGAGGGTAGGCGCTCAGCGCACCTCCACGAACGCCTCCGCGTCGCGCACCGGCCGCGGCCTCGGGTCCTCGGCCGGACGGCCGACCGCCACCGCGCCCATCGGGTCCCAGTCCGCCGGCAGCCCCAGCACCTCGCGCACCACGTCCCGGCAGAACATCGTGGACGACACCCACGCCGAGCCCAGCTGCTCCCCGGCCAGCGCGACCAGCAGGTTCTGCACGCCCGCGCCCATCGCGACCACGAACATCTCCCGCTCGGCAGCGTCCCGCCGGGCGTCCCCGTAGGTGTGCGAGCCGTCCATGACCAGGCACGGCACGATCAGGTACGGCGCGTGGCGCAGCACATCACCGCGCCGGATCCGCTTCGCGACGGACTCCTCGCTCTTGCCGTCCCGGCGCAGGTCGGCGATCCAGGCGTCCCGCATCGCGTCGAGCAGCCGGACCCGCGACTCCTCCGACTCCAGCAGCACGAACCGCCAGGGCGTGGTGTGGTGCGGGGCGGGCGCGGTGACCGCCGCGGCCACCGCGCGGCGGACGGCGCCTCCATCCACGGGGGCGTCGGTGAACGCCCGCACGGTGCGCCGCTGGGTGACGGCCTCCCGGACCGCCTCGGAGGTGCCGAGCCGGAACATGTCGTCCCTCGCGCCGCGCACCAGCGCCCGCGCGCCCTCGTCCGCCGCACCGGCGGTCCCGGGCTCCACGACGTGGGGCAGCCCGCGTACGACGGCCACGGGGCGGCCCGCCGCCTTGCCCTTGACCAGGTCGCCGGCGGCGGCCAGCTCGTCCGCCGTGGCGACGACGGTCGCGCTCAGCGGATTGCCGTACGCGTCCGTGCCCCCGCGCAGATCGTCCAGCACGCGCACCCCGGCGGCGCCGATCGCCACGTCCGTGAGCCCCGAGCGCCAAGGCCGCCCGAACGTGTCGGTGACGAGCACCCCGACGTTGACGCCGAGGGCCTCGCG
The DNA here is from genome assembly GCF_033366695.1 of Streptomyces sp. SCL15-4. NCBI lineage: Bacteria > Bacillati > Actinomycetota > Actinomycetes > Kitasatosporales > Streptomycetaceae > Streptomyces > Streptomyces sp. SCL15-4. Next base: position 5,112,920 of record NZ_JAOBTQ010000001.1, read on the forward strand.
CAGCCCGGCCCGGATGGCGCGCGCGGAGGCGTCCGGGTCCTCGGGCAGCAGCAGTACGGTCCCGGCGGGGGTGTTGGAGGCGTCGACTCCGGCGGCGGCCATCACCAGGCCCTGCCGGTTCTCCACGATGCGCAGCGTGCCGCGCCGGGCCACCACCCGGACCGTCTCGGCGTCAATCGCCGCCTCCCGGTCGGCGGCCCGCACGATCCGGCCCTCCGCCTTGGAGACGATCTTGGAGGTGACGAGCACGACATCACCGTCGGCGAGGTCCGGACCGGCCGAGGCGATCAGCTTGGCGATGTCGTCGCCGGGCCGCACCTCGGGGATGCCGGACAGGGCCCAGACGCGGAATTCCGGCCGCTCGTCCGCGGCGGCGGACGCCGTCGCGCTCACGCCGTCCGCACCTCCTCGGCCAGCGCCAGCGCCTCCCGCGCCATCTGCGCGGCGGCCTCGACGTCGGTCATCATCAGCGGCACGGCCCGGCAGCGGATGCCGTCCGCCTCGACCCGCTCCACCGCGCCCGCGTCCACGCTGTCGACCAGCCAGCCGTCCAGCAGTCCGGAGCCGTAGTGCTCGGCGACCGCGGCGGCCGTGGCCTCCACGCCGACCGCGGCGAGCACCTTGTCGGCCATCCCGCGCACCGGCGCGTCGCCGACGATGGGGGAGAGGCCGACCACGGGCACGCCGGCGTCCGCGATGGCCTCGCGGATGCCGGGCACGGCGAGGATCGTGCCGATGGACACCACCGGGTTGGACGGCGGGAAGAGGATCACGTCCGCCTGGGCGATGGCCTCCAGGACGCCCGGGGCCGGCTTGGCCTGCTCGGCGCCGACCGGGACGACCGCCTGGGCCGGGACGGAGGCGCGCAGCTTCACCCAGTACTCCTGGAAGTGGACCGCCTTGCGCTCGCCGTCCAGCTCGACGGCCACATGCGTCTCCACGCGGTCGTCGGTCATCGGGATCAGCTTCACGCCCGGCTGCCAGCGGTCGCACAGCGCCTCGGTGACCGCGCTGAGCGGGTAACCGGCGCCGAGCATCTGCGTCCGCACGATGTGTGTGGCGAAGTCCCGGTCGCCGAGCCCGAACCACTCCGGCCCGACGCCGTAGGCCGCCAGTTCCTCCTTGACGCGGAAGCTCTCGTCGGTCCGCCCCCAGCCCTGTTCCTCGTTGATGCCGCCGCCCAGCGTGTACATCACCGTGTCCAGGTCCGGGCAGACCTTCAGACCGAAGAGATGGATGTCGTCGCCGGTGTTGCCGATGACCGTGATGTCCGCGTCCGGCGCGGCCCGCTTCAGACCACGCAGGAAACGGGCACCGCCGATGCCGCCTGCCAGAACCACAATGCGCATGGGAGCAAGTCTTGCAGGCGGATACGACAACGCGTCAGGCGGTCACCGTGCGCGCCGCGCAGTTCGGGGAGGCGTGCATGGGCATCTCGGTCAGGCCCGGGTGGTACACGTGCAGACTGACCGCCGGCTCCAGCGCGTCGTTGACGACCTCGTGGACGTAGCCCGGCGCGAACACCCTCTGGCCACCCGCCGCAAGCGCGCGCGTGCCGCGCACGGTGTGCTCCGTGAGCGTGCCCTCCAGAACGGTGAGCACCCCCGAGGAGCGGCCGTGGTCGTGCCGTCCGCTGCCCTGTCCGGGCAGCCAGGACAGCAGCCAGACCTCGTAGCCGGGACCGGTGCGCAGCCGGTGGTACCAGCGGGTGGTGGCGTCGAAGCGGACCAGGTGCGCCCACTGGTCCCGGTCGGCGGCGATCGAGCGGGCGAGTCCGGCGAACTCGGCGACGGTGGCCGGGTGTTCGCGTGGCGGCTGGAGCAGGTGCGGGACTTCGAGGATGTCGCCGGCGATCTGGAGGTCGTTGTCGCTGTTCATGGGGGTGCGGTGGTCCTCGGCGGAAGAAGGGGGGCCGGAGCTGGGGTGACGCGTCGGTCCGCCCGGGTCGCGGGCGGGCGGGATGTCCCGGATGAGGGGATCGGAAGAGGCGGAACGCGGCCGAGCCGGGATGGACTCGGAAACAGCCGGAGCGGGCTTGGCTCAACAGCTGGGACAGCAGCAACAGCTACAGCGCGCGCGGGCGGCACCGAGGGACCCGCGGGTGCGGGTCGAGGTGGGTGCCAAGTTCGCGAGCATGCCCACTAGGACATCGGTTCACACGCGCAGTGTCAACTGGACGCCCGTTATGTGGGACATGTTTCACCTCATCCGGTTTATTTCGCAGGCGAAAGGTTTGCTCATCGGGGTCGCGGGACACATGGGGCACATCCGAGCGCTCGAGCCTCGCGGAACGGCATCGAACACGGAGGCGTCCTTCTCCGTACAGAGGACCTGTGCGGAGAAGGACGCCTCCGTGGGTCCGGCTGCGTGTCAAGGTTTATGGCGATTTGAACACTTTCCGCATGGCCTTGGTTCCGCAGAGTGAATAACGGGCCCAATAGCAGATCTCGGCTTGACTCGCCCGGAGCAGCACACTTGTAATTTCACTCGTGTCGTTCAGCCGAAATCGGTAACGGCTACGCACGGGGACGCGAGACAGACGAGGGGCGCATATGACCGAGCTGGTGCAGCAACTGCTGGTCGACGACGCGGACGAGGAACTCGGCTGGCAGGAGCGCGCACTCTGCGCCCAGACCGACCCCGAGTCCTTCTTCCCGGAGAAGGGCGGCTCCACCAGAGAGGCCAAGAAGGTCTGCCTCGCCTGCGAGGTCCGCTCCGAATGCCTCGAATACGCCCTCGCCAACGACGAGCGCTTCGGCATCTGGGGCGGCCTGTCCGAACGTGAGCGCCGCCGGCTGAAGAAGGCCGCCGTGTGACCGTACGCGCGACCCCCGAGGGACCGGACGCGCGAGCGCGAAGGGCACGAACGGCCTGTCGCACGTGGGTTGTCCACAGGCGGCGGGCCGCCGTCGTGCCCAGCCGATAGTGTGGGCGCTCGTCCGAGACGCCCCGCTGTCCCTCGGCCCACGAGAGAACACGGGCGTCCACCGCAGTCCATCGAACCGGGGCCCGTACCTCGATGTCCGTGCACAGCCATGCGGCAGCCCAACACCGCGCCGCCCCCACCGGGTCCGACCCGTCCCGCCCGGCGGAGTTCGACCCGTCCCGCCCGGCGCAGCCCGACCCGTCCCGCCCGGCGCAGCCCGACCCGTCCCGCCCACCCGAGTTCCCGCGCCATGTGGTGACCGCGGTCCTCGTCGCCCACGACGGCGCCCGCTGGCTGCCCGACGCGCTCGCCGGGCTGCTCGGCCAGGAGCGTCCCGTCCAGTGCGCGGTGGCCGCCGACACCGGCAGCGCGGACGACTCCGCCCGGCTGCTCACCGACGCCCTCGGCGAGGCCGGCGTGCTGCACCTGGCCCGCCGCACCGGCTTCGGACAGGCCGTGGAGGAGGCGAGCCGCACCGCGCCCGTCCTCACCCCCGAGGACCTCCCGTACCTCAAGCGCCCCAGCGGCTGGGACCCCGTCACCCGCACCTGGCGCGACGACGCGTACGACCTGCCGGAACTGCCGCACGGCGAACCCGTCCAGTGGCTGTGGCTGCTGCACGACGACTGCGCCCCCGAACCCGACGCCCTGGCCCAGCTGCTGCGGGTCGTCGACAACGAACTCGAACTCGGCCGGGACGACGTCGCGGTCGTCGGCCCCAAGCTGCGCGGCTGGTACGACCGCCGCCAACTGCTGGAGGTCGGCGTCTCCATCGCCAACTCCGGCCGCCGCTGGACCGGTCTGGACCGCCGCGAACAGGACCAGGGCCAGCACGACCACGTCCGCGACGTGCTGTCCGTGTCCACCGCCGGCATGCTCGTCCGCCGCGACGTCTTCGAACAGCTCGGCGGCTTCGACCGCCGGCTGCCCCTCATGCGCGACGACGTCGACCTGTGCTGGCGCGCCCACACCGCCGGCCACCGCGTCCTGATCGCCCCCGACGCCGTCGTCCGGCACGCCGAGGCCGCCTCCCGCGAGCGCCGCGCCGTCGACTGCGCCGGCCGCGCCACCGCCTCCCCGCACAAGGTCGACAAGGCCGGCGCCGTCTACACCCTGCTCGTCAACGCCCGTACGGCCGCGCTGCCCTGGGTGCTGTTCCGACTCGTCCTCGGCACCGTCCTGCGCACCCTCGCCTACCTCGTCGGCAAGGTCCCCGGCCAGGCCCTCGACGAGATCCGCGGCCTGCTGAGCACCCTGCTGCGTCCCGAGCGGATCATCGCCGCCCGGCGCCGCCGCGGCCCTTCCCGCATCGACAAGGGCGAACTGCGCCGGCTGTTCCCGCCGCCCGGTGCCACCGTCCGGGCCACCGTGGAGCAGCTCGCCGGCAACCTCACCGGCGGCTCCGACACCGACACCTCCTCGGCCGGCCGGCACGGCGCCGTGGAGTCCGGGCCCGGCGGCGACGACGCCGACTTCCTGGAGGTCGAGCAGTTCGCCCGGCTCAAGCGGATCGCCCGCCGGCCCGCCCCCGTCCTCTTCCTCGCCCTGCTGCTCGTCTCCCTCGCCGCCTGCCGCGCCCTGCTCGGCGGCGGCGCCCTCGCCGGCGGCGCCCTGCTGCCCGTCCCGGCCGGAGCGAGCGACCTGTGGTCGCGCTACCTGGACGCCTGGCACCCGACGGGCACCGGCGGCACTCCGGCCGCACCGCCCTACCTGGCCCTCGTCGCCACCCTCGGCTCACTCCTGTTCGGCTCCACCGGCCTCGCCGTCACCGTGCTGCTGGTCTGCTCGGTGCCGCTCGCCGGATGCACCGCCTACCTCGCCTCCCGGCCCCTGGTCCCCTCCCGGCTGCTGCGCGCCTGGGCCGCCGTCGCCTACGCCTTCCTGCCCGCCACCACCGGCGCCCTGGCCGGCGGCCGTGTCGGCACCGCCGTCCTCGCCGTGCTGCTGCCGCTCATCGCGCGCGCGGGCGTCGCCGCGAGCGGCCTGGCCGGCCGCGCCGGCACCCGCGGCAGCTGGCGCGCCACCTGGGCGTACGCGCTGCTGCTGACCATCGCCACCGCCTTCACGCCGATCGTCTGGCCGCTCGCGCTGCTGCTCGGCCTCGGCGTCCTGGTGCTGCGCCGCCGCGACCTGCTCGGCTACGGACCGCGCCTGCTCGCCCAGCTCGGCACCCCGCTGCTGGTCCTCGCCCCCTGGTCGCTGACCCTGCTCCCCACCGGCTTCTTCCACGAGGCCGGCCTGGCCTACGGCGCCTCGGCCGCCTCGGCGTCCGACCTGCTCGGCGCCGCCCCCGGCGGCCCCGGCACCATGAACGGCCTGCTGCTCATCGGCATCGTCCTCGCCGCGCTCGCCGCCCTGCTGCGCTCCGAACGGCAGCTCGGCATCCGTACCGCCTGGGCCGTCGCCCTGGCCGGCCTCGTCTTCGCGGTGCTGTCCAACCGGTCCGCCTGGGCCGGACCGGCCACCCTCGTCTACGGCATCGCCCTGCTGGCCGCCGCCGTCCTCGGCGCCGACGGCGCCCGCGCGCGCGTGGCCGAGCAGAGCTTCGGCTGGCGCCAGCCCGTCGCCGCCCTGATCGCCCTCGCCTCGGCCGCCGGCCCGCTGCTCGTCGCCGCGGGCTGGATGATCCGCGGCGCCGACGGCCCCCTGGAGCGCCGCGACCCGGCCCAGGTGCCCGCGTTCGTCGCCGAGGACTCCACCGGCGGCGACCAGGCCCGCACCCTGATCCTGGACAGCGCCTCTCCCGCGCGCGTGCGCTACAGCCTGGTCCGCGGCTCCGGCGCCCGCATGGGAGACGCCGAGTTCACCGCCGCCGACGGCGCGAACACCCGCCTGGACCAGACCGTCGCCCACCTGGTGGCCGGCTCCGGCGCCGACCAGGCCACCGAACTCGGCGGCTTCGCCGTGCGCTACGTCCTCGTCCACCAGGGCGCGCCGCGCGAGATCACCCGCGTCCTCGACGCCACTCCCGGCCTGACCCGGCTCAGCCAGCAGAACGGCGGCGCCCTGTGGCGCGTCGACCAGGAGGTCTCCCGCGCGGCCATCGTGCCCGCCGGCGGCTCCGGCAAGGCCCGGCCGGTCACCGCGGGCCCGGTGGAGATCCACACCACCGTGCCCGCCGGTCCCGACGGCCGTGTCCTGCGCCTGGCCGACGGCGCCGCCGACGGCTGGACGGCCACTCTCGACGGCAAGCCGCTCACCCGCACCACGGTCGACGGCTGGGCCCAGGGCTTCCGGCTCCCCGCACAGGGCGGCCGGCTCGACGTCACCTACGACACCCCGCTCGGCCACACCGCCTGGCTGTGGGCGCAGGGCCTGCTCGCCGTCGTCCTGGTCGTCCTCGCCCTGCCCGGCCGCCGCCGCGACGTCGACGACGACCTGCCCGAGGAGCAGCCGCCGCCCGCCCAGGCCACCGCCGGCGAGGGCCGCCGCGCCCGCCGCCTGCGCGCCCAGGCCGAGGAACCGCCCGCCGCCGACCAGCCCGGCACCCCGCCGCCCCCGGCCGCCGTACCCCCGCAGCAGCCGTACGAGGAGTACGACCCGGCGGCGTACGCGAACACCGGATACGCCGGCTACGGCACGGACCCGTACCCGGCCGCGACCGGCTACGACCAGCAGCCGTACCCGCAGCCCGACCCCTACCGGACGGCCCCCTACGACCCGTACGGCTACGGCGGCACCGAGGACCAGCCGTCCTACGACCCGACGGCCTACCGCCACCAGGGCTACGACCCGGCGTACGACCCCGCCCCGCAGGGCTACGACCCGTCCCAGCACCCCCACGGCACCGGCAGCCAGCGTCCCGACGGGAGCCAGCAGTGAACCGCACCACCCTGTCCCTGATCGCCGGCACGGCCGCGCTGGCCGCCGTCACCGCGTTCGCCGCGGTCGACTCGCCGTCCGCGTCCGGCGCCGCCGCGGCCGGGACCGCCGCCCGGCTGCCCGTGGAGCGCACCAGCCTGGTGTGCCCGGCGCCCAGCACCTCGGACCTCGCCGAGACGACGTACACCTCGTTCACGCCCGTCACCAAGGGCGCCGCGCGCGGCGGCGCGGCCCGGCTCCGGGCGGCCGGCGAGCAGTCGGCGGACGGCGGCTCAGGCAAGGACGGCAAGGACGGCAAGGGAGACAAGGGAGACACGGGGGAGAAGGGCGGCGGGAAGAAGGCCGGGCAGCCGGTGCTCACGCCGAAGGCGCCGGGCACGCCGGCCACCGGCGACACCTCCGGCGGCGACGCCCCCGCGCTCCTCGGCACCGCGGACGGCGCCTTCGCGCCCGGCTGGACCCTCCAGGAGACCACCGAGGTCGCCGCCGGCACCGGCCGCGGCCTCCTCGGCGTCACCTGCGCCGGCGCGGACACCGAGTTCTGGTTCCCGGGCGCGAGCACGGCCGCCGGCCGCACCGACTACGTCCACCTGACCAACCCCGACGACTCCGCCGCCGTGGTCGACATCGAGCTGTACGGCAAGGACGGCGCGATCAAGGCCCCGCTGGGCGAGAACCTCACCGTCGGCCCGGGAGCGAGCGACGCGGTCCTGCTGCCCACGCTCACCGGGGAACGGCAGACCGACCTGACCGTGCACGTCAGCGTGCGCAGCGGCCGGGTCGGCGCGGCCGTGCGGGCCCTGGACGACAAGGCGGGCGGCGACTGGCTGGCCCCGGCCGCCGACCCGGCCGCCGATCTGGTCCTACCCGGCATCCCGAAGGACGCCACCGACGTCCGCCTGATCGCCTTCACCCCGGGCGACGACGACGCCGACCTGAAGATCCGGCTGGCCTCGCCCGACGGCCTGATCACTCCGGCCGGGCACGAGAGCGCGCACGTCAAGTCCGGCATGACGGCGGCGGTCGACCTCGGCGACGTCACCCGCGGCGAGGCCGGCTCGCTGGTCCTCACCCCGACCGGCCAGGCGGAGGCGGTCCCGGTCGTCGCCGCGCTCCAGGTGGTGCGCGGAAAGGGCGACCAGCGGGAGACGGCGTTCATCCCGGCCACCGCCGCCGTCGGCACGCGCGCGACCTCGGCCGGCAACAGCGCGAAGGGCACGACCCTCGCCCTGGCGGCACCCGAGGGCACGGCCACGGTCAAGGTCACCGCCTCGGCGGGCAGCGAGGGCGGCACCCCCGCGGCCAAGACGTACACGATCAAGTCGGGCACCACGCAGAACGTGGACGCCCCGGTCCCGACGGGCCTGAAGGGCACCTACGCCCTCACCCTGGAACCCGTCTCCGGCGGCCCCCTCTACGCCTCCCGCACCCTCGGCGCCACCACCCGCTCCACCCCCGCCTTCACCATCCAGACCCTCCCGACCGACCACGGCCTGGTATCGGTCCCGGAGACGGAAGAGGACTTGTCGATCCTGCAGAAGTAGCGGGCCGGGGAGGCCGGGCGAGACCCACGGCAGACGCGTGCCGCGCCGTCCTAGTCCTCCCCGTACCGGGGGTCCACGGTCTCCGGAGTCAGCCCCAGCAGCTCCGCCACCTGCTCCACGACCACCTCGTGCACCAGCGCGGCCCGCTCGTCGCGGCCCTTGGTCCGGATCTCCACCGGCCGCCGGTACACGACCACCCGGGCCCGCCGCCCGTCCCGCGCCGGCACGACCCCGCCGAGCGGTACGGCCTCGTCCTCCCACACCGGGCCGTCGCCCCGCCCGTCCAGCCGGGGCACCTCCAGCACGAGGAAGTCGATGTCGGCCAGCTGCGGCCAGCGCCGCTCGAGACGGTCCACGGAGTCCTGCACCAGATCCGCGAACACCTCGGCCCGGCTGGCGGCCAACGGCACCTGCGGCGGCGCGACCGGCCCCCGCATGCCCCGTCCGTGACGATCACGGCGACGGGGCCCGGGGCCGCTGGCACGGGGCGGTACACGGTTGTCCATCACCGGTGAAGCGTAGTCCCCGCACCCTCCGGGCGTCCGGCTCCACACGGCAACCGGCCCCCGCCGCCCCTGTCACAGGATGACCATTCAGGCCAACGTCCGGCTCGTTTCCGTAACTTTCCAAGACCGCCGGACTCAAGGCAATTGACGGTGTTTGTGCCGACTCCTGACCGGACGTTCCTCCCGCGGACCTCCGCCGTGACCCCGTCCACGCAGGTCAACCGGGTCCCTCGAAGGGGTGTGTGGGGCGTTTCACAGCACGACACGGTGGAGTGACCTGGTGGAGAGTCGTCGCGGCCCGCTCAAGAGTGCGGTACCGTCCAACATCGTGAGCCCTGTACGTCGCTGTTCGCGCACCGCCTGCGGCCGACCCGCCGTCGCGACGCTGACGTACGTCTACGCCGACTCGACCGCGGTCCTCGGCCCGCTCGCCACCTACGCCGAACCCCACTGCTACGACCTGTGCGCCGAACACTCCGAGCGCCTCACCGCGCCGCGCGGCTGGGAGGTCGTACGACTCCTCGACGGCTCCGCGCCCGCGCGGCCCAGCGGTGACGACCTGGAAGCCCTCGCCAACGCCGTGCGCGAGGCGGCCCGCCCGCAGCAGCGCGCGGCCGAGGCGGGTGGCGGCGGAGCCCGCGCCGTGGACCCCATGGAGGTCGCCCGCCGCGGCCACCTGAGGGTCCTGCGTTCCCCGGACAACTGACCGGCCGGGCGCGTTCGGGGACCTCCGCCCGGTGTCCGCACGCCTCCCTCCGTCCCCCGACGGGTAGTTTTGTGCACTCACAAGACTTTCAGGAGGTTGGCCGTGACTGCTGATCTGTCACAGATCGTGAAGGCGTACGACGTGCGCGGAGTGGTCCCGGACCAGTGGGACGAGGCACTGGCCCAACTCCTCGGCGCCGCCTTCGCGGACGTGACAGCGGCGGCGGCCGTCGTCGTCGGCCACGACATGCGCCCCTCGTCCCCCGGCCTCTCCCGCGCCTTCGCGCGCGGCGCGGCGGACCGCGGCGCGGACGTCGTGGAGATCGGCTTGTGCTCCACCGACCAGCTGTACTACGCCTCGGGCGCGCTGAACCTCCCGGGCGCCATGTTCACGGCCTCCCACAACCCGGCGCAGTACAACGGCATCAAGATGTGCCGCGCGGGCGCCGCTCCCGTCGGCCAGGACACCGGCCTCGCCCAGATCCGCGAGCTGGTCGAGCACTGGCTCGCCGAAGGCGCCCCGAAGCCCGCCGGCCGGCCCGGAACCCTCTCCCGTCGAGAGACGCTCCAGGAGTACGCGGCGCACCTGCGCTCCCTGGTCGACCTCGCCTCCGTCCGCCCCCTGAAGGTCGTGGTCGACGCCGGCAACGGCATGGGCGGCCACACGGTCCCCACCGTCCTCGCCGGCCTGCCCGTGACCGTCGTCCCGATGTACTTCGAACTGGACGGCACCTTCCCGAACCACGAGGCCAACCCGCTCGACCCGGCCAACCTCGTGGACCTGCGAAAGCGGGTCCCGGCGGAGGGCGCCGACCTCGGCATCGCCTTCGACGGCGACGCCGACCGCTGCTTCGTCGTGGACGAGAACGGCGACCCCGTCTCCCCGTCCGCGATCACCGCGCTGGTCGCCGCCCGCGAACTGGCCCGCAACGGCGGCAAGGGCACCGTCATCCACAATCTGATCACCTCCCGCACGGTCCCGGAGGTCGTGCGGGAGAACGGCGGCACCCCGGCCCGCACCCGGGTCGGCCACTCCTTCATCAAGGCCGAGATGGCCCGTACCGGCGCCATCTTCGGCGGCGAGCACTCGGCGCACTACTACTTCAAGGACTTCTGGAACGCCGACACCGGCATGCTGGCCGCCCTGCACGTCCTCGCGGCCCTCGGCGGCCAGGACGGCCCGCTGTCCGCCCTGGTCGCGCAGTACGACCGCTACCGCGGCTCCGGCGAGATCAACTCCACCGTCGCCGACCAGTCCGCGCGCCTCGCCGCGATCCGCGCCGCGTACGAGGGCCGCGCCGACGTCACCCTCGACGACCTCGACGGCCTCACGGTCGCCGCCGCCGACTGGTGGTTCAACGTCCGCCCCTCCAACACCGAGCCGCTGCTCCGCCTGAACGCCGAGGCGAAGGACGAGGCGACGATGACCAAGATCCGCGACGAGGCCCTGGCGATCATCAGGGGCTGAGCGGTCCGCCCGACGGCGGTACGCTGACCGCGCATATCCACCGACACACACCCGCCCCGAAGGGACACCCCATGGCGCTCGAAGCCGGCCTCCTGGAGATCCTCGCCTGCCCGGCCTGCCACGCCCCCCTGAAGGAACAGGACGCCGAGCTGATCTGCACCGGACCGGACTGCGGCCTCGCCTACCCGGTCCGCGACGGCATCCCCGTCCTGCTGGTCGACGAGGCCCGCCGCCCCGCCTGACGAGGCACGTCACCGCCGGTCCGACCACCGGCCCCGCGTGACGGCGCCCGTCACCTCGTAGCACCCCAGGATCCCCGGCGACCGGAGGCTGCCGCCCATGCTGGACGAATCGCTGCTCGACACCCCGCAGGGCCTCGCCGAGGCCGATCACCGGGGTCTGCTGCGCGGCGCGGCGGAGGCCGGCGCCCGCGTCCGCACCGCCGCCCGGAACGCCGCCGAAGCCGGTATCGGCGGCCTGAAACCCGACGGCCGTCCCCGCGCGGTCCTCATCGCGGGCCCCGGTGCCGCCGCCACCCACACCGCCGACCTGCTCGGCACGCTGGCCGGCCCCGGCAGCCCCGTCGTCCGGCTCGCCCCGGCCGGCGTCGCCCCGGCCGCGGGCGCCCTGCGCTGGGAGCTGCCGGGCTGGGCCGGCTCCGTGGACCTGCTGCTGATCGCCACTCCGGACGGCACCGAACCGAGCCTGTCCCTCCTCGCCGAACAGGCCTACCGCCGCGGCTGCTCGGTCGTCGGCGTCGCCCCGCCCCAGACCCCGCTCGCCGAGGCGATCGCCGGGGCGCACGGCCTGTTCCTGCCGATGGAGACGGCCCCGTACGACCGGGAGGAACCGCTCGCCGCGTCCTCGCCCGGAGTGCTCTGGGCGCTGCTGACCCCGCTGCTGGCGCTCCTGGACCGGGTCGGCCTGATCGACGCCCCGCCCGAGGCCCTGGAGAAGGTCGCCGACCGCCTGGACCACATCGCCGAGCGCTGCGGACCCGCCATCGCCACCTACAGCAACCCGGCCAAGACGCTCGCCGCCGAGCTGGCCGACGCGCTGCCCGTGGTGTGGACGGAGGGCACCTCGGCCGGTCCGGCGGGCCGCCGGTTCGCCGCCGCACTCGCCGAACTCGCCGGCCGCCCGGCCCTGGTCGCCGAACTGCCCGAGGCGCTCGCCGCGCACAGTGCCCTGCTGGCCGGCCCGCTCGCCGCCAGCGCCGACCCGGACGACTTCTTCCGCGACCGCGTGGCGGAGCCGCCCGCGCTGCACGCGCGCGTGGTGCTGCTGCGCGACCGCCCGATCGGCGGCCTCACCGCCGCCCCCGCCGCCCGTGACGTGGCCCTCGACCACGACACGCCGATCAGCGAACTCGAACCGGAGGAGGGCGGCGAACTGGAGACCCTCGCGGAACTGATCGCCGTCACGGATTTCGCCGCCGTTTACCTGGCGCTCGCTTCGGGGGCCTGATCTGGCATCCGGCCCACCGCCCACGCCCACCGACCGCCCGCACACGTCCGCCGGCGGCGCGGGCAGACCCGGCGGCGCCCGGCGCGGGAGCGACGGCGCCGTCCGGGCAGCGCACGTACGGAGACAGAGAAGACACATGGACCGCCTCGACAACACCATCCGCCCCTACGCCTGGGGTTCTGCCACCGCCATCCCGCAGCTGCTGGGCGTCGAACCGACCGGCGAACCCCAGGCGGAGATGTGGATGGGCGCGCACCCCGGCGCCCCGTCGCGCACCCCGCGCGGCACCCTCGCCGAGGTCGTCGAGGCCGACCCGGAGCGGGAACTCGGCGCCGGCGCGGTCGCCAGGTTCGGCCCCCGGCTGCCGTTCCTGCTCAAGATCCTCGCCGCCGGCGCGCCGCTGTCCCTCCAGGTGCACCCGGACCTGGAACAGGCCAGGGAGGGGTACGCGGAGGAGGAGCGGCGTGGTGTCCCGGTCGACGCTCCGCACCGCAACTACAAGGACGCCAACCACAAGCCCGAGCTGATCTGCGCCCTCACCGAGTTCGACGGCCTGTGCGGCTTCCGCGCCCCCGTCGAGGCCGCCGGTCTGCTCGACGGGCTCGGCGTCGACTCCCTCAAGCCGTACGTCGACCTGCTGCACGCCCATCCCGAGGACGCGGCCCTGCGCGAGGTCCTCACCGCGGTCCTCACCGCCGACCCGCGGGAGACGGCCCGGACGGTCGCCGAGGCCACCGCCGCCTGCGTCCGCCTCGGCGACGCCTACGCCCCCTACGCCGACATCGCCCACCACTACCCCGGCGACCCCGGCGTGATCGCGGCCATGCTCCTCAACCACATCCGGCTGCAGCCGGGCGAGGCCCTGTACCTCGGCGCCGGCGTCCCGCACGCCTACCTCGGCGGCCTCGGAGTGGAGATCATGGCCAACTCCGACAACGTCCTGCGCTGCGGTCTGACCCCCAAGCACGTCGACGTCCCCGAGCTGCTGCGGATCGTCCGCTTCGAGCCGAGCGACCCGGGTGTGCTGCGCCCCGAGGCGTCCCCGGACGGCGAGGAGGTCTACGAGACGCCGATCGACGAGTTCCGGCTCTCGCGCTACGTCCTGCCCGAGGCCGGCACCGCCCACGACCTCACCCGCGACACCCCGCAGATCCTGCTCTGCACGGCCGGCACCGTCCGGGCCGGCGAGTACGAGCTGCGTCCCGGCCGGTCGGTCTTCGTCCCGGCCGGAGAGAAGGCGGAGGTCTCGGGCGCGGGCACGGTCTTCCGCGCCACGGTGATCGTATGACCGGAGTGGTGGGTAGACGGTCGATCATCTGACCGGGGCTGTGGATACCTGACACGGCGGTGCCCGGCCGGGCTGTAAGAATGGCCCACCGGCAAAGGCCGGGCAAAGCCGGGCATCCGTCCGGACGGACCCACGAGGCCGACAGAGGCGAAGGGACAACGCGAACACATGAGCGCGTCAGGCGGTACGAAGGCGATCGTGGCGGCACTCGGCGCCAATCTCGCGATCGCGGCATCGAAGTTCGTGGCGTTCGCGTTCAGCGGCTCCTCCTCCATGCTCGCCGAGGGTGTCCACTCGCTCGCCGACTCCGGCAACCAGTTCCTGCTGCTCGTCGGCGGCAAGAAGGCACAGCGCCAGGCCACCCCGCAGCACCCCTTCGGCTACGGCCGCGAGCGGTTCATCTACGCCTTCCTGGTCTCGATCGTCCTCTTCTCCATCGGCGGCATGTTCGCCGTCTACGAGGGTTACGAGAAGATCCGCCACCCGCACGACCTGGAGAACTGGTACTGGCCGGTCGGCGTCCTGGTCTTCGCGATCCTCGCCGAGGGCTTCTCCTTCCGCACGGCCATCAAGGAGTCCAACGAATCGCGCGGCAAGCTCTCCTGGAAGGAGTTCATCCGCCGCGCCAAGGCACCCGAGCTGCCCGTCGTCCTCCTGGAGGACTTCGGTGCGCTCATCGGTCTGGTCCTCGCCCTCGGCGGCGTCGGTCTCTCCCTGCTCACCGGCGACGGCGTCTGGGACGGCGTCGGCACCCTCTGCATCGGCATCCTGCTCGTCCTGATCGCCCTGGTCCTCGCCGCCGAGACCAAGTCGCTGCTGCTCGGCGAGGCCGCGGGCGCCGAGGACGTCAGGAAGATCGAGGGCGCGATCGTCGACGGCGACACGGTCACCCGCATCATCCACATGCGCACGCTGCACCTCGGTCCCGAAGAGCTGCTGGTCGCCGCCAAGATCGCGGTCCGGCACGACGACACGGCCACCGAGATCGCCACCGCCATAGACGCCGCCGAGGCCCGCATCCGCGCCGCCGTCCCCATCGCCCGCGTCATCTACCTCGAACCGGACATCTACAGCGAGGCCGAGGCCGCCAAGGGCCCGGACCCGGAAGCCACCCCGGGTGGCCCGAACCCGCGTCCCGCCGGCCACTGACACCCGGTACGGCGGCCGGCCTCAGCGTTGCCGCACCGGCCAGGCCACCGACGGCACCGCCGCCGCCCGCCGCCGCACCACCAGGAAGCCGATCCCCAGCCCGCCGCCGACGAGCACCAGCGCCCCGCCGGCCAGCAGGCCCGTCCCCAGCAGCGCCGGGCCCCTGCGGCCATCCGTCACCCGTCCCCGCACGGCGTCCACGGGAACGGTCCCGTCGTGGTCCGAGGCGAAGAAACGGGAATCCCGCGCGTTGGAGCGGTGGTCGCCCAGGAGGAAGAGCCGGCCCTCGGGCACCTTCACGTCGTACGGCCGGTTCACACCGTCGGCGTCGCCCTCCTCCACATACGGTTCGGTGACCGGCCTGCCGTTCACGGTGATCCGCACCTCGGTGCCGGCGGTCGTGCAGCACGCCACGCGGTCGCCGCCCACACCGATCACCCGTTGCATGACGACACCACTGCTCCCGTAGCGCCCGGGCATCGAGAGCATCACGACGTCACCGCGCCGCACCTCGCTCCCGTCCACCCGCTCCCAGACGATCCGGTCACCCCGGTGGTACGTCGGCTCCATGCTCGAACTCGACAGGGTGCCCGTGCCGTACGCGCCGCGCCCGTACAGCCAGGCACCGCCGGCCAGCACCACGCCCAGCAGCCCCACCACGAGCGCCGCGATCCCCAGTCCCCGCCCTCTGCCCGCCATCTCCCGCCCTCCCCACGCGGCCCGTCCGCGGCGCGGAGCATAGCGGCCTTCCGCGAACGGCCTGTACGTCGGCCCGAGCGGGACGGCCCGGCTCCGGACAGGGCGGCCGGAGCCGGCGCCGCCGGCCGCTCCCGGCGGCGCCGGCTCAGCCCACCTCCGCCGGCATTTCCAGCACCCCCCGCTCGTCCGGTGCCGCGAGCAGTCGCTCCCGGCACGCGCCGTCCATCGGCTTGCGGGACAGCGAAGCCCGCGACGGCCTCCGGTACGGCGATCATGAAGATCAGCCGGGCCTTCGTACCGTCCGGCGACCCCCACTCCACCCCCTCCGCCGACCGCGCGAACCCGACGACCGGCGCCGTCACCGCGTCCGTCTTGGCATGCGGGATCGCGATCTCCTCACCGAGCCCGGTGGTCCCCTGCTCCTCGCGCCGCAGCGCGGCCGCCACCAGCTCCGCCACATCGGCCACCCGGCCACTGCGCGCCGGCAGCTCGGCCATCTCCCGGATCGCGGCCTCCTTCTCCGCCGCCCCGAGCGCCTCCCGCACCGTCCGCCCGCTCAGATACCCGGACAGCACCTCGGGCCCGCCGCCCGCCTCCGCCGCCGTCCCGTGCGGCGCGCCCGCACGGACACCCGCCCGCCCCACGGCGGTGTCCGCCACCGTGACCTCCAAGGCGACCGGGCCACCGGCCCCGGCGGTCTCCGTACGCCTCCGGCGCCCGCTCGCATCCACCAGGGCCACCGTCGCCAGCGCCGTCACCACCGTGTCGGCCGCCACGGCCACGAAGAACACCGGCACCCCGCTCACCGCGCCCAGCACCGCCACGACCGGCCCACCGTGCGGCGCCGCGTCCTCCACACCGACCGCGCCCCGAAGGCGCGTACATCCCGGTTCGCGCCGGTCTGTCGGCCCCGGCTCCACGGTTTCCACACACCCGCCCATGCCTCCATGCGCCTGCGGAACCGCACCCGGCCGACCTCGGGAAGACGCGACGAATCCGAACGCGGACTGGGGACGACCCGGTCGTCCGGTGTAGCTTGGGACGGAGCCAGACGTCGCTGCTGATGGCGGTCGGGCGGCCCGCACGGGCCGGCCGAGGGAGAGAGGGCCTCCGACGGACTGCGCTGCGCGCACGCGGGCATGCCTGTGCCCTTTCTCGGGCACTCCTGTGTCCGCCGCCGCGCAGACCAGCCGTACCCACCTCGCCCCAACCCCGAGGAGCAGCTCGTAATGACGACTGTCGACAACCGACAGGACTTCAAGGTCGCCGATCTTTCGCTGGCCGAGTTCGGCCGTAAGGAGATCAGCCTCGCCGAGCATGAGATGCCCGGTCTGATGGCGATCCGCAGGGAGTATGCCGAGGCGCAGCCGCTGGCCGGTGCGCGGATCACGGGTTCGCTGCACATGACGGTGCAGACGGCCGTGCTGATCGAGACCCTGGTCGCTCTGGGCGCGCGGGTGCGCTGGGCGTCCTGCAACATCTTCTCCACCCAGGACCACGCGGCGGCCGCGATCGCGGTGGGGCCCGAGGGCACGCCGGACGATCCGCGGGGTGTGCCGGTGTTCGCCTGGAAGGGCGAGACGCTGGAGGAGTACTGGTGGTGCACGGAGCAGGCGCTGACCTGGCCGGACAGCCCCACGGGTGGTCCGAACATGATTCTGGACGACGGTGGTGACGCCACGCTGCTGGTGCACAAGGGTGTGGAGTACGAGAAGGCCGGTGAGGTTCCCGCGCTGGAGAGTGCGGAGTCCGACGAGCACCGGGTGATCCTTCAGCTGCTGCACCGCACGATCTCGGGCGGTTCGCAGAAGTGGACGCAGCTGGCGTCGGAGATCCGCGGGGTGACCGAGGAGACCACGACGGGTGTGCACCGCCTGTACGAGATGCAGCGTGAGGGTTCGCTGCTCTTCCCGGCGATCAACGTCAACGACGCCGTGACGAAGTCGAAGTTCGACAACAAGTACGGCTGCCGTCACTCGCTGGTCGACGGTATCAACCGTGCCACCGATGTGCTGATCGGCGGCAAGACGGCCGTGGTGTGCGGTTACGGTGATGTGGGCAAGGGCTGTGCGGAGTCGCTGCGCGGGCAGGGTGCGCGGGTGATCGTGACCGAGATCGACCCGATCTGCGCGTTGCAGGCGGCGATGGACGGTTACCAGGTGACGACGCTGGAGGAGGTCGTGGAGACGGCCGACATCTTCATCACCACGACCGGGAACAAGGACATCATCATGGCCTCGGACATGGCCAGGATGAAGCACCAGGCGATCGTGGGGAACATCGGCCACTTCGACAACGAGATCGACATGGCGGGT
Source organism: Streptomyces sp. SCL15-4 (assembly GCF_033366695.1). NCBI lineage: Bacteria > Bacillati > Actinomycetota > Actinomycetes > Kitasatosporales > Streptomycetaceae > Streptomyces > Streptomyces sp. SCL15-4. The sequence goes on from NZ_JAOBTQ010000001.1 coordinate 5,130,809, forward strand.
CTGGCCCGGGTGCCCGGCATCGTCAAGGACGAGGTCAAGCCGCAGGTCCACACCTGGACCTTCCCGGACGGCAAGAAGATCATCGTGCTGTCCGAGGGCCGTCTGCTGAACCTGGGCAACGCCACCGGTCATCCGTCGTTCGTGATGTCCAACTCCTTCGCGGACCAGACCCTGGCCCAGATCGAGCTGTTCACCAAGCCCGACGCGTACCCGATCGGCGTGTACACGCTGCCCAAGCACCTCGACGAGAAGGTCGCCCGCCTCCACCTCGACGCCCTCGGCGTCAAGCTGACCACGCTGCGCCCGGAGCAGGCGGCGTACATCGGTGTGGACGTCGACGGCCCGTACAAGCCGGACCACTACCGCTACTGAGCCGTAGATCCCCTGGTCCCGACCGCCGGGGGAGTGCGCCGGCGCACCGGCGCACCCCCCCGGCAGCAGGTACTCCGAGGCAGGCCCCCGCACCCCCGTGCCGGGGGCCTGCCCCTTTGGCCCCGGCCCATGACCTCCGGCCGGACCCGCCCGTCAAGACCCAGGACCCCCATGCCCCGCGGCCGTTATTCGCTCCACGATCCGCACGATCACACCCCCCTCGCAGAAGAGCACTTCCAATGCGCCCCCGGCCCCTCCGGCTGGCGCTATGTATCCCGGCTGACCGGTCCCGCCGGCGAGCACCGCGGCTCGGTCGACCTCGCGCTGGACGACCTCGGCCGTCCCCTCCGCCTCGAACTGCACGCCGGTGACTGGCAGGTGCGCGGTGCGGCCCTCGACGGCGTCACCTGGGTCCGCACCGACCCCACCGGCCTCCATGCCACCGAAGGCAATGTGCGGGCCCACGCCTTCACCGGCACCTCCCCCGCGTTCCTCGTCGCCATCGCCCGGCTCCTGCGCCTCACCCCCCCGTCCGCCGCGACCCGCGTACGCCTCGTGGCCTTCACCGACCCCGTGCTCGCCCCCCGCACCGTGGACCAGTCCTGGGCCCTGGTGAACAGCGAAGCACACGCCACTGACAACGGCCCCCTGACCGTGGACGAATACCAGGTCACAGCCCTGGACACCGGCGAACAGCACACCGTCCACCTCGCCGGCGACGTCGTCCTGGCCGCGCCCGGCATCGAGCTGGAAGACCTTCAGTCACCGCCGTCGCGCTTCGACTGACACACCCGCCGCGGGCCCGGCGGGCACCACGGGCCGCGGCCCGCCTATACGGGCGGCACGAACCCGGTGCCCGGCCGGCCGGCCGGCGGCTCGTCGCGGCGCGGCGCCGGAGGGGCATCCGGCGCGGGCGAGAAGGACCCGGACCGATACGAGCCGTCGGGCCGCACCGACCCCTGGACCTGCTCCGGGCCCTCGTACGGTGAGAGCCGAGCCTGCCGGTCCTCCTGCGAGAGCGGAGGTCGATGAGCGGTCGGCGCTCCCGGCTGTCCCGCCGGCGACGCGAACCCGCCGGCGACCGGACCACCGCCACCGGCCGCCGGGCCACGGCCGGCGAACACCCGCCGGGCCTCACGGGACTGCCGCTCGTGCAGCACGGCCGCGAGGAAGGCGGCCGGAGGCAGATCCGGCGGCACCGGAGCACCCGTACGCCCCGCCAGGTCGGCCGCCAGCCGCTGCGCCATGTCCGCCGACACCCGCGGATCGAGCTGCGGCATCCGGGTCAGGTACTGCCGGACGGCAAGCCACAGCCCGTCCGGCACCGCCGACAGGTCCAGCCCGGCGAACCGCCCCGCGAGCCACGGAGGCGGCGGCGGCACGAACCCGGCCCGCCCGGCGGGTATCCGCTCGCGTACGACCAGCGTCCCCGCGAACACATCGCCGAGCCGCCGTCCCCGCGCCGACACCAGCGAGGCGATGCAGGCCACCACGCCGAGTGTCATCAGGATCTCGACCACCCCGATCGCGCCCCGCACCAAAGCGTGCCGGAACCGGATCGGACCGCCGTCGTCCCGGACCACCCGCAGCCCGAACGCCAGCTTCCCCAGCGAACGCCCATGGCTGAGCGTCTCGACGGCTATCGGCCCGCCGACCAGCACCAGCAGGAACGACGCGATCGACAGCGCCACCTGCGCGGCCTCGTCCAGTGACGCCGTCGACGCCACCAGCACCACCACCACGACGACATACGCGACCATCGCCACCGCCAGGTCGAGCAAGACGGCGAGCGCCCTGCTCGGCAGCTTCGCGGGCCGCAGTTCGAGCGCCACCGCCTCGCCGGTCACCAGCTCACTCACGCCCGCCGTCCTTCCCTGGTCCGCCCCCTGATCCGCAAGTCTGCCAAGCTGAGGGCGGATCGCGCCGCAGTACGACAAGCTGACAGGAAGCATGAGCATCCACGACGAGCCGTGGACGACCAGCCGAGGAGCAGGCAGACCCGATGGACCTGGACGTCTTCGTCTCCGTACACCGAGCCGAATGGGACCGGCTCGACGAGCTGCTGCGCCGCCGGCGCCGGCTCACCGGCGTCGAGGCGGACGAACTCGTCGCCCTCTACCAGCGCACCGCCACGCACCTCTCCCTCATCCAGTCCAGCGCTCCCGACCCGCAGCTGACCGGCCGGCTGAGCCGGCTCGTGGCACGCGCGCGCAGCGCCGTCGCCGGCACCCGCCGGGCCTCGTGGCGGGACGTCACGCACTTCCTGGGCCGCGGCTTCCCGGCCGCCGTCTACCGGGCCCGCCACTGGTGGGTGCCCACGGCGCTCGTGTCTACCGCCGTCGCGGTCCTCCTCGGCTGGTGGATCGGCGCCCATCCCGAGGTGCAGTCGTCCATCGCGGCCCCCGGCCGGCTGCGCGACCTGACCCGCCCGGGCGGCGAGTACGAGACCTACTACTCCAGCCATCCCGCGACCGCCTTCGCCGCCCAGGTGTGGACGAACAACGCCCAAGCCGCGGCGATGTGCCTGGTCCTGGGCGTCTTCCTGGGTCTGCCCGTCCTCTGGATCCTCTTCCAGAACATGCTGAACCTGGGCGTGGGCTTCGGCCTCATGTCCTCGGCGGGCCGCCTGGACACCTTCCTCGGCCTGGTCCTTCCGCACGGTCTGCTCGAACTGACCGCCGTCTTCGTCGCCGCGGGCACGGGGCTGCGCCTGGGCTGGACGCTGATCGATCCCGGCCCGCGCACTCGGCGGGCGGCGCTCGCGGAGGAGGGACGGGCGGCCATCGGCATGGCGATCGGCCTCGCGCTGATCCTGTTCGTCTCCGGTGCCATCGAAGGCTTCGTCACCCCCTCCGGCCTGCCCACCTGGGCCCGCATCGGCATCGGAGTCGCGGCCGAGCTGGCATTCCTCGCGTACGTCTATGTCCTCGGCGCTCGCGCGACACGCGCCGGTGAGACGGGCGATCTCGGGACGACGGAGCGCAGCGCCTCCGTGCCCACGGCCGCCTGAACCCGCCGGATGTGCATCCACCGCCTCTGAGCTGCTAGTCTCCTCTTCGCCCCGCAAGAGCCGTTGACACGGAGGGAGTGGGGAGGTAGATTCAATGAGTTGTCTGGAACTGGACATGTGGCCAGACAGTTGCTAGAATCTACTTGATGCCTCAGAGAGTCGTGAGTGGCACTCAAGAGAACATCCTCCGATTACTCAGAAATGAGCGGCCGGTCAGACCGGCCAAGAACTTCTGATAAAGTCGGAAACGCCGGAAAGGGAAACGCGAGAGCGGGAACCTGGAAAGCGCCGAGGAAATCGGATCGAGAAAAGATCTGATAGAGTCGGAAACGCAAGACCGAAGGGAAGCGCCCGGAGGAAAGCCCGAGAGGGTGAGTACAAAGGAAGCGACCGTTCCTTGAGAACTCAACAGCGTGCCAAAAGTCAACGCCAGATATGTTGATACCCCGTCTCCGGTCATCATGACCGGGACGAGGTTCCTTTGAAAAAACACAGCGAGGACGCTGTGTGCGAGAGGACTATTCCTCCTCTCGCACCGCTCTCGTGATGTGTCATCCCGATTACGGGAAAACATTCACGGAGAGTTTGATCCTGGCTCAGGACGAACGCTGGCGGCGTGCTTAACACATGCAAGTCGAACGATGAACCTCCTTCGGGAGGGGATTAGTGGCGAACGGGTGAGTAACACGTGGGCAATCTGCCCTGCACTCTGGGACAAGCCCTGGAAACGGGGTCTAATACCGGATATGAGCTTCCATCGCATGGTGGAGGCTGTAAAGCTCCGGCGGTGCAGGATGAGCCCGCGGCCTATCAGCTTGTTGGTGAGGTAACGGCTCACCAAGGCGACGACGGGTAGCCGGCCTGAGAGGGCGACCGGCCACACTGGGACTGAGACACGGCCCAGACTCCTACGGGAGGCAGCAGTGGGGAATATTGCACAATGGGCGAAAGCCTGATGCAGCGACGCCGCGTGAGGGATGACGGCCTTCGGGTTGTAAACCTCTTTCAGCAGGGAAGAAGCGAAAGTGACGGTACCTGCAGAAGAAGCGCCGGCTAACTACGTGCCAGCAGCCGCGGTAATACGTAGGGCGCAAGCGTTGTCCGGAATTATTGGGCGTAAAGAGCTCGTAGGCGGCTTGTCACGTCGGTTGTGAAAGCCCGGGGCTTAACCCCGGGTCTGCAGTCGATACGGGCAGGCTAGAGTTCGGTAGGGGAGATCGGAATTCCTGGTGTAGCGGTGAAATGCGCAGATATCAGGAGGAACACCGGTGGCGAAGGCGGATCTCTGGGCCGATACTGACGCTGAGGAGCGAAAGCGTGGGGAGCGAACAGGATTAGATACCCTGGTAGTCCACGCCGTAAACGGTGGGCACTAGGTGTGGGCAACATTCCACGTTGTCCGTGCCGCAGCTAACGCATTAAGTGCCCCGCCTGGGGAGTACGGCCGCAAGGCTAAAACTCAAAGGAATTGACGGGGGCCCGCACAAGCGGCGGAGCATGTGGCTTAATTCGACGCAACGCGAAGAACCTTACCAAGGCTTGACATACACCGGAAAGCATTAGAGATAGTGCCCCCCTTGTGGTCGGTGTACAGGTGGTGCATGGCTGTCGTCAGCTCGTGTCGTGAGATGTTGGGTTAAGTCCCGCAACGAGCGCAACCCTTGTCCCGTGTTGCCAGCAGGCCCTTGTGGTGCTGGGGACTCACGGGAGACCGCCGGGGTCAACTCGGAGGAAGGTGGGGACGACGTCAAGTCATCATGCCCCTTATGTCTTGGGCTGCACACGTGCTACAATGGCCGGTACAATGAGCTGCGATACCGTGAGGTGGAGCGAATCTCAAAAAGCCGGTCTCAGTTCGGATTGGGGTCTGCAACTCGACCCCATGAAGTCGGAGTCGCTAGTAATCGCAGATCAGCATTGCTGCGGTGAATACGTTCCCGGGCCTTGTACACACCGCCCGTCACGTCACGAAAGTCGGTAACACCCGAAGCCGGTGGCCCAACCCCTTGTGGGAGGGAGCTGTCGAAGGTGGGACTGGCGATTGGGACGAAGTCGTAACAAGGTAGCCGTACCGGAAGGTGCGGCTGGATCACCTCCTTTCTAAGGAGCACTTCTTACCGGGCTTGCCTGGTCAGAGGCCAGTACATCAGCGAATGTCTGATGCTGGTTGCTCATGGGTGGAACGTTGACTACTCGGTCGGATGTTTCGGGCCGGTGGCTGCTAGTACTGCTCTTCGGGGCGTGGAACGCATGATCACCGGACGAGGTCTGGTCGGGCACGCTGTTGGGTGTCTGAGGGAGCGAACTTCCTCAGTTGCCGGCCCCAGTGCACTCGGACCTTTGGTCTGGGGTGATGGGTGGCTGGTCGTTGTTTGAGAACTACACAGTGAACGCGAGCATCTGTGGCCAAGTTTTTAAGGGCGCACGGTGGATGCCTTGGCACCAGGAACCGATGAAGGACGTGGGAGGCCGCGATAGTCCCCGGGGAGTCGTCAACCAGGCTTTGATCCGGGGGTTTCCGAATGGGGAAACCCGGCAGTCGTCATGGGCTGTCACCCGCTGCTGAACACATAGGCAGTGTGGAGGGAACGAGGGGAAGTGAAACATCTCAGTACCCTCAGGAAGAGAAAACAACCGTGATTCCGGGAGTAGTGGCGAGCGAAACCGGATGAGGCCAAACCGTATGCGTGTGAGACCCGGCAGGGGTTGCGTATACGGGGTTGTGGGATTTCTCTTGATCAGTCTGCCGGCTGGTCGACGAGTCAGAAACCGTTGATGTAGGCGAAGGACATGCGAAAGGTCCGGCGTAGAGGGTAAGACCCCCGTAGTCGAAACATCAGCGGCTCGTTTGAGAAACACCCAAGTAGCACGGGGCCCGAGAAATCCCGTGTGAATCTGGCGGGACCACCCGCTAAGCCTAAATATTCCCTGGTGACCGATAGCGGATAGTACCGTGAGGGAATGGTGAAAAGTACCGCGGGAGCGGAGTGAAATAGTACCTGAAACCGTGTGCCTACAAGCCGTGGGAGCGTCGGAACGAGGCTTGCCTTGTTCTCGTGACTGCGTGCCTTTTGAAGAATGAGCCTGCGAGTTTGCGGTGTGTTGCGAGGTTAACCCGGGTGGGGAAGCCGTAGCGAAAGCGAGTCCGAATAGGGCGTTTTAGTAGCACGCTCAAGACCCGAAGCGGAGTGATCTAGCCATGGGCAGGTTGAAGCGGAGGTAAGACTTCGTGGAGGACCGAACCCACCAGGGTTGAAAACCTGGGGGATGACCTGTGGTTAGGGGTGAAAGGCCAATCAAACTCCGTGATAGCTGGTTCTCCCCGAAATGCATTTAGGTGCAGCGTCGTGTGTTTCTTGCCGGAGGTAGAGCACTGGATAGGCGATGGGCCCTACCGGGTTACTGACCTTAGCCAAACTCCGAATGCCGGTAAGTGAGAGCGCGGCAGTGAGACTGTGGGGGATAAGCTCCATGGTCGAGAGGGAAACAGCCCAGAGCATCGACTAAGGCCCCTAAGCGTACGCTAAGTGGGAAAGGATGTGGAGTCGCACAGACAACCAGGAGGTTGGCTTAGAAGCAGCCACCCTTGAAAGAGTGCGTAATAGCTCACTGGTCTAGTGATTCCGCGCCGACAATGTAGCGGGGCTCAAGCGTACCGCCGAAGTCGTGTCATTGCAGCAATAAGCCCCAACGGGTGCTGTGATGGGTAGGGGAGCGTCGTCTGCCGGGTGAAGCGGCACTGGAAGGTAGTCGTGGACGGTTGACGAGTGAGAATGCAGGCATGAGTAGCGATACAAACGTGAGAAACGTTTGCGCCGATTGACTAAGGGTTCCTGGGTCAAGCTGATCTGCCCAGGGTAAGTCGGGACCTAAGGCGAGGCCGACAGGCGTAGTCGATGGATAACCGGTTGATATTCCGGTACCCGCTGTGAAGCGTCAAACATCGAGCATCGTGATGCTAAGGCCGTGAAGCCGTTCCGGACCCTTCGGGGAATGGAAAGTGGTGGAGCCGCCGGACCAAGCGGTTAGTAGGTGAGTGATGGGGTGACGCAGGAAGGTAGTCCATCCCGGGCGGTGGTTGTCCCGGGGTAAGGGTGTAGCCCGAGTGGTAGGCAAATCCGCCACTCTTGCAGGGTGAGACCTGATGCCGAGCCGATTGTGGTGAAGTGGATGATCCTATGCTGTCGAGAAAAGCCTCTAGCGAGTTTCATGGCGGCCCGTACCCTAAACCGACTCAGGTGGTCAGGTAGAGAATACCGAGGCGTTCGGGTGAACTATGGTTAAGGAACTCGGCAAAATGCCCCCGTAACTTCGGGAGAAGGGGGGCCACACCTGGTGATGAGCTTTGCGCTCTGAGCTGGGGGTGGCCGCAGAGACCAGCGAGAAGCGACTGTTTACTAAAAACACAGGTCCGTGCGAAGCCGTAAGGCGATGTATACGGACTGACGCCTGCCCGGTGCTGGAACGTTAAGGGGACCGGTTAGTCACATTTCGGTGTGGCGAAGCTGAGAACTTAAGCGCCAGTAAACGGCGGTGGTAACTATAACCATCCTAAGGTAGCGAAATTCCTTGTCGGGTAAGTTCCGACCTGCACGAATGGCGTAACGACTTCTCGACTGTCTCAACCATAGGCCCGGTGAAATTGCACTACGAGTAAAGATGCTCGTTTCGCGCAGCAGGACGGAAAGACCCCGGGACCTTTACTACAGTTTGATATTGGTGTTCGGTTCGGCTTGTGTAGGATAGCTGGGAGACTGTGAAGCTCGCACGCCAGTGTGGGTGGAGTCGTCGTTGAAATACCAGTCTGGTCGTGCTGGATGTCTAACCTGGGTCCGTGATCCGGATCAGGGACAGTGTCTGATGGGTAGTTTAACTGGGGCGGTTGCCTCCTAAAGGGTAACGGAGGCGCCCAAAGGTTCCCTCAGCCTGGTTGGCAATCAGGTGTTGAGTGTAAGTGCACAAGGGAGCTTGACTGTGAGACCGACGGGTCGAGCAGGGACGAAAGTCGGGACTAGTGATCCGGCGGTGGCTTGTGGAAGCGCCGTCGCTCAACGGATAAAAGGTACCCCGGGGATAACAGGCTGATCTTCCCCAAGAGTCCATATCGACGGGATGGTTTGGCACCTCGATGTCGGCTCGTCGCATCCTGGGGCTGGAGTCGGTCCCAAGGGTTGGGCTGTTCGCCCATTAAAGCGGTACGCGAGCTGGGTTTAGAACGTCGTGAGACAGTTCGGTCCCTATCCGCTGTGCGCGTAGGAGTCTTGAGAAGGGCTGTCCCTAGTACGAGAGGACCGGGACGGACGAACCTCTGGTGTGCCAGTTGTTCTGCCAAGGGCATGGCTGGTTGGCTACGTTCGGGAGGGATAACCGCTGAAAGCATCTAAGCGGGAAGCCTGCTTCGAGATGAGGACTCCCACCCACTTGATGGGGTAAGGCTCCCAGTAGACGACTGGGTTGATAGGCCAGATATGGAAGCCTGGTAACGGGTGGAGTTGACTGGTACTAATAGGCCGAGGGCTTGTCCATTGATGCTCGCGTTCACTGTGTTGGTTCTGAAACCACGACCATGTCGCCCCCTTGGGGGGCGTTCCGGTTGATTGTTTCATAGTGTTTCGGTGGTCATAGCGTGAGGGAAACGCCCGGTTTACATACCGAACCCGGAAGCTAAGCCTCACAGCGCCGATGGTACTGCAGGGGGGACCCTGTGGGAGAGTAGGACACCGCCGAACAATTTTTGGGAAAACCCCCGCACCGTATGGTGCGGGGGTTTTCTGCGTTATGGATTCCGGGCAGCCTCTGAAAGACCGCGGCGGGAAAAGCTTTCAGAGCCGACCCGCCGCTTTCAGCGACAGATACGCGTCCGCGAGCGCCGGCGCCAGGTCGTCCGGAGTCGCGTCCACCACCGTCACCCCATGACGACGGAGCTGTTCCGCGGTGCGCCGGCGCTCGTCCTGCGCACGAGCCGCTGCCGCCGCCTCGTACACGGCGTCCACGTTCCCCCGTGCCCGCGCCATGCGGGCAATGTGCGGATCCGCCACCGACGCGACCAGCACGGTATGGCGTTGAGTGAGCTGGGGAAGCACGGGCAGCAAGCCCTGCTCCACCGGTGCCGCGTCCAACGACGTGAGAAGCACGATCAGGGACCGGCGGGGCGCGGCGCGCAGAGCGGTGGCACTGAGACCACGCGCATCGGTCTCCACGAGCTGCGGCTCGACCGTGGCCATCGCGTTGACCAGAGAAGGCAGAACATCACCGGCCGCACGGCCCTGGACCAGAGCGCGCACCCGGCGGTCGTAGGCCAGCAACGCCACCCGGTCGCCCGCGCGCGAGGCGAGGGCCGCCAGCAGCAAGGCCGCGTCCATGGAGGCGTCCAGGCGCGGGACGTCGCCCACGCGGCCGGCCGAGGTACGGCCGGTGTCCAGGACCAGCAGGATGTGCCGGTCGCGTTCGGGACGCCAGGTGCGGACGGCGACGGCGGACTGCCGGGCCGTGGCGCGCCAGTCGATGGACCGGGTGTCGTCCCCGGGGACGTACTCGCGCAAGCTGTCGAACTCCGTTCCCTCCCCTCGTGTCAGCACGCTGGTCCTGCCGTCGAGTTCACGCAATCGGGCGAGTTTCGACGGGAGGTGCTTGCGGCTGGTGAACGGGGGCAGGACTCGTACGGTCCAGGGCACGTGGTGGGCGCCCTGGCGGGTGAACAGCCCGAGGGGACCGTAGGAGCGGATGGTCACACGGTCGGCTTGGCGGTCGCCGCGGCGGGCGGGACGCAGTGTGGTCGTCACGCGGCGGCGCTCGCCCGGGGGCACGGTCAGGCGGTGCCGGGATGCCTCGGTCTCGGTGCCCGGCTGCCAGGCGCTCGGCGGCCAGGCGTCGCGGAGCCGGGCTCGCAGGGGCCGGCGGCTCGGGTTGGTGACCGTCAGCGTGACGTCAGCGGGATCACCGAGGCGGACGGCGGTGTCGCCGGAGCGGGACAGGCGCAGGCTGCGCACCGGCGCGGCCAGTGCGTAGTCGCAGACGCAGGCCAGTGCGAGGGGCCCGTTGACCGCGAGGATGCCCGTCCAGCTCGGTTCCAGGATGCCGACGGGGACCGAGCCGAGGGCCGCGAGGAGGGCGGCGCGTCCGGTGAGTGCCATCAGCGGGGGACCGGGACGTGGGCGAGGACGGCGTTGATGACCGAGTCGGCGCTCACGCCCTCCATCTCGGCCTCGGGCCGCAGTTGGACGCGGTGCCGCAAGGTCGGCAGGGCCAGGGCCTTCACATCGTCGGGGATGACGTAGTCGCGGCCGGTCAGCCAGGCCCAGGCACGTGAGGTGGCGAGCAGGGCGGTGGCGCCGCGCGGGGAGACGCCCAGGGTGAGCGACGGCGACTCGCGGGTGGCGCGGCAGATGTCCACGACGTAGGCGGTGATCTCCGGCGACACGGTCGTCCCGGCGACCGCGGCGCGGGCCGCGGCCAGATCGGCGGGGCCGGCGACCGGTCGTACACCGGCGGCGCGCAGGTCGCGCGGGTCGAAGCCCGAGGCGTGCCGGGTCAGGACGTCGATCTCGTCCTGGCGTGAGGGCAGGGGGATCGTCAGTTTCAGCAGGAAGCGGTCCAGCTGGGCTTCCGGGAGCGGGTAGGTGCCCTCGTACTCCACCGGGTTCTGGGTCGCGGCGACCAGGAACGGCTCGGGGAGCGGGCGCGGGGTGCCGTCGACCGTGACCTGGCGTTCCTCCATGGCCTCCAGCAGCGAGGACTGGGTCTTGGGCGGCGTGCGGTTGATTTCGTCCGCGAGGAGGAGGTTGGTGAAGACCGGGCCGGGCTGGAAGGAGAACTCGGCGGTGCGGGTGTCGTAGACGAGGGAGCCGGTGACGTCGCTCGGCATCAGGTCGGGGGTGAACTGGACGCGCTTGGTGTCGAGTTCCAATGCGGATGCGAGGGCGCGGACGAGCAACGTTTTGGCGACCCCGGGGACTCCTTCTAGTAGTACGTGTCCGCGGCAGAGGAGGGCGACGACGAGGCCGGTCACGGCGGGGTCCTGGCCGACCACGGCTTTGGCGATCTCGGCGCGCAGGGCTTCCAGCGCGGCGCGGGCGGTGGCCGCGTCCCCGCTCTGCCCGGCGGTGTCGGTGGTCGGTTCCGTCATGAACGGCGTACCTCTCTTTCGAGGGTGTCGAGTTGGTCGGTGAGTGCGATGAGGGCCGCGTCGTCGCCGGGCGGCGGTCCGAAGAGGAGGGGGTGCAGGGTCTGCCCGTCGCCGGTGAGGCGGGCGGAGAGAGCGGGAAGCAGGGCCTCGGGCGTGTGGGCCTGGGCGGCGGGGATGCCGAGGAGGGGCGCGAGGCGGGTGCGGGTGGCAGAGCGCAGAGCGTCTGCCGCGCGGTCGCGGGCGTTCGCCTTGCGGTAGAGGCGGGCCCGGCCTTCGGTGGTCTCTGAGGCGCGGATCGCGACGGGGAGTTTCTCGGCCACGAGAGGGCCGAAGCGGCGGGCCCGCCAGAAGGCGGCGAGGGCCGCCGCGACGAAGAGTTGCACGGTGGCCCAGAGCCACCCCGAGGGGAGCAGGTCGAAGAAGTCCTTCTGGTCGCCCGTCCGGGCACCGGAGGCGTCGGACAGCGAGGGGAGGTACCAGACCAGATGGGGACGGGAGCCGAGGAGTTGAAGGGCGAGCGAGGCGTTGCCCTGTTCGTCGAGGCGTTCGTTGTAGAGGATGTCGGGCGCGCCGAGCACGACGGTGTCGCCGTCCCCGGAGGCCGCGGGGATGCGCAGCAGGGTGGCGAGGCGCTCGCTGGGGTAGCAGGAGTCGGCGTCGAGGTGGGTGGTGGTGTAGCGGACGCCGCCGGTGTCGGCGGTGCCCGCGCGCCGGGCCTCGGGCAGCGCGCAGTGCGGGGCGAGCGTGGAGTCGCCGCTGACGGCGGGGTCCGCGGTGACCCCGGGGGCCAGTCGCTCGACGGACCAGCTGCCGGCCGCGACCAGGACGGTACGCCCGCCGGAGGCCGCCGTCGCCGTGCGCAGGTGCGTCTGTTGACGGTGGGTCAGCCGGTCGGGGACGGCGACCAGCAGGGTGGTGTCGGGGCCGGCGGCGGAACGCGCCGCGTCGAGGGTGGTCACCACGCGTGTCGAGACGCCTCGCTGGCCGAGGAGTTCGGCGACGGCCCGGCTGCCGTAGGGGTCGGCGGAGCGTGGGTCCAGTTCGCCGTGACGGGCGGTGGAGCGTACGGCGGCCATGGCGACGGCCGCGGCCAGGATCAGGACGGCGGCGAGCGCGAGGCCGCGCGTGCGGGTCCACACCTGGCGGCCGGTCGGTGCGGTGGAGGTGGTGGCCGGAGGGGCCCCGGTGGTCACTCGGCTGCCCCCTGGCGGGTGCTGTGGGCCGTGCTGGTGGCGCTGTCGGCGAGGGCCGGCCTGGTGTTCTCCAGGTCGTGGTCGAGGACGGCGAGGCGGTGGTACGACTGCTCATCGGCGTTGCGCCCGCCGTATGTGACGTCGTCGAACCCGCGGGCCGCGGCGCGGAGCCGGTCCGTGTGCGCGGGCAGGGCGCGACCGGCCTCGGCGGCGGCTTCGTCGGCGGTGCGGCCGGGGCGTACGTCGAGCAGGGCGCGTTCCTCCAGGGAGCGGACCACGGCTCGCATGCGTTCCTGGACGGCCTGGTTCCAGTGGCCCTGGGCCGCGTGTGCCTCGGCGGCCGCGCGGTGTTCGGCGGCGCTGCGGACGCGCTCGTCGAACAGGACCGCGGCGGTGGCGAGGTGGCGGCGGGGGGTGCCGAGCCGCCACCAGAGGGCGGCCAGGACGGCGACGACGAACAGGATGACGACGACCAGGCCGACCGCACCGCCCGGGGTGGCGGAGGCGGCCGTGCCGAACAGCCGGCCGAGCCAGTCCCAGAACGCGTCCAGGGCGCGCTGGAAGAGGCTGGGATCGTTCTCGTGGTACATCCCCTTGGACAGCTCGCGCCGGGCCGCCTCCCGCGCCGGATCACGCGGGACGGTCACCGGCGGCTCGTCGCCCGAGCCGCCGGCCGCCAGGAGCGCCGCCGTGAGAACTCCCCCCGTGACCACCGCATCAGCTCCCGGGGACGGGGCCGGGGGCGCCGTGGCCGTAGTCCTGGACACCGGCGGCGCGGGCCAGCTCGAGGTCGAGGGCCTCGCGGCGGATGCGCTGGTCGATGTAGAGGAGCGCGGTGACGCCGGCGCTGATCGGGAGGGTGAGGGTGGTGCCGACCAGGGAGCCGATGCCCCGGATGATCAGGAACGCCCAGCCGACGCCGCCGCTGTTGGTAGTGAGGAAATCGGCCATGCCGTCGCCGCTCGCCGCCGCGCCGAGGACGGCGAAGGGGATGGTCACGATCGCCGAGACGATGTTCGTGATCAGGGCGGCGAGCAACTGGATGCCGAAGATGCGCCACCAGGAGCCCCGTACCAGCTTGACGGAGCGGCTCATGGACTTCTTGATGCCCTGCCGTTCCAGCATCAGCGCGGGCGCGGCCAGGTAGAAGCGGACGCTCAGCCATACCGCGACGACGATGGCGGCGAGGACGCCCAGGACCAGCAGCGCGGCCCCCGCGGCATCGCTGGCGCCGCCGGCCAGGACCAGGATGCCGGGCAGTGCCCCGACGGCGAGGACGCCGAAGACGATCAGACCGAGCAGGACGAGCAGACCGCACAGCCTGAGGAGCTGCGGGCGGGCCTCACGCCAGGCCTCGCCGGTGCTGACCGGCTTGCCGAGTACGGCACGGCTGGTGATGGTCGTGAGCAGGGCGGTCGCGACGATGATGGCCGCCGCGGAGATAACCGTGAGGAGTCCGGTGCCGACCATGGTGTCGCGCAGGCTGCGGAGCACCTCGCCGGGAGTGGCGGTCCGGCTGTCGAGCGTGGTGTCGGTGAGGGCGTTGTTCAGGACGAAGCCCTGAAGCAGGACCAGGCCGGCCTCGGTGAGCAGGGCGACCGCCAGCGAGATGCCGAGGACCGAGCGCCAGTAGGTGCGCATGGTGGAGACGGCGCCGTCGAGGATTTCGCCGACGCCGAGCGGGCGCAGCGGGATGACGCCGGGCTTGGCGGCAGGGGGCGGTCCGCCCCAGCCGCCGCCCCAGGCCGGGTAGCCGCCGTAGCCGCCTGGCGGGCCCGGGTAGCCGCCGCCCTGGCCGCCGTAGCCGCCGGGGCCCGGACCGCCGGGGCCCGGACCGCCGGGGCCCGGACCGCCGGGGGGCGGTCCGCCCCAGCCGGGGCCGGGCGGCGGGGGCGGTGGTGCCTGGTGCGGGCCTGGGGCACCGGTGGGCGTCGACCACTGGCCGGGTGGCGGCTGCTCCTTGGACCATGTGCCGCCCGGGCTCTGCGGGTCCGGGCCCGGCTGCGGCGCGGGCTCGGCGGGGCCGGGACGGTCGGCGGGTTCGGCGGGGCCGGACGCACCGGGTTCCCGCCCCTCGGGCGACGGGGCGGATCCGGGCGAGGCCCAGCCCGGAGTGTCTGTCATCGAAGCTCCTTCTCGGTGCCCGTCCGCGGTCGCGGCGGCGGGTTGGCAGCCATCGTGCCATGGGCCGGTCATCGCGGTACGGGCCGCGGTGGGGGCGGGACTTCTTCAATTGTCCGCCGGATCCGGGGCAGACTGACGGCATGGCTGATCAGCAGGCGCGAACCGGCGTGGACAAGCGGCCGACGGGGATACCGGCGATCCGATGGGAGGAACCACCAGAGGGTCCCGTACTGGTCCTTCTCGATCAGACGAGGCTCCCGGCCGAAGAGGTCGAATTGGTGTGCACGGACGCATCGACGCTGGTGGAGGCGATACGCTCCCTCGCCGTGCGCGGGGCGCCGTTGCTCGGTATCGCGGGTGCGTACGGTGTCGCGCTCGCCGCCGCGCGCGGCTTCGACGTGCCCGAGGCGGCCCGGGCGCTGGAAGGGGCCAGGCCCACCGCGGTGAACCTGTCCGTCGGTGTGCGCCGGGCCGAGACCGCGTACCAGGCGGCGCTGGCCCGAACCGGTGACCCCACCGCGGCGGCCGTGGCGGCACTGGCGGCGGCGCGGGCGCTGCACCGGGAGGACGCCGAGGCCAGCGCCCGGATGGCGGCTCACGGGCTGGCGCTGCTGGACGAACTGCTGCCGGCCGGCGGGCACCGGATCCTGACCCACTGCAACACCGGCTCGCTGGTGTCGGGCGGGGAGGGCACGGCCTTCGCGGTGGCGCTCGGCGCGCACCGGGCGGGGCGGCTGCGGCGACTGTGGGTGGACGAGACACGGCCGCTGTTGCAGGGCGCGCGCCTGACGGCGTACGAGGCGGCCCGCAGCGGCATGGCGTACACCCTGCTCACCGACAACGCGGCGGGCTCGCTGTTCGCGGCGGGCGAGGTGGACGCGGTGCTGATCGGCGCGGACCGGATCGCGGCCGACGGATCGGTGGCGAACAAGGTCGGCAGCTATCCGCTGGCCGTGCTCGCCCGCTACCACCATGTGCCGTTCATCGTGGTGGCGCCGGTGACGACGATCGACCCGGACACCCCCGACGGCGCCTCCATCGAGGTCGAGCAGCGCCCCGGCTTCGAGGTGACCGAGGTCGTGGCACCCCAGGTGGCGACGGCCGGGGCGGCGAGCGGGATCGCGGTGGCGCCGCTCGGGACACAGGCGTACAACCCGGCGTTCGACGTGACGCCCCCCGAACTGGTGACGGCCATCGTCACCGAGGAAGGGGTCGTCTCCCCGGTGACCGCCGAGTCCCTTGCCGAGGTCTGCGCCCGTTCACGCCGCACCGCGGACCCCGCATGAGCAGGCCGCTTCCGGCGGCCGGGGGCAGACAGTGACGGCCCTGTACGACTAGAGTCACCGGCCAGTGACCTGCCTCACCAGGGCGCCTGTCGCTGTTATGAGGAATGGGATGCTCTCGCCCTTGGTGACGGAAACGGCCCCTCTACCTGCGACGATGCGCGAGGAGAGGGGCCGTGACATCCAACGGCTACATCAAGCGGCGGATTCCAGATCCGATCGAGCGGCTTCCAGCTCCCGGATGCGGGCCGGCTGGCGGAGCAGCCGATCGAGCTGTGCCACCGCCTCCACGACATCCGGGTCCAGAGCCTCGGCGTAGATGTCCATCGTCGTGGTGATCCGGCTGTGCCGCAGGATCGCCTTCACGATCCGCGGGTGCACCCGGAGATGGACGAGCAGGGTGCCGCAGGACTTGCGCAGTCCCTTCGGGTTCATCTTGCCCAGTCCCTCCTTCTTGATGATCCGTTGCAGGACCAGGTAGAGGTGGACCGGTGAGAGTGGACGGCCGGTCCGAGTCACGAACACGTGCCCGTCGGGATCTTAGAACCAGGGGCGCCCCCGGCTGATGGCGCGCTCGCGCAGCATGGCCGTCCGTATGCGTGCCCAGCGGAGAGGAGCGATGCACTGGGCGGGCAGTGGCAAGGGTGCTTTCGACGTCTCGGTCTTGAGTTCCGTGTCGACCGTGCCCGCGCTGGCCCGCTGTCGCTGCTTCTCGACCCAGATGATGCGGTTGTCCAGGTCGATGCTCTCCCAGCGCAGCCCGCACACCTCGGCACGTCGCAGGCCGAGGAGACAGAGCAGGAGGAAGGCCGGGTAGTACGGAGTCAGGCGACGAGCAGCAGCCAGGAAGCGCAGCACCGTCACGGCATCCCAGCTCTTGCCGCTGTCGGTGGTCGCGCGGACGTGCACGAGCTTGGCCACGTTGCGAGTCAGGCCGATGTCTTCCACCATCGCGGCCGTGAGCGCGGCTGAGAGAACGCGTAAAGACCGCTTGGCTGTCTTGGCCCCTTGATCCTCTGCGAGTGCCTGTACGGCCCCTCGTAGCTCCGTGACGCCCAGCTTGACCATGACCTTGGACCCGAGGCGGGGCCTGAGATGGTGTCGCACGGCTGTTTCGTACGCGCGGTAGCTGTTGGGCGCCAGGTTGGGCTTCACCACGACCTGGAGCCAGTAGTCGAACCACTGCCCCAGCGTCATGTCGCGGGTTGGCGTAGGGATGCCGCCGGCAGCGCGGTCCAGGAGTTCCCGGCGCTTCCGGTCGCACTCGTCGTAGGTCTTGCCGTAGGCGAACTTGCGTTTGGTCGTTCCATCCGGCTGCGGGACGTACACCGCCGCTTGGTACCGGCCGTCAGCGCGCCTCGTGACGGTGCCGGAACCGTTGGGGTTGCGCTTGCGCGGAGGCATCAGGAAGCCTCCTCAAGCCGTGTGCGGATGTACTCCTGGACGGCACTTTCGGGGATGCGCCGGCACCGGCCTTCCGTGAACGACGCCAGACGTTTCGAGCGGATCAGGTCGTACACCTTCGAGCGGCTGTACTTGAGCGGGTAGTTCCTCCCGGGCGATCTCGCGGCTGTGCTGGATGTCGCGGCGGATGTTGGCGGCGAGCCAGGACTCACCGGGGGTGTGGCCGTGGCCGGCGTAGGTCCAGTGGGCGAGGGTGAGCGTGGTCGCTTCCTCGTCGTCGGGGTCGGGCAGGCCGAAGGCGGCGCGTTGCTGGGCGGCGCGGTAGTCGGCGCGGGTCTGGCGGAGTGCGCCGAGGGTGGTGGAGTAGCGGCGGGACTTGGTGGAGAAGTGGCCGCGGAAGCCGAGCATGTGCGCCCAGTCGCGGAGCTTGCGGTCCGGGTAGAGCGGATGCAGGTCCAGGCATGCCCACCCACGGCGTGGCTCGTATGACCGCACGCCAAGCGCTCGGCGTACTCCAGAACGAAGGTCTTGCGGAGTCTCGCAAGGGCGCCGGCGTGTTCGTGCGCGCCTTCAAGCCGCTCAGGCGGCGAGGCATCCAGCGGCTATCCCGCGACCAGTGGGGCTCGGGCCGTTCCATCTGGTCGGCGGACATCGAGGACCGCACCCTTGTGGTCGACCAGGTGCAGGTCTACGAGGCGACTGCACCCGAACGGATCAGTCAGGTGCTGGACATGGAGACCGGAGCGCCGACATGCGTGCGCAGCCGCCGTTTCGTCCTGGACGACAAGCCTGTTCTTCTGTCTACCTCATACCTTCCCGCGGACCTGGTGGCAGGGTCGGCGATCACCCAGGAAGACACCGGCCCCGGTGGCACGTACGCCCGGCTGGCCGAGTTGGGCCACAAGCCCGTGCACTTCCGTGAGGAGATCCGTTCCCGGATGCCGTCGCAGGAGGAGGCGAACCGCCTTCAGCTCTCTATGGGCACTCCAGTGATCATGGTGTGCCGCACGGCATTCGCCGACGAGGGGCGTCCCGTTGAGGTGAACGAGATGATCCTCGACTCGGCCGCGTACGTGTTGGAGTACGACTTCGACGCCTGATCAGCCGACCCAGGTACCCGCGTCTCGCGCCACGCCGTAGATGTGGGCAACCTGGTCGGAGGAGAGCGCCGGTGACAGGCCCGACAGAACTTGGTCGAGGTGTTCCACTTCCAGGACGAGGACTGGCGGGTTGGCGTTTTTGACCTTCAGTTTCGCCGCGTGGACGACCGAGATCACGGGGCGGACGGGAATCTCCATGCCGCCCCGTCGCGTCAGGGCACGAGACACCCGGCGTGCTTCGGACTGGCTGATCGCGATGTGGCGCTGCACGGCCCCGTTCACGGTGATGGCAGCGTCGCCGTACCAGACGGACTTACCCCGGTGCCGCTTGGAATTGATGGAGAAGACGCCGGCCGGACCAATGGCGAGGTGGTCGATGTCGGCGCCGCTGGCCCACTGAATGGCGTGGAAGATGTACCAACCGCGTCTGCGGAGCCTGTCCAGCCGTCGACCAGTGACACGCTCCCCCACGAGCCCATCCGACCAGCTACGAATCTCCGACCGAGGCGACCAGCGCTCAGCCAGTCTCAGCAGCGGGTTCGGCTGTAGTTCCCGGATCTTGCGTCGCACCGCGTCGCCCGGACGGTTCCTCGCCAAGTCGCCTGCCAGCAGTTGCACCCTGCCCCCTCGTGTGCGCGTCGATGCCAGACCACCACGGAGGCTTACCGAGTCAAAGAGCCATATCGGCCAGGAGCTGTTACAGGTTTCTCTACCTCATCAAGCCCCGGCTGCGCTCCGCTCCGCCGGGTGCGCTTCCCGGCTGCGCCGCGGGCGATGCTCCTGCCTCCGGCCCGCTCCGCCCGCGCTGCGCCGACGCGCGCCCGCACGTGGATATGGCCGGCAGCCATGAGTCGAGCACCGCACATCGCTCACCTGACGGTCAGGACAGTGCCTTCGGCGGGGGATCGGCCGGCACCGGGATGGCGGGGGCGCCGTCGCCGGCCGCGGGCGTGTAGTGGCGTGCGCGGGGTGCTCCCATCCCGTCCACCGTCGCCCCAGGCAGAGCCGAGCAGACGCGGCCCATGGCGTCCAGGTCGTTCGTACAGTGGTGCGCTCCACCTGGACGCCATGAACCACGCCCGCTCCACGGTGTGTGGGTCGACGGCGGACGGGATGGGAGCTGGGGTGAGTGGTGGCTTAAGGAGAGATAGTGCCGCATGGCACAAGAATTGAGACACCCTCTCAGCGATCTCCGGTAAGGCGCCCCGAAGTAGCTCCAGTCCAGAACCGTTCTGTGGACCTCTCCTTGATCACAGGCGTACGGTGGGGCCAGTATCAAGGAGTGCTGATGCGTGTTGAAACCGTAACGGCGTTGGTCACTGCGGCAGGTGCACTGATCGTGGGATCGGCAACAGCCTGGGCTGCGCTTAGATCTGCAAATTTGGCACAGGCCGACAAGCTGTTGCAGGCCATGAAAGACGAAGCCGCCCTGCTTGCCGAACTACCTGAGGGCTCGGAGGCGCGGCGTGACCTTCAAGCGCATCTGGAGTGGATGACTAAGCGGTATGTGCCTGAGCGTGCAGTACAGGTACAGGTCAAGGTCGACAAATCATATATGATCCTCGGTCTGTTGCTTGGAACGGCGTGTGTCGCCCTCATCTACTGGATGGTCCGACTCGGAGGCTGGGCTCTGTGGGCGCTCGTGCTGCTCGTGCCGCTGTTTCTAGTGTCCTTGTACGGCTTCGTTTTCGAGGCTTCCGGTGGCGACAGCCGAGAGCGGCTCATGAGCGAGGCAGCCGCTGCCGACGGTAAAGATGGAGCCGAGTAAATGGTTCCGGGGGATTTGTCAAGAGTTGCTGTTCCCCTTGACACCAACTACTCAACAACAGCGGTGGATGAAGGCGGACGGGGTGGATGTTGGCGACCACTTCGACGCCGAACCATCAAGGTACTGCAGCGCTTAGAGAACGGCATGATCGACCTGATGAGGATGAGGGTCGAAACCTGTTCCAGGCGGGGTGCCGTTCAATCGATGGGCGGCGCCCCGTCAGCTTGACTCGGCCATTGAGACTCCGCCTGCTGCGCGAAAAAACGTGGGCTGTTGGGTCATCAACGACTCAACAGCCCACGTCTGCCCGCTACCGGCGCAGAAGGACGCGAAGGACTTCAGTGATGTCCTTGCGGTTACAGCACAGGAGAGCCAGAACCCCGAAGGTCAGGAAGACCACCAGGCTGAGCGCGATGAGTGCGACCGTGATTTCGTTTTCGAGCATGCGAATCTATGCCTCTCTTACAGGCATAGAACGGCATGGTTCACCAGGCGAGCCCGCTGCGGCTCTTCACACCAGCGCAATCTACGTGTGGATGGTTGAGGTACTGCTTCAGAAGTAAGCGGATCTCAATTGTACGGCACCAGTGCGGTACAGCAGCGGAGTACAGCAACCCTGGTGATCCCTGGCGGCCCTACTGAACCGCAGGGGCCCACATGAGCAGGTCGGACGATGTCGGATGACCTCAGCGACCGCCCCGCCCGTAGTTCGCATCGAGGGGCACGTAGGGCGAGGGACTGTGGCTCAAGCCGTGATCCGACGGTCGTTGCCCCAGTACACGAGGAGGGTTCGCCGGCGGGCCCTCTTCAGCTGGCCCAGCAGGCGGGCGTAGTCCTCGTCAGGTGTCTGCCAGCGGGAGTCATCCCAGTCCAGGGCCAGGTATGGTTCCACCGCTGCTAGCGCTGCCCGCATCTCCTGGGTTGCTTCGTAGTAGCGCTCGAAGCCCCTGAGCGGTAGTTCCAGCTGGTAGCGCAGTGCCTCGTCACTGACGCCGATCTCGCTCTGGCGCACTTGCCTCGGGTAGGTTGCAGCCAGCTCGGCCCGGCGCACACATGCGATCGCGCGATCGATGGCCTCGCGACGAGACGTCTGCCAGCCGAAACGCGTGGCCGCCAACGGAGCGAACAGCGCCCCTACCAGGACGCCGGCCAGCGCGAGCACGGGGCCAAGCCAAGTCATACCCTCTGATCCCCCTCCAAGTCTGTGGTCGACCGGGCTGACATCCGTCGCTGACATCAACGTCCCCGGACAGGGGCAGACAGTGACGGTTCGGTACGACTATCGTCACCGGCCAGTGAGCCTGCTCACCTGCGCCTCTGTCGTCGTTACAAGAATGGGATGATGTCGTTTATGAAGGGACGAGTCCTTGTCGTCGACGACGACACCGCACTGGCCGAGATGCTCGGCATCGTGCTGCGTGGTGAAGGTTTTGAGCCGTCTTTCGTAGCCGACGGCGACAAGGCGCTGGCCGCTTTCCGTGAGAGCAAGCCCGATCTTGTGCTGCTCGACCTGATGCTGCCCGGCCGGGACGGCATCGAGGTGTGCCGGCTGATCCGGGCGGAGTCCGGGGTGCCGATCGTGATGCTCACGGCCAAGAGCGACACCGTGGATGTGGTGGTGGGCCTGGAGTCGGGGGCCGACGACTACATCGTCAAGCCGTTCAAGCCGAAGGAGCTGGTGGCCCGGATCCGGGCCAGGCTGCGCAGGTCGGAGGAGCCGGCGCCGGAGCAGCTCACCATCGGTGACCTGGTCATCGATGTCGCCGGACACTCGGTGAAGCGGGACGGGCAGTCGATCGCGCTGACCCCGCTGGAGTTCGACCTGCTGGTCGCGCTCGCGCGCAAGCCGTGGCAGGTGTTCACGCGTGAGGTGCTGCTGGAGCAGGTGTGGGGCTACCGGCACGCGGCCGACACGCGGCTTGTCAACGTGCACGTCCAGCGGCTGCGTTCCAAGGTCGAGAAGGACCCGGAGCGGCCGGAGATCGTGGTGACCGTCCGTGGTGTCGGTTACAAGGCCGGGCCGAGCTGACATGTCCGGGGACAGTGCCGCTTCGGCTTCCGGCGGGCCCGGGAACCGTCCGGGGCGGCCTGTCGGCCGGACGGCGGTGGGCGCGCGCCTGAGGAGGCTGTTCGAGCGCGGGCTGGTGCGGGGCGGGGTGCAGGGCAGCCCGGTCCTGCGGCTGTTCCTGCGCTGGGTGCGCCGTCCGCTGCTGCCCGTGATGCGGTTGTGGCGGCGCAACATCCAGCTCCGGGTCGTCGCGACGACCCTGGTGATGTCGCTGGGCGTCGTTCTGCTGCTCGGCTTCGTTGTCATCGGGCAGGTCCGCAACGGCCTGCTGGACGCGAAGGTGAAGGCGTCGCAGAGCCAGGCCACGGGCGGGTTCGCGGTGGCCAGGCAGAAGGCCGACGAGGCGGCGAGCGGCACGGGCGCCGGCGGTGCGGCCGGTACCGGTGACGGCACGGCGACCGCGGACGGACGGCAGTCGCAGAACGTCATCCAGTGGATGAGCGACCTCGTGGAGTCGCTGTCCAGCGGCGGCGCGGGAGCGTTCGACGTGGTGACGCTGCCCGTCGGCGACGACAGCGGCGGCGGACGCAGCCCGCGCGGCTCCGGGAACGTCAATCCGACGTCCAGCGTGCCCGCCGAGCTGCGCGAGCGGGTCAACAGCGGCACGACGGCCGTGCAGAGCAACACGCGGATCGTCTACTCCGGCGGCAAGGAGTCGCAGCCGGGCCTGGCCATCGGCAAGCAGGTCAACGACCCCAACGGCCGCCCGTACGAGCTGTACTACCTCTTCCCGCTCACGCAGGAGGAGAAGTCCCTCAGCCTGGTCAAGGGCACCCTCGCCACGGCGGGGCTGTTCGTCGTCGTCCTGCTCGGCGCCATCGCCTGGCTGGTGGTGCGGCAGGTCGTCACGCCGGTGCGGATGGCGGCCGGGATCGCGGAGCGGCTGTCCGCCGGGCGCCTGCAGGAGCGGATGAAGGTCACCGGCGAGGACGACATCGCGCGCCTGGGCGAGGCCTTCAACAAGATGGCGCAGAACCTCCAGGTCAAGATCCAGCAGCTGGAGGATCTGTCGCGGATGCAGCGGCGGTTCGTCTCCGACGTCTCGCACGAGCTGCGCACCCCGCTGACCACCGTCCGCATGGCCGCGGACGTCATCCATGAGGCGCGCGAGGACTTCGACCCGGTGACGGCGCGGTCCGCCGAACTGCTCGCCGACCAGCTGGACCGGTTCGAGTCGCTGCTCGCGGACCTGCTGGAGATCAGCCGGTTCGACGCCGGCGCCGCCGCGCTGGAGGCCGAGCCGATAGACCTCAGGGAGGTCGTGCGGCGGGTGGTGAGCGGCGCCGAGCCGCTCGCCGAGCGCAAGGGCACACGCGTACGGGTGGTCGGCGACCAGCAGCCCGTCGTCGCCGAGGCGGACGCCCGGCGCGTGGAGCGCGTCCTGCGCAACCTCGTCGTCAACGCGGTCGAGCACGGCGAGGGCAAGGACGTCGTCGTCAAGCTCGCCGCCGCGGGCGGGGCGGTGGCCGTCGCCGTACGCGACTACGGCGTGGGCCTGAAGCCGGGCGAGGCGACCCGGGTCTTCAGCCGCTTCTGGCGGGCCGACCCGGCACGCGCGCGGACCACCGGAGGCACGGGTCTCGGGCTGTCCATCGCGCTCGAGGACGCGCGGCTGCACGGCGGCTGGCTGCAGGCCTGGGGCGAGCCCGGCGGCGGCTCCCAGTTCCGGCTGACGCTGCCGAGGACCGCGGACGAGCCGCTGCGGGGCTCGCCGATACCGCTGGAGCCGAAGGACTCGCGGCGCAACCGCGGCCTCGACGAGGCCGGCCGGACGCGCGGGAACGAGGAGAAGCGGGCGACCGTCCCGGTGCAGCAGGCCGGCGCGTCGGCGTCCGCGCTGCCGCCGAGGGAGCCGATCGCGCCGCGGCTGGCCGGCGCCCCGGCCGCCGACCCGACTGCCCTGCCCGGCAACGGAGCGCGCGTGGTGCCCCGGCCCACCGGCGGCGTACGGCGTCCCGGTGACGGCCCGGCCACCCGTCCGGCGCCCGACGAGGGACGGGCCCGGCCGGACGCCGCGCCGCAGGACTCGACCGAGCCAGGGGAGGCATTTCGTGGCCGCTGACCGCGAGGGGGGCGCACGGCGGCGGCCGGTGCGCGCGGTGGCGTACGCCGCCTTGGGCGTCGTCCTGCTGGCCGGTTGCGCCTCGATGCCCGACAGCGGGGACCTGCGGGATGTGGAGTCCACGCCGCGTCAGGACACCGGGGTGCGGGTGTTCGCCGTGCCGCCGGCCGACGGTGCCGGTCCCGGCGAGATCATGCAGGGCTTCCTGGAGGCGCTGACCAGCGACGACCCGGAGTACGACACGGCGCGCAAGTACCTGACGACCGACACGGCGGGCAGCTGGCGGCCGGAGCAGTCGACCACCGTCCTGGCGAACGGGCCGAGCATCGAGACCGACTGCAGCCCGGGCGGCCGGGAGGAGACCAACAGCGTCACCTGCGTGCTGACCGGCACCCGGGTGGCCACGGTCGACGCCCAGCAGGCCTACCAGCCCGCCGGCGGTCCCTACCGCACGAAGCTGCACCTGACGAGGGATTCCAAGAGCCGGCAGTGGCGCATCGACGGGCTGCCCGACGGCGTCGTCATGGGCAAGTCGGACTTCCAGCGCAACTACACGTCCGTCGACAAGTACTACTTCGCCTCCCACACGTCGGTCGGGGCGGGCGGGCAGCCGGTGGCGGTCGCCGATCCGGTGTTCGTACGCAGCAAGGTGGACCCGATGACGCAGATGGTCCGGTCGCTGCTGAACGGGCCCACCACCTGGCTCGGGCCGGTGGTCAGGTCCAGCTTCCCGACCGGTACGCAGCTGCGGAAGGGCGTGTCCGGGCTGGCACCGGACGACCAGAACAGGCTGACCGTGCCGCTGAACCTCAAGGCGTCCCGGGTCGCGTCCGGCAAGTGCGCCGAGATGGCGACACAGGTGCTGTTCACCCTGCGGAACCTGGCGCCGACGCTGGAGTCCGTCGAGCTGCGCGGTACCGGCGGCGACCGGCTGTGCGAACTGACCAAGGAACGCGCCGAGTCCGCCGCCTGGCACGGGCCGTCCAAGCGCCCCGAGTACGTGTACTTCGTCGACGGCAGGCACCGGGTGGTGCGGATGCCGACCGGGAGCACCGGCACGGGTTCCGTCCCGGTGCCGGGTCCGCTCGGCGAGGGCGGCAAGGAGCTGCGGTCGGTGGCCGTGTCGCGGGACGAGCACACCGCGGCCGGGGTCGCCGACGAGGGCGGGTCGCTGTACGTGGCCTCGCTGGCGTCGGGCGGTTCGCTCGGCGCGGCGCTGGTCACCAGCGACGGCGCCACCCCCGACGAGCGGCTGACCACTCCCAGCTGGGACGCCCGGGGTGACCTGTGGGTGGCCGACCGCGACCACCGCCGGCCCGGCCTGTACGTCCTGGAAGAGGGCGAGAAGGACGTGGTGCGCGTCGCCGTCCCCGACCTTCCGGGCCGGATCACGGACGCCCGGGTGGCCGCCGACGGGGCACGGATCGCGCTGGTCGTGGACAGAGGCGGCAAGCAGTCCCTGTACATCGGCCGGATCCAGCGCGACGACGGCACCGGACAGGGCATCTCGGTGGACGGGCTGCGTTCGGCGACCCCGGACCTGGAGCAGGTCAGCGCCATGTCCTGGGCCGGGGACAGCAGGCTGCTCGTCGTCGGCCAGGAGCAGGGGGGCGTGCAGCAGATGCGGTACGTCAAGGTCGACGGGTCCACGCTGGACGGCCCGGCCCCGGGCGCGCTCACCAGCGTCAAGGCGATCGCCGCGTCCGAGGACGAGCGGGTGCCGCTGGTGGCGTACTCGGAGGACGGGATCGTGCGGCTGCCCTCCGGGGCGCAGTGGCAGAAGGTCGACAAGGACGGGTCGGCACCGGTCTACCCGGGCTGACACCTGCGCGGACCTGCCCTTTCCCGGTTATCCACAGGCGGTTTTCCACAGGGGTGGCGGGCCGGTGGCGGCGCGGGCACAGTGGTGGTCATGCGGGGCTGGTGGCAGGACCTCACCGACCTGGTGCTTCCGGCCGACTGCGCGGGCTGCGGGGCACCTCGTACGGCGCTGTGTCCGCGGTGCCGGGCCGCGCTGGAGGGGGGTATGGCGCGACGGGCGCGGCCGGATCCGGAGCCGGCCGGGCTGCCGGTGGTGCACGCGGTGGCTCCCTACGCGGCGGAGGTGCGCGCGCTGCTTCTCTCCCACAAGGAGCGTGGCGCGCTGGCCCTCGCGGCAACGCTCGGCGCGGCGCTGGCACGGGCCGTGCGGGCGGGCCTCGGTGCGGACGGTGCGGAGACCCGCGGCGCGCGCGGTCCCGGCCCGGGCGGCGACGGGACAGGCCGCCTCGGTCCCGGTGGCATGAACGCCGGCACCGCTGCCGGTGCCGACGCCGGTGGCGGGTCGGCGGGGCCCTCCTGGCGGGAGCCCGTGCTGCTGGTCCCGGTGCCCTCCGCCCGGTGGGCCGTGCGGGCGCGGGGACACGATCCGGTGCGGCGGATGGCGCTCGCGGCGGCGCGGGAGCTGCGGCGCACCGGGACGCCGGCCCGGGTGGCGGCCGTGCTGCGGCAGCGGCGGGCCGTGGCCGACCAGGCGGGGCTGGACGCGCCGCGGCGGCTGGCCAATCTCGCCGGGGCTCTGGAGGTGACCGCGGACGGTGGCCGGCTGCTCGGCGGCGGACGGCGCGTCGTGCTCGTCGACGACCTCATGACGACGGGCGCGAGTCTCGCGGAGGCGGCGCGTGCCCTGCGGGAGACCCCGGTGTCCCGCGCCAATGGCGGAACGGCCGTGTATCGGGCCATAACCCGGGAAGGTAGGGAGGAACGACGGATCGGTGTACGACAGGAGAGGACGGAGTCGGTGCACGGTGCAGCGGAAAAAGCGGTGCCGAACGCCCTCGGGCGCATGCTGCGCGCCGCCGTGATCGCCGCTCCCGCCGATTCCTTCGAAATAAACAGGAACTGATCGTCAACGTGCATCGTTGCAGGTAGTGAGAGCCTCAATTCAGCTGGACGGAGGTGTGACGTCAGAGAGGGTGACGCCATCGCTCCGGGCGAGATATGTTCGGTTGTGAGGAAAGGCGCAGGCCACGCCTCGCATATCCGAATGCCGCGCCGCGGGTTTTCCGCAATCACCCGCGGCGGTGGGGTGGAGATCCCGCCCGCGGGGGAGGAGGAGGTGGAAGTCACCGAGTCCGAAGGTCCGGTGATCACCGGACCTGGTGCGAAAGGGAGACGCTCCGCCGATGCAGCGGAGCGATCCGGGAACGGAGTTCTGCGTGGACATCGTCGTCAAAGGCCGCAAGACCGAGGTGCCCGACCGGTTCCGCAAGCACGTGGCCGAGAAGCTGAAGCTGGAGAAGATCCAGAGGCTCGATGCCAAGGTGATCAGCCTCGACGTCGAGGTGTCCAAGGAGCCCAACCCCCGGCAGGCCGACCGCTGTGACCGAGTGGAGATCACGCTCCGCTCCCGCGGTCCGGTGATCCGGGCGGAGGCAGCGGCCAGCGACCCGTACGCCGCACTCGACCTGGCGGCCGAGAAGCTGGACGCGCGGCTGCGCAAGCAGCACGACAAGCGTTTCTCGCGCCGAGGCGCGCGCCGGATCTCGGCGGCCGAGGTCCCCGACCACGTGCCGGGTGCGGCGACCCTCGACGGCAACGGCTTCGCCACCTCGGAGGAGGAGTCCGACGGAGTGCCGACCAAGAAGATCGGCCCTCTGGAGGTCAAGGGTGACGGCCCCCTCGTCGTCCGCGAGAAGACCCACGTCGCCGCCCCGATGACCCTCGACCAGGCCCTCTACGAGATGGAGCTGGTCGGCCATGACTTCTACCTGTTCGTCGACTCCGAGACGAAGGAACCGAGCGTCGTCTACCGGCGGCACGCCTACGACTACGGCGTGATCCACCTCAGCACGGACCCGATGGTCGCCGAGGCGCAGACGTCCACCGCGGGGGGCACGCTGGGCGGCTGACCCACCCGGCTGAAGCTGATCCGGTGCCCCTGGACCGCGTGTGCGCCCCCAGGGGCACCGGCGTGCGACCAGTTCGCGCCCCGGACGTCACCTCGGTGTCGTCCGGGCATGAAATCATGGCCGCACCGGCCCAACCGGTGGGCCGTTGCCTTGGGTTGGCGATGGCACAGGACCACAGGCCACAGCCTTCAGGGGGAGGAACGATGGCGGACACCTTCGGACCGATGCGGGACGGGGACGCCGACGACGCTGTCATCGGCAGGGACCCGGGCGCGGACGCGGCGCGCAAGGAGCCGATCAGAGTCCTGGTCGTGGACGACCACGCCCTCTTCCGGCGCGGCCTGGAGATCGTGCTCGCGGCCGAGGAGGACATCCAGGTCGTCGGCGAGGCGGGCGACGGGGCCGAGGCCGTCGACAAGGCCGCCGATCTGCTGCCCGACATCGTGCTGATGGACGTCCGCATGCCCAAGCGCGGCGGAATCGAGGCCTGCACCTCCATCAAGGAGGTCGCCCCCAGCGCCAAGATCATCATGCTGACGATCAGCGACGAGGAGGCCGACCTCTACGACGCGATCAAGGCGGGCGCGACCGGATATCTCCTCAAGGAGATCTCCACCGACGAGGTGGCCACCGCCATTCGCGCGGTGGCCGACGGGCAGTCGCAGATCAGCCCGTCGATGGCGTCGAAACTCCTCACCGAGTTCAAGTCGATGATCCAGCGCACCGACGAGCGCCGGCTGGTGCCCGCGCCCCGGCTCACCGACCGGGAACTGGAAGTCCTCAAACTCGTCGCCACGGGCATGAACAACCGGGACATCGCCAAGGAGTTGTTCATCTCCGAGAACACCGTGAAGAACCACGTCCGCAACATCCTGGAGAAGCTCCAGCTGCACTCCAGGATGGAGGCCGTGGTCTACGCGATGCGGGAGAAGATCCTGGAGATCCGCTAGCGGCTGAAGAGCGCCTAACCGAGCAGGGCGGCGAGTTCCCTGGTGAGGGGCTCGCGCAGCTCCGGCCGGTCGGTGCGCTCGACGCGGACGTCGGTGCAGTCCACCCACGAGGCCGCCTCGGCCAGGGCCCGGGCCACCGCCGGGACCGCCTTGGGGCCGTCCAGCGTGACCTGCTTGGCCACCAGCGTGCGCCCCTGCCGCGCCGGGTCGACCCGCCCGACCAGCCGGCCGCCGGCCAGCACCGGCATCGCGAAGTACCCGTGCACCCGCTTGGGTTTCGGGACGTACGCCTCCAGCCGGTGGGTGAAGCCGAAGATCCGCTCCGTGCGCGCCCGCTCCCAGATCAGCGAGTCGAACGGCGAGAGCAGCGTGGTGCGGTGCCGGCCGCGCGGCGGCGTCGCCAGGGCCGCCGGATCGGCCCACGCCGGCCGGGCCCAGCCCTCCACCTCGACCGGCACCAGACCCGAGTCCGCGATCACCGAGTCGACCTGCTCGCCCTTGAGCCGGTGGTAGTCGGCGATGTCCGCGCGCGTGCCCACGCCGAGCGCCTCGCCCGCCAGCCGCACCAGACGCCGCAGGCACTCGGCGTCGCTCAGCTCGTCGTGCAGCAGGGCGGCCGGGACCGCGCGCTCGGCGAGGTCGTACACCCGCTTCCAGCCGCGCCGCTCGACGCACACCACCTCGCCGTACATCAGCGCCCGCTCCACGGCGACCTTCGTGCCCGACCAGTCCCACCAGTCGTTCGTCTTCTTCGCGCCGCCCAGTTCCGTGGCGGTCAGCGGGCCCTCGGCGCGCAGCTGCTTGACGACCTGGTCGTAGACGCCGTCGGGGAGGTCGTGGTGCCAGTGCGGCCGGGCGCGGTAGGCGCGGCGGCGGAAGGCGAAGTGGGGCCACTCCTCGATGGGCAGCAGGCAGGCGGCGTGCGACCAGTACTCGAACGCGTGCGTGTCCGTCCAGTACGCGTCCTCCACCGTCTTGCGGCCGACCGCGCCCAGCCGGGCGTACGGCACGAGTTCATGGGAACGGGCCAGGACCGAGATCGTGTCGAGCTGGACCGCGCCGAGACGGCGCAGCACCCCGCGGACTCCCGCGCGCCGGTCGGGCGCGCCGAGCAGGCCCTGGGCCCGCAGGACTATCCGGCGGGCGTCGTCCGCGGAGAGGGTGGCGATGGGACGCGTCGGAAGGGTCGTCATGCCCCGGACGATAGAGGGTGGCACCGACAGTCCGCAGAGGGTGGCACCGGCAGTCCGCGACGAACAGTGCGTCCGCCTCCGACCGGCTCAGGGACGCGCGGGCAGGTACGGGGCCGTGGACGGCAGACCGAGGTCCGAGGGGAGCAGCGAGCCGACCCAGCAGTCCCGGCGCACCCCTTTGTTGACGACGCCGGAGCGCAGGACGCCCTCGACGGTGAAGCCCGCGCGTTCGGCCACCGCGCGGGAGGCGTCGTTGCCGACCTCGGCGCGCCACTCGACCCGGTCCACGCCGGCCTCGGCGAAGACCCATCGGCAGGCGGTGCGCGCGGCCTCCACCACATAGCCCCGGCCGCGGTGCTCCCTGGCCGCCCAGAAGCCGATCTCGGCCGTGCCCGGCGAGCGCGTCGTCAGGGCGAGCATGCCGGCCAGCTCCCCGCCGGTGAGGAACACGCCGAAGGTGAACATCGTGCCCTGCGCCCAGCCGTCGGGGACGATCTGTTCCGTGAAGCCGACCGCGTGCTCGCGCAGGTAGGGCGAGGGAACCGTGGTCCAGCGCTGGATGTCGGGGTCCTGCGCGGCCGCGTACACCGCCTCGGTGTCCTTAGGGCCGACCGGGCGCAGCGACAGGCGGTCCGTGGTGAGCGTGACATGGTCCATCGCCCGATTCTGCGCAGGACACCCGGCCGCGGCCACGATTTCCGCGCTGCGTGAGCACGTGATCACAATTCGCGTAATTCCCGGCACCGGTGCGGCACCATCCGCACGCCCCGTCCGTTGTCCTTGATGAAGCGGCCACCGGGGCGCCAGGCCTCCCGGCGTGGCCGGGTCCTCGCATACGATGGCCGTTGCTCAGTACGTCAGAAGGAAAACCGACCGTCCCAGGCCCGACCGGCAAGGAGACCAGCCCCCGTGTCCGTCCTCTCGAAGATCATGCGTGCAGGCGAAGGCAAGATCCTGCGCAAGCTGCACCGCATCGCGGACCAGGTCAACTCCATCGAAGAGGACTTCGTCGACCTCTCCGACGCCGAGCTGCGGGCCCTCACCGAGGAGTACAAGCAGCGGTACGCCGACGGTGAGACCCTGGACGACCTGCTCCCCGAGGCGTTCGCCACGGTCCGCGAGGCCGCCAAGCGCGTCCTCGGCCAGCGTCACTACGACGTGCAGATGATGGGCGGCGCCGCGCTCCACCTCGGCTATGTGGCCGAGATGAAGACCGGTGAGGGCAAGACCCTCGTCGGCACCCTGCCCGCGTATCTGAACGCCCTGTCCGGGGACGGCGTCCACCTCATCACGGTCAACGACTACCTGGCCGAGCGCGACTCCGAGATGATGGGCCGCGTCCACAAGTTCCTGGGCCTGAGCGTCGGCTGCATCCTCGCCAACATGACGCCGGCACAGCGCCGCGAGCAGTACGCGTGCGACATCACCTACGGCACGAACAACGAGTTCGGCTTCGACTACCTGCGCGACAACATGGCGTGGTCGAAGGACGAGCTGGTGCAGCGCGGCCACAACTTCGCCATCGTGGACGAGGTCGACTCCATCCTCATCGACGAGGCCCGCACCCCGCTCATCATCTCCGGCCCGGCCGACCAGGCCACCAAGTGGTACGGCGACTTCGCCAAACTGGTCACCCGCCTCAAGCGCGGCGAGGCCGGCAACCCGCTCAAGGGCATGGAGGAGACCGGCGACTACGACGTCGACGAGAAGAAGCGCACGGTCGCCATCCACGAGTCCGGCGTCAGCAAGGTCGAGGACTGGCTGGGCATCGACAACCTCTACGAGTCGGTGAACACCCCGCTCGTGGGTTACCTGAACAACGCCATCAAGGCCAAGGAACTGTTCAAGCGCGACAAGGACTACGTCGTCATCGACGGCGAAGTCATGATCGTCGACGAGCACACCGGCCGTATCCTCGCCGGCCGCCGCTACAACGAGGGCATGCACCAGGCGATCGAGGCGAAGGAAGGGGTGGAGATCAAGGACGAGAACCAGACGCTCGCCACGATCACCCTGCAGAACTTCTTCCGTCTCTACAAGAAGCTGTCCGGCATGACCGGTACGGCGATGACCGAGGCCGCCGAGTTCCACCAGATCTACAAGCTCGGTGTGGTCCCGATCCCGACCAACAAGCCGATGGTCCGCAAGGACCAGTCGGACCTGATCTACCGCACCGAGGTGGCCAAGTTCGAGGCGGTCGTCGACGACATCGCCGAGAAGAACGAGAAGGGCCAGCCGATCCTCGTCGGCACGACCTCCGTCGAGAAGTCGGAGTACCTCTCGCAGCAGCTCAGCAAGCGCGGCATCCAGCACGAGGTGCTGAACGCCAAGCACCACGAGCGCGAGGCGCAGATTGTGGCCCAGGCGGGCCGCAAGGGCGCGGTGACGGTGGCCACCAACATGGCCGGCCGTGGTACGGACATCAAGCTCGGCGGCAACCCCGAGGACCTCGCCGAGGCGGAGCTGCGCCAGCGCGGCCTCGATCCCGAGGAGCACATCGAGGAGTGGGCCGCGGCCCTGCCCGCCGCCCTGAAGAAGGCCGAGCAGGCCGTCAAGGCGGAGAAGGAGGAGGTCGAGGCGCTCGGCGGCCTCTACGTCCTCGGTACCGAGCGGCACGAGTCGCGGCGCATCGACAACCAGCTGCGCGGCCGTTCCGGCCGTCAGGGCGACCCGGGCGAGTCCCGCTTCTACCTCTCGCTGGGCGACGACCTGATGCGCCTGTTCAAGGCCCAGATGGTCGAGCGCGTGATGTCCATGGCGAACGTGCCGGACGACGTGCCGATCGAGAACAAGATGGTCACCCGCGCGATCGCGTCCGCTCAGGCCCAGGTCGAGACGCAGAACTTCGAGACCCGCAAGAACGTCCTGAAGTACGACGAGGTGCTCAACCGGCAGCGCGAGGTCATCTACGGCGAGCGCCGCCGCGTCCTGGAGGGCGAGGACCTGCACGAGCAGATCCGCCACTTCATGGACGACACGATCGAGGCGTACGTCCACGCGGAGACCTCCGAGGGCTTCCCCGAGGACTGGGACCTGGACCGGCTGTGGGGCGCGTTCCGGCAGCTGTACCCGGTGAAGGTCACCGTCGAGGAGCTGGAGGAGGCGGCCGGCGACCGCGCCGGTCTGACCGCCGAGTTCATCACCGAGTCCATCAAGGAAGACATCCACGAGCAGTACGAGGCCCGCGAGGCGCAGCTCGGCTCCGAGATCATGCGGGAGCTGGAGCGCCGGGTCGTGCTGTCGGTCCTGGACCGCAAGTGGCGCGAGCACCTCTACGAGATGGACTACCTCCAGGAGGGCATCGGTCTGCGCGCGATGGCGCAGAAGGACCCGCTGGTCGAGTACCAGCGCGAGGGCTTCGACATGTTCACCGCGATGATGGACGGCATCAAGGAGGAGTCCGTCGGCTACCTGTTCAACCTGGAGGTCCAGGTCGAGCAGCAGGTCGAGGAGGTCCCGGTCGAGGCGCAGCCGGCCGGTGAGGGCGTGCAGGACACGGTGCCGGCGCAGGCGGGCGGGCGTCCGGAGATCCGCGCCAAGGGGCTGGACGTCCCGCAGCGCCGGGAACTGCACTTCTCCGCGCCGACGGTCGACGGCGAGGGCGGCATCGTCGAGCGGGACCTGGAGGACGAGGAGCCGGTGCGCTCGGAGTCGGACGGGCTGACCCGGGCGGAGCGGCGGCGGCAGGCCAAAGGCGGCCGGCGTCGCAAGAAGTAGCGCCGGGGCCTGAGAAGGGCCGGCGTTGTCGGAAGGGTCGGGTTTCCGTTTCCGGAGCCCGGCCCTTTTCGGTGTCCGGGGGCGGTGGGCTCGCCGGGGGCGTCACGCGGGGCCTGTTTCCACCGCCGTGCAGCGCCAGCGCAGGTCCCGGCCTCGTTCCAGGCGGAAGGCCATGGCGCGCAGGCGTTCGCCGGTGGCGATGCGGGCGAAGACCTCCAGGGTGCCCTCGCCGGCGACGTAGTAGCCGATGTCGTGGACGACCGGGCGGGCGCCGCGGGTGCGCAGGGGGCTGCGTTCGGCGAGGCGGGCCAGATCGTCGTAGGCGTGGCCCGCCGTGTGGCGGAGCATCCAGTGGACGGGCCGCTGGCCGCTGAGGACGGCGAGCAGGCGGTCGGCGAAGAGGTCGGTGGGGCGGGGCTGCCGTGGGGCCGTCTCCGGCGCCGTACGGGGCCTGTCGGCGCGCGTGGCCGCCGGGCGGCTCGGCATGCGGGGCGGGGCGCCGCCGGGACGGCGGGTGTCCCGGCGGGTCGGCGGACGGTGGCGCGGGCGGGGCTGGACGGCACGGCTCATGACCTTGTTCATGGGGGACCCCGTTCGGCGGGCCCGGGGGATACCGGGCGGTAACCAAGTGGTGGGGATCTTGTACGGGGTGCGGGAGACGCGGGCAAGCCGGGCGCGACCGGCGGACGAGGCCGGAAAAGTTCACCTATCAGGGTGAGGCGAGGAGCCCGGAGCCCGTGGACAGGCGGGTGGAGAGGGTGAATCGAGGGCCTGGAGCTGACGGTTCGGCGGGGGTGGGGAGGGGCTCGAAAGGGGACGGGCGCACGTATCCTGAAGGCCCTCCGGGAGACGCGCCCGCCGCTCTCCCCGGGGCCCCAGCGGAGCCTTTGACCAGGAAAGAGCGGCCAGCATGCGCGTCTACGTCCCCCTGACCCTCCCCGCTCTCGCCGAGGCGCACAGGACGGGCGGGCTGGGGAACGCCCCCTTCGTCGCGTACGCCGTCACGCCCGCCCTGCGCGAGTGGTACCTCTCCGAGGACATCGAGGAACTGGAGTACGCGGCGCTCGGCCGGGCCGCGCTGGCCTCCCTGCGGCTGCTGGCGGCGGACCCGGAGGCGGTACGGCGCCGGGTCGTGGTCGCGGTGGACGTGCCCGACGGTGCCGCGAGCGCCGACCCGGACCGCGGGCTGGAACCGGCAGCCCTCGGCGAGGTGACCGTGCGGGTCTCGGTGCCGCTGGCCAAGGCGGCCTCCGTGCACGTCGACGCCGAGGACGCGGAGCCGGACGTGGCCGCGGCGGCGCAGGCGCTGAAGGCGGCGGACGGCGGGGACGACGACGCCCGGTTCGTCGTGGACGGCGCGGACGACCACGAGCTGCTGTGGTACGCCACGCAGGAGATCCCCAACCTGGTCGGACAGGGCTGACCTGGACCGATGCCGTGATTGTCGGTGGCGGCGGGTACGGTCTTGGACATGGGGACGCACGCTGTGCACATCGTCTGGGACTGGAACGGAACCCTCTTCCACGACATCGACGCGGTCATCGGGGCGACGAACGCCGCCTTCGCCGAGCTGGGGCTCGCGCCGATCACACTGGAGCAGTACCGCTCGCTGTACTGCGTGCCGGTGCCGAAGTTCTACGAGCGGCTGCTCGGCCGGCTGCCGAGCGACGCCGAGTGGGAGCTGATGGACGGCACCTTCCACCGGCACTACACCGAGCACCGGGTGCGGTGCGGGCTGACCGAGGGGGCCAGGGAGCTGCTCTCCGGGTGGCGGTCGGACGGACACAGCCAGTCGCTGCTGAGCATGTACGGGCACGAGGAGCTGCTGCCGCTGGTGCGGGGCTTCGGCATCGAGGCGCACTTCCTGCGGGTCGACGGGCGCACCGGGCCGTCCGGCGGCAGCAAGGCCGAGCACATGGTGCGGCATCTGCAGGCGCTGGCGGGGGTGGCGGAGCCGGAGCGGACCGTGGTGATCGGGGACGCGGTGGACGACGCGCTCGCGGCACGGCACGTGGGGGCGCGGGCCGTGCTGTACAGCGGCGGATCGCACAGCCGGGCCAGTCTGGAAGGGGCCGGGGTGCCGGTGGTGGACACACTGGCCGAGGCGGTCGCGGAGGCGCGGAGGACAGCGGCCTGACCGCACGGCGAGGCGTGCCCGGCACGGACGCGGGAAGCCCCGCGGACGCCCGCCGCCCCGCGCCGTACCGTCCGCCTCACCGGCCCAGACGCGGCCCGGGCTCCGCGCGGCGTGCCCACCGCCCCGGACGCTGCCCGGGTCCGCGGCGTGCCCACCGCCCCGGACGCTGCCCGGGTCCGCGACGCGTCCGCCGCCTCACCGCTTCAGACGCCGCTGAGCCCCGGCGACGCGGCCCGGACTCCGTGACGCGTGACGCCGCCCCGCGACGTGCCCGCTGCCTCACCGGCCCAGGCGCCGCCCGGGCCCGCGACGCGGCCCGGCCCCGCGCGGCGTGCCCGCCGTCCCGGACGCTGCCCGGGTCCGCGACGCGTCCTCCGCCCGACCGGCCCAGACGCCGCCGAGCCCCGGCGACGAGGACTCCGTGACGTGTGACGCCGCGCCCGCGACGTGCCGTCCGCCCACCGCCCCGGACGCCGCCCGGTTCCCGCGGCGCGTCCGCCGCTCCGCGAAGCGATCACCGCCCCACCGCCGCAGACGCCGCCAAGGCCCCGTCACGCGGCCACCACCCCGTGACGCGGCCCGGTTTCGCCGTGAGGCCGGTTGCGCGGTCTCAGTTTGCCGGTGCGGTCGCCCGCAGTACCTTCAGGAACTCCCGCATCCACGCCGGGTGGTCCGGCCAGGCGCGGGAGGAGACCAGGGTGCCGTCGACGACCGCCTCGGTGTCCTGGAAGTCCGCGCCGGCCGCCTGCATGTCGGGTTCCAGCGCCGGGTAGGCCGTCACCCGGCGGCCCCGCAGGGAGTCGACCGCGGCGGTGAGCAGCGGGCCGTGGCAGATCTGGGCGACGGGCTTGTCCGCGTCGAAGAACGCCTTGAGGATCTTGCGCAGTTCCGCGTCGTTGCGCAGATACTCGGGCGCCCGCCCGCCGGGGATCACCAGGGCCGCGTAGGCACCTGGGTCGACCTCGGCGAACGCCAGGTCGGCCGGCCAGGTGTAGCCGGGCTTCTCGGTGTACGTGTCGTAGCCGGGTTCGAAGTCGTGGACGACGAAGCGGAGCGTCTTGCGGGTGGGGGCCGCGATGTGGACCTCGTAGCCTTCCTCGCGCAGCCGCTGGTAGGGGTAGAACACCTCCAGGGACTCCGCCGCGTCTCCGGTGACGATGAGGATCTTCGTGGGCATGTCGGCTCCTCGCAGACTCCGTGCATGAGGGTGGAACTCCGGCCTCCGCGGTGGGACGCTGGACTCCGGCACCGTGCCCCCGCCGGGCGCGCTTGCCAAGAGGGCCCGGTGCTTTTCAGAGTGCGGCGGCGGACGCGGGGACGCGACCGGATGACCCGGGAGCCCGGCCCGGACGGCCGGCCCCACCGGATGGCCGGATACGTCACCCGCCCTCACACCGCCGCTGTGCAGAACGTCAAACTTCACCGCTCGGTTTTGTACACATGCGGCTCATGACGCGCCCCGGGGCAAGAGCGATAGCCTTGTGGCGTGATCAGCGCGATATCCCGCGGGGGCGATCATGCTCCCGCCCTGCGCCCGGGTTGCACGGCTTATCTCCGTGACCGGGCGGCGGTCGCTGGTCTTCGCGGGCGGGACGGGGGCGCCGATGCCCCCGGGGCGCCGAGAACGGTCCGGATCACGACGCTGCCGAGAGCAGCGTCACACCCGGCCGGCGTCATGAAATTGGCCGAATCATCCCCGCTCATCTCACCTCGCGGCATACCGTCGGAAGCGACCGGACACCCCGGGA
The DNA here is from genome assembly GCF_033366695.1 of Streptomyces sp. SCL15-4. NCBI lineage: Bacteria > Bacillati > Actinomycetota > Actinomycetes > Kitasatosporales > Streptomycetaceae > Streptomyces > Streptomyces sp. SCL15-4. The sequence goes on from NZ_JAOBTQ010000001.1 coordinate 5,168,953, forward strand.
CGTGGCGTTGTGTCGCAAGGGAAGAGACAGAACTTCCTTCTACGTCACGCAACGGCGCGCGACAGGAGCCAGAGGACAATGCAGACCAAGCTGGACGAAGCCAAGGCCGAGCTGCTCGAAAGGGCCGCACGGGTAGCTGAGAACAGCCCGGTCGGGGGGCACCTACCGACCGGGACGACGAGCGAGGGCACCCCCGGCACCCCGGACAGCGAATCCGTGCTCGCGTTCCTCCAGCGCTACTACCTGCACACCGCGCCGGAAGACCTCGCCGACCGCGACCCGGTCGACGTCTTCGGCGCCGCGGTCTCGCACTACCGGCTCGCCGAGACCCGCCCGCAGGGCACCGCGAACGTACGGGTGTACACCCCGACCGTGGAAGAGAACGGCTGGACGTGCAGCCACACGGTCGTGGAGGTCGTCACCGACGACATGCCCTTCCTCGTGGACTCGGTCACCAACGAGCTGACGCGGCAGGGGCGTGGCATCCACGTCGTCATCCACCCGCAGTTCGTGGTCCGCCGCGACCTGACCGGCAAGCTGCTGGAGGTGCTGCCGACCCCGCCCGTCGGCGAGGAGCTGCCGCACGACGCGCACATCGAGTCCTGGATCCACGTCGAGATCGACCGGGAGACCGACCGCGCCGACCTGAAGCAGATCGCCGCCGACCTGCTGCGCGTGCTGTCCGACGTGCGCGAGGCCGTCGAGGACTGGCAGAAGATGCGGGACGCGGCGACCCGGATCGCCGACGGCCTGGGCAGCGAGCCCGTCCCCGCCGACCTGCCCCGCCCCGAGGTCGGGGAGGCCCGCGAGCTGCTGCACTGGCTGTCCGCTGACCACTTCACCTTCCTCGGCTACCGCGAGTACCGGCTGCGCGACGACGACACGCTCGCCGCCGTGCCCGGCACCGGTCTCGGCATACTGCGCTCGGACCCGCACCACGCCAAGGAGGACCAGCACCCGGTCAGCCCCTCCTTCGAGCGCCTCCCGGCCGACGCCCGCGCCAAGGCCCGCGAGCACAAGCTGCTGGTGCTGACCAAGGCCAACAGCCGGGCCACCGTGCACCGGCCGTCGTACCTGGACTACATCGGCGTCAAGAAGTTCGACGCGGACGGCAACGTCGTCGGCGAGCGCCGCTTCCTCGGCCTGTTCTCCTCCGCCGCGTACACCGAGTCCGTGCGCCGGGTGCCGGTGATCCGCCGCAAGGTGGACGAGGTCCTGGCCCGGGCCGGCTTCTCGCCGCACAGCCACGACGGCCGCGACCTGCTCCAGATCATGGAGACCTACCCGCGCGACGAGCTGTTCCAGACGCCGGTCGCCGAACTCCAGTCCATCGTCACCAGCGTGCTCTACCTCCAGGAGCGCCGCCGGCTGCGGCTGTACCTGCGCCAGGACGAGTACGGCCGCTACTACTCGGCCCTCGTCTACCTCCCGCGCGACCGCTACACCACCGGCGTGCGCCTGCGGATCATCGACATCCTGAAGGAGGAGCTGGGCGGTACCAGCGTCGACTTCACCGCCTGGAACACCGAGTCGATCCTCTCCCGGCTGCACTTCGTGGTCCGCGTCCCGCAGGGCACCGAGCTGTCCGAGCTGTCGGACGCCGACAAGGAGCGCATCGAGGCCCGCCTGGTCGAGGCGGCCCGCTCCTGGGCCGACGCGTTCGCCGAGGCGCTGACCGCCGAGTGCGGCGAGGAGCGCGCGGCCGAGGTGCTGCGCCGCTACCACCACGCCTTCCCCGAGGGCTACAAGGCCGACCACAGCCCGCGCGCCGCCGTCGCCGACCTGGTCCACCTGGAGCAGCTCAGCGAGGACAAGGCCTTCTCGCTGAGCCTGTACGAGCCGGTGGGCGCCGCGCCGGACGAGCGCCGCTTCAAGATCTACCAGAAGGGCGGCACGGTCTCGCTGTCCAAGGTGCTGCCGGTGCTGAGCCGGCTCGGCGTCGAGGTCACCGACGAGCGGCCGTACGAGCTGCGCTGCGCCGACCGCACCACCGCCTGGATCTACGACTTCGGCCTGCGCATGCCGAAGTCGCTCGGCGGCGGCAACGGCGACTACCTGGGCGACGACGGCCGCGAGCGGTTCCAGGACGCGTTCGCCGCGACCTGGACCGGCAAGGCCGAGAACGACGGCTTCAACGCCCTCGTGCTGAGCGCCGGGCTGACCTGGCGGCAGGCGATGGTGCTGCGCGCCTACGCCAAGTACCTGCGGCAGGCCGGCTCGACCTTCTCGCAGGACTATATGGAGGACACCCTCCGCAACAACGTCCACACCACCCGGCTCCTGGTCTCCCTGTTCGAGGCCCGGATGTCCCCGGAGCGGCAGCAGGCCGGCGTGGAGATCACCGACGCCCTGCTGGAGGAGCTGGACGCGGCCCTGGAGCAGGTGGCCAGCCTGGACGAGGACCGCATCCTGCGCTCGTTCCTGACCGTCATCAAGGCGACCCTGCGCACGAACTTCTTCCAGGAGGGACCGGGCGGCGAGCCGCACGACTACGTCTCCATGAAGTTCGACCCGCAGGCCATCCCCGACCTGCCCGCGCCGCGCCCGGCGTTCGAGATCTGGGTGTACTCGCCGCGCGTGGAGGGCGTGCACCTGCGCTTCGGCAAGGTCGCGCGCGGCGGCCTGCGCTGGTCGGACCGGCGTGAGGACTTCCGCACGGAGATCCTCGGCCTGGTCAAGGCGCAGATGGTGAAGAACACCGTCATCGTGCCGGTCGGCGCCAAGGGCGGCTTCGTCGCCAAGCAGCTGCCCGACCCGGCCGTGGACCGCGACGCCTGGCTGGCCGAGGGCATCGCCAGCTACAAGACGTTCATCTCGGCGCTGCTCGACATCACCGACAACATGGTGGCCGGCGAGGTCGTGCCGCCGCGGGACGTGGTCCGGCACGACGGCGACGACACCTACCTGGTGGTCGCCGCCGACAAGGGCACCGCGACGTTCTCGGACATCGCCAACGGGGTCGCCGGACAGTACGACTTCTGGCTGGGCGACGCCTTCGCCTCCGGCGGCTCGGCGGGCTACGACCACAAGGGCATGGGCATCACCGCGCGCGGCGCCTGGGAGTCCGTCAAGCGGCACTTCCGCGAGCTGGGCGTGGACACGCAGAGCCAGGACTTCACGGTCGTCGGCATCGGCGACATGTCCGGCGACGTGTTCGGCAACGGCATGCTGCTGTCGGAGCACATCCGCCTGGTCGCCGCCTTCGACCACCGGCACATCTTCATCGACCCCACCCCGGACGCGGCCACCTCCTACGCCGAGCGCCGCCGCCTGTTCGAGCTGCCCCGCTCCAGCTGGGCCGACTACGACACCTCGCTGCTGTCGGCGGGCGGCGGGATCTTCCCGCGCACCGCCAAGTCGATCCCGCTCAACAGCCACATCCGCGAGGCCCTCGGCATCGACGGCAAGGTCGCCAAGATGACCCCGGCCGACCTGATGCGGACCATCCTCAGCGCGCCGGTGGACCTGCTGTGGAACGGCGGCATCGGCACGTACGTCAAGGCGTCGACGGAGTCCAACGCCGACGTCGGCGACAAGGCCAACGACGCCATCCGCGTCGACGGCAAGGACCTGCGGGCCAAGGTCGTCGGCGAGGGCGGCAACCTGGGCCTGACCCAGCTCGGCCGGATCGAGTTCGCCCTGCACGGCGGCAAGATCAACACCGATGCGATCGACAACAGCGCCGGCGTGGACACCTCCGACCACGAGGTGAACATCAAGATCCTGCTGAACGGCCTGGTCGCGGACGGCGACATGACCGTCAAGCAGCGCAACAAGCTGCTCGCCGAGATGACCGACGAGGTCGGCGCGCTGGTCCTGCGCAACAACTACGCGCAGAACACCGCCCTGGCCAACGCCCTGTTCCAGGCCAAGGACATGCTCCACGCCCAGCAGCGGTTCATCCGCCACCTGGTGCGCGAGGGCCACCTGGACCGGGCGCTGGAGTTCCTGCCGACCGACCGGCAGATCCGCGAGCGCCTGGCCCAGAACCAGGGCCTGACCAGCCCGGAGACGGCCGTCGTCCTGGCGTACACGAAGATCACGGTGGCCGAGGAGCTGCTGCACACCTCGCTGCCGGACGACCCGTACCTGCGCGGTCTGCTGCACGCCTACTTCCCGACGGCGCTGCGCGAGCGGTTCGCCGACGCCATCGACAACCACCCGCTGCGCCGCGAGATCACCACCACCGTGCTGGTCAACGACACGGTCAACACGGGCGGTACGACGTATCTGCACCGGCTGCGCGAGGAGACCGGCGCCTCCCTGGAGGAGATCGTCCGCGCCCAGACCGCGGCCCGCGCGATCTTCGGCTCGGCCTCGGTGTGGGACGCCGTGGAGGCCCTGGACAACAAGGTCGACGCGGCCGTGCAGACCCGCATCCGGCTGCACTCGCGCCGCCTGGTCGAGCGCGGCACGCGCTGGCTGCTGAACAACCGGCCGCAGCCGCTCCAGCTCGCCGAGACGGTGGATTTCTTCGCCGAGCGGGTCGAACGGGTCTGGCAGGAGCTGCCGAAGCTGCTGCGCGGCGCGGACCTGGAGTGGTACCAGCACGTGTACGACGAGCTGTCCGCGGCCGGCGTCCCGGACGAGGTGGCCACCCGCGTGGCCGGCTTCTCCTCCGCCTTCCCGACGCTCGACATCGTGTCGGTGGCCGACCGCATGGGCAAGGAGCCGCTGGACGTCGCCGAGGTGTACTACGACCTCGCCGACCGCCTGGACATCACCCAGCTCATGGACCGCATCATCGAGCTGCCGCGCACCGACCGCTGGCAGTCGATGGCCCGCGCCTCCATCCGTGAGGACCTGTACGCGGCGCACGCGGCCCTCACCGCGGACGTCCTCGCGGTGGGCAACGGCACCTCGACGCCGGAGCAGCGGTTCGAGGCGTGGGAGCAGAAGAACGCGCCGATCCTGGGCCGGGCCCGCACCACGCTGGAGGAGATCCGCAGCTCGGACTCCTTCGACCTCGCCAACCTGTCGGTGGCGATGCGCACGATGCGGACGCTGCTGCGCACGCACTCGTAGCCGTACGGCGTGAAAGGCGCCCCGGGCCCGCAGCGGCCCGGGGCGCCTTTCGCGTGTGCGGGCGGTGGGCGGCGTAGGGTCGGTGGATCATGCACACCGCGCCGTCCGACACCGAACGGGAGCGCCGTACGGCGCCGGCGCGCGGCCCGGTGGCCCGCGCCGGCCGGGTCTCGGCGTGGGCCGTCGCCGCGCTGGTCGCGGCGGTGCTGCTCCTCGTCGTCGTCCGGCTGCCGTGGGCCGGTGACCTGGGCATGCACGCGGCCACTCTCCAGCGGCTGCGGCACAGCCCGCTGCATCCCGGCAATCCGCTGGTCGACGCCGACACGCCGAGCCCGTACTACTCGCCGTGGACGCTGCTGCTCGGCCTCGTCGCCAGGCCGACCGGGCTGTCCGTCTTCGTCGTGCTGCGCCTGGCCGCGCTCGCCGGACTCGCCTTGCTGGTGACCGGTGTGCGGAGCTACGTCCGCACCCTCACCGCCGACCGCGCCGCCCCCGCACTGGCCCTGCTCGGCCTGCTGTTCCTGTGGGGCCCGGCGCGGTTCGCCTGGAGCGGCTTCCTCGGCCTGAACTCCCTGGCGCTGACGATGGCGTACCCCAGCGTGTGCGCCCTCGGCCTCGCCTTCCACTTCTGGGCGTGGCTGACCCGGGCGGCGCGCGGCGCGGCCGGACGGGGGACGGGGCTCGGGCTGGGGCTGCTGTGGGCGCTGATCCTGCTGTGCCACCAGTTCACCGGCGTGGTGGCGACGCTGGGCGGGCTGGCCGTGGTGATCGCGGCCCGTCCGGCCCGCGCGACCCTGCTCCGCCTCGCCGCCGGACCGCCGCTCGGGCTGCTGGTGCTGTGGCTCTGGCCGTACTACGACTTCTTCGCGCTGTTCTCGGCGGGCGCGGACCTGGAGGCCGTCCACCGGTCGCTGTACCGGGACCCGGCCGGCCGGTTCGGCTACGCGCTCCCCGGCGTGGTCGCGCTGGGGTGCCGCCTGCGCCGCGACCGCCGGGACCCGCTGGTCCTGTTCTTCCTTCTCGGCGTCCTGACGGTGGCGGCGGGCGGCCTGACCGGCCACTGGTCCTGGGGCCGCGCCCTGCCCGCCGCGCTGATCCCGGCCCAGCTCGCCGCCGCGCTGGAGGTGGTGTCGGCGGGACGGCGCGCGGTGCGGCGGGGGTGGGCGTGCGTGCTGCTCGGCGCGCTGGCGGCGGGGGCGTGGGCGCAGGCCGGGACGCTCGGGTACGTGGTGCGGCGGGACGCGCTGCCCGGGGTGGTCGCGGCGAAGTACCGGGCGCCGTGGACGGGCTACCAGTGGGCGGTGCGGGCGGGGGTGCGGTACGGGGACGTGGTGATGGCGCGCACGTTCGCGGCCCGGCAGATCCCGGCGTACGGGGCGTACACCGTGGCGCCCGGGTATCCGGACGTGTTCCTGCGGGACGCGGGGCGCAGAGAGGCGGCGGTGGAGCGGTACTTCTCGGCGGGGACGGGACGGGAGGAACGGCGGGGGATCCTGCGGGAGTACGGGGTGCGGTGGGTCGTGGGCGGTGGTCCGGCACCGTGGCTGCGGGAGGCGGCCGTGGGGCCAGGGCACCAGATCCTGTACCGGGTGGTGCCCTGAGCCGGTGCCGGCCGGAGCCGTTCGGAGCGAGGACGGCTCCCCGCAGGGGCGGCGCCCGGTGTCCGCCGCCTCACCTCAGCGCACTCGCCACCAGCCGCGCGGCGTTCCGCACGCGTGGACGGGCGGCGCGGCGGGCCACCGGACGCAGGACGCGGGCCGTCAGCCCCACCGGGCGCCAGCGGAGCTGGAGGCGGCCGGGGACGCGGGGCTCGGGTTCGGTGGTGACCTCGTGGTGGTGGACGCGCAGCGTGTGGCGCGGGAAGTCCGGCGGCGCGAGGAGCGGTGCGGAGTTGGACAGGCCCTGCTGGTCCAGGCGGAGCACCGGGTGGCGGACGCCGTCGAAGCCCTGGACCGGGAGCGAGGCCGCGGCGAGGTCCAGGCGGACCGTGCCGGCGAAGACACCGGGGCGTACCGGGTCCAGGCGGAACGGGACCGTCATGCGGCGCCGGCCGGGGGTCAGCAGGAGGGACGCGCGCTGGGGGCCGACGGGCAGGCGCAGGCCGGGGTCGTAGGTGCGGACCGCCAGGGTGAGGACCGTACCGGGGCCGTGCGTCAGCTCCGTGATCTCGTGGCGGAACTGCGCCGTGGGGAAGGGCCGGGTGTCCAGCTCCAGTTCGGACAGGTCCAGTTCCCGGCGGGCGCGCTCCGCCGCCGGCGGGATGTCGCCCCAGTACGGCACGCCCGTGCCGTCGGTCGTCACCCGCCGCGGCGCCACCCCGTGCCCCAGCCCGCGCGCCGCCACCCGGACGTCGTCCGTGCGCCCCTGCCGCAGCAGTTCCAGCACCACCCGCTCGGCCCGCGGCAGCCTGCCGTACGCGCCGGGGGACAGCGTGTCCAGGTACGGGTTCACGATCCCGGCGAAGGACGCGAGCCACTCCTCGTCCCGGTAGGGCAGATCGCCGGCGTACATGCGGAAGTCGTGCTTGAGGAACTTGTAGTCCTTGTCCTCCCGCAGCCCGGCGTGCCCGCTGCTGAGCAGGAACTCGTCGATCAGCCGCTGGACGCGCACCCGGTCGCGGACGTTGGAGAGCCGGTGCCGCTGGTTGGAGATGGAGGCGGAGTCCGCCGCGGCGAACGGCTCGATGTACCAGACGTACACCGGGTCCGGCACGATCGTGAACGCCTTCGCCAGGCAGTACGCCTGCGCGGAGAAGAGCTGGTCCTCGTAGTGGATGCCCTCGGGGAAGCGCAGCCGGTGGCGGTCCAGGAAGGCGCGCGCGTACATCTTGCTCGTCGCCAGGTGCTCGAAGAGCAGCCGGGGGTCCTCCTCGATGCCCTCCAGGGTGCGGTGCTCGGTGACCAGGTGCGGCATCCAGGTGGAGCGGCGCCCGTTGTCGGCCCGGACCCGGCGCACCGCGCCCATGGCGAAGTCCACCTCGCGTTCCCGGTGTGCGGCGAGCAGCACCTCCACGGCGCGCGGCGGGAGTTCGTCGTCGCTGTCCAGGAACATCAGGTACGGCGCCCGGGCGATCTCGATGGCCCGGTTGCGCGGGGCGCTGCACCCGCCGCTGTTCTCCGGCAGCCGGATGACGCGGACGCGGTGGTCCTGGGCCGCGAGCCGCCGGGCCACCGCCGGTGTGTCGTCCGTGGAGTGGTCGTCGCTGATGACGATCTCGATGTTCGCGTGGGTCTGCGCGCGCACGGAGTCGACCGCGCGGGGCAGGCGGGCCGCGTCGTCGTGGACGATGACCGTGACCGTGACGTCGGGGCGGGTCATGCCGTGGCCTCCTCGGGGGGCGGGGCGGGGGTGCGGTCCTCGATCGGGAGGATCGGGGGCAGCGCCTCCTCCGGCTCGCCGAGGAACACCCGCCGTACGACCCGTTCGGCGGCGCGCCCGTCGTCGTACTCGCAGAACCGGCGCCGGAACGCGGCCCGCGCCTTGGCCGCGTTCGCGTCGCGCCAGGCGCCGGAGCGGAAGATCTCCGCCAGTTCCTCCTGGGTGCGGGCGACCTGGCCGGGATGGTCGGCCATCAGGTCGAAGTAGACGCCGCGGGTGGTGCGGTAGGTCTCCCAGTCGTCGGCGTGGATCACGATCGGACGGTCCAGGTTGGCGTAGTCGAACATGATCGAGGAGTAGTCCGTGACCAGCGCGTCGGCGGCCAGGCACAGTTCCTCGACGGGGTCGTAGGCGGAGACGTCGACGATCCGGCCGGAGCGGCGCGGACCGTACGGCGGCGAGGCGGCGCCGCCGTAGAAGTAGTGGGCGCGGACGAGGAGGACGGTGTGCTCGCCGAGGCGGTCGGCGAGGGCGGCGAGGTCGAGACGGGGGGTGAAGCCGGCCTCGTAGTCGCGGTGCGTGGGGGCGTACAGCACGGCGGTCTGTCCGGGAGCGATGCCGAGGCGTTCGCGGGCGGCGCGGACGTCGGCGGCTCCGGCCGTGTAGTAGACGTCGTTGCGCGGATAGCCGTAGTCCAGCGACGTGTAGCGGGACGGGTAGGCGCGTTCCCACATGCGGGTGGTGTGGCTGTTGGCGCTGAGGCTGTAGTCCCATTTGTCGACGCGGGCCAGCAGGGCGGCGAAGTCCATGCCCTGGGCGGCGGCCGGGTGGTCGCGCTGGTCCAGTCCCATGCGCTTGAGCGGAGTGCCGTGGTGGGTCTGGAGGTGGACCGCGTCCGGGCGTTTGACCACGGCGTTCGGGAAGTTGACGTTGTTCGTCAGGTACTTGGCGGTGGCCAGGGTCTCCCAGTAGCGGCGGGTGCCGGGGATCACGTGGTCGGTGCCGGGCGGCAGCAGGGCCGCGTTGCGCCGGGTCACCACCCACACGGGGTGGACGCGCGGGGCGAGTTCGGCGAGCTTCGCGGCGATCGCGGCCGGGTTGCAGGCCACCCCGCGGTTCCAGTAGGCCGCGAACACGGCGAGGTCCGGGTCCACCGGGCGGTTCAGCGCGCGCCGGTACTGGTGGTCGCGGACCTTGGCGCCGAGCCGCCGCCTGCGGGCGCGTACGGCGGTCCGGGCGGCGCGGCGGGCGCGGTTGGCGGCTTGCAGCGCGCGGTAGCGGGTGTAGGCGTCCTCCTCCAGCAGCGCGTGCCGTACGCCGTCGAGGCCGGGCGGGCGGCGGTGGCCCTCGGGGCGCCAGCGGACCGCGGCCAGCGAGGCGCGGCGGAAGAACTCGCGGGCCACGTCCTCGGGCAGGTCCTCGCGGGCGAAGGTGGTGACCAGGTCGCGCACCATCAGGTCGTACAGCACCGCGTGGACGGCGCGGCGGTCCCGGGTGAGCGGGAGCAGGGACTCGTAGCGGTCGACGAGGGCGAGACGGTCCCCGGGGGCGCGGGGCGGCAGGCTCTCCGGACGCAGCACGCGGTGGTCGTACGCGGTCTGGTCCAGGCAGGCGATCCGGCCGGCGTGCAGCAGGGCGGCGTGCGCGGCGCGCGGCTCGTCGTCGGTGGCGAGGAGTTCCTCGTGGGCGTGCCAGAAGGCGGCGCGCAGGGCGCGGTTGCCGAGCAGCGGCGCGAGCCGCAGCAGGTCGGCGGCCTCGTCCAGGGGCCGGGCGGCGCGGCCGGCGGCGGCGAGGCGGCGGCCGTCGGGGGAGGGGCGGGCGGCGGCCTGCCAGGTGGTGGTGACGTGGTCGAAGAGGAGGACGTCGACGGGGTCCGGGCCGTCCGTGGTGTCCAGTTCGGCGGTCCGCTCGGCGATCAGCCGGGGCGCGCCGGCCGGCAGGCCGTCCTTGGCGTGGACGAAGTGCAGCCAGCGGCCGGACGCCCGGGCGGCACCGGCCGCGCGGGCCGCCGCGTCACCGGTGCCGTCCGGCAGCGGTACGACGATCGTCTCGGGCGTGTGGCCTTCGGCGGTCTCCCGCGCCCAGTCGCCGACGGCGGCGACGATCACCTCGGCGTCGGGCAGGGGATGGGCCGCCAGGGAGTCCAGCAGCGCGGCCAGGTGCCCCTGCGCGTTCGGCCCGTGGACGATCACGCTGAGCTGGGGCATGGCGGTGGACTCCTTCGGATCGACGTCTCCGGCCGCACCTTTCACCACATGATGTCACCAAGCGCATAAAACGGATAATGCGCTTACGCCTTCGCGGTGGCCGGTTTCTTCTCGCCGGTGAAGGCCTCGTACTCCTTCATGACCTCCTCCGTCGGGCCGTCCATGCGCAGCTCGCCGCGCTCCAGCCAGAGGACCCGCTCGCAGGTGTCGCGGATCGACTTGTTGTTGTGGCTGACCAGGAAGACCGTGCCGGCGTGCTGCCGCAGCTCGCGGATCCGTGCCTCCGAACGCCGCTGGAAGGAGCGGTCGCCGGTGGCCAGCGCCTCGTCGATGAGCAGGACGTCGTGGTCCTTGGCGGCGGCGATGGAGAAGCGCAGCCGGGCGGCCATGCCGGAGGAGTACGTGCGCATCGGCAGGGTGATGAAGTCACCCTTGTCGTTGATGCCGGAGAAGTCGACGATGTCCTGGTAGCGCTGCCTGACCTGCTCCCGGGACATGCCCATGGCCAGCCCGCCGAGGAAGACGTTGCGCTCGCCGGTGAGGTCGTTCATCATCGCCGCGTTCACGCCCAGCAGGGACGGCTGGCCGTCGGTGTAGATGTGGCCGCTCTCCACCGGGAGCAGGCCCGCGACCGCCTTCAGCAGGGTCGACTTGCCCGAGCCGTTGGTGCCGATGAGCCCGATGGCCTCGCCCTTGTAGGCGACGAACGACACCTTCCGCACCGCGTGCACCCGGCGCACACCGGCCGCCTTCTCGGCCTGCCCCCGGCGCAGGATGCGGTTGAGCGCCGCGGTGGCGGAGCCGCGGCCCGCGCCGGTGCCGTTGACCCGGTAGACGATGTCGACGCGGTCGGCGACGACGGTGGGGACCTTCTCTGCGCTGTGCTCAGCCACGGCCGTACGTCTCCTCAGCCTTCCAGAAGTAGATGAAGCCGCCGACGCCGGCGAGCAGGGCCCAGCCGGCCGCCGCCGCCCACACGTGCGGGGGCAGCTGGTGGGCGTGGAAGCTGTCGATCAGCGCGAACCGCATCAGGTCGATGTAGACGGCGGCCGGGTTGATCTGCAGCAGGACGGTGACGAGGTGCGGCAGGTCGTCGTGCTTGGCGATCTTGTCGATGCTCCACATCACGCCGGACACGTACATCCAGGTGCGCAGCACGAACGGCATCAGCTGGGCGATGTCCGGGGTCCTGGCGCCCAGTCGCGCCACGACCATGGACACGCCCGCGTTGAAGGTGAACTGCAGGACGAGCGCGGGGACGGCCAGCAGCCAGGAGGCGGCGACCGGCACGCCGAAGCAGAGCAGGATGACGACCAGCGCGCACATCGAGAACAGCAGCTGCTGGAGCTGCTGGAGCGCGAAGGAGATCGGCAGCGCGGCGCGCGGGAAGTGCAGGGCGCGGACCAGGCCGAGGTTGCCGGAGATGGCCCGGGTGCCGGCCATGATCGAGCTCTGGGTGAACGTCCAGACGAACACGCCCGTGACCAGGAACGGTACGTAGTCGGGCACGTTGGACTTGGTGCCGAGCAGCACGCCGAAGATGAAGTAGTAGACCGCCGCGTTCAGCAGCGGGGTCATGACCTGCCAGACCTGGCCGAGCTTCGCCTGGCTGTACTGCGCGGTGAGCTTGGCGGTGGCGAAGGCGCCGATGAAGTGGCGCCGGGCCCACAGCCGGCGGACGTATTCCGGCAGGGAGGGGCGGGCGCCGCTGACCGACAGGCCGTGCCGGGCCGCGAGCGCCGCGAGGTCGTCGCCGGCCGGGGCCCGGGTGGGGGGCGGTGTGTGGAGGACCTGGCTCACATCCGCTGCTTTCGCTCGGGGGAGGGGGTGCCGCGGCCGACTCTCGCCGGGAGCCGCCGCGTCCGTCCCGTCGTCCGGCGTTTCCTTACGTTTCTCTTCACGTTCTCTTACGACGGGACGGGACCGTATCGTCGTGACGTGAGCGTAGGCCCAACCGACGTCGGAACGCAACCGTTTCGTCGTCGCGGCCTATGCTGTGCGGTATGACGACGAACGCCGCCGCCTCCGCCGACGAGCCGCCGGCGCGTCCGCGCCGCCGGGCGCCCGCCGGGGCGGCCGTGCTCCGGGAGGACGTGACCGAGGCCATCCGGACGGCGGTCTTCGAGGAACTGGCCGCCGTCGGCTACGCCCGCATGTCCATCGAGGGGATCGCGCGCCGGGCCGGCGTCGGCAAGACGGCGGTGTACCGGCGCTGGCGTTCGAAGCTCCACCTGGTCCTGGACGTGGTGTCCGCGCTGGCGGTCACCGGCTTCCCGGCGCCTGACACCGGCTCCCTGGAGGGCGACCTGCGCCTGCTGTACGAGGTCAGCTCGCGCGCCCTGCGCCACCCGGTCGCCTCCCAGATCATCCCCGACCTCCAGGCCGAGGCCGCCCGCAACCCCGACCTCGCCGATGCCTTCCAGAAGGCGCTGCGCGACGGCCAGGAGGGCGTGGCCAGCCGGATCGTGGCGGCGGCGGAGCAGCGGGGCGAGCTGCGCGCCGGGATCGACCCGGACCTGGCCCTGGACCTGATCTCGGGCCCGCTCTACTGGCGCTCGGTGGTGATCCGCGCCCCGAGGCCGCCGAAGGGCTACCTGGAGAAACTGGCGCGGGCCACGGCGGGCGCGCTGAAGGCGTTGTGAGGCGGTCTACGACCGTGCCGCCTCCGGGTGCCGGCGGACCCAGCCCTCCCACGCCGACGTGATCATGTCCTGGACGTCGTACTTGGCCTGCCAGCCCAGTTCCGTGCCGATGCGGGTGGCGGAGGCGACGACCCGGGCGGGGTCGCCGGGACGGCGCGGGGTGACGGTGGGGGGACGGTCGTAGCCGGTGACGGCGTTGACGCGGTCGATCATCTCGCGCACGGAGACGCCCTCGCCGCGCCCGATGTTGAGGGTCAGCCCGGTGCCGGGTGAGGAGCGCAGGGCGCGGGCGACGGTCACATGGGCCTCGGCCAGGTCGACCACGTGGATGTAGTCGCGCACACAGGTGCCGTCCGGCGTCGGGTAGTCGTCCCCGAAGACGCGCGGCGCCGCGCCCTCGGTGAGCCGCTCGAAGACCATCGGGATCAGGTTGGACACACCGGTGTCGGCCAGCTCGGGCGCCGCCGCGCCCGCCACGTTGAAGTAGCGCAGCGACGCCGTGGCGAGACCGGTCGCCCGGGACGTGGCGCGCACCAGCCATTCGCCGGCCAGCTTGGTCTCGCCGTAGGGGGACAGCGGGCGGCAGGGCGTCTCCTCGGTCACCAGGTCGACGTCGGGCATGCCGTAGACGGCCGCCGAGGAGGAGAAGACGAACGCGTCGATCCCGGCCCGCGTCACCGCCTCCAGCAGGACGCGCAGGCCCTCCACGTTCTGCCGGTAGTAGTGCAGCGGACGGTCCACCGACTCGCCGACCTGCTTCTTCGCCGCGAGGTGGACGACTCCGGTGATCTCGTGCCGGGCCAGGGTCTCGGCCAGCAGGTCCGCGTCCAGGACCGAGCCGCGCACCAGCGGGACCTCGGCCGGTACGCGCTCGGCGATGCCGGTGGACAGGTCGTCGTAGACGACCGCGCGCTCCCCCGCCGCGGTCATCGCCCGTACGACGTGCGCCCCGATGTATCCGGCACCGCCGGTGATCAGCCAGGTCATGTGCGACCGTCCCCTCGTCAGCTCGTCTCGGCTCGTCCGTCGGCCCCCGTCGTCACCGACGCCGGCCCGGCCCACAGTCAAGCAGGCGGTTCAGCCGGGCGCGGGCCACCCGGAGCACTCCGCGCGGGCCGGCCGCCACGCGTACGGCCAGGGCACCGGAGTGGGTGGCGTACGGCTGGACCAGGAGCACGCCGTGCACGGCGCTCGGGACGGCGCGCCGGCGCCCCGGCAGGGCGTGCGCCGTGACCTCACGCCGGGCGCCGTCCGCGAAACGGAGGGTCAGGCGCAGATCCCAGGTGCCGGAGCCGAGTTCCGCCAGGTCCACGGGCACCCGCGCCGCCCAGGTGTCCGCGCCGGAGGGCGTGAACGGGACGGTCGTGCGCCCGCGCGTGCGGTCGTCCTCGCGCGCCCGCCACTCCACGTCCGCCACGCAACCGCCCGCCCCGGCCACCCTCCCGTACAGCTCGTGCAGCCGCAGGCGCAGCAGCGAGGCACGCGCGCGGGGACGCAGGCCGGCGTCCACCGTGAGCGGCAGCGCGGAGACGGGCCGGGTCAGCAGCGGTGCCAGGGAGACCTGGGGGAGGTCGGCGGACCAGACCGGGGTGCCGCCGGGGGTGCGGGCGTAGGGCGGGAGGAGGCGGGCCGGGCGGGCGGCCAGCTCGCGCAGCCGGGGCAGGTCGCGCGGTCCGGCGGAGGCCAGCACCACCCGCCCGAGCAGCCGGCCGGGCGCGGCGGGGTCCGGCTCCCAGTCGGCCGCGTCGTAGTCCGCGAGGTGCTCCCGGGTGCGCGCCCACCACGCGCGCCGGTAGTGCGCGTCGCGCAGCGGCAGTTCGCGCGCGTACATCCGCAGCTCGTGGTCGAGGAACTTGGCGCGCGCCGCCCGCGCCAGCTCCTTCTGCCCGGCGCCCAGCAGGATGGCGTACGCCAGCGCGCACGCCTCGACCCGCGCCGCCCAGTTCCCGATGTGCTCCCGGTCCAGCGACAGCGACGGCCGCGCGGCCGACCGGCGCACCTGCCACACGTAGACCCGGTCGGGTACGAGCGCGACGCGCGGGTTCGCGGCCAGTACGCGGGCGGTGAAGACGAAGTCCTCGTAGAGGAAGCGGCCCTCGGGGAAGCGGATGCCGTGCGCGCGCAGGAAGCCGGTGCGGTACAGCTTGTTGACGCACAGCGTGTCGTGGACCAGCCGGGGGCGCCGGGCGGGGCGGGCGAGGACCGCGGGCGCCGCGTAGAGGCCCGGCTGCCACGGCTGTTCGCGCCCCGACGGCAGCTCCCGGCGGACACACAGCCCGCCCGCCACCTCCGCGCGCCCCTCGGCCGCCGCCGTCAGCAGCGCGTCCGCCGCGCCGGGCGGCAGGACGTCGTCGCTGTCCAGGAACATCACGTACGGCGCCGTCGCCGCGTCGATCCCGGTGTTGCGCGGAGTGCCGCAGCCGCCGCTGTTCGCGCTCCGGCGCACCACCCGCAGCCGCGGCTCGCCGGCGGCCAGCCGGGCGAGGAGCCCGTCGCTGCCGTCCGTGGAGCAGTCGTCCACGGCGATCACCTCGGCGACCGCGGGTCCCTGCGCCAGTGCCGAGCGGACCGCGTCGGCGACATGCGCGCGGTCGTTGTAGCCGATGACGACGACGGTGACCCGGGACGCCGGTGTGAGCGCTGGGTCCGGTGGTTCTGGGTGCATGGGTCCACGAAGTGCGTAGAAGTGAGCCGGAAAGGGTGGTTTACCTCGTTAAGAGCCGCTGAGTGCCCGGTCCGGAAGACGGCCGGCACCGGGCCGGGGCCGCGCCGCCGGCGCGCTCGCGCCGGCCGGCGGGCGCGCGGAGCGCCACAGCCGGACGAAGGACAGCACGGCGGCGGCCGCCAGCAGCCCGTTGCGGCCCAGCATCAGCAGGCAGCCCGCCCAGGTGCCGTCCATCACCTCGCGGTAGTACATCGGGAACGCCACCGTGCTCAGCGCGGACGCCGCCAGCACCAGCACCGCCACCGGCCGCTGGCAGGTGTGCCGCGAGGTCAGGCAGACGGCGGCCAGCCCGATGAGCCAGATCATGTACTGCGGGCTGATGACCCGGCTGGTGACCGTGAACAGCAGCACCGCGCTCAGCGCCGCGTCGAACGGCGTGGCCTCGCTCCAGCGCCGCGCCCGCACCCGCCACAGCACCAGCAGGCCCAGGCAGAGCGCCGTCAGCGCCAGGGAGGCGACGGCGACCGCGCGCACGTGCGGGCCGACCAGTTCCACCGCGCCGTACTGGTAACGGGACCGGCCCGGCCAGCCGAGGTGCCGGGCCAGGTTGAGCGCCGTACCGCCGAGCGACTCGATCTGCACGCCCCGGCCGCCCTGCTCCCGCAGGAAGGACAGCGGATGGGTGAAGAACACCGCGAGCACGGCGAGGCATCCGGCCCCGGTCCACGCCGCCGACAGCCACGCCGTGCGCGTCGGCCGGCCGCGGGGCGTGCCGAGCAGCACCAGCGCCGGCCACACCTTCACCAGCGCGCCCAGTGCGCCGAACACGCCGCCCGCGCGCGGCGAGCGCGCGGAGGCCAGCAGGGAGAGCACGGCCAGGGCGGTGACCTGGACGTCGTAGCGGGCGAGCGGCAGGTGCAGCAGCAGCGGCAGGCCGCCCGTCCACACGGCCGCGCCGAGCAGGCTGCGGCCGGGCCGGGTGCCGGCGCGCAGCAGCGCCGCCACGGTCAGCGCGTCCACGGCCAGGGTGAGCAGGACGAACGCCTGGAAGTAGGTCAGGCCCGGCAGCAGGCCCGGGGCCAGCAGCACCGCGCCCGCGCCCGGCGGATACTGCCACAGCGTGTCGTGCACCGGGAAGGAGCCGTGCGCGAGCACGCCGTACCAGTGAAAGTACAGCCGCCACACCTCCCGGGTCACCGCGCCCCCGCCCAGCGGCCAGGAGCCGCTGTGGGCGGTCAGCCACAGCATCAGGGCGCGGGTGGCGAGCCACAGGGCGGTGAGGGTGACGAGCGGTCCGGGGGTGCCACGGAGACGGTTCATCGCATGGGAGCCTAAGCGGTGCGGATGGTGTATTCATGCTGATACGCCGTCAACATACGCAAATGTTGGCTAATCGCAAGAGATCGGGCCAGGGTGAACGTAGGGCTTCCTGCGAGACCGCAGTCGCGCCGAGCGGTCGGTGCGCCCATGGACGCGCCGACCGGTGCAACGAGCCGGCCGCCCGTCCGGGAACGGGTGCGGCGGGCCGCCGTACCGGGCGTGCCCGCGCTGGTGATGCTGGTCCTCGGGCTGTGGCGGCTGGACCGGGACGGCATGTGGCGCGACGAGGCCGTCAGCTTCCAGGTGGGACGGCGCACGGTGCCGCAGATCTGGCGCCTGCTGCACGACGTGGACGCGGTGCACGGCCTGTACTACCTGCTGCTGCACGCCGTCCTCGCCGTCCATCCCGGCGAGGTCGTGCTGCGGCTGCCGTCGGTGTGCGCGGCGGCCGGCACGGCGGCGCTGGTGGCCGAGCTGGGCCGCCGGCTGGTCCGGCCGCGGGTCGGACTGTGGGCCGGTCTGCTCTACGCCGTCACGCCGATGGCCGGGCACTACGCGCAGGAGGGCCGCTCCTACGCCCTGGTCGCGGCCGGTGCCACCGCGGCGACGCTGCTGTTCGTCCGGGCCGTCGCGGGCGGCTCCTGGTGGGCCTACGGCGCGGTCCTCGGACTCACCTGCTGGCTGCACGAGTTCGCCGTGCTGCTGCTGCTCGCCCACGCGGGGTCGCTGGCGCTGGCCCGGGCCGGGGGGCGGGTGTGGCGGGGGTGGGGGTGCGCGGCGGCGGCGGTCGTCGTCGCGCTGCTGCCGATGGTGCTGGTGTCGCGGGGACAGTCGGCGCAGCTCGCGTGGTTGCGGGCGCCCACGGCGGAGACGGCCGGGGGGCTGCTGCGGAAGTTCCTGGGGCCGGCCGACTCGGTGTTCTGGGTGTGCTGCGCCCTGGGATGCCTGGGGCTGCTGCGACTGGTCGGACGGCGGGGGGAGCTGACGGGCGCTGGGGTGGGGCTGCCGGTGATGGTGGTGCCGCCGGCGGTGCTGATGCTGGTGTCCCAGGCGTCACCGCTGTACGTCGACCGCTATGTGCTCTACGCCCTGTCGGGGGCGCCGTTGCTGGTGGCCTGCGGCGCGGAGCGGGTGGCGGAGGCGGCCGGGCGGACACGGCGCGGCGGCGGGCCGCGAAGGCGCCCCCTCCTCAGCCCCTCCCTCACCCTCCTCGGTGTCGCCGCCGTGGCGCTCTCGCTGTGCCACCAGTTCCCCCTCCTGGAGCAGGACCGGGACCCCGGTGGCCGGGCGGACGACCTCGGGGCGGTGTCGCGGGCCGCCGGGCGGGAGCTGGTGGCCGGGGACGCGGTGGTGTACCTGCCCGCCGCCATGCGGAACGTGGCGATCGCCTATCCGCGGCCGTTCCGGGGGACCCGGGACGTGCTGCGGGTGGCGGGGGCCGCGGAGTCCGGAACGCTGTACGGGCGGGAGGCGCCGGTGGCGGAGCTGCGGCGCAGGCTGGCGCGGCTGGACCGGGTGTGGGTCGTCGGGGACCGCCGGGTGCTCGGCGGCCGCTGGGTGCCGCGCGACCCGGTGGAGCGCGCGAAGGTGTCGGTGCTGTGGCAGGAGTTCGCCGGCCGTGAGGAGGCCGTGCGGGGCGTGGCGACCGTACGGCTCTACGTCCGCCCCGTCAGCGCGCGGCCTCCGTCCGCGCCGCCGCGTCCAGCGCGGCGGTGAGCCGGTCGAGCCGCTCGCGCAGCTCGCCGATCTCCGCCGGGTCGAAGCCGGTCGCCGACATGATCCGGCGCGGCACCTCGACGGCCCGCTCGCGCAGCGCCGCGCCCTCGCCGGTGAGCCGGACGAGGACCGACCGCTCGTCCTCGGCGCTGCGCTCACGCCGTACCAGACCGGCCCCTTCCAGCCGCTTGACCAGCGGGGACAGCGTGCCGGAGTCGAGTCGCAGCTGCTCGCCGAGCTTCTTGACGGGCAGGTCGCCCTGTTCCCACAGCACCAGCATCACCAGGTACTGGGGGTAGGTGAGCCCGAGGTCCCCGAGGAGCACGCGGTAGACGCCGTTGAAGGCGCGGGAGGCCGCGTGCAGGGAGAAGCAGATCTGGCGGTCCAGGCGGAGCCACTCCGTGTCGGTCATGCCTCCAGGGTAGCTCTTGCGGGACATTTGATTGTGCACAATTTAATTGTGTGCTCTACTTATGGCCGTAACGAACCCCGCACCCGAGAGGGATGGTCCCCATGGACGCGCTCTACACCGCCGTCGCCACCGCGACCCACGGCCGCGAGGGCCGTGCCGTCTCCTCCGACGGCCGGATCGACCTCGCCCTGGCCATGCCGGTCGAGCTGGGCGGCGACGGCCAGGGCAGCAACCCCGAGCAGCTCTTCGCCGCCGGATACGCCGCCTGCTTCGGCAGCGCCCTCGGCCTGGTCGGCCGGCAGGCGAAGGTCGACGTCAGCGACGCCGCCGTGACCGCCGAGGTGGGCATCGGCAAGCAGGGCGAGGGCTTCGGGCTGAAGGTCACCCTGCGGATAGAGCTGCCCGACACCGTGGACGAGGCGACCGGCCGCAAGCTGGTCGAGACCGCCCACCAGGTCTGCCCCTACTCCAACGCCACCCGCGGCAACATCGAGGTCGACCTCGTCGTCGAGTAGCGGCCGCTACGCCGTCGACAGCGCGTCCCGGGACCCGGACTGGCCCGGGATCCGGGACGCCGGGCCGGGCAGCGGCTCGCCCAGCAGCAGGGTCCGTACCACCCGCTCCGCGGCCCGCCCGTCCTCGAACTCGCAGAACCGGTCGCGGAACGCGGCGCGCCGCCGCGCGGACTCCTCGTCCCGCCAGTCACCGGAGCCGAAGAGCCGGACCAGCTCCGGATAGGCGCGGGCGACCCGGCCCGGCGGCTCGGCGGTGATGTCGAGATAGGCGCCCCGGCTCGCGGTGAACGCGGGCCAGTCGTCGGCGTACACGACGACCGGCCGGTCCAGGACCGCGTAGTCGAACAGCACGGACGAGTAGTCGGTGACCAGCGCGTCCGCCGCCAGCAGGACCTCCGCCAGGTGCGGTTCGCCGGTCGCGTCGACCACGATCCGGCGCCGGGCCAGCTCCGCCAGGCCCATGCCCCGCGCGGGCCCGTTCGCCAGCGACGGGTGCAGCCGGACGACGAGCGTGTGCCCCTCGCCGAGGTCGGCGGCGAACCGGGCGAGGTCGATCCGGTCCACATGGCCGCCGCGGCGGTAGTCCCGGCGGGTCGGCGCGTACAGCACCACCGTGTGGTCCGCCGGGATGCCGTGCCGCTCCCGGAAACCGCCGGGCCCGCCGTTCACCAGCACGTCGTTGCGCGGGCTGCCGGTGCGCACCGAGGTGAAGTGACAGGGGTAGGCCCGCTCCCACACCAGCTCGGCGTGGCGGCAGGCGACCAGGCTGTAGTCCCAGCGGTCGGCCCGGCGCAGCATCTGCGGCACGTCGAAGCCGAGCCGGGCGCCCGGCCTGTCCCGCAGATCGGCGCCCAGGTACTTCAGCGGGGTGCCCTGGTGGGTGTGGATGTGCACGCTGCCGGGCCGCTTGGCCAGGGTGCCGGGCCAGTTGACGTCGTTGACGAAGAACTTCGCCCGCGCGGTGACCTCCAGATAGCGCCGCGAGCCGACGATCACGTGCTCGACCCCGTCCGGCAGCCCCTCGGCCGTCTCCCGGTCCCGCACCACCCACACCCCGCGCAGCCACGGCGCGATCTCCCGGGCCGCGTGGTAGACCGCCGCAGGATCGCCCAGCACGCCCCGGTGCGAGGACGCCGAGTACACCACGAGGTTCTCGTCCAGCGGACGGCGGGCGTGCAGCGCGGCCCAGCCGGTGCGGGCCCGCGCGGCGGCGGCCCGGCGCGCCCGGTCCGCCCGCCGGGCCGCCGCCCGCCCGGCCCGCGCCGTCCGCCGCCGCAGGCGGTACCCGGCCCAGGAACCGGTCAGCACGGCGACCTCGCCGTCCACGCGGCCGTCCTCGGGCCGGTGGGCGCGGAACATCCGGGCCGTGCGCCGGAAGAACTCGGCCTTGTCGGCGGGCGGCAGCCGGTCCGGCTTGGCCAGGATGTCCAGGCAGTGCTCGCCCATCTTGCGGTGCAGATACGGCCGCCAGGACGCCAGCTCCGGCCGCTCGGCCAGATACGCGAAGACCCGCTCGTACTGGTCGTGGATGTCGAAGTGCTTGCGGCTGGTGGTGGACAGGATGTTGCCCTGCCGGCGCTGCCGGTAGTGCAGGCAGATCCGGTCCAGGGCGGCGATCCGGCGGGCGCTGAGCATGACCGGGAACGTCCAGGGCGTGTCCTCGTAGTAGCCCGGCGGGAAGGCGAAGCCGTGCTCCGTGACGAAGTCCCGGCGGTAGGCCTTGTTCCAGACCACCATCAGCAGGTCCAGGATCTGCGGGTACTCCGCGGCGGTGAACACCTCCTCCCGGGCCAGGAGGTGTGCGAGGACGTTGCGCCGGGTGCCGCCCCACCAGTAGGTGCGCGCGTAGTCGAAGACCAGCACGTCCGGGTCGGCGGTCTCCGCGAGCCGGTCGGCCACGGCCCGCAGCGCGCCCGGTGTGAGCGTGTCGTCGCTGTCGAGGAAGAGCAGGTAGTCGCCGGTGGCGTGCGGGAGCCCGGCGTTGCGGGCCATGCCGAGGCCCACGTTCTCCGGCAGGTGCAGCACCTTCACGCGCGAATCCCGGCCGGCGTACTCGTCCAGGATCGCGCCGCAGCCGTCCGGGGAGCGGTCGTCCACGGCGATCAGCTCGAAGTCCCCGAAGGACTGCCCGAGCACCGAGTCCAGGCACTCGCGCAGGAAGCCCTGCACCTTGTAACAGGGCACGATCACACTGAAGCGGGGCACGGCGGGTCAGCTCCTCACGAGGGTCGCGGCGGCGGGTGCGGGAACGCGCTGCGCGAGCGGGAGCACGGGCGGCAGCGCCTTGGGCGGCTCGCCGAGCAGCACCCGCCGCACCACCCGCTCGGCGGCCCGTCCGTCGTCGAACTGGCAGAACCGCTCCCGGAACGCGGCCCGCAGCGCCCGGGCCGCGGGGCCGGCGTACGAGCCGTCGCGGAACACGGCGGCCAGCTCCCCGGGTGTCCGGGCCACCGGTCCGGGCGGCTCGGCCATCAGGTCGAAGTAGACGCCCCGCGTCTCCCGGTACACCTCCCAGTCGTCGGCGTAGATCACGATCGGCCGGTCCAGGTTGGCGTAGTCGAACATGATGGACGAGTAGTCGGTGATCAGCGCGTCCGCCGCCAGGCACACGTCCTCCGTCGAGCGGTGCGCGGTGACGTCGATGATCCGGTCCGAGCCGCGCGAGCCGCCCCGGTCGTAGAAGTAGTGGGCGCGCAGCAGCACGACGACGTCGTCCCCGGCCGCCCGGCAGAACTCCTCCAGGTCCAGGCCGGGCTCGAAACCGGTGTGGTGGTCGCGGTGGGTCGGCGCGTACAGCACGGCCGTCCGGCCCTCCGGGACGCCCAGCTCGCGGCGGACCCGGGCCACGTCACGGGCGGTCGCCGTGTAGTAGACGTCGTTGCGCGGATAGCCGTACTCCAGGTGCTCGTAGGAGCCGGGGAAGGCGCGTTCCCACATCTGGGTGGAGTGGCGGTTGGACGACAGGTTGAAGTCCCAGCGGTCGACCCGGCCCAGCAGCCTGGTGAAGCTCCCGGACCGCGCGGCCACCACCGGGTACGCCGACTGGTCCACGCCCATCGTCTTCAGCGGGGTGCCGTGCTGGGTCTGCACGTGCACGCTGCCCGGCCGTTTGACGACGCCCTCGGCGAAGTTCGCGTTGTTGACCAGGTACGCGGCCCGGGCCAGCACCTCCCAGGAGCGGCGCGAGCCGATCACCGCGTACTCGACGTCGTCCGGCAGCGTGTGTTCCTGGCCGGCCTCGACCAGGAACACCGAGCGCAGGTGCGGGGCCAGTTCGCGGGCCTTGGCGTGGATCGCGGCCGGGTTGCAGGCATAGCCCCGGCCCCAGTAGGCGCAGTACACGACGAGGTTCGGATCGAGCGGGCGGCGCAGGTCGCGGCCGTAGCGCAGCCGGGTGCGGGCCATGCGCGGGCGCGGCAGCCGCGCGACGGCGCCGCCGGCCGCGCGGTTGGCGCCGCGCAGCGCGCGGAACGCGCCGTACGCGCCGAGCGCCAGCAGCCGGTGCTGCACACCGAGCCTGCCGTCCGGCATCCGGTGGCCGGCCGGCCGGTGGAGCCGGTACAGCCGGGCCGCGCGGCGGAAGAACGCCCGGTGCCCGGAGGGCAGCCGCTCCGGCCGGGACGCCGTCTTCAGCACCACGGCGAACACCTGGTCGAACAGCGGCCCGGTCCGCTCGGCCGGCAGCTCCTGCTCGGCCGCCCGGGTCAGCACCCGCTCCACCTGGTCCAGCAGGGTGTGCTGGTGCGGGCCGGGCGATTGGAGCCGGCTGCCCTGACGGCGCGGCCGGTGCCGTACGACGGCCCGGCGCAGCACCGCGATCCGCCCGGCCGCGACGGTCACCAGGCCGCCCCAGCCGAGGTCGGTGAAGTGCCCGTCGGGAAAGGAGAGGTCCCGCTCGGCGAGGAAGGCCCGGCGGTACACGGCACTCCACGCGGGCAGCTGGACGCCGGTCAGCGCGGGCAGTTCGGCGGGAGCGAAGGCGGCGCCCGGGGCCTTCGCCGGCAGCGGTCCGGCCGGGTTCGCCGGTTCGCCCTCCCACCAGGGGGCGCGCTCGTGCTCGCAGTACAGCACATCCACCCCGGCGACCTCCGACAGCCGGGCGTCCACCGCCGCCAGCGCCGTCGGCAGCAGCAGGTCGTCGCCGTCCAGGAACAGCACGTACGCGCCGGTCGCCGCCCGCATCCCGGCGTTGCGCGCCCCGCTCAGCCCGGCGGCGGGCGGCGAGTGGACGATGGTCAGCCGGGAGTCCCGCCCGGCGTACCCGGCGGCGACCTCGGCGGCGAGGGCGTCGGGGCCGTCGCAGACCGGGATCAGCTGGAGGTCGCCGAAGGACTGGCCGAGGACCGAGTCCAGCGCCTGGGACAGCCGGCCGGCGACCCCGTGGGAGGGGACGATGATGCTGAAGCGGGGCATTCTGTTCTTTCTGTCGTCATGCGGGCCCGGCCGGGCCGTCCCGCCGGACGCCGGGTGGACGGCCGGCTCGGGGCGGGCCGCGTCGAGCCGAGGGGCATGGGGACTCCCGGAAGGAACAACGGTGTTCAGCGGCTCCCGGTGACGGGGAGGAGACCGGCGGGTCGCGGCACGGTGACCGGGCCCTGGTGCGCCGGGACGAACGCGTGGGCCGGCGGCGCCGGGGCGCGCGCCCCGGGCGGCACCACCGGCGCCGGCTCCGTCTCGCCCAGCACCACCCGGCGTACCACCCGCTCGGCGGCCCGCCCGTCGTCCCACGGGCCGAACCGCTCCCGGAACGCCGCCCGCAGCCGCGCCGAGCGCGCGCCGCACCAGTCGCCGCCGGTGAAGACGGCGGCCAGTTCCTCCTCGTCGGCCGCGACCGCGCCCGGCGGACAGGCCCGCAGGTCGGCGTAGAGGCCGCGGACCGCCTCGTACACCGCCCGCTCCGCGGTGTGCAGCACGATCGGCCGGTCCAGGTTCGCGTAGTCGCACATCACCGGCGCGTGGTCGGTGAGCAGCGCGTCCGAGGCCAGGCACAGGGCGGCCGGGTCCGGGTGCGCGCGGACGTCGATCACCCCGGCGCCCCGGACCGGCACGTGGGCGCGGGCCAGGATCACGAAGCGCGGGCCCAGCCGGCGCGCCAGCCGCTCCACGTCCAGCGGCGGGTCCTGGGCACGCCGGTGCTCGCGGTGGGCGGGCGCGTACAGGATCGCGACCGCGCCCTCGGGAAGGCCCAGGTCGGCACGCAGCCGGGCCACGTCCGCCGCGGTCGCCCGCTGGAAGACGTCGTTGCGGGGCAGCCCGTACTCCAGCGTGGTGTACCGGCCCGGCAGCACCCGCTCCCAGATCAGAGTGGTGTGCCGGCTGCCGGACAGCACGTAGTCCCACTGGTCGGCGCCCCGCAGCAACTCCGTAGCTCCCAGGCCCCGGGCCGCCGCCGGCCGCTCCAGCAGGTCCAGGCCCGCGTGCCCGAGCGGGGTGCCCTGCCGGGTCTGTACGACGACCTGCCCGGGCCGTTTGCGCAGCCGTCCGCCGAAGTCCGCGTCGGTGACCAGATAGCGGGAGCGGGCCAGCGCCGTGCGGTACGCGGCGGTGCCCGGCGTCAGCGGGCGGGGACCGGGCGGCGCCGTGTGCTCCTGCCCGGGCCGGACGACCCACGCCGTCCTCAGCCACGGGGCGTGCGCCCGGAACGCCTCCTCCAGCGCGGCCGGATCACCGCGTCCCTCCTCGGCCTCGAACACCGCGGTGTCGGTCAGCGGCAGCCACGACTGCACCCGGTGGTGCAGGCCCAGTACGCCGGTGCGCACGGCGCGCGCGAGGCCCGCGGCGGACTTCTGTGCGCGCCGGCGCACGGCCGCGGCCGCCTGGAGGGCCCGGAACGTGCGGTGCAGTCCGAAGCGGACCAGCGCGTGCCGCGGCGGCACCGGCACGCCCGGCACGCGGTAACGGCGGTAGTGGGCGCGGGCCCGGCGCAGGAACGCGCCGTGGGTGCCGCGCGGCAGCCGGTCCCGCCGGGTGAACACCGTCACATAGTGGTCGATCATCCGCACGAACAGCTCCGGGCGCCAGCGGTGCAGCTCCGGCCGCTCCTCGACGAACGCGAACACCCGCTCGTACTGCTCGAACAGGTCGAAGTGCCGGTGGCTGACGGTGCCGAGGATGCTGCCCCGCCGGCGCTGCCGGTAGTGCACGCACACCCGGTCCAGGGTGGCGATCGACCCGGCCGTCAGCAGTACCGGGAAGGTCCAGGCGGTGTCCTCGTAGTAGCCCGGCGGGAACGCGAAGCCGTGCTCCGCGACGAACTCCCGCCGGTAGGCCTTGTTCCAGGCCACCATCAGCACCCGCAGCAGCCCCGGCCGGTCCGCCAGGCGGAACGGCGCCGGGCCCTCCTCGGCGAGCCGGTCGGCGAGCCGGTTGCGCACCAGCCGGCCGTCCCAGTGGGCGCGCGCGTAGTCGAAGACCAGGACGTCCGGGTCGCCGGTCGCCCCGATCCGGTCGGCGACCGCCCGCAGCGCGCCCGGCGTGAGCGTGTCGTCGCCGTCCAGGAAGACCAGGTAGTCGCCCGTCGCCTCGGCCGTCCCGGCGTTCCGGGCGCGGCCCAGCCCCTGGTTCCCGGCGAGGTGGACGGCCTTCACCCGCGGGTCCCGGGCCGCGTACTCGTCGATGATCGCGCCGCAGGCGTCGGGCGAGCGGTCGTCCACGGCGATCAGTTCCAGGTCGGCGTACGACTGCGAGAGCACCGAGTCCAGGCAGGCGGGCAGATACGCCTGGACCCGGTACGCGGGGACGATGACACTGAACCGGGGCACGGGACATCCATGGGTCGCTCGGCACGGGCGTGGTGGTCCGTGGAACGGCCGGCGCAGCGCATTGGTTACGGCGGGTACGGCATTCGGGCTACCCGACGCCAGGGGCGGGCCCTCGCGGACCCGCCCCGGTGAAATACCGCCGGTGCACCACTACTTGACGGCGCCCGCCATCACACCGGTCACGAACTGCCGCTGGAACGCGAAGAACACGGCCAGCGGGATCACCATGGAGAGGAACGCGCCGGGCGCCAGCACGTCGATGTTGTTGCCGAACTGCCGTACCTGTGTCTGCAGGGCGACCGTGATCGGCTGGGTGCCCGACTTGGTGAACACCAGCGCGACCAGCATGTCGTTCCACACCCACAGGAACTGGAAGATGCCGAGGCTCGCGATCGCCGGCCCGCCCAGCGGCATCACCACCCGTGCGAACAGCCGGAGTTCGCCGGCGCCGTCCAGGCGGGCCGCCTCCAGCAGTTCACGCGGGATCTCCGCGAAGAAGTTCCGCAGCAGGAACACCGCGAACGGCAGCCCGAACCCGGTGTGGAACAGGATCACCCCGAGGATCGACCCGAACAACCCGATCTTGCCGAAGAGTTCGGCGATCGGGATCAGCGCCACCTGCACGGGCACCACCAGCAGGCTCACCACGCCCAGGAACCACCAGTCCCGGCCCGGGAACTCCATCCACGCGAACGCGTATCCGGCCAGCGCCCCGACCACCACGACCAGCAGCGTCGCCGGGACCGTGATGAGCACGGTGTTCACCAGCGAGTCGGTGATGTCGGAGTTCTCCAGCAGCTTCTGGTAGCTGTCCACGGTGAGCTGGGACGGCTCGGTGAACACCGTCCACCAGCCGCTCGCGCTCATGTCCTGCGGCGAGCGCAGCGAGGAGACGAACAGGCCGATGGTGGGCACCAGCCAGAACAGGCCCACGACGATCAGCACCACGCGGACCAGTCCGCCGCTCAGCTTTTCCGCGATCCGGGAGCCGACCGACCGTCGGCCGGGCACCGCCCGGACCGGCTCCGTCTTCCGGACGCTCGTGGCGGTCACCGTCATCGCCGCACCTCCCGCCTGAGCCGACGAATGTTGAACAGCATCACCGGGATCACCAGCAGCAGGAGGAACACCGAGATCGCGCTCGCGACGCCCGGCCGGCCCTCCGAGAAGCCCTTGCGGTACAGCTCCAGCGCCAGCACGTTCGCGTCGTCCTGGGAGGAGCCGGGCGCGATGATGAACACCAGGTCGAACACCTTCAGCACATTGATCATCAGTGTGACGACGACGACCGCCAGCACCGGTGCCAGCA
Source organism: Streptomyces sp. SCL15-4 (assembly GCF_033366695.1). Classification (NCBI taxonomy): domain Bacteria; kingdom Bacillati; phylum Actinomycetota; class Actinomycetes; order Kitasatosporales; family Streptomycetaceae; genus Streptomyces; species Streptomyces sp. SCL15-4. The sequence continues at coordinate 5,196,843 of NZ_JAOBTQ010000001.1, forward strand.
GCGGCACGGTGACCTTGCGGAACACCTGCCACTCGGAGGCGCCGTCCACCCGCGCCGCCTCCAGCAACTCCCGGGGCACGCCGGCGAGTCCGGCCGCGATCAGCACCATCGCGAAGCCCGCCCACATCCACACGTACGACCCGATGATCGCCGGGGTGACGAGCGCCGGGCCGAGCCAGCCGACCCCGTTGTACGCCTCCCGGAAGTTGTCCGCCGGCAGCCGGAGCCGGGCCCCGTCGGCGGCGGCGGGCAGGGTGAAGGTGCCGTCACCGGACGCCTTGGCCGAGGCCACCACCTTGCCGTCCTTCACCGCCTCGATCCGCATCCCGGCGTACCCCACCTCCGACGGATCGGGCGCGCCGAGCCTGCCGACGCCCTTGCCGCGGGTGAAGTCCTGCCAGGTGGTGCCGGTGACCTTGCCGGGCTCCGGCCGCGCGGCGACGGCCTTCCGCACGCCGTCCGGCAGCTGGTCGGGAGCCACGCCGACCAGCGGCAGGGCGACCGGCTGCCCGGCGCGCACGGCGTCCTTGGTGAGGAAGCCCCCGCCGTCCGCCACGAGCGGCGACTCGCGGCCCGGATGCGCCTTGGGAAACGCAGACGACTGCGCGAACGTGTCGTGCACGCCCACCCACACCGCGTTGGCGACCCCCTTGTCCGGGTCCTGGTCGTACACCAGCCGGAAGATGATCCCGGCGGCCAGCATCGAGATCGCCATCGGCATGAAGACGACCAGTTTGAACGCCGTTCCCCAGCGCACCCGTTCGGTCAGCACCGCGAAGACCAGGCCGAGCGCGGTGGCGACCGTCGGTGCGAACACCACCCAGATGACGTTGTTCTTCAGCGCGGTCCGGATGCCGTCGTCGGTGAACAGCGTCTTGTAGTTGTCGAAGCCGACGAAGCCCTCGCCGGAGGAGCCCGAGAAACTGCGGACGATCGAGTACCCGATCGGGTAGACCACGAGCGCGCCGAGCAGCACCAGCGCGGGCAGCAGGAACAGCGCTGCCACGGTCTTGCGGGTGCCGGTCACGCTCTTGCGACCGCGAGGCGCGGCGGGGCCTGGTGCGGCCCCGGCCGCCGCTGCCGACGCCATGCGCGGATCAGCCCCCGTTCCCGTAGGCCGCCGCCGCGTCCCGCTCCAGCCTCGCCTGGGCGCCCGCGACGTCTCCCGGGTTCTTCAGGAAGTCCTGGAGGTCCTTCCACTCGCCCTTGCCGGGCGTTCCGCCGAAGGCCTGCGGGGCCTGGTCGGACATGTCGAAGCGGAAGTCGTCGCCGGCCTCGACCAGCGCCTTGGCGATCTTTCGCTGCACCGCGTTCGGGTACGCGGAAGACGGCACGTTCTTGTTCGGCGAGAGGTAACCGCCGAGCCGTGCCTGGATGGTGGCCGCGTCCGGGGAGGCGAGGAAGGTGACCAGGGCCTGTGCGGCCTTGGAGTCCTTCAGGATCACCGCCGCGTCACCGCCGGAGACCACCGGCGCGCTGTCGCCGACCGCCGGGAAGGGGAACACCTTCGCGTCCGTGCCCACCTTCGCCTTGGTCTCGCCGATGTTCACCTGCACGAAGTCGCCCTCGTAGACCATCGCGGACTTCGGCTGGTCGCCGCCGGTGAAGGTCTGGGTGACCGACTGCGGGAACTCGGTCTGGAGCGCGCCGTTCTGACCGCCCGCCAGGTACTCCTTCTTGCCCCAGAGCTGGGCCAGGGTGGTCAGCGCCCGCTTCACCGAGGGATCGGTCCACTTGATCTTGTGCTGGGCCAGCTGGTCGTACTTCTCCGGCCCGGCCTGGGACAGATAGATGTTCTCGAACCAGTCGGTCAGCGGCCAGCCGTCGGCGCCGGCCACGGAGAACGGCGTGACCCCGGAGTCGTACACGGCACGCGAGGCGGTCAGCAGGTCCTGCCAGGTCGCCGGTTCCTTCGCGCCCGCGTTCTCGAAGACCTGGGAGTTGTACCAGATCAGCGACTTGTTGGCGGCCTTGTAGTAGACGCCGTACTGCTTGCCGTCGACCTTGCCGATGTCCTGCCAGCCCTGGGAGTAGTTCTCCGCCAGCTCCTTCTGCGCCTCCGCGCCCAGCGGCTTGGCCCAGCCCTTCTGCACGGCCTGCTTGATGGCGCCGGGCTGCGGCAGCAGCGCGACGTCCGGCGGCTGACCGCCCGCGATCTTCGAACCGAGGAAGTTGATGATCGGGTCCTGCGCGGGCACGAAGGTGACCGACGCGCCGGTCCGCTTCTCGAACTCGGCCAGGACCTTCTTGAAGTTGGCCTGCTCGCCGCCCGTCCAGACGGCGGACACCTCCAGCTTGGCACCGTCCAGCTTCGGCAGGCCGACGGTGGAACCGGTGGCCGCGCCGGGCTTCTCCCCGGTGTCCTTCTTCTCGTCGTCACCGCTGGAGCACGCGGAGAGCGCCAGGGCCCCCGCGAGCAGGGCGGCGAGCGCGGTGACGGCCCTGTGGGCCCGGAATGTGCTGCTCTTGCTGTGCATCACTTCCCCGTTCGTCGTTCTTCGTTGAACGCTCGTTGAACGTAAGAACTCTGTCCCGTGCGGTCCGGTGTACGCCGGGCCGCTCCGCACGGGCAAGAGCACCCGGGGCACGGACCGGCGTATCGTGATCGGCTCGTGACCGGGGCCGTATGCCAGGGAGTCGGGGAGCGGGGACGCGGCTAGAGGAGCGAGGGGACCTCGGCCGCCGCGACCTCGCGGGCCGCCCGCTCCACCGCGCTCGCCAGCAGCGCCAGGTCGGTCGGGCCGTTGCCCAGCTCCCGCACCGGCCGGCGGGCCGGCGGATCGCCCATGCGCTGCCAGTCCAGCGGGACCACCGTGGGCCGCTGGGTCGCGGTCCGCGGGATACGGCCGGTCACCCGGCCGCCCTGGAAGGCCACGGCCGGCCCGTCCGCGTGCGCCAGCCGGCCCCGTCCCGGCGCCGGCTGCTCCGGTCCCGGCTGCGGCGCGTCCAGCACGACCCGCAGGGCCGCCCGGCGGGCCGGCTCCGACTCCGCCGTACGGCCGTCGGTCCCGGCCGCCGCCACCAGGTGCACCCCGAGCCGGTCGCCGTCGCGGGCCACCGCCTCCAGCGCCCGTATCACCGAGCCGGCGGCGGGCCGGCCCGGCGAACCGAGCGCCGGGGAGACCAGGGCGTCCAGGTCGTCCACGACCACCACCAGGCGGGGCAACGGCGGTGCGGCGGCGGCGCGCCGGCGGGCCGCCGCGCCCGGCCGCAGCCGGATGGTGGAGCTGGGCGGCGTCTCTATGTCACCGGAGGCGGAGCCCGGAGCGTGGCTGCGCTGGGCCACCAGCCGGCCGGACACCTCCCGTCCCGCGTGCCACCGGGCGAAGTCCGTCCGGCCCAGCAGCTCCGCGCGGCGCTTCAGTTCGGCGCTCAGCGCCTGGGCGAACTCCCGCATGCGCACCGGGTCGCCCGCGATCAGGTGGGTGGTCACGTGCGGGATGTCCGTGCACGCCCGCAGACCCTCGCCGCGCCCGGCGCCGGTGCCGACGCCGTCCCGGCCGTCGAGCAGCACCACGGACAGCCGGTCCGGCCGCTCGGCGGCGGCCAGCGAGGCGACCACGGTCCGCAGCAGCTCGGTGCGGCCGCTGCCGGGCGGGCCCTCGACGAGCAGATGCGGCCCGTCCGCCACCAGGTCGGCGGTGACCGGGCCGCGCGGCCCCGCGCCGAGCACCGCCCGGGCCCGGCCGCCCGGCGACTCGGTGTCGTCCGCCGCGTCCGCCCAGCGCGCCATCAGCGACGCCGGGGTGGCGCGGGCCAGCCCCAGCTCGTCCAGGAGCCGGGCCGACCGGGGCAGCGGCGCGGACACGCGCGCGTGCGGCTCGTCGTCCGGGCCGTCCGGGCGCAGCGGTGCCAGGGCCCGCGCGAACCGTTCCGCCCAGGCGGCGGAGACGGCGTCCACGGTGGCGTGCGTACCGGGCCCGACCGGGCCGCCCGGACCGACCCGCAGCAGTTGCAGCGCGGTGGCGACGTCGCCGCTGAGCAGCGCGACGGCACCGCAGTGCCGGAAGGCGGGCGTCACGGCGCACGCGGTGTCGTACGTCCGCGCCACGGGGGAGACGGGCGAGGCGGGCTCGGTCTCGGCGAGACACACCAGATGGATGCCGGCTCCGGGCCCGGCCACGGCCAGCCGGGCGAGGGCGTCGCGCAGTGCGGCGCCGCCCGGGTCTCCGTCCACGACGACGAGGGTGAACGGGCCGTGGGGACCGGCGGTGGAGAGGCCGGAGGGCGCGCCCGGGACGGGAGCGGAGGCGGGAGCGGGTACGGATATGCCGGCCGGGTCCGTCGCGGCGTCAGGGGCCCGGGACGGACCGGAGCCACCGGCCGCCGCCTCGTGGTCCTCCAGCCGGCGCAGCAGTTCCTCCGTGCGGGCCGCGGCCTGCTCGCGGTCGTAGGCCAGCAGCAGGCGGCAGTCCTGGCCGTGGCCCGGCCGGACGTGCGGCAGCCAGCCCAGCCAGGCCCACTCCGCCGTACGGTCCGCCACCGGCCGGGAGTGGTCCGCGCTGATCAGCACGATCTCCAGCAGACCCGGGGAGTGCAGCGCGGCGAGCTGGGCCAGCACGGCGCGGGCCAGCCCGGACAGCCGGGGACGCGGACCGGCGAGGCCGAGCGCTCCGGCCTCGCGCAGCGCGGCGGTCACGGGTACGGCGGGCAGCAGGCCCGAGCCGTCCGGCGCGCTCCGGTCGGCCGTACCGAGCCGCACGGTCAGCGCCTCCGGGTGGCCCGGTCCGCGCTCCCACAGCCGGGGCCCGGGACCCAGCGCCGTCAGCAGCAGCGCGGCCGGGTCCGGCCAGGTGTCCGGCCGGCCTGCGGCATCGGGCACCGGGGCGGCGGGCTCGGGAGTGCCGTCGTACGCGCCGGCGCCGGCGGCCTGCTCCCCGCGCCCGCCGGCCAGCCGCCGCGCCCAGGCCCCGAACCCCCGACGCCGGACCCCGTGCGCGGCGGCGACCGGCTCGGCACGGGTGCCCTGCGGGGCGTCGCCGGGCACCGGGTACGCGCCTTGCGGCCCGGCGGCGGCCGCGGGACCGGTGGCGTAGGAGGGGTCGGTGTATCCGGGGTGGGTGGTGTGAGCGGGGTCGGCGGAGCCGGGGCGGGCGGCTCGGGGGCCGTCGGAGTATGCCGGGCGGCCGCTCTGCGAGGCGTCGGCGGATGCGGGGCCGGTGGCGTACGAGGGGTCGGCGTTTGCGAGGTGGCCGCCGTACCGGGCGTCGGCGGACCCGGCGTGGGTTGCCTGTGCCGGGCGTGGGGTGTCCGTGCCTCTGACCGGGGTGTCCTTGCGCCCGCCGGGACGTGGGCCCCGGTCCGCGCGCGCGTCCTCGATGCAAGGCACCCCGGCGTACGCCGTTCCCGGCATCCCGCCGGTCACGCCGAAACGTCCCGCGTGGGTGGTGTCCCGGCCGGACGTCCCGCCCGGTCCACCCGGGCCCGCGCCCCGGTTCTCCACGCCCGGCGCCCCGGCCTGCCCCGGCACCACCGGCGACGGCCCGCGCCGGTGCTCCTGCGCCTCGGCCCCGGCGCCCCAGGAGCCGTAGCCGTAAGAGTGGTGCGCCTCCCCGGCGGGGGAGGCGGTCCTGCCACCGGCGTCCGCCGCTTCACCGCGATGCCCCGCGCCCGGCGGCGAGAGCCGCACGGGCGGTGCCACCGGGAAGGCCGCGTCCGGAGCCGGGGAGGACCCGGCCCCGCCCACGGCGACCCGTACACACCCCTCACCGTCCGGCACCGTCCGCACCCGTATCCCCGCCCCGCCCGACGGAGTCACCCGCAGGGCGGACTCGCCGATCCGCAGCAGACCGCCCGCGGGGACCCGAACCGGTCGGTCGGTCACCCGCGTGCCGTCCAGGGACGTACCGTTCGTGGAGCCGAGGTCGGCGACCGAGACGCGGCCGTCCGCGCCGACGGTGACCGCGCAGTGCAGCCGGGAGACGTCGGGGTCGTCCAGTGGCACGTCCGCGTCGGCGGAGCGGCCCACGGTGATCCGTCCGCCGTGCAGCAGATGCACCCCGCCCGCGTCCGGCCCCGCCACCACGTGCAGCTGCGTCGGCGCGTCGTCCAGCTCGGGCCGCGGCTCGGGCGCCGCCGGCCCGCCGAGGGACAGCACGGCACCGTCGACCAGCGGCGGCTCGCCGAGCGTGCACCGGCGCGGATCGAGCCGCTCCTCGCCCGCGAACAGCACTACGGAAGCGCCGGCCTCCCGCCCCGCGCCCCCCTCGCCCGCGACCGCCCCGGCCAGCGCCGACGCCACCGCGCCCAGCTCCGTTCCCACGGGCGCCGTGACCAGCACGTCGCGGCACACGGCGCGGCCCCGCTGCGGGGGCGGACCGAGCGGGTCTACGACGGTCAGCCGGATCTGCATCGGCGTCAGCGGTCCCTTCTGCGCGGGTCTGCGCGGGCGCGGACTTCCCCCCACCCCACACGAACACGTCGGCCAGCAGCCGCCGTCACCGTCCCGGCGCACTGCTGGAGGCATCCTCGCACCTGCCGTCGGCCACGCGCCCGGAACCCGGTGGCAAGTGATCTTGATTGGTCGGCTCTGCCCCCAAAAGTGCCGGACACGGAACCCGTCGGCGATCAGTTGAGATCGGTCACGTCCGGCCCCGGGCAACCGGACGACCGCGACCCGCGTCTTTCCGTCGAACCCCGCTCCGTAGGCCCGCGGGATGCCCGGGAACGCGTACGCGGTGGCCCGTAGCACGGCACTACAGTGGGGCGGAACACCGGGGCACCGGGCCCGGGAAGCAAGCGACAGCAACCAGCAGGGAGCGCGTGACGTGCGGCCAGTCGGCAGCAAGTACCTGCTTGAGGAGCCGCTCGGACGCGGCGCCACAGGCACTGTTTGGCGTGCCCGCCAGCGCGAGACGGCGGGCGCCGAGGCCGCCGTGCCCGGCCAGCCGGGGGAAACGGTCGCGATCAAGGTCCTCAAGGAGGAGCTGGCGAGCGACCCGGACATCGTGATGCGCTTCCTGCGCGAGCGCTCCGTGCTGCTCCGGCTCACCCACCCGAACATCGTCCGGGTCCGTGACCTGGTCGTCGAGGGCGATCTGCTGGCCCTGGTCATGGACCTCGTCGACGGCCCCGACCTGCACCGCTACCTGCGCGAGAACGGCCCCCTCACCCCGGTCGCCGCCGCCCTGCTGACCGCCCAGATCGCCGACGCCCTCGCCGCGAGCCACGCCGACGGCGTCGTCCACCGCGACCTGAAGCCCGCCAACGTGCTGCTCCGGCAGCAAGGCGGCGAGATGCACCCGATGCTGACCGACTTCGGCATCGCCCGTCTCGCCGACTCCCCGGGCCTGACCCGGACCCACGAGTTCGTCGGCACGCCCGCCTACGTCGCCCCGGAGTCCGCCGAGGGCCGCCCGCAGACCTCCGCCGTCGACATCTACGGCGCCGGCATCCTGCTGTACGAGCTGGTCACCGGCCGCCCGCCGTTCGCCGGCAGCACGGCCCTGGAGGTGCTGCACCAGCACCTGAGCGCCGAGCCGCGCCGTCCCTCCACCGTCCCGGACCCGCTGTGGACCGTCATAGAGCGCTGTCTGCGCAAGAACCCGGACGAGCGGCCCGGCGCCGAGAACCTCGCGCGGGCCCTGCGGGTCGTCGCCGAGGGCGTCGGCGTGCACGCGAACGCCGCGCGGATCGCCGCCGCCGACGGCGTCGGCGCGCTCCTCGCGCCCGACCCGGCCCCGACCGCCGTCCCGGACGCGCCCGGCGCCGCCGACCCCACCCAGGTGCTGCCGGCGAACGCGCCGCAGGGCGCGTACGACCCGAACTCCGCGACCAGCGTGCTGCCGCACACCGGCGGCCCGGCCGGCGCCGCCGACCCCACCGCCGTGCTGCCCCACACGGGCGCCGCGGACCCCACGGCCGTCCTGCCGCCCGTACCGCCGGACCAGCAGGGACGGCAAGGGCAGCAGGGACGGCACGGCGAGCAGGGGCAGCAGCCCGAGCAGCCGCACCCCTGGCAGACGCAGCTGCGCGCCGCCCGGGACCGCAACGACCAGACGCAGATCCAGTACCTCGACCCGGACGAGGACCCGCTGCGCCGCCGCCCCCAGCGGCAGGTCGCCCCCCGGCCCCAGCAGCAGCCGCGCCCGGCCCCCCAGCCCCGCCCGCAGCAGCCCCAGCCGCGCGGCCGGCAGCGCCCGCAGCAGGCCCCCGGCTACGGCTATCCGCCCCAGCAGCCCCAGCGCTACTCCACGCCGCAGCCGCCCCAGCAGCCGCAGCGGTACGCGCCGCCCGCCCCGCCCGAGCCGCAGCGGCCCGCGCGCGAGCCCCGGGCGCCGCGGCAGCGCGGCGCCAACCCGATGAAGATCCCCGGGCTGGGCTGCCTGAAGGGCTGCCTGTTCACGATCGTCATCCTGGTCGTCGTCAGCTGGCTGATCTGGGAGCTGACCCCGTTGCAGGACTGGATCGGCACCGGCAAGGGCTACTGGGACCAGCTGACCGACTGGGCCGGCACGGTGGGCGGCTGGGTCAAGGACCTGAGCGGCTCCTCCGGGAACTGACCGCGAGGTTGGAGATTTGTCGACACCTGCCGGGTGATTTCCGCCTCGGCGGAGAAGGTCGGCTCGTCGGACGCGTACTTTTAACGACAACACGCGTCTGTAGGAGCAGTCTTGGCACGGAAGATCGGCAGCCGGTACACCGCGAACCAGATCCTGGGGCGGGGGAGCGCCGGGACGGTGTGGCTGGGCGAGGGACCGGAGGGCCCCGTCGCCATCAAGCTGCTGCGTGAGGACCTCGCCTCGGACCAGGAACTCGTCGGACGCTTCGTGCAGGAGCGCACCGCGCTGCTCGGCCTGGAACACCCGCGCATCGTCACCGTGCGCGACCTGGTGGTCGACGGCAACGACCTGGCCCTGGTCATGGACCTCGTCCGCGGCACCGACCTGCGCACCCGGCTGGAACGGGAGCGGCGGCTCGCCCCGGAGGCGGCCGTCGCGATCGTCGCCGACGTCGCCGACGCGCTGGCCGCGGCCCACGCGGCCGGCGTCGTCCACCGGGACGTCAAGCCCGAGAACATCCTGCTGGACATGCGGGGCCCGCTCGGACCGGGCGGCGCGCACCCGGCGCTGCTCACCGACTTCGGCGTCGCCAAACTGATCGACTCGCCCCGGCGGACCCGCGCCACGAAGATCATCGGCACCCCGGACTACCTGGCCCCGGAGATCGTGGAGGGCCTGCCGCCGCGGGCCGCCGTGGACATCTACGCGCTGGCCACCGTCCTGTACGAGCTGCTGGCCGGCTTCACGCCCTTCGGCGGCGGACACCCCGGCGCGGTGCTGCGCCGGCACGTCACCGAGACCGTCGTACCGCTGCCCGGCATCCCCGAGGAGCTGTGGCAGCTGCTGGTGCAGTGCCTGGCCAAGGCGCCCGCCTCCCGGCTGCGCGCCTCCGAGCTGGCGGCGCGGCTGCGCGAGCAGCTGCCCACGCTGGCCGGGCTGCCGCCGCTGGAGGTGGACGAGCCCGGGCCCGCCGAGGAGGAGGCCGAGGAAGCCGCTCCGGCGGCCGCTCCCGAGGGCGAGCCGGTACGGCGGCGCGGCGCGGTGTCGCTGGTCCCCGGCGCCAAGCCGGACTCCAACCGGGACACGCACACGTCGATGCGGGTGCCCGCGCCGGACGAGCTGGCCGGCGGCGCCCACGGGACCGCCCGCGCGCCCCGGGCCGCCGGCGCGCCCCGCCCGGGCTCGGCCCGCCACAGGGCCGCGGTGCGCCGGCGCCGGGTGACCCTCGGGGTGGCCGGAGTGGTGGTGGCGGCCGCGGTGGGCGTCGGCGCGTGGCTCGCCTCCTCCGACGGCGACGGGGAGGACCAGGCGCCGCGGGACACCCACAGCACGTCGGCCCCCTGAGTCCCGGTACCTGACGCCGTACGGCCGAGGACGCTTGCCACAGCCGTTACGCTGGAAGGCGTGGCAGTCGTCGATGTATCCGAAGAGCTGAAGTCCCTCTCCTCGACCATGGAGTCGATCGAGGCCGTCCTGGACCTCGGGAAGATGAGGGCAGATATCGCCGCGCTCGAGGAGCAGGCGGCGGCCCCGTCCCTGTGGGACAACCCGGACGAGGCGCAGAAGATCACCAGCAAGCTCTCCCACCTCCAGGCCGAGGTCAGGAAGGCGGAGGCGCTGCGCGGCCGGATCGACGACCTCGCGGTGCTGTTCGAGATGGCCGAGGAGGAGGACGACCCGGACACCCGCGCGGAGGCCGAGTCGGAGCTGACCTCGGTGAAGAAGGCGCTGGACGAGATGGAGGTCCGCACCCTCCTGTCCGGCGAGTACGACTCCCGTGAGGCGCTCGTCAACATCCGCGCCGAGGCCGGTGGCGTCGACGCCGCCGACTTCGCCGAGAAGCTCCAGCGCATGTACCTGCGCTGGGCCGAGCAGCGCGGCTACAAGACGGAGCTGATCGAGACGTCGTACGCCGAAGAGGCCGGCATCAAGTCGACCACCTTCGCCGTGCACTCGCCGTACGCCTACGGCACCCTCTCCGTCGAGCAGGGCACGCACCGCCTTGTGCGCATCTCGCCCTTCGACAACCAGGGCCGCCGCCAGACCTCCTTCGCGGGCGTCGAGGTGCTGCCGGTCGTCGAGCAGTCCGACCACGTCGAGATCGACGAGTCCGAGCTGCGGATCGACGTCTACCGCTCCTCCGGTCCCGGCGGCCAGGGCGTCAACACGACCGACTCCGCGGTCCGCATCACCCACCTGCCCACCGGCATCGTGGTCTCCTGCCAGAACGAGCGGTCGCAGATCCAGAACAAGGCCACCGCGATGAACGTCCTCCAGGCCAAGCTGCTGGAGCGGCGCCGGCAGGAGGAGCAGGCCAAGATGGACGCCCTCAAGGGCGACGGCGGCAACTCCTGGGGCAACCAGATGCGTTCCTACGTCCTGCACCCGTACCAGATGGTCAAGGACCTGCGCACCGACCACGAGGTGGGCAACCCGGAGGCCGTGTTCAACGGCGAGATCGACGGGTTCCTGGAGGCCGGAATTCGCTGGCGCAAGCAGCAGGAGAAGTAACTTTGTCGACATGACAACTGCCGTCCGATGGGCGGCAGTTGCTCTTTTGTCTGGGTTTTACGTCACACTCACAGGTTTCGATTCCCCGTAAACGCCACCCCGCCGGACATTGCGCCCGCAACGCCCTTGACGTTGCTTTGAAAAATCGGAAGGGTGAGGCGGCGGCATGCGTACTCGCGGGGGCGCATGTGAACCGGGGGATCGAGTTGACGCACTCTTCGTCACCAGCTGCCTCCGTCGATCACGGCACGCCCCATGAGCCGCCTCCTTGACGAACAGCTACTGGGGGTAGCAACCATATGACGAAGAAGACGCGGATCCGGGTCGCGCGGATAGCCGCCGGCGCCGTGATCGCGGCCGGTGCGTCGCTGACCGCGGCGGGCGCGGCTTCCGCCCTGGACCTCAATGTCCAGGCGGGGCCCATCAAGGTCGGTGTGACCACGGATGGCCCGGACGACTGCAACCCCGTCGGGGTCTGCGACACCGGTGGCAACGAGTCTGGTGGGAACCAGACTGGCGGTAACGAGACCGGTGGCAACGAGTCTGGTGGGAACCAGACCGGCGGTAACGAGACCGGTGGCAACGAGTCTGGTGGGAACCAGACCGGTGGCAATGAGACCGGCGGTAACGAGACTGGTGGCAACCAGACCGGTGGCAACGAGACCGGTGGCAACCAGACCGGCGGGAACGAGACCGGCGGGAACCAGACCGGCGGGAACCAGACCGGTGGCAACGAGACCGGCGGGAACCAGACCGGTGGTAACGAGACCGGCGGGAACCAGACCGGTGGGAACCAGACCGGTGGCAATGAGACCGGCGGGAACCAGACCGGTGGCAACGACACCACCGGCGGCAACCAGACCGGTGGCAACGACACCACCGGCGGCAACCAGACCGGTGGCAACGACACCACCGGCGGCAACCAGACCGGCGGCAACGACACCACCGGCGGCGGCTCCGGCACCGGCGGCGGCTCCGGCACCGGCGGCGGCTCCGGCACCGGCGGTACCGACACCACCGGTGGCAGCGACACCACCACCGGCGGCAACAACAACACGCCCGACGGCGGCGGCAACAACAGCGTCCCGCAGGACGCCGGGTCCTCGGCGCTGACCGACACCGGCTCCGACACCGTGGCCCAGGGCGGCGACAAGCAGCTCGCCGAGACCGGTGCCGGCCAGACCGCGTTCCTGCTCGTCGGCGCCGCCACCATGATCGCCGGCGGCATCGGCTTCCGCGTGCTGCCGCGCCTGGTCAGCGGCCGGAGCGGCGCCGCGGCCTGAGCGTAGCCCCGCGCTCACGCACCGCACGGGGGCGCATGTGCAAGGGCCCGGAGCTTCGCGCTCCGGGCCCTTGCGACGTTTCGGCGGGCTCTCTCAACCGGTCACACGGTCTGGTGCGCCAGCAGCGCCACCGTGGCGATCAGCACCGCCAGCAGCGCGATCAGCGCCATCGGGTTCAGCCCGTTCAGGCCTCCGAAGAAGCCCTCCTGCTGCAGTCGCTCGCGGTTGGCACGGCACACCGGGCACCGGCCCTCACTCACGGGCGCCGCGCAGTTCGCGCACACCAACCGGTCGTACGTCATGCGCTCGCCCTCCTTGCACCGGCCATCACATGTCCAACGCTCGCGGGAACGGGAACGTTCCCCGGCCTTCCCGCCGTCCTTCGTCTTCCTTCCACTGTGCCAGGTTCCCGCGGAGCCTGCGCGGGGCCTGCGTGGGAGGCGGTCCGGACAGCGGGCGGTACAAAAACGTACAAGTCTTGCCCAACCTCAACCTGCGCCTGCGCTCGCACACCCGGTTCGCGTATGGTCACGCTCATCTACCCCCGGCGACCCGTGGTGCATCCGTGATCCGATTCGACAACGTCTCCAAGGTCTACCCCAAGCAGACCCGCCCCGCACTCAGGGATGTCTCCCTGGAGGTGGAGAAGGGCGAGTTCGTCTTCCTCGTGGGGTCCTCCGGCTCCGGAAAGTCCACCTTCCTGCGGCTCATCCTCCGCGAGGAGCGGTGCAGCCACGGCCAGGTGCACGTGCTCGGCAAGGACCTCGCGCGCCTGTCCAACTGGAAGGTGCCGCAGATGCGCCGCCAGCTGGGCACCGTCTTCCAGGACTTCCGGCTGCTGCCGAACAAGACGGTCGCGGAGAACGTGGCCTTCGCCCAGGAAGTGATCGGCAAGTCCCGCGGCGAGATCCGCAAATCCGTGCCGCAGGTGCTCGACCTCGTCGGACTCGGCGGCAAGGAGGACCGCAGGCCCGGCGAGCTGTCCGGCGGTGAACAGCAGCGCGTCGCCATCGCGCGGGCGTTCGTCAACCGGCCCAAGCTGCTCATCGCCGACGAGCCCACCGGCAACCTCGACCCGCAGACCTCCGTCGGCATCATGAAGCTGCTCGACCGGATCAACCGGACCGGCACCACCGTCATCATGGCGACGCACGACCAGAACATCGTGGACCAGATGCGCAAGCGCGTCATCGAGCTGGAGAAGGGCCGCCTCGTCCGCGACCAGGCCCGCGGCGTCTACGGCTACCAGCACTGACCGCACCCAGCTCCCGAAAGGCCTGAAGAAGTAGCCATGCGCGCCCAGTTCGTCCTGTCGGAGATCGGCGTCGGTCTCCGCCGCAACCTGACGATGACCTTCGCCGTCATCGTCTCCGTCGCCCTGTCCCTGGCCCTGTTCGGCGGTTCGCTGCTGATGAGCGACCAGGTGAGCACCATGAAGGGCTACTGGTACGACAAGGTCAACGTCTCGATCTTCCTGTGCAACAAGCACGACGCGGAGAACGACGTCCACTGCGCCAAGGGCGCGGTCACCGAGGACCAGAAGAAGCAGATCTCCGCGGACCTGAAGAAGATGCCGGTCGTCGAGCAGGTGACCTACGAGTCCCAGGACGAGGCGTACAAGCACTACAAGGAGCAGTTCGGCAACTCCCCGCTGGCCGGCTCGCTGACGCCGGACCAGATGCAGGAGTCGTACCGGATCAAGCTCAAGGACCCGCAGAAGTACCAGGTGATCGCGACCGCGTTCAACGGGCGGGACGGCGTGCAGTCGGTGCAGGACCAGAAGGGCATCCTGGACAACCTCTTCCAGCTGCTGAACCTGATGAACCGCGGCGCGCTCGGCGTGATGGCGATGATGCTGATCGTCGCCCTGCTGCTGATCGTCAACACCGTGCGCGTCTCGGCGTTCAGCCGCCGGCGTGAGACCGGCATCATGCGCCTGGTCGGCGCCTCCGGCTTCTACATCCAGGCGCCGTTCATCGCCGAGGCCGCGGTCGCCGGGCTCATCGGCGGTGGCCTGGCCTGCGTCGCGCTCGTGCTCGGCCGGTACTTCACCATCGACCACGGCATGGACCTCTCCCACAAGCTCACGCTCATCAACTTCGTCGGCTGGGACGCGGTGTTGACGAAGCTGCCGCTGATCCTCGCGACCAGCGTCCTGATGCCGTCCCTGGCGGCGTTCTTCGCACTGCGCAAGTACTTGAAGGTGTGACGCACACCAAGAAGGGCCGTACGGGCAACATTCCGTACGGCCCTTCGCGTTGTCCTAGACTCACCGCCATGTCAGGCCGTGACCCTCTGTGTAGTTCGCGCCGCGTCCGCCGCGGCGCCGCCCTGACACTGGTCTTCGCCGGCGTGCTGGCGACCGGCGCCGTCACCGGCGCCTTCCCGGGACCCGGCGCCCCCCAGCGCCGGGCCGCCGCCACACCCGCGGACCCGGCCGCCCGGCACGAGGCCGTGCGCCGGGCCGCCGCCGAGGCGCTGGCCGACGGCAAGTCCCCCATGGAGGCCGCCGAGCGGGCCGTCAGCCGCAGCGGCGACCGCTGGGCCGCCGTCTACTCCGAGGGCGAGTACGAGGAGTTCCAGGACGCCCTCGACGGCCGCTACACCGGCGTCGGCCTGTGGGCGCGGCAGGAGGCGGACGGCGGGATCGAGGTCACCCGCGTGCGGAGCGGTTCGCCCGCCGCCGAGGCCGGGATCCGCGCCGGCGACCGGCTGCGCAGCGTCGACGGCCGGGAGACCGACGGCCGGCCGGTCACCGAGGTGATCGCCCTGCTGCGCGGCGACGCGCCCGGCGACGGCGCGGCGGACGCCCCGGCCGGCACCACCGTCACGCTCGGTCTCGCGCGCGGCCGGCGCACCTGGACGAAGACCCTGCACCGGGCCCGGCTGTCCACCGACCCGGTCACCGTGCGTCGGCTGCCCGGCGGGGTGAGCGTGCTGAAGGTCTCCGCGTTCACCAAGGGCTCCGCCGGCGCCGTCCGCGCGGCCCTGCGCGCCGCTCCGGCCGGCGGCCGTACCGTCCTGGACCTGCGCGGGAACTCCGGCGGACTGGTCACCGAGGCCCGGGCCACCGCCTCCGCCTTCCTGGACGGCGGCCTGGTCGCCACCTACGACGTCGACGGCGTCCAGCGCGCCCTGCACGCCGACCCCGGCGGCGACACCACCCGGCCCCTGGTCGTCCTCGTCGACGGCGGCACCATGAGCGCGGCCGAGCTGCTCACCGGCGCCCTCCAGGACCGCGGCCGCGCGGTGGTGATCGGCTCGCGCACCTTCGGCAAGGGCTCCGTCCAGATGCCGACGAAACTGCCCGACGGCTCGGTGGCCGAGCTGACCGTCGGCCACTACCGCACCCCGTCCGGCCGCGCGGTCGACGGCCGGGGCATCACCCCGGACCTGGAGGCGGGACCGGAGCAGGCCCTGCCACGGGCGGAGACGGTGCTCACCGGGCTGGGCGACCCGTCGTAGCCGTGCCGCGCGGTCCCGCGTAATCGGCTGTACTCACACCCCCCGTGTGGTGCGAAAATGGTCGGCACTATGAGCAAGGGAATGTACGTACCGAAGGAGTCCCAGCCCAAGCAGGGCGGCGGGGCCGCCAAGGCCAGGGACGGCGAGAAGGGCGGCAAGCGCAAGATCGTCGCCCAGAACAAGAAGGCCCGGCACGACTACGCGATCATCGACACCTACGAGGCCGGGCTCGTGCTCATGGGCACGGAGGTCAAGTCGCTGCGCGAGGGACGCACCTCGCTGACCGACGGCTTCGTCCACATCGACCAGGGCGAGGCGTGGCTGCACAACGCCCACATCCCGGAGTACCACCAGGGCAGCTGGACCAACCACTCCGCGCGCCGCAAGCGCAAGCTGCTCCTGCACCGCGAGGAGATCGCCAAGCTGGAGGCGAAGTCCCAGGAGACGGGACACACGATCGTGCCCCTCGCCATCTACTTCAAGGACGGCCGGGCCAAGGCCGAGATCGCGCTCGCGCGCGGCAAGAAGGAGTACGACAAGCGGCAGACGCTGCGGGAGCAGCAGGACCGGCGGGAGGCGGCCCGGGCGATCGCGGCGGCGAAGCGCAGGCAGCGCGGCGGCTAGCCGGCCGGCCGACGGGAATAGGCTGGCATCGTCGGGCGTTGGTCACGTACGATGGCACTGCATCCCACAGAGGATGCGCCAACCCTCCACGGAGGGGATTGAAAAAACAACATGGGGATGATCGGTTTCGACAGCGGCTGTCGAAGCAGGGGAAGCGTGTCGAGGAAGCGGCAATGATCTCGTAAACCATATGTCGCAAAAAATAATCGCCAACACCAAGCGCGATTCCTTCGCCCTCGCTGCCTGATCAGCGACTTGCGAAGTGTCAGCCCGGGGCTGTTCCCGACCCGGATCCTGGCATCAGCTAGGGAACTAAACCTCTAGACCCGGTCACGGGGTACAGAGGGAAATCAAACAGTGACTGAGCCCGTCGGAGACTTGTCCGCGTGATCTCCGGGGCCGAGAAAATCGCAGCGGACTGCACACGGAGAAGCCCTGATTCCGCACCGTTGGACGCGGGTTCGATTCCCGCCATCTCCACGAGACCCCTCCGGGGGTCGACCCCATGTGGGCGAAGGCCCCGCCGCTTCGTGCGGCGGGGCCTTCGTCATGCCCGCCGTCCGCCCGCCAGGCCGACGAGCAGGGCCAGCGAGGCCGCCGCGGCCGGTACGGCGAAGGCGGCGACGGGGGAGAGGCGCTCGCTCGCCCAGCCGCCCGTCGCCGAGCCGCAGGCGATCCCGGCGAGCAGCCCGGTCACCATCAGGCTCATGCCCTCGTTCAGCCGGTCCGCCGGCGTGCGCCGCTGCACCAGGGCCATCGCCGTCACCATGGTCGGCGCGGTCGCCATGCCCGCGACCAGCAGCGCGCCGGCGAGCACCACGAGCGAGCCGGTGCCGGCCGCCGCCCAGGGCAGCGCCATGAGCACGGCCATCGCCGCCAGACACCGGGTGAGCCGGGGACCGGCCGGGCCTCGCGCCCCGTACGCCAGTCCCGCCGCGCACGAGCCCGCCGCCTGGAGCGCGAGCACCAGACCGGCCGCCGCGCGCTGTCCCCGCGCGTCGGCGTAGGCGATCGTGACGACCTCCATCGAGCCGAACACCGCTCCGGTCGCGAGGAAACAGGCCAGCAGCGGCGGTATGCCCGGGCTGCGCAGCGGCGAAGGTGCCTGGGAGCGGGCCGCCGGCGGCGGCTCGGTCGCCCGCTGGGCGGTGAACAGCAGCATCCCGGCGAGCAGCAGCACCGCGCCCGCGAGCGTGCCCGCCTCCGGGAAGAACGTCCCGGTCAGGAAGGAGGCGAGCACGGGCCCGAGCATGAAGCACAGCTCGTCCGCCGCCTGCTCGAACGCGTTCGCCGCGTGCAGCGCGCCGGGCTCGTCCCGCAGCAGATGGGCCCAGCGGGCACGGGAGAGGCCGCCGATGTTCGGGGTGGCCGCGGTGCCGGCGTAGGCCGCGAACAGGGTCCAGTCCGGCGCGTCGTAGCGGACGCACAGCAGCAGCGCGAGGCTGCCGAGCACCGCGACGGCCGTGGCCGGGAGCGCGATCACGGCCTGCCCGTGCCGGTCCACCAGCCGGGCGACCCAGGGCCCGGCCACCGCGGTCGCCGCGAGCCCGGTCGCGGTGACGGCCCCGGCGAGGGCGTACGAGCCCCGGGAACCGGCGATCATCACGACCGCGCTCACGCTGAACATGCCCATGGGAAGCCGGGCGAGAAGGTTGCCGGTGGTGAAGGCGCGGGCACCGGGAAGGGCGAACAGGCGTCGGTAACCGGTGAGTCGAGCGGTGCGCGAGCGGAGGCGGCCGTCTCGGCCGGTGGTCTGTTGCGGCATGGCCCCACGGTCACCCGGAGCGGATCACGGGGTCCAACACCTGCCGGGCGTCGATTGACGCGCCCGCGTTGTAAATTCGCCACCGTGCCCGCTTCCCTGGACCCGCGCCTGCTGCGCGCCTTCGTGGCCGTGGCGGAGGACCTGCACTTCACCCGGGCCGCCGCCCGGCTCTACGTCGCCCAGCAGGCGCTGAGCCGCGATGTACGGCGCCTGGAACGCGAGTTGGGTGCCGAGCTGTTCGTACGCACCACCCGGCAGGTCACCCTCACGCCCGACGGGGAACGCCTGCTGCCGCACGCGCGCCGGGTCCTCGCCGCCCAGGACGACCTGCTCGCCGCGTTCGCGGCCGGCCAGGACCGTCCGCTGCTGGTCGACCTGAACTCGCCGGGCCTGGCCACCGGCCGCCGGGTGCTGTACCGGGCCCGCGAACTCGCTCCCGACTGCGAGCTGATGGCCCGCTACGAGAGCGGTCTGACCAAAGCCGCCGCCGACCTGCTGGCCGGCCGCCTGGACGCCTCCTTCGGCCGGTTCGCCGGACTCGACCCGGCGCTCCGTCCCGGCCTCGCGCAGCAGCCGGTGCGGTACGAGCCGATGGCCGTCGTGCTGCCCGGGGACCATCCGCTGGCGTCCTCGCCCGAGGTGCCGGTGTCCGCGCTGGCCGGGGAGACGGTGTACGCCGGCGCGGGCAACCCGCGCACCCGGGAGTGGACCGACCTGGCCCGGCGCCTGTTCGAGGACCGGGGCGTCCGGCTCGCCCCGCCGCTGCCGATGGCCGTCGGCGACGAGGAGTTCGCCCGGGTCATGGCGAAGACCGGGAACCCGGTGCTGGCGGTGGTGGACTTCCCGCCCATGCCCGGCACGGTCCTGCGCCCGCTCGTCGCCCCCGTCCCGCTGTCACCCGTCTCCCTGGTGTGGCGCAAGGGCCTGGTCCACCCCGGCCTGACGGCGCTGAGACGGGCGGCGGCGGAGACGGCCCGGACGGAGGGCTGGCTGCGCCGCCCGGCCGACGGCTGGATCCCGGCGGCGGACGAGGAGACCATGGCGGCCGGTCCTACGCCGGGTGGGCGACCGCGTCCCGCTGCAACTGGACGGCGGCCAGCAGACCCAGATCCGGCTCCGCCTGGCGCAGCGCCTTGATCGCGGCGACGGAGTCGATGTCCCCGGCGAACCCGACCCCGGCGAGCCGCTCGCGCACCCACGCGGCCCGCAGCGGCCCCTCGTCCGCCGCCGCGACACCGGCGGCCACCGCGACGGCCCGCTCCAGCCCGGCCCGCTCCTGCTCCGGGGCCCCGTCCAGAGCCGCCCGCAACGCCTCCAGGACGACCTCCGCGTCCCGGATGACGAGCACACAGTCCTGCTTCCTGCCGAATCCCGCGAGTCCCTTCATATGGATCATGGTGGCCGCGACGGGCGGCACCCGCCACACCACTTGAGCACTTCCAGAGGGTTGGTCCGGCCGTCTTGCGCCCGAGTGACCCGGATCACTGGCCGGTCGCCGCATCTCTTTGCGCGGCCGCCGAGTCACATCAGCGGACCGGGAATTCAAAGGAGATGCAAAAGGTGACCAAAAGTACTCTTCTGGCTGCGGCGGCCCTGTGCGCGACGGCGGCTCTGACGCTCACCGCGTGCGGGGGTGACGACGAGAAGGCCGGCGGCAAGGAGAACGGCACCTCCGCGTCCGCCTCCGCTTCCGCGAAGCCCTCGCCCGGGAAGGCGTTCGAGGGGCTGACCGGGGACCAGATCTCCGAGAAGGCCCGCGTGGCCATGACCAAGCTGAAGTCGTTCAAGGTCAAGGGCGACATGACCATCGACGGCGCGGACATGAGCTTCGACTTCGCCGTCGCCGCCAAGGGTGACTGCCAGGGAACCTTCACCCGCGCCGGCGGGTCCGCCGAGATCCGCAAGGCCGGCGGCGTGATGTACATGAAGGGCGACGAGAAGTTCTGGCAGCAGTCGGGCAAGGAGGACGGCTCGTCGCCCGACGAGACGAACGCCTTCACCCAGCTCGTCAAGGGACGCTGGTTCAAGCTGGGTGCGGACGCGAAGGCGGACGAGGAGTTCCCCTTCTGCGACGCCGGCGTGATGTTCGAGAAGGACGAGGACGAGCCGCGTCTCGCCCGGGGCCCGGAAACCGAGGTCGGCGGCACGCGCGCCCTGACGCTCACCGGCAAGGACGGCGCCGAGCGGCAGACGCTCCTCGTGGCCGTCGAGGGAGAGCCCTACGCGCTGAAGATGACGACCGAGGGCGGCAAGGAGCCGGGCTCGCTGGAGTACTCGGCGTTCAACAAGCCCGTGACCGTCGCGGCTCCGCCGGCCGGCGAGGTCATCGACGCGAACGAACTCAAGGGCTGACACCGGCCCCGCTGCCGTCGACAGGACCCCGGCCGCCGCCACGGCACGGGGTCTTGGCGTCGCGGACGCGGACCGCGCCGGCCGGCCGGGTGCCCTCACCGCCCGCTCCCCGCCCGAGTGAGAGCAACGTTCCCTTCCGGTCACCCGGTGGCACAGGGCGGAAACGCGCCCTTTCTACCTTCGGGCTGAGTCAGTGGTCGGCAGACCGAGCAGCCGGAGCACCGTGGAGGCGTGATGACAGCCCCAGTCCCAACCCGTCGTGGCCGCTGGATCGAGCGCTGGGATCCGGAGGACGAGGCGTTCTGGAACGCGACCGGGGAGCGGATCGCCCGCCGGAACCTGTGGTTCTCCGTGCTCTCGGAGCACATCGGGTTCTCCGTGTGGACCCTGTGGTCCGTGCTGGTGCTGTTCATGGGCCCCGAGTACGGGCTGACCCCCGCCGACAAGTTCCTGCTCACCTCGGTGGTCACGCTGGTCGGCGCGGTCGTCCGGGTGCCGTACACCTTCGCCGTGGCCCTCTTCGGCGGCCGGAACTGGACGGTCGTCTCGGCGAGTCTGCTGCTCGTCCCGACCATCGCCGCGTTCACCGTGATGAAGCCGGGGACGTCCTTCTCCACCTTCCTCCTCGTGGGCCTGCTGGCCGGCATCGGCGGCGGCAACTTCGCCTCCTCCATGACCAACATCAACGCCTTCTTCCCGCTGCGGAAGAAGGGCTGGGCGCTCGGCCTGAACGCGGGCGGCGGCAACATCGGCGTCCCCGTCATCCAGCTCATCGCGCTCGCCATCATCGGCGCGAGCGGCGGCCCCCGCGTGCTGCTCGGCATCTACATCCCGCTGATCGTCGTGGCCGCCGTACTCGCCGCGGTGTTCATGGACAACCTGGCCTCCGTCACGAACGACACCGGCGCGGCCAAGGACGCGGCCCGGGACGGCCACACCTGGATCATGGCCTTCCTCTACGTCGGCACCTTCGGCTCCTTCATCGGCTACAGCTTCGCCTTCGGCCAGGTGCTGACCAACCAGTTCGGCCGGACCCCGCTCCAGGCGGCCTACCTCACCTTCATCGGCCCGCTGCTCGGCTCCCTGATCCGCCCCGTCGGCGGCTGGCTCGCCGACCGCTACGGCGGCGCCCGCATCACCCTGTGGAACTACGTCGGCATGGCCGCCGCCACCGCCGTGCTGATCGGGGCCGGGATGCGGAAGTCGCTGCCGCTGTTCGTGTCCGTCTTCGTCGTGCTGTTCGTGCTCAGCGGCCTCGGCAACGGCTCGACGTACAAGATGATCCCCGGCATCTTCCAGGCCAAGGCCCTGGCCCGGGGACTGGCGGGCGAGGCGGCCGTCGCGCACGGCCGGCGGCTGTCCGGCGCGGCCATGGGGCTGATCGGCGCGGTCGGCGCGCTCGGCGGGGTCGGCATCAACCTCGCCTTCCGGCAGTCCTTCCTCTCGTACGGCTCCGGGACCGGCGCGTTCGTCGCGTTCCTCGCCTTCTACGCTGTCTGCTTCGTGGTCACCTGGGCCGTATACCTTCGCCGCCCGGCCGGGAGGATTTCGGACACGGCGTCCGCGTCGGAGGAGAAGGCCCAGCTCAGTTATGCCGAGGTGTGACGTAACACCGGTGTCATCGAGCCGAACCGAGCCTGTCACGCGGAGTTGACAGGCTCGCTCGGCGCGCCGGTCAGCTAGGAGAGCCCATGTACGACGAAGAGCAGCAACCCGAGCACGGACCCCTCGCCGGATTCACCGTGGGCGTCACCGCCGCGCGCCGGGCCGAGGAGCTGGGCGCCCTGCTCCAGCGGCGCGGCGCCACCGTCCTGCACGCTCCCGCGCTGCGGATCGTGCCGCTCGCCGACGACAGCGAACTGCTCGCCGCCACGAAGGAGATCATCGACCACGTACCGGACGTCGTCGTGGCCACCACCGCGATCGGCTTCCGCGGCTGGGTCGAGGCCGCCGACGGCTGGGGCCTCGGCGAACAGCTGGTGGGCCGGCTGCGCGGGGCACGGCTGCTGGCCCGCGGCCCGAAGGTCAAGGGCGCGATCCGGGCGGCGGGCCTCACCGAGGAGTGGTCGCCCTCCTCCGAGTCCCTGGCCGAGGTGCTCGACCGGCTCCTGGAGGAGGGCGTCGACGGCAGCCGCGTCGCCGTCCAGCTGCACGGCGAACCCCTTCCCGGCTTCGTCGAGTCGCTGCGGGCCGCCGGGGCGGAGGTGCTCGCGGTGCCGGTCTACCGCTGGATGCCCCCGGAGGACACCGGCCCGCTGGACCGCCTGCTGGACACGGCCGTAGGACGCGGCCTGGACGCCCTGACCTTCACCAGCGCCCCCGCCGCCGCCTCCCTGCTCTCCCGCGCGCGGGACCGCGGCCTGCTGGACGAGCTGCTGTCGGCACTGGGCCGCGACGTCCTGCCCGTCTGCGTCGGCCCGGTCACCGCGCTGCCGCTCCAGGCGTACGGGGTGGACACCATCCAGCCGGAACGGTTCCGCCTGGGCCCGCTGGTGCAATTGCTGTGCCAGGAACTCCCGGCCCGCGCCCGTGCGCTGCCCGTCGCCGGGCACCGGGTGGAGATCCGCGGCCACGCGGTCGTGGTCGACGGCGAACTCAAGCCGGTCCCGCCCGCCGGCATGTCCCTGCTGCGGGCCCTGGCCCGCCGCCCCGGCTGGGTGGTCTCCCGCGCGGACCTGCTCAAGGCCCTGCCCGGCGCGGGCCGCGACGAGCACGCCGTGGAAACGGCCATGGCCCGTCTGCGCACGTCCCTCGGCGCGCCGAAGCTGATCCAGACGGTGGTGAAACGGGGATACCGGCTGGCACTGGACCCGGCGGCGGACACGAAGTACGCGGACACGTAGGACGGACGCCGGCCACAGCCCCGTACGCCGTCCCGCGGGACCGCGGCCCGGCGGAAGACGACGCGTCATCGCGCCATGGTCGTGCGCGTCCCCGGACCGTGCCGCCCGGCCCGTTCCCCGCGCGAGGGCTTCCCCGCCCGACCCACCGCCGGGCACTGTGGAGGAGGCGGGGCGCGGTGGCCCCGTATGCCGTCCGCGCGAGGGGCCGTACGTCCCGGCGCGGTTTCTGCCTAGGCGGTGACTGGCACATGGCACTCGGCGCAGACCCGTCCGCGTACCCGCTGCGGTTCGATGCCGGACGGGTGTGTCTGGACCTGCTCGCCACCCGGCATCCGCACGAACACCTGGACGGTGTGGGCGCGTTGTGCGCGTGGATCGCCGGCGCCGGGCTGGTGCCGGCCGGCACTCCGCTCGGGCACGCGGACGCCTCCTGGCCGGCCGCCTTCCGGGAACTGCGCGACGACGTCGGGCACTTGGTGCGAGGACTGCTGGGCGGGGAGGAGACCGCGTACGGGGACGTGCTCGGGCGGGTCAACCAGGCGGCCCGGCCGGCGCCGCCCGTGCCCGTCGCCGTACCCGGCGAAGACGGCCTCCTGGTACGAGAGTTGGCGGACGCGCCCGGGTGCGCCGCGCTGCTCGCCGTCGTCGCCCGGGACGCCGTGGACCTGCTCACCGATCCCGTCGCCCGCGCCTCGCTGCGGCGGTGTGCCGGGGACGCCTGTCCCCTGGTGTACCTCGACACCTCCCGGGGGCGGCGCCGCCGCTGGTGCTCCAGCGAGGTGTGCGGCAACCGGGAACGGGTCGCCCGGCACCGGCGGCGGGCCGCGCTCGCCCGCGCCTGACGCGGCGGCGCCGGGCACGGCCGTGTCGCCCGGGTGAAGATTCCGGGGCGGAACTGCGCGGGTATGTCCCGCTCTTCGCGGCGACCCGGGGAAATCCGCGCCTCCGGTTTGAACACCGCGCCGTCCCGCTGCGTACGGGTGGACGAGCGACCGACTGGGGGAACCCCCGGACACCGGAGGTGGGCGTGCGCAAGGATGCGGCCGTGGCCAAGGACCGTGGAACGAGGGCCCGACATCGCATGTCCTCACAGCCCTCGGAACCGCGCGTGCCCGCACCGTCCGCGGAGCCGGACGAGGAGCTGATGCGCGCGCTGTACCGGGAGCACGCCGGACCTCTGCTCGCCTACGTCCTCAGGCTGGTCGCCGGTGACCGGCAGCGTGCCGAGGACGTCGTGCAGGAAACGCTCATCCGTGCCTGGAAGAACGCCGGTCAGCTCAATCGGGCGACCGGTTCGGTACGCCCCTGGCTGGTGACGGTCGCACGCCGCATCGTCATCGACGGCCACCGCAGCCGGCAGGCCCGGCCGCAGGAGGTCGATCCGTCGCCGCTGGAGGTCATCCCCGCGGAGGACGAGATCGACAAGGCGCTGTGGCTGATGACGTTGTCGGACGCGCTCGACGACCTGACCCCGGCCCACCGGGAGGTGCTCGTCGAGACGTATTTCAAGGGGCGTACCGTCAATGAGGCGGCCGAAACACTGGGCATACCCAGCGGTACCGTCCGCTCCCGGGTGTTCTACGCCCTGCGGTCGATGAAGCTGGCGCTGGAGGAGCGGGGGGTGACGGCGTGATGAGCAACGGGTACGGGGGAGTGCAGGGATTCGGACCGGGTGGTCCGGGTATGTCTGGGCCCATGAACCCCAGCCAGGGATCTTCGGTGCCGAGCGAACACGAGACCGTGGGCGCCTACGCCCTCGGGATCCTCGACGACGCCGAGGCAACCGCTTTCGAGACGCACCTCGCCGGCTGCGACTGGTGCGCCCGGCAGCTGGACGAGCTGGCCGGCATGGAGCCGATGCTCGCCGCGCTGGCCGACCTGCCGGGCTCCGGCGGCACCCCCGCGATCGGCGAGTCGCTGGCCGCCAGGCCCGGCCCGCGGCTGGCGGAGAAGCTGGTGGACGAGGTCGCCGAGCAGCGCGCCCGCAAGCGCCGGCGCGGCTTCTACATGATCGCCGCCGCGGCGGCGCTGGTCATCGCGGGCCCGCTGGCCGCGGTGGCGGCCGGCGGCGGCTCGGACGGGAGCGGCCAGGCCGCCGCGGCACCGGCCCAGTCCGCGTTCCGCACCATGTCCGACCGCAAGTCCGCCACGGACGCCTCGACGCATGTCAGCGCCACCGTCGCGCTGGCGGGCAAGGACTGGGGCACCCAGGCGGTGCTGGAGCTGAAGAACGTCAAGGGCCCGCTGAAGTGCTCCCTGGTGCTCGTCGCCAAGAACGGCCAGCGCGTGACCATGTCGTCGTGGTCGGTGCCCGACTGGGGATACGGCATCCCGGACGCCCAAGCCGAGAACGCGCGCAAACCGCTCTACATCGGCGGGGCCGCCGCCTTCCGGCCCGACGAGATCGACCACTTCGAGGTGGTGACGTTCGAGGGGAGGAAGCTGGTGGAGGTCGACGCGTAGCGCGGGCGCGCCCCGGGTGACCGCCCCGTAGCTTTGTCGGGCCCCCTTCGCGTACGGTTGACGGCTGCCCAGCACGTCAGAAGGGGGCCCGGTGGCCGCTCAGCTTCAGCAGTCCGCGGTCGACTCGGTACACGAGACACACGATTCCGTCCGTGACCGGGAGATCAGCGTCGAACAGGAACACCTGGACCGGGTGTACCGGCGGCTCGAGGAGAAGATCCACGAGGCCGAGTTCCTGATGCGGGACGCGGCCCAGCGCGGCCAGGTCGGCACCCCGGGCGCGCTCGCCGAACGGGACGCGCAGGTGTTCCGGGCCGGCGTCCATCTGAACCGGCTGAACAACGAGTTCGAGGACTTCCTCTTCGGACGGATCGACCTGCTGCCCGGCAAGGACGGCAAGAAGGGCCCCGACGGCGCCTACACGGCCGTCGAGCCCGCCGAGGGAGCGGTGCGCGACGACCACACCGCCGACATCGCCGAAACGCTGCACATCGGCCGGATCGGAGTCCTCGACGAGGACTACTCCCCGCTGGTCATCGACTGGCGGGCGCCCGCCGCCGCGCCCTTCTACCGGGCCACGCCCGTGGAGCCGGGACGGGTGGTGCGGCGCCGGGTCATCCGGTCCAAGGGGCGCCGGGTGCTCGGCGTCGAGGACGACCTGATGCGGCCGGAGCTGACGGCCTTCCTGGACGGCCGCGAACTGGCCGTCATCGGCGACGGCGCCCTGATGGCGGCCCTCGGCCAGGCCCGCGGGCACACCATGCGGGACATCGTCTCCTCCATCCAGGCCGAACAGGACCTGGTCATCCGGGCCCCCGCCGCCTCCGTCACCTACGTGGAGGGCGGGCCGGGCACCGGCAAGACCGCCGTGGCCCTGCACCGCGCCGCCTACCTGCTCTACCAGGACCGCAGACGTTATGCGGGCGGCATCCTCATCGTCTCGCCGACGCCGCTGCTGGTCGCCTACACCGAGGGCGTGCTGCCCTCGCTCGGCGAGGAGGGCCAGGTCG
This sequence comes from Streptomyces sp. SCL15-4, assembly GCF_033366695.1. NCBI lineage: Bacteria > Bacillati > Actinomycetota > Actinomycetes > Kitasatosporales > Streptomycetaceae > Streptomyces > Streptomyces sp. SCL15-4. The sequence goes on from NZ_JAOBTQ010000001.1 coordinate 5,223,660, forward strand.
CCATCCGCGCCATCGGCTCGCTGGTCGACGGCGCGGAGGCCACCGTCTACGACTCCCCGGCCGTGGCCCGCGCCAAGGGCTCCTCGCGGATGCTGAAGGTGCTGCGCAAGGCCGCCCGGGGCGCCCTGGAGCTGGGCCCGGCCGTCCCGGCCGGCACCGGGGACGGCGAGCGCCCGCCCCACGACGGCCCGCCCTCCCGGCTGCGCGTCGTGGCCTTCGGGCGCCGGCTGGAACTGGAGGCCGACGAGCTGGAACAAATCCGCCGCACCGCGCTCGGCGGCACCGCGCCGGTCAACCTGCTGCGCCCGCGCGCCCGCAAGCTGCTGCTGGACGCCCTGTGGGCCCGGTCGGGCGCCGCCGGCCGGCACACCGACCCGGAGCTGGCCGCCGAGCTGCGCTCCTCCTTCGACGAGGACATCACGAGCGAGGACTCCTTCCTGGCGTTCCTCGACGCCTGGTGGCCCGAACTGACCCCGAAGGCCGTGCTCGCCGCCATGGCCGACGAGAAGCGGCTCGGCCGCTGGGCCCGGCGCGTGCTCAACCCCGGCGAGGTCCGCAAGGTCGCCCGCTCGCTGCGCCGGGACGGCCACTCCGTGCACGACATCGCCCTGCTCGACGAGCTCCAGGCGATCCTCGGCGCCCCGGCCCGGCCCCGCAAGAAGCGCGAACTGGACCCGCTGGACCAGCTCACCGGCCTGGAGGAGCTGATGCCGGTGCGCGAGGAGACCCAGCGCGAGCGGGCCGAGCGGCTGGCGCAGGAGCGCACCGAGTACGCGCACGTCATCGTGGACGAGGCGCAGGACCTGACGCCGATGCAGTGGCGCATGGTCGGCCGCCGCGGCCGGCACGCCACCTGGACGGTCGTCGGTGACCCGGCGCAGTCCTCCTGGTCCGACCCGGACGAGGCGGCCGAGGCCCGCGACGAGGCGCTCGGCACCCGGCCCAGGCGCCGCTTCCAGCTCACCGTGAACTACCGCAACCCGGCCGAGATCGCCGAGCTGGCCGCGAGGGTGCTCGCGCTCGCCATGCCCGGCGCCGAGTCGCCGGTCGCCGTGCGGTCCACCGGGATCGAGCCGCGCTTCACCGTCGTGGCGGACTCGCTGGGACGGACGGTGCGCGCGGAGGCCGAGCGGCTGCTCGGCCTGGTGGACGGCACGGTCGGCGTGGTGGTGGCGATGGGCCGGCGCGAGGAGGCCCGGCGCTGGCTGGCCGGGCTGGGCGACCGGGTGGTGGCCCTGGGCAGCCTGGAGGCCAAGGGCCTGGAGTACGACGCGACGGTCGTCGTGTCGCCCGCGGAGATCGCCGACGAGTCGCCGGCCGGACTGCGCGTGCTGTACGTGGCGCTGACCAGGGCCACGCAGCAGCTGACGGTGGTCTCGGCGGAGCGGGACGAGCCGGACGCGGCGGGGGTTCCGGACCTGCTCAGGGACTGATTTCCCGGCAATCCCGCGCACCGGGAATGGCCTTGCGCCAGGGTTTGTTAGCCTTGACGTGGCACCGGCCCGATCCAAGCCCCCGGGCCCAACCTTCGTCGCCACGAGCGACCACTTGCCGCGAGGCGAGCATGGCGGGTCGGTGTCGTAAACGTGGGAGGCCCACGTCACGGATGTGACGTGGGCCTCTTTCTTTGCTCCCGACGCCTCTTTCCTCCCCCGATCGTTTCTCGTATGGTGGAAGTGGTTTTCCGAAACCACGCACCCCATAGGGAACGTCGCGTGAACAAAACGTCCGTAACCCAGGGCGACTACCACGTACTGAGCGGTAGGTGCGACGATCGGACGGCACAACTCGCGACACGGTGAAAGCAGAGGAAGTCGGCCATGGCAACGGCGCCCAGCGTCTCCTACTCGATGACGATCCGGCTGGAGGTGCCCGCGAGCGGAACGGCCGTATCGCAGCTCACCACCGCCGTGGAGTCCTCCGGAGGCTCGGTGACCGGCCTCGACGTCACCGCGTCCGGCCACGAGAAGCTCCGTATCGACGTCACCATCGCGGCCACCTCCACGGCCCACGCCGAGGAGATCGTCGAGAAGCTGCGCGGCATCGAGGGTGTCACGCTCGGCAAGGTCTCCGACCGTACGTTCCTGATGCACCTCGGCGGCAAGATCGAGATGGCGTCGAAGCACCCCATCCGCAACCGTGACGACCTGTCCATGGTCTACACGCCCGGTGTGGCCCGCGTCTGCATGGCCATCGCCGAGAACCCCGAGGACGCCCGCCGCCTCACCATCAAGCGCAACTCCGTCGCGGTCGTGACCGACGGTTCCGCCGTGCTGGGCCTCGGCAACATCGGCCCCAAGGCCGCGCTGCCCGTCATGGAGGGCAAGGCGGCCCTCTTCAAGCGCTTCGCCGGCATCGACGCCTGGCCGATCTGCCTGGACACCCAGGACAGCGACGCCATCGTGGAGATCGTCAAGGCGATCGCCCCGGGCTTCGCCGGCATCAACCTGGAGGACATCTCCGCGCCGCGCTGCTTCGAGATCGAGGCCCGGCTGCGCGAGGCCCTGGACATCCCGGTCTTCCACGACGACCAGCACGGCACCGCCATCGTCGTGCTCGCCGCCCTGACCAACGCCCTGCGCGTGACGGACAAGCCCATCCAGAACATCCGGGTCGTCATGTCCGGCGCCGGCGCGGCCGGTACGGCCATCCTGAAGCTGCTGCTGGCGGCCGGTGTGAAGAACGCCGTCGTCGCCGACATCCACGGCGTCGTGCACGCCGGCCGCGAAGACCTGGTGAACGCCCCGGCCGACTCGCCGCTGCGCTGGATCGCCGACAACACCAACCACGAGGGCCTGACCGGCACCCTGAAGGAGGCCGTGCGCGGCGCCGACGTCTTCATCGGCGTCTCCGCCCCGAACGTCCTGGACGGCGCCGACGTGGCCGCCATGGCCGAGGGCGCCATCGTGTTCGCGCTCGCGAACCCCGACCCCGAGGTGGACCCGGCGATCGCCCGGCAGACGGCCGCCGTCGTGGCCACCGGCCGCTCCGACTTCCCGAACCAGATCAACAACGTGCTGGTCTTCCCGGGTGTCTTCCGCGGCCTGCTGGACGCCCAGTCCCGCACGGTCAACACCGAGATGATGCTCGCGGCCGCGAAGGCCCTCGCCGACGTCGTCAGCGAGGACGAGCTGAACCCGAACTACATCGTCCCCAGCGTCTTCAACGACAAGGTCGCGGGCGCGGTGGCCGGAGCGGTCCGGGAGGCCGCCAAGGCGGCCGGCGCGACGGCCTGAGCACGGCGTGCCGTACGGTGCGGAGGGCTGTGAGCATCGCCACGCGCCCCACCGCACCGGCGCGTCGTGGAACCACCGGATGCCGGGCGCACTCTAGGGTGACGGCCGAGCAGGCGCTTTTCGTGTGACTCCCCAGGGTGTTCTCACGACTCCTACGGGTGCCGGATTGGCTTTCCCGCCGCAGGTAGGGGCAGGATGCTCCTCCGGGGATCACATCCCCGGGGGCGACCCCAAGGGCGCGAGCGCATCGGCATCGCAGTGCCTCGGGCGGCACCGCCGCGTGGCACACCCCAACGGCAAGAAAAACACGGGAGTAACAACATGAACCGCAGTGAGCTGGTGGCCGCGCTGGCCGACCGCGCCGAGGTGACCCGCAAGGACGCCGACGCCGTGCTGGCCGCGTTCGCCGAGACCGTCGGCGAGATCGTCGCCAAGGGCGACGAGAAGGTCACCATCCCTGGCTTCCTGACCTTCGAGCGCACCCACCGTGCCGCTCGCACCGCGCGCAACCCGCAGACCGGCGAGCCCATCAACATCCCGGCCGGCTACAGCGTGAAGGTCACCGCCGGCAGCAAGCTCAAGGAAGCCGCCAAGGGCAAGTAAGCGCTCCCTTTCGAGCGCCGGCCCGCTGAGGCGCCGTTCGACGGAGCGCCGTGGGTGACTGCGGAGCCGCATCCGCTGGCCGCGCAGTTCCCCGGGCCCCTTCGGGCGCATCAGCAAAGGACACCGCAAAGGGCGGCCCCCCTTCCGCCGAGGGGGGCCGCCCTTTGGTGTACCCGGACCGCTAGCCGAGCGCCTTGCCCGGCAGTTCGACCTTCGCGCCGAGTTCCACGAGCTTGTCCATGAAGTTCTCGTAGCCGCGGTTGATCAGGTCGATGCCGTGGACGCGGGACGTGCCCTCGGCGGCGAGGGCCGCGATGAGGTACGAGAAGCCGCCGCGCAGGTCAGGGATGACCAGATCGGCGCCCTGGAGCCTGGTGGGGCCGGAGACGACCGCGGAGTGCAGGAAGTTGCGCGCGCCGAAGCGGCAGGCGGAGCCGCCCAGGCACTCGCGGTAGAGCTGGATGTGCGCGCCCATCTGGTTCAGCGCGGAGGTGAAGCCGAGCCGGGACTCGTACACCGTCTCGTGGATGATGGACAGGCCCGTGGCCTGGGTCAGGGCCACCACCAGCGGCTGCTGCCAGTCCGTCTGGAAACCGGGGTGCACGTCCGTCTCCAGGGCGATGGACTTCAACTGCCCGCCCGGGTGCCAGAAACGGATGCCCTCGTCGTCGATCCGGAAGGCGCCGCCCACCTTGCGGTAGGTGTTCAGGAACGTCATCATCGAGCGCTGCTGGGCGCCGCGGACGTAGATGTCGCCGTTGGTCGCGAGCGCGGCGGAGGCCCAGGAGGCGGCCTCCAGACGGTCCGGCAGGGCGCGGTGGGTGTAGCCGGAGAGCTTGTCCACACCGGTGATGCGGATCGTGCGGTCGGTGTCCATCGCGATGATCGCGCCCATCTTCTGCAGCACGCAGATGAGGTCCTCGATCTCCGGCTCGACGGCCGCGTTGGACAACTCCGTGACGCCCTCGGCCAGTACGGCCGTCAGCAGCACCTGCTCGGTCGCGCCGACGGACGGGTAGGGCAGCCGGATCTTCGTGCCGCGCAGCCGCTGCGGAGCCTCCAGGTACTGCCCGTCGGCCCGCTTCTCGATCGTCGCGCCGAACTGCCGCAGCACGTCGAAGTGGAAGTCGATGGGCCGGCCGCCGATGTCACAGCCGCCGAGACCGGGGATGAACGCGTGGCCGAGACGGTGCAGGAGGGGGCCGCAGAAGAGGATCGGGATGCGGCTGGAACCCGCGTGGGCATCGATGTCGGCGACGTTGGCGCTCTCGACGTGCGTCGGGTCCATCACCAGTTCGCCGGGCTCCTCGCCCGGACGGACCGTCACCCCGTGCAGCTGGAGCAGGCCGCGGACGACCCGCACGTCACGGATGTCCGGAACGTTGCGCAGTCGGCTCGGCTCGCTGCCCAGCAGGGCGGCGACCATGGCCTTCGGTACGAGGTTCTTCGCACCGCGGACACGGATCTCGCCCTCCAGCGGGGTTCCGCCGTGGACAAGCAGGACATCGTCGTTGACGGTCATGAATCTCGCGTTCCGATGAGTTGGTCAGGGGCCGGCCGATCACTGTGCGCAGGGGCCGGGAAGACAGGGTAATCGCCGATTACCCCCCTCCCGTAAGCCCAGTACCCGGCCAGTCGGTCATAGCTGTGTCACAACACGAACCGTTCCCTTTCGGGCACATGGGGTCACCGGCGCCCCGGTGTGCGCCGGGGTGGTGTCCGCCCCCGGGCCGCCTTCACTCCCGTGCCCCCGATTGGGTCCCCACGGCCGGGGAAGATGCGGGATCATGTCTGGCATGACCGAGGTGTCCTCGCTCACAGGGCGGCTGCTCGTGGCCACTCCCGCCCTGGCGGACCCGAACTTCGACCGTGCGGTGGTGCTCCTCCTCGACCACGACGAGGAGGGTTCCCTCGGTGTCGTCCTGAACCGGCCCACCCCGGTGGTCGTCGGAGACATCCTGGAGGGCTGGGCCGACCTCGCCGGCGAGCCCGGTGTGGTCTTCCAGGGCGGCCCGGTGTCGCTGGACTCGGCGCTGGGCGTGGCGGTCATCCCGGGCGGCGCCGACGGCGACCGGGCGCCGCTCGGCTGGCGGCGGGTCTACGGCGCGATCGGCCTGGTGGACCTGGAGGCCCCGCCGGAGCTGCTCGCCTCGGCCGTGGGCAGCCTGCGCATCTTCGCCGGGTACGCCGGCTGGGGCCCCGGCCAGCTGGAGGACGAGCTGGTGGAGGGCGCCTGGTACGTCGTGGAGTCCGAGCCCGGCGACGTGTCCTCGCCGGCCCCGGAACGGCTGTGGCGCGAGGTGCTGCGCCGCCAGCGCAGCGAACTGGCGATGGTGGCCACGTATCCGGACGACCCTTCGCTCAACTGATGCCTGTGAGCTTCAGTACCCTGGCTGTTATGAGCACTCTCGAGCCCGAGCGCGGGACTGGTACGGGGACCCTCGTAGAGCCGACGCCGCAGGTGTCCCACGGCGACGGCGATCACGAGCGCTTCGCCCACTACGTCCAGAAGGACAAGATCATGGCGAGCGCCCTCGACGGCACCCCCGTCGTGGCGCTGTGCGGCAAGGTCTGGGTGCCGGGCCGCGACCCGAAGAAGTACCCCGTCTGCCCGATGTGCAAGGAGATCTACGAATCCATGGGCAGCGGCGGCGACGACAAGGGCAAGGGCAAGGGCGGCGACAAGTAGGTCCCCGGCCCGGCCGGAGGCGGTGAGGTCCCCGGGGCGCGCGCGGCGCGTCCCGGGGACCTTCGTGTTTTCCGGCCGCCGACTGGTCCAGACCTCTTGTGGGGGCCGGGCGCAGTGCCTAGCCTTCGAGGTGTCGCTTTGTGCAACGACCGTTGCGCATATTGCAACAACCTGTCTCAGGGGGCTGAGGACGTGGAACTGATTCCGGCGCCGCGCGCCGTCGAGGAGCCGACCGGACCGGGCGTGCCGCTCGGCCCGGACACCACGCTGTGGGCCGGCCCGGGCACCGAACGCACCGAACGCTGGCTGCGCGCCACCCTCGGTGCGGCCCTGGACCTGCCGCTGCGCCCCGGGCCCGGGGACGCCCGCGACGGCGTACGGCTGCTGCTGGACGACACCCTGGCCCCCGAGGCGTACCGGCTCACCGCCGCCGCCGGCGACGGGGTGGAGATCCGCGGCGGCGGGCCGGCGGGCGTGTTCTGGGGCGCCCAGACCCTGCGCCAGCTGCTCGGCGCCGACGCCTTCCGCCGCGCCCCCGTGCGCCCCGGCACCGCCCGTTCCGTGCCCCCGCTGACCGTCGAGGACGCTCCCCGGTTCCGCTGGCGCGGTCTGCTCCTCGACGTCGCCCGGCACTTCATGCCCAAGGAGGGCGTGCTGCGCTATCTGGACCTGATGGCCGCGCACAAACTCAACGTGCTGCACCTGCACCTGACGGACGACCAGGGCTGGCGGATCGAGATCAAGCGGTATCCGAAACTGACCGAAACCGGCTCCTGGCGCGCGCGGACCAAATTCGGCCACCGGGCCTCACCGCTGTGGGACGAGAAACCGCACGGCGGGTACTACACCCAGGACGACATCCGGGAGATCGTCGCCTACGCCGCCGAGCGGCACATCAGCGTCGTTCCCGAGATCGACGTACCGGGCCACTCGCAGGCCGCCATCGCCGCGTACCCGGAACTCGGCAACACCGACGTCGTCGACACCGCCGCCCTGTCCGTCTGGGACACCTGGGGCATCTCGTCCAACGTCCTCGCCCCCACCGACACCACGCTGCGCTTCTACGAAGGCGTGTTCGAGGAGGTCCTGGAGCTCTTCCCCGCCGACGCGGCCGGGTTCTCCGCGTTCGTGCACGTCGGCGGCGACGAGTGCCGCAAGGAGCAGTGGACCGAGTCCGTCACCGCAAAGACCCGCATCGCCGACCTCGGCCTCACCGACGAGGACGCGCTCCAGTCCTGGTTCATCGGGCACTTCGACGCCTGGCTGGCCGCGCGCGGGCGCCGCCTCATCGGCTGGGACGAGATCCTGGAGGGCGGGCTCGCGCCGGGCGCGGCCGTCGCCTCCTGGCGGGGCTACGCGGGCGGCATCGCCGCCGCCCGGGCCGGACACGACGTGGTCATGTGCCCCGAGCAGTACGTCTACCTGGACCACCGGCAGGCCCCCGGCGACGACGAACCGGTGCCGATCGGCTTCGTGCGCACCTTGGAGGACGTCTACCGGTTCGAACCCGTCCCGGCCGGGCTCACCGAGGAGGAGGCCCGGCATGTGCTGGGCACCCAGGCCAACGTGTGGACCGAGGTGCTGGAGGACTCCGCGCGCGTGGACTACCAGGCCTTCCCCCGCCTCGCCGCCCTCGCCGAGGTCGCCTGGAGCCCGCTGCCCGCCCCCGCCGACCGGGACTACCCCGACTTCGAACGCCGGATGACCGCCCACTACCGGCGACTTGACGCCCTCGGCGTCGCCTACCGGCCACCCGCCGGACCCCGGCCGTGGCAGCGCCGCCCGGGCGTGCCCGGCCGCCCGATCGAGGGACCGCCCCCGAACCGCTGACCGCACGGCCCCGCCCCGTCCCGCACCGCTCCACCCCGAACAAGTGCCGGAAAAACCCCGGCAGTATCACCGAAGAGTGGCAATCCGTACGCACCGGCGATGCCGTGCGAAACCGGATCATCCCCCCGGTGAGGTGGGCGAAAGCCTCCTAGCGGACCCCCGCGTTCGGGCGTTGCGAAGATGTGCCAGAGTTGCGTCGTCCGCCCTGTCAGCACGTACCGTACGGCAACACAGGCGGGACCAGGTGGGGCAGCGGGAAGGGGCAGCCGGTTTGACCACGCACGCACCGCAGACGGCGCAGGCCGTCACGTTGCCCACGACGCTGGACGAGGCGGTGGCGGCCCTCGCGGCCCTGCCCACCGCCGTCCCCGTGGCGGGCGGCACCGACCTGATGGCCGCCGTCAACTCCGGTCAGCTCAGGCCGGCCGCGCTGGTGGGACTGGGCCGCATCAGCGAGATCCGCGGCTGGCAGTACCAGGACGGCCACGCGCTGCTCGGCGCGGGCCTCACCCACGCGCGCATGGGCCGCCCCGACTTCGCGGCCCTCATCCCGGCACTCGCCGCCGCCGCGCGCGCCGCCGGCCCGCCGCACATCCGCAACGCGGGCACCCTGGGCGGCAACATCGCCTCCGCCGCGCCCACCGGTGACGCGCTGCCGGTGCTGGCCGCCCTGGAGGCGACGCTGATCATCGCGGGCCCGGGCGGAGCCCGCCGGGAGATCCCGGTGTCGCACCTGCTGGCCGGCGTGGAGATGCTCGGCGGCGGCGAACTCATCGGCTACGTCCGCGTACCGCTGCTGCACGCCCCGCAGGTCTTCCTGAAAGCCACCGGACGCACCGGCCCGGGCCGCGCGCTGGCCTCCGTGGCCCTCGTCCTCGACCCCGCCCGGCGCGGCGTGCGCTGCGCCGTCGGCGCCATAGCGCCGATGCCGCTGAGGCCCCTGGAGGCCGAGCAGTGGATCGCGGGACTCATCGACTGGGACAACGACCGCGCCCTCGTCCCGGAGGCCCTGCACGCCTTCGGCGAGTACGTCGCCGCGGCCTGCATCCCCGACCCGGCCCCCGAGGCCGACGGCACGGTGGTCCCGCTTCCGCCCGCCGTACTGCACCTGCGGCGCACCGTCGCCGCGCTGGCCCGACGAGCACTGGGGAGGGCGCTGTCGTGACCGACGACCAGCACGGAGAGGGCACACCCCAGGGCGGCGGGCGCTGGAACCCGCTGCCCCAGGGCGACTACGACGACGGCGCCACCGCCTTCGTCCAGCTTCCCGAGGGAGGCATCGACGCGCTGCTGGCCGGCGACAGCCCGCTGGCCGCGCCGGGCCACGGCTATGTGCCGCCGCCGATCACGGCCACGCACACCGACGCCGCGCCCGCCTGGCCGGTGCCCGAGGGCGGCCAGTGGCCCGACCCGAACGCCGTGCCGGCGCCGTCGCACGACGACCGGTTCACCTACGAGCCCGGTGCCACGCAGCAGTGGACCTTCGAGGAGCCCGCGGCCCCGGCCGCCCCGGGACACGACGTCACCGGGCAGTGGTCCATCCCCGTCGCCGGAGGCGATCTTCCGGACGAGTCCGGCGAGTACACCACGTCCTCGCTGGTCGAACAGTGGGGCGGCACGCCCCCGGCCACCCTGCCCGGCGGCGCCCCGGCCCCCTGGGCGGCACCGGACACCCCCCGCCCCTGGGACACCCCCCTCCCCGACCACACCACCTCCCACCCGTCGGGCCCCGCCCCGGATGCCTACACCTCCGACCCGGGGTACGGCCCCGGCACGGAGTACGGCCACGGAACCGGTTACGCGGACCCGGGCCACACCGACGCGCGGCGGACCGAGGACGGTTACCCGGGTGCGGGATACGCCGAGGACGGTCACGAGGCCGGCGCGTACGCCGAGGACGGTCACGGGGACGGCGCGTACGCCGAGGACGGTCACGGAGACGGCGCGTACGCCGAAGACGGTCACCTCGGGGCCGGTTCCGTCGGGATCGAGGCGGGGCACGCCGAGGACGCTTACCCGGAGGCCGGACACGCCGAGAGCGGTCACGGGGACGCGGGACACGCCGACGCCCTGCCGGACGCCGGGCACGCCGGGCACGCCGACGACGGTCACGTGAGTGCCGGTCACGTCGAGGCCGGGCACGCCGAGGACGGCTACCCGGAGGCCGGGCACGGGCACGCCGGGCCCGACGATGCCGCCGACGGCGACACGCCCGCCGGTACGGTCACGTCCGCCGCGCCCGGCGAACCGGTCGTCCCGGCACACCGGCCGGCCGGGCCCGACGCGGCTCCGGAAACCGACGCCCACGGCCTCGCCGAAGCCTCCGAGCGCCCCGCGGAGCCCCTCGCGGGCCACGAGCAGCCCACCGACCCGGCTCCCGCGTCCGAGCCCGCCACAGCGGCGGACACGGCCGCGCCGGAGGCCACCGCGGACCCGGCGCCGGCGGCCCCGCCGGAGACGGCTCCGGCCGACACGCCCGACGACGCCGCGACGGCCGCCGAGCGGTCCGCCGAGCGGTCCGCCGAGCCGTCGGCCCCGCGGCCCGCAGCCGAGCCGGCCGCCGATGCGGCCGTCGTCGAGCAGCCCGCCGCTCACCCGGCGGCAGCCGGCGACGCAGCAGACGGCGCGACCGACGACACGCCCGCCGCCGACCCCGGCGCGACCGGTGAGCCGGCCGTGACCGACGTACCCGAGGCCGCCGCGCACCCGGCCACGGCGGAGCCCGCCGCGCCGGTGCCGTCCGAGGACGACGGCGCCGCCGAGGACGTCCTCCCGGCCGACGAGGACCAGGAAGCCCGGGAACCCGCGCCCGACGGCGCCGAGGAGCCCTCCGCCGCGCCCCTGCCGCCGCACGACGACCACCCCCTCGCCTCCTTCGTCCTGCGGGTCAACGGCGCCGACCGGCCGGTCACCGACGCCTGGATCGGCGAGTCGCTGCTCTACGTGCTGCGCGAACGGCTCGGCCTCGCGGGCGCCAAGGACGGCTGCTCGCAGGGCGAGTGCGGCGCCTGCAACGTCCAGGTCGACGGCCGGCTGGTGGCGTCCTGCCTGGTCCCCGCGGTCACCACGGCCGGCAGCGAGATCCGTACGGTCGAGGGCCTGGCCGTGGACGGGCAGCCCTCCGACGTCCAGCGCGCGCTGGCCCGCTGCGGCGCCGTGCAGTGCGGCTTCTGCGTGCCCGGTATGGCGATGACCGTGCACGACCTGCTGGAGGGCAACCCGGCGCCGACCGAGCTGGAGGCCCGGCAGGCGCTGTGCGGCAACCTGTGCCGGTGCTCGGGCTACCGGGGCGTCCTGGAGGCCGTCAAGGAAGTCGTCGCCGAGCGCGAGGCCGCCCACGCGGGCCCCGGGACGGACCCGGACGAGGCCCGCATCCCGCACCAGGCGGCCCCCGGCTCCGGCGGCGTCCACCACTCGGCCTTCGAGGCGCCGGGCGCGTTCGCCGTCCCCCGGTCGCCGGAGCAGTACGACACGCCGGACCCGTACGGCACCACGCCCCCGGGACCGCAGGACCAGCAGCACTACGGCCAGGACGGAGGCCAGGCGTGAGCAACGAAGCCGGCATCGCGACCACCGCCGCGGAACCCGCCCCCGCGGCCGAGCCGTCGCCGCACGGCCTCGGCGTCTCCCTGCCGCACGCCGACGCCCGCGCCAAGACCGAGGGCACCTTCCCGTACGCCGCCGACCTCTGGGCCGAAGGCCTGCTGTGGGCGGCCGTCCTGCGCTCCCCGCACGCGCACGCGCGCATCGTCTCCATCGACACCACCCACGCGCGCGAGATGCCCGGCGTCCGTGCCGTCATCACCCACGAGGACGTCCCCGGCACGCCCCGCCACGGCCGCGGCACACCCGACCGGCCGGTGTTCGCCTCCGACGTCGTACGCCACCACGGCGAGCCCATCGCGGCCGTGGCCGCCGACCATCCGGACACCGCGCGGATGGCCGCCGCCGCCGTCATCGTCGAGTACGAGGTCCTCGACCCGGTCACCGACCCGGAACACGCCTTCGAGGCCGAGCCGTTGCACCCCGACGGCAACCTGATCCGGCACATCCCGCTGCGCCACGGCGACCCGGAGGCGGCCGGCGAGGTCGTGGTCGAGGGCCTGTACCGCATCGGCCGCCAGGACCCCGCACCCATCGGCGCCGAAGCCGGTCTCGCCGTACCGCGCCCGGACGGCGGGGTGGAGCTGTACCTCGCGTCCACCGACCCGCACACCGACCGCAACACGGCCGCCGCCTGCTACGGCCTGTCCCCCGATCGGGTGAAGATCGTCGTCACCGGGGTGCCCGGCGCCACGGCGGACCGCGAGGACCAGGGCTTCCAGATCCCGCTCGGCCTGCTCGCGCTGAGGACCGGCTGCCCGGTGAAGCTGACGGCGACCCGCGAGGAGTCCTTCCTCGGCCACGTCCACCGCCACCCCACCCTGCTGCGCTACCGCCACCACGCCGACGGCGAGGGCAGGCTGGTCAAGGTCGAGGCGCAGATCCTGCTGGACGCGGGCGCCTACGCCGACACCTCCGCCGACGCCCTGGCGGCCGCCGTCTCCTTCGCGTGCGGCCCGTACGTCGTCCCGAACGCCTTCATCGAGGGCTGGGCCGTGCGCACCAACAACCCGCCCTCCGGCCACGTACGCGGCGAGGGCGCCATGCAGGTGTGTGCCGCCTACGAGGCGCAGATGGACAAGCTGGCGCGGAAACTGGGCCTGGACCCGGCGGAGCTGCGCCTGCGCAACGTCCTGGCGACCGGGGACGTCCTCCCGATCGGCCAGACGGTGACCTGCCCGGCACCGGTCGCCGAACTCCTCCAGGCGGTACGGGACTTCCCGCTGCCCGCGCTGCCGAAGGACACACCCGAGGAGGAGTGGCTGCTGCCCGGCGGCCTGGAGGGCGCGGGCGAGCCGGGCGCGGTGCGCCGGGGCGTCGGCTACGGCCTGGGCATGGTGCACATGCTGGGCGCGGAGGGTGCCGACGAGGTGTCCACGGCCACGGTCAAGGTCCACGACGGCGTGGCCACCGTGCTGTGCGCCGCCGTGGAGACCGGCCAGGGCTTCACCACGCTGGCCCGGCAGATCGTCCAGGAGACCCTCGGCATCGAGGAGGTCCACGTCGCGCCCGTCGACACCGACCAGCCGCCGGCCGGCGCGGGCTGCCGGGGCCGGCACACCTGGGTGTCGGGCGGCGCGGTGGAGCGCGCGGCGAAGATGGTCCGCGCCCAGCTCCTCCAGCCGCTCGCGCACAAGTTCGGCATGTCGACGGAGTTGCTCCAGATCACCGACGGCAAGATCACCTCGTACGACGGAGTGCTGTCGACCACCGTCATGGAGGCGCTGGAGGGCAAGGAGCTGTGGGCCACGGCCCAGTGCCGCCCGCATCCGACCGAGCCGCTGAACGCCGCCGGGCAGGGCGACGCCTTCGTGGGCCTCGCGTTCTGCGCGATCCGCGCGGTGGTGGACGTGGACGTCGAGCTGGGCTCGGTGCGGGTGGTGGAGCTGGCGGTCGCCCAGGACGTCGGCCGGGTCCTCAACCCGGCCCAGCTGGCCGCCCGGATCGAGGCGGGCGTCACCCAGGGCGTGGGCATCGCCCTCACCGAGAACCTGCGCACGCCCCGCGGCCTGGTCCGCCACCCCGACCTCACCGGCTACGCCCTCCCGACCGCCCTCGACGCCCCCGACATCCGGATCGTCAAACTGGTCGAGGAACGGGACGTGGTGGCGCCCTTCGGCGCCAAGTCGGTCAGCGCGGTCCCGGTGGTGACGGCCCCGGCGGCGATCGCCTCCGCGGTACGCGCCGCCACCGGCCGCCCGGTCAACCGCCTCCCGATCCGCCCCCAGGCGGCGGTGGCCGCGGACCGGTGAGCACACCGCCGGACGACCCGGGCGCGCAGCGTCGCGAATCCCCTCGCGCACCGGGCCGGGCGGTCCCGCGGATCCCGCTGTTCGCCGTGGCGGCACCGGCCGTTGTCCTCGGTGGGGTCTACTTCGCCTGAGCCGGACGGCGTGCGGAGCCCGGACGCCGGTCCGGCCGGGCGGGCAACGTGCCCGGCCCGCCCGACGTCTTGCCTGCCGAGGGCCGTTGTCAGTGGGGCGGCGTAGGGTGCGAAGCGGTGAGGGCACCTGCCCGGGGCCGCGTACGACGGTGTGCGCGGGCCCGTCACGCACGGGGAAGATCGCGGGGGAGCGATGAGCACGACCGACGCCGGGGTTCCGGCGATCACGCTGACCGAGGCGGAGCTGGACCGCTACGTCACCCACGCGCCGACGCGCGGCCTGCTCGCCGGCACCGGCCTGCCCGCGGTGACCGACCTGCTGACCTTCTCCCCGCTGCGCACGCACGGCCTGCGCACCCTCGCCGACGCCGCCGACGGCCCCCTGCGCCTGGCCGAGGAGCTGCGCGGCCGGCTGGTCATAGGCGAACTGCTCACCACGGCCGGCCGGGAGCGCGAGTCGATCCTGCTGGACGGCGCCACGGGCGAGCTGACCACGGCGTACCTGTGCGACCCGTACGACGCGCGCCCGTTGGCGTCCTCCCTGCACACGCTCCTGCGGTTCGCCGCGGTGACCGAGGAACTGACGGGCCTGCGCGGCCGGTTCGCGTCCCTGGCGGGACAGTACGGCCCTCAGGTGGTGACCGAGGCCTCCCGCCGCCTCCTCACCCTCTTCCAGGAGGGTTCGGACGGCGTGGTCCCGCCGTACTGGAAGGCGGCGGCCCTGATCCGTCCCCTCGCGCTGGTCGCCGGCCCCGGTACGGCCTCGGGGCTCGCCCTGGACGTCCCCGCGCGCGTCCTGGACCAGGAGTTCGGGCACGGCAGGGTGACCCGTTCAGAGGAGGTCGACTTCCCGCCGACGCTCACCCACGAGCCGACGCGCCGCTTCCTGCGCGAGACGGGACTGCCGGAGTCGGCGGTCTTCTTCCACGCCGACACGGACGTCCCGCTGCGCACGCTCCGGGAGTACTTCACCGAGGAACGCCCCGGCTACCCCGTCACCGACCTCCCGGCCCACTGCGACCATCTGATCCGCCTCGGCCGCCTGAGGGACGAGACCAGCCTGGTGGTGGACGGCAGAACGGGCGCGGTGCTGACGTTCAGCGAGCCGGACGCCACGCTCCACGCCCTCAACACCGACGTCTCCACCCTGGCGTTCACCCTGTGGCTCATCCACCACGAGCGCACGATCGACGCCCACCTGGGCCACGAACTGGCCACCCGCGCCTACGACCACCTGGTCACCCTCATGCTCCACACCCTGGACTCCATCGACCCCACAGCCACCCTCCCGGAAACAACCTGGCACTACTGGACCCACCTGCTCCAGGACGAGACGGACGGGGTGCTCTGACACCGGGTCAGGACCAGTATCCGGACGTGAGCACAGCCGACTGATCGATGCTGTGAGTGAGTCATTGCGGGGCCATGGCACCGTCCCACGACCCAGCTGAGACGGAAACGAGACGAACGGCCGAAAGGACGGCCCCCTGCATGAGGGTGCCGCCCTTTCGTTTCGCCTGGTCAAGGCACTTGAGGCCGTGGCGGGAATCGAACCCGCGTAACTCGCTTTGCAGGCGAGTCCCTGAACCACTCGGGCACACGGCCGTGTTGTGTTGTTGTTCTCGGCCGTGGTGGGAATCGAACCCGCGTAACTCCCCGCGGGCGGAGCCCGCTGTTGGATGCAGCGCAGGCGAGTCCCTGAACCACTCGGGCACACGGCCGTGTTGGTGAGATGAATCTATGGGGGGTGAGGGCGGGGCTCAAGGGGTTCTGCGGGGCCGCAATGCGACTGCCACACGCCGTTCATGAAGCGGTGCCGGACGTACGACCAAGGGACGAGGCGAGGTGGGGCTCCTGACAGGAGTCAGTGTCGGTTGTGCGCCTTACCCTGACGGACATGAGCGCCCTCGAATCCCGTGACCCCGCTGTCCTCGATCCCCCGGCCGACCAGGCGTCCGGCGTGCTGAGCCGGGCCTACCGGGCGCTCAGTGTCGGGATCGTGTCCGTCGTCGTGCTGATCGCGTTCGAGGCGACCGCCGTGGGAACGGCGATGCCGGTCGCCGCCCGGGAACTGGACGGCGTGGCGCTGTACGCGTTCGCCTTCTCCGGGTACTTCACGACCAGCCTCTTCGGCATGGTGCTCGCCGGGCAGTGGTCCGACCGGCGCGGCCCGTTCTCCGCGCTGACCTGCGGCATCGCGGCCTTCGCCGCCGGACTCGTCGTCGCCGGGACCGCGCAGGCCATGTGGGTGTTCATCCTCGGCCGGGCCGTGCAGGGCCTGGGCGGCGGGCTGGTCATCGTCGCGCTGTACGTCGTCGTCGGCCGGGCCTATCCCGAGCGGCTGCGGCCCGCGATCATGGCCGCGTTCGCCGCCGGGTGGGTCGTACCGTCCATCGTCGGCCCCCTCGCCTCCGGCGCCGTCACCGAGCAGCTCGGCTGGCGCTGGGTCTTCCTCGGCATCCCCGTCCTCGTGGTGTTCCCGCTCGCCCTCGCCCTGCCCCAGATACGCCGGCGGGCCTCGGGCCCGGTGGACGAGCGGGCCGCCGCCGGCGCCTTCGACCGGCGCCGCATCCGCCTCGCCCTCGGGATCTCCCTCGGCGCCGGCCTCCTCCAGTACGCCGCCCAGGACCTGCGTCCCCTCTCCCTGCTCCCGGGGCTGGCCGGGGCCGCGCTGCTGGTGCCCGCCGTTCTCGGCCTGCTGCCCCGCGGCACCTACCGGGCCGCCCGCGGCCTGCCCTCCGTCGTGCTGCTGCGCGGCGTGGCGGCCGGGTCCTTCATCACCGCCGAGTCCTTCGTACCGCTGATGCTGGTCACCCAGCGCGGTCTGTCGCCCACGCTCGCCGGGTTCTCGCTCGCGGCCGGCGGCGGGACCTGGGCGCTGGGCTCGTTCGCGCAGTCCCGGCCGCGCCTGGCGCCGTACCGGGAGCGGCTGATGACCCTGGGCATGGTGCTGGTCGCCGCCGCGGTCCTGACCGCGCCCAGCGTGCTGATCCACTCCGTGCCCGTGTGGACCGTCGCCGTCGCCTGGGCCGTCGGCTGTTTCGGGATGGGGCTGGTGATCTCCTCCACCAGCGTGCTGCTGCTGAAGCTGTCCGCCCCCGAGGAGGCCGGCGCCAACTCCGCCGCGCTCCAGATCTCCGACGCCCTGTCCAACGTCGTCCTGCTCGCGGCCACCGGCGCGGCCTTCGCGGCCCTGGGCGGCGGCAGCACCGCCGCCACCACCGCGGGCGACGGCGGCCACCCCGCTGCCTTCGCCGCCGTCTTCCTGCCGATGGCCGCGGTGGCGCTGGCGGGCTCCTGGGTGACGACGCGGCTACGCGAACGCACCCCCGCGAGCTGAGTGACGGCGGGCGCTCGCGGGGCCGCTGTGATGTCGCTCCCACCCGGGGGCGACTGCGGCTCGTTCGCGCCGTGCGCGGCGGGCGGCGCCGGTAGGGTGGCCCGGTTGTCGTACGTAGCCGCCCGACCCTGATCCACGGAGACCGTGACTACCACCGCCGCATCCTCCGCCTCCTCCCATCACCTCTCGCCCGCCTTCCCGGGCCGGGCTCCCTGGGGTACCGCCAGCAAGCTGCGAGCCTGGCAGCAGGGGGCGATGGAGAAGTACATCCAGGAGCAGCCGCGCGACTTCCTCGCCGTCGCCACGCCCGGAGCCGGCAAGACCACCTTCGCGCTGACCCTGGCCTCCTGGCTGCTGCACCACCACGTCGTGCAGCAGGTCACGGTGGTCGCGCCCACCGAGCACCTGAAGAAGCAGTGGGCCGAGGCCGCGGGCCGGATCGGGATCAGGCTCGACCCCGAGTACAGCGCGGGCCCGCTCGGCAGGGAGTACGACGGCGTCGCCGTGACGTACGCCGGTGTGGGCGTGCGCCCGATGCTGCACCGCAACCGGGTCGAGCAGCGCAAGACCCTGGTGATCCTGGACGAGATCCACCACGCCGGCGACTCCAAGTCCTGGGGCGAGGCGTGCCTGGAGGCGTTCGAGCCGGCCACCCGGCGCCTCGCGCTGACCGGTACGCCGTTCCGCTCCGACACCAACCCGATCCCCTTCGTGACGTACGAGGAGGGGGCGGACGGGATCCGGCGGTCGGCCGCCGACTACACGTACGGGTACGGGTCGGCGCTGTCGGACGGCGTCGTCCGGCCGGTGATCTTCCTTTCCTACAGCGGCAACATGCGCTGGCGCACCAAGGCCGGCGACGAGGTCGCCGCGCGGCTCGGCGAGCCGATGACCAAGGACGCGGTCAGCCAGGCCTGGCGTACGGCCCTCGACCCGCGCGGCGACTGGATGCCGAGCGTGCTGCGCGCCGCCGACCAGCGGCTGACCGAGGTCCGCAAGGCCATCCCGGACGCGGGCGCGCTCGTCATCGCCTCCGACCAGGACTCCGCGCGCGCGTACGCCAAGCTGATCCGGGAGATCACGGGGACGAAGGCGACGCTCGTCCTGTCGGACGACACCGGCGCCTCGAAGCGGATCGACGAGTTCAGCGCGAGCGACGACCGGTGGATGGTCGCCGTACGCATGGTGTCCGAGGGCGTCGACGTGCCGCGGCTGGCGGTCGGCGTGTACGCCACGACGATCTCGACGCCGCTGTTCTTCGCGCAGGCCGTCGGGCGTTTCGTACGGTCCCGGCGGCGTGGCGAGACCGCGTCCGTGTTCCTGCCGACCGTGCCCGACCTGCTGACCTTCGCCAACGAGATGGAGAAGGAACGGGACCACGCCCTCGACAAGCCGAAGAAGGAGGGTGAGGAGGACCCGTACGCCGAATCCGAGAAGGAGATGGAGGAGGCGAACAAGCAGCAGGACGAGGACACCGGCGAGCAGGACATGCTGCCGTTCGAGGCGCTGGAGTCGGACGCGGTGTTCGACCGGGTGCTCTACGACGGCGCCGAGTTCGGCATGCAGGCGCACCCCGGGAGCGAGGAGGAGCAGGACTACCTGGGGATTCCGGGGCTGCTGGAGCCGGATCAGGTGCAGTTGCTGCTGCAGAAGCGGCAGGCCCGGCAGATCGCGCACAGCCGGAAGAAGCCGGACACGGAGGCCGACCTGCTGGAGCTGCCGGCGGAGCGGCGGCCGGTGGTGTCGCACAAGGAGCTGATGGAGCTGCGGAAGCGGCTGAACACGATGGTCAGCGCGTACGTGCACCAGAGCGGGAAGCCGCACGGGGTGATCCATACCGAGCTGCGGCGGGTGTGCGGCGGGCCACCGAGCGCGGAGGCCACGGCGGGCCAGCTGCGCCAGCGGATCGCCAAGGTCCAGGAGTGGGCGACGCGCATGAAGTGACGGCCGCCCCACCCGGAGTGAGGCCGCGCCGTCCCGGGCCCCGGTGGGTCGGGTCTCCGGCCCGGGGTGAACCCACAGCGTTCTGTTCGAGTCCGTTTCGGCGCCCTCACGGTGTGCGTATCCGGACGAATGCAGGCAGGCCGGATCTGGCCTTGCCCGGATTCTGGACTGAGACTTCCGCTCAGCGAACCGGCTTCGCTACTGTCCGGCTACGCATACGCCCCGTGGCAGCGCCGCCGCGGAGCGCAGCCGTGAAGCGACTTCGGCTCGGAGCTGCCGGGCCGTCCTGCCGATCGGCGGCCTCTGAAGCGCGTCGCCGACGGGACTCGGTGACGCATCCGCCGCTCAGGGACCCGCCGACCTCACCGCCGAAGGAGTGGGCGTCGTGACCGCGGAGACCTCTCAGACGCTCGACCGGGGACTGCGCGTCCTCAAGCTGCTGGCCGACACCGACCACGGGCTGACCGTCACCGAGTTGTCCACGAAACTGGGCGTGAACCGGACCGTCGTCTACCGGTTGCTCGCCACGCTCGAACAACACGCCCTGGTACGACGGGACTTGGGCGGCCGGGCCCGGGTCGGCCTCGGGGTGCTGCGGCTCGGCCGGCAGGTGCACCCGCTGGTACGCGAGGCCGCGCTGCCCGCCCTGCGGTCCCTCGCCGAGGACATCGGGGCCACCGCGCACCTGACACTGGTCGACGGCACGGAGGCGCTCGCCGTCGCCGTGGTCGAACCGACCTGGACCGACTACCACGTGGCCTACCGGGCCGGTTTCCGGCACCCTCTCGACCGGGGGGCCGCGGGCCGGGCCATCCTCGCCGCCCGCCAGTCGCCGTCCGCCGACCCCGGCTACACCCTCACCCACGGCGAACTGGAGGCCGGCGCGAGCGGTGCCGCCGCCCCGCTGGTCGGGGTCACGGGGGTCGAGGGCAGCGTGGGCGTGGTGATGCTGGCGGACGCCGTACCGGAGCGGGTCGGCCCGAGGGTGGTGGAGGCGGCCCGCGAAGTCGCGGAAGCACTGCGCTGACCCTCGCGTGTGCCAGCGGGGGAGGCCCTGCGCTGACGCCCGCCCGTGTCGGTGGGGCGAGGTGCTGCGCCGGCCCCCGCCCGCAGCGGAGCGCGCTGTGCCGATCGCGGTGGCCTCCGGCCCTCGTGTGCCCTCGCGTTAGATTGATCCCGTGCTCTCACGTCTCACACGCCCCCAGGCCCTCGCCGTCTGCGCGCTGCCCGTCGTGGCCCTGCTCGCCACCGCGGCGTTCGCGCCGCTGCCGTTCTCGGTGGCGCAGCCCGGCACGACGGCGAACGTGCTCGGCAAGTACCAGGGCACCCCGGTGATCACCGTCTCCGGCGCGGCGACCCGGAAGACCAGCGGCCAACTGCGGATGACCACCATCGTGGCGACCGGACCGGACGCCCGGATCTCCCTCGGCGACGTGGCCGGCAACTGGTTCCGCACCGACCGGGCCGTCATGCCGCGCGACTCGGTCTACCCGAGCGGGGACACCGTCAAGGAGATCGAGAAGCACAACCTGGCGCAGATGCGGCAGTCCCAGGACTCCGCCACCCAGGCGGCGCTGAAGCACCTCGGGCTCGGCGCGGACCAGGTCAAGGTGAACCTGCGCCTCGCCGACGTGGGCGGACCCAGCGCGGGCCTGCTGTTCAGCCTCGGGATCATCGACAAGCTGGACGGCGACGGCCGCGGCGGCGACCTCACGGGCGGCCGCACCATCGCCGGTACCGGCACGATCGACGCCGCCGGCCGGGTCGGCGCGGTCGGCGGGGTGGCCCTGAAGACACAGGCCGCGCGCCGCGACGGGGCCACCGTCTTCCTGGTGCCGAAGGCGGAGTGCGCCGAGGCCGGGGCCGAGCTGCCCGAGGGACTGCGCCTGGTGCCGGTGACCACGCTCAAGAGCGCCGTCGACTCCCTGGTGGCCCTGGAGAAGGGCAAGGGCCCGGTCCCGAGCTGCTAGACACGCCGACGCCTACCGCCCCTCCCGGGCCGCCTGTTCCACCAGCGGGATCACCCGCAGCGGCACCGGTGTCTCCATCACGATCGTCGTGGAGGCCCGCACGATGCCGTCGAAGCCCACCACCCGGTCGATCACCCGTTGCAGATCCGCGTTCGAGCGGGCCACCAGCCGGCACAGCATGTCCCCGCTGCCGGTGGTGGTCAAAAGCTCCAGCACCTCCGGCACGGTCGCCAGATGCGCGCGGACGTCGGCGCCCTGGCCCTGCCGGATCTGGAGGGTGGCGAACGCGGTGACCGGATAGCCGAGGGCCGCCGGGTCCACCTGCGGGCCGAAGCCGCGGACGACGCCGTTCGACTGGAGCCGGTCCAGCCGCGCCTGCACGGTGCCCCGCGCCACCCCCAGCCGCCGGGACATCTCCAGCACGCCGATGCGCGGTTCCTCCGCCAGCAGCACGATGATCCGCCCGTCCAGATGATCGATCGCCACGGCACCCCCTGAGATGGTCATCCTGTACAGAAAGACCGCCCGAGCGGTCGTACCGCTGAACAGATTGCCCAGCGGATTCGCGAACTATTGCGCACCTTGCAGGGCGGAGCCACCCTTCGGGTATGACGCAGACCACACACCACACTCCCGACACGACCGTACGGCAGGACGACCCCTTCCCGGTCAAGGGAATGGACGCGGTCGTCTTCGCCGTGGGCAACGCCAAGCAGGCGGCGCACTACTACTCCACCGCCTTCGGCATGCGGCTGGTCGCCTACTCCGGACCGGAGAACGGCAGCCGCGAGACCGCCGCCTACGTGCTGGAGAACGGCTCCGCGCGGTTCGTCTTCACCTCGGTGATCAAGCCGGCCGGTCCTTGGGGCCACTTCCTCGCCCGGCACGTGGCCGAGCACGGCGACGGCGTCGTCGACCTGTCCATCGAGGTCCCGGACGCGCGCGCCGCGTACGCCTACGCCGTGGAGAACGGCGCGCGCGGCATCACCGAGCCCTACGAGGTGAAGGACGAGAACGGCACCGTCGTCCTCGCCGTGATCGCCACCTACGGCGAGACCCGCCACACCCTGGTCGACCGCTCCGGCTACGACGGCCCGTACCTGCCCGGTTACGCGGCGGCCGAGCCGATCGTCGCGCCGCCCGCCGTGCGCACCTTCCAGGCCATCGACCACTGCGTCGGCAACGTCGAACTCGGCAGGATGAACGAGTGGGTGGCCTTCTACAACAAGGTCATGGGCTTCACGAACATGAAGGAGTTCGTGGGCGACGACATCGCCACCGAGTACAGCGCGCTGATGTCGAAGGTGGTCGCGGACGGCACCCTCAAGGTCAAGTTCCCGATCAACGAGCCCGCCATCGCCAAGAAGAAGTCCCAGATCGACGAGTACCTGGAGTTCTACGGCGGCGCCGGCGTCCAGCACATCGCGCTCAACACCAACGACATCGTGCAGACCGTCCGCACCATGCGCGCGGCCGGCGTGGAGTTCCTGGACACCCCCGACTCCTACTACGACACCCTCGGCGAGTGGGCCGGCGAGACCCGCGTGCCGGTCGACACCCTGCGCGAACTGAAGATCCTCGTCGACCGCGACGAGGACGGCTACCTGCTGCAGATCTTCACCAAGCCGGTCCAGGACCGGCCGACCGTGTTCTTCGAACTCATCGAGCGGCACGGCTCGATGGGCTTCGGCAAGGGCAACTTCAAGGCCCTGTTCGAGGCGATCGAGCGCGAGCAGGCCAAGCGGGGCAACCTGTAACCGCGGGCCCTACTCGCTGGGCGGCGGCTCGTCGGGCACGTCGCCCAGCTCCCGCAGTGCCTCCTGCGCCATCGGCACCCGCAGCGGCGAGAAGTACGGATTGATCCGGAGCGCCTCCTGAAGGTGCCGCCGCGCGGGGCCGGCCCGGTCCAGCTCCGCCTCGATCACCCCCAGGTGGAAGGCGTACAGCGCGTTGCGCACCCCGCCGCCCTTCGCCTTGTCCGTGGCGACGGCCGCGTACGTCAGCGCCTTGTGGTCCTCGCCGGTCCGGTGCAGCGCCCAGCCCAGCGCGTCGGCCACCTCGATACCCGGCTGCCGCCGCCACTCCTCCTCCAGCCGCTCCACGGCCTCCCACGGGTCACCGTGGTCCGCCTCGAACCGGCCGATCAGCAACTCCTCGTCCACTCCGCCCGCCACCGAGAGCCCCACCGCCTCCCGCATCCGCGCGTAACTCTCCTCGGCGGCGCCCTGCTGCCCCAGCGACTCGTACAGCTCGCCCAGCTCCAGCAGGTCCTCCGGGCGCGGCCGCTTCGCGACGGCGGCCCGGTAGGCGGCCAGCGCCTCCGAGGTGCGGCCCAGCGCGGCCAGCGTCCGCGCCCGCCCGGCCGGCGCGGCCCGCTGGCCGGGGTCGAGCCGCAGCGCGGCCTCGAAGTGGTCCAGCGCGTCCGGCAGGTCCCCGCGCTCCCAGGCCAGCTGCCCCACACCGGCCAGCCAGGCGGCTTGCTCCGCCGGGGTGCGGGCGGCGGCGGCCGCGTCGGTCAGCTGGGCCACCGCGTCCTCGCGCCACCCGCGGTCCCGGTACACCGCCGCCGCCCGCGCCATCACCGCCGGCCGCGCCGTCGCGTCGGTACGCAGCGCCAGCAGCTTGTCCAGGGCGGAACGGGCCTTCTCGTAGTCGCCGAGCCCGGTGTAGGCGTCGATCAGCGCCGGATACGCCGACCACCGCTTCGGCGCCGCCTTCCGGGCCTGCTCGGCGTACTGTTTCGCCGCCGGGAAGTCCCGGCGCGCCAGTGCCAGCGACGCCAGCCCGTCCAGCGCCTCGGTGTTCCGCGTGCCCCGTACCTCCAGGGAGGTCCTCAGCGCCCGTTCGGCCCGCGGATAGTCCGCCGCGTCACCCGTCCGGCGCCCCCGCTCCGCATACGCCGACCCCAGCACCGCCCAGGCCGGCGCGTCCTTCGGGTGCTGCCGCACCCGCTGCTCCTGCCGCCCGATCAGCGCGGTGAGCCCGGGCAGCGCGGCCGGCACGCCGTAGGTCACCACCGCCGGTGCCTGCGCCTGCGGCCGGGACTGCGGGCCGGCGGCGGGCGGCCGGGCCGGTCCGTGCCGCGGCGGCTCCGGCAGCACCACCAGCGCCGCGCCCACGGCGACACTGCCCACGAGCGAGGCGACCAGCACCCACCGCGCCAGCCGCACGGACCGGCGCGGCGCCGGCGGCTCCGGGATCAGGGACGTACCCACGCACTGCCGGTTGTCCATGGCGCTCACTGTGCGTCAATATGACGAGCACATCCGGGTGGCCCAAGGGCGGCGCGGGCGGGGTTCACACCGATGGCCGTGAGTGCCACGCTGTGATCATGAGCCGCATCGAAGCGCCACGCGACGAGCACACCGGCAACCTCACCGCCCGGCTCCTGGCCGGCCTGCCGCCGGAGGCCGTCCTGACCGATCCCGACGTCACGGCCTCCTACGCCCACGACATGGCGAGCTTCTGCCCGGCCGGCCGGCCCGCCGTCGTCGTCCTGCCGCGCACCGTCGAGCAGGTGCAGCACGTGCTGCGCACCGCCACGGAACTGCGCGTCCCCGTCGTCCCGCAGGGCGCCCGCACCGGGCTGTCCGGCGGCGCCAACGCCACCGACGGCTGTATCGCGCTGTCCCTGACCAAGATGGACCGCATCCTGGAGATCAGCCCCGTCGACCGGATCGCCGTGGTGGAACCGGGCGTCATCAACGCGACCCTCTCCCACGCGGTGGAGGAACACGGCCTGTACTACCCGCCGGACCCCTCCAGCTGGGAGATGTGCACGATCGGCGGCAACATCGGCACCGCCTCCGGCGGCCTGTGCTGCGTCAAGTACGGCGTGACGGCCGAGTACGTCCTCGGCCTGGACGTCGTCCTCGCCGACGGCCGCCTGATGTCCACCGGCCGGCGCACCGCCAAGGGTGTCGCGGGCTACGACCTCACCCGGCTCTTCGTCGGCTCCGAGGGCTCGCTCGGCATCGTCGTCCGCGCGGTCCTGGCGCTGAAGCCCAAGCCGCCCCGGCAGCTGGTGCTGGCCGCCGAGTTCGGCTCGGCGAGCGCCGCGTGCGACGCCGTGTGCCGCATCATGGCGGGCGGTCACGTTCCTTCCCTCCTCGAACTGATGGACCGTACGACCGTCAAGGCGGTCAACGACCTCGCTCACATGGGGCTGCCCGAGACCACCGAGGCGCTGCTGCTCGCCGCCTTCGACACGCCGGACCCCGCCGCCGACCTCGCCGCCGTCGCCGCGCTGTGCGAGGCGGCCGGCGCCACGCAGGTCGTGCCCGCCGAGGACGCGGCCGAGTCCGACCTCCTGCTCCAGGCCCGGCGGCTCTCGCTGACCGCGCTGGAGGCGGTCAAGGGCACGACGATGATCGACGACGTGTGCGTGCCCCGCTCCCGGCTCGGCGAGATGCTGGACGGCGTCGAGCGGATCGCCGCCCGCCACGACCTGACGATCGGCGTCTGCGCGCACGCCGGCGACGGCAACACCCATCCCACCGTCTGCTTCGACGCCCGCGACCCCGACGAGTCCCGCCGGGCCCGCGAGTCCTTCGACGAGATCATGGCCCTCGGCCTGGAGCTGGGCGGCACGATCACCGGGGAGCACGGGGTCGGCGTGCTGAAGAAGGAGTGGCTGGCCCGGGAGCTGGGGCCGGTCGGAGTGGAGATGCAGCGGGCCGTGAAGCAGGCCTTCGATCCGCTGGGCATCCTCAATCCCGGCAAGCTGTTCTGACACCTCGTGCCCCGACGCCCGGCTCACCGGGCGAGGAGCTGGTCGAGCGCGTCGTCGAGGCCCGGCTGCCCGCCCTCCGCCCCCGGCGGCACCGCCCGCACCGTCCGCTCCAGCCAGGCCGACACCTGCGCGGCCGGCGCCTGGAGCAGCGCGTCGCCGTCCGGCGCGCTCAGCGCCATCAGGACGACGGCGCGCCCGTCCGCCTTCGCCGGCCACACCCGCACATCCCCGTGCCCGCACGGCCGGAACACCCCCTCCACCAGCAGTTCGCGGGCGAACGTCCAGTGCACGGGCTGCTCGGAGTCGATGTGGAAGGCGATGTGGACGGCGTAGGGGTCGTCGGAGCGGTACGTGAGCCGGGCCGGCACGGGGACGCTGTGTCCCGGCGCCAGGACGAGCCCCAGTTCCAGCTCCCGCTCCACCACGGTGTGCCGCATGACGGTGTTTCCCTTCTGCTCGGGGCCGCTCGGACCGGGCCCGTACCAGGGGAGAGCGGTCGGGGGCGGGACCATTACGCGGGTCGGGGGAAGTTTTTTCCGCGGGCCCGTGGACGCCCGTACGGCGTTGCCCGGAAAGGAGTGGGTCCCGCGGGACTGGCGTTGCGGGGTGCCCCGGTCTGATAGATGTGGAGGCCCCCATCCCACCCCCGAGCAGATACGGGACGACGGACATGAGCGCCCCAACCCCGGCACCCGGCGACGACAGGCCCCGCGAGGGCTACTACCCGGACCCGTCCATCCCCGGCTACGTCCGGTACTGGAACGGCGCCTCCTGGGTGCCCGGCACCAGCCGCCCGGCGCCGAAGGACGGCGAGCCGCTCATCCCGCCCCCCGGCATCCGGCCGGCCGTCCCCTCCGTGGAGGAGACGGGCCCCCACTTCTTCGACGAGGACCCGCCCGCCGCCCTGGCGACGCCCCGCACCGAGCCCGGGCAGACCACCGGCCCCGGGCCACAGGACACGCCCGGCCGTCAGGAGCCCGTCACCCAGTGGGCCCAACCGGCTCGGAGCGGTCCGGCCGGCTCAGCCGACCAGTGGGCCCAGGCCGGTCAGTGGGAGGCCGTGGATCAGGCGGGCCAAAGCGGCCAGGCCGGTCAGTGGCCCCCGGCGGACACGGCGGCCCAAGGCGGTCCGCCCGCCCAGTGGAGCCAGCCGGCCCCGGCACCCCGGCCCGGAACACCCGGCCGGCCGGAAGCCACCGGTCTGCCCGGCGCCGCTGCTCAGTCCGGTGGGCCGGGTCTGCCCGGTGCCCCTGCCCAGGCCGGTGACCCCCGTCTGCCCGGCGCTCCCGGGGTGCCCGGCCAGACCGGTGCCTCCGGCCCGTCCGGTGCCCCCGGGCAGCCCGCCGCTCCCGGGCTTCCCGGGCAGCGGGACCGGTCGGCCGGGTTCGGCGGGGACGCCGGGCGCGGTGGCTGGGGTGCCGATCCGCGGATGCCGGCGGACTCTCCGGCCGGACCCGGCGGTCCGGGTGCCGCGCGTGCCGACGGCACCGCGACCCTTCCTCCGGCGCCCGACGGCGACGCCCCGGACCCCGGGACGTTCGTCTTCCGGCGTCCGGTGCCCGGCCCGGCGGCGGGCCGTACCGACGACGGCACGATGACCATCCGCCCCGTACCCTCCGACCCGCCCGGCCCCGCCGCCTCCGAAGGCACCCCGGCCGGCTTCGGCCCCCAGGGCCCCGTCGGCACCCCCGCCGCCCCCGCCGCCCCCGGCTTCGGCGCCGGAAAGGCCGCCGCCGCCCAAGCCGCCGCCGCGCAGACACCTCCGGCGGCCCAGGCACCCCAGCCGGGCCCCACCTCCCAGCCACCCCGGTCCGCCGTGGCGTCCCCCGTGCCGCAGCAGTCCGCTCCCGCCGTCCCCGTCACCCCGGTGACCACCGGGCCCGGTGGCGGGCAGGCGTCCTGGGCGCAGCAGGTGCACCAGCTGGCCGGTGGCGCGGACGAGGCGTCCGTCGCGCCGTGGAAGCCGCCGGTGGAGGACCTCTTCCAGGCCGCCGCGCGCCGGCAGGCCGCCGCGCGTCCCGCCGGGCTCGGCAGGCGCCTCGCGGCGCGCCTGATCGACCTGGCCGTGATCGGCGCCGTGACGGCCGCCGCGGCGGTGCCGCTCGGCACCCGGGCCGTGGACCACGTGCAGCGGAAGATCGACGCGGCCCGGCTGTCCGGCCGTCAGGTCACCGTGTGGCTGGTCGACGGCACGACCGGCACCAGCCTCGGCATCGTCCTCGCCGTGCTGCTGCTCGCCGGGGTCCTGTACGAGGTGCTGCCCACCGTCCGCTGGGGCCGCACCCTCGGCAAGAAGCTGTGCGGTCTGGAGGTGCGGGACATCGAGGCGCACGAGCCGCCGACGTTCGCCCCGGCGCTGCGCCGCTGGCTGGTGTTCAGCGTGCCGGGCCTGCTCCTCGTCGGTGCCGTCGGCGTGCTGTGGTGTCTGTTCGACCGGCCCTGGCGCCAGTGCTGGCACGACAAGGCGGCGCACACGTTCGTCGCGGGCTGAGGCCGGGGCGGGGACGTACTCCGTACGGCCGTCTGCCGGATGCGCGGCGGCGGCCCACGGGTTCCACTCGGGCCATGAGCAGCGAGACGCCCCCCGGCTCCGGAGAGCAGCCCCCCGAGGACGACCCCTTCAGGAAGCGGCCCCCGTCGGACCAGGGACAGGGCTCGCCGTGCGACACCCCGCCGCCGTACGGCGGCGGCCAGCCCCCGCCCTCCGGCGGCCCCTACGGCGGCGGCCCTTACGGAGGAGGCCCCGGCGGCGGCCCGTACGGGTCCGGGGCCGGTGGCTATCCCGCCGATCCGCTGGCCGGCATGCCCCCGCTCGCGGACAGCGGCAAGCGCACGCTCGCGCGGATCATCGACATGGTCCTCGTCGGCATCGTCGTCTGGCTGCTCACCTCGGTGTTCGGCGTGCGCGAGTACACCGTCGACGGCGACCGGATCGAGGTCGGCCGGTCCATCGCCCAGTCCTTGATCGCGGCCGTGCTCTACATCGCCTACGACACCGTCATGATCGGCAAGTCGGGACAGACCCTCGGCAAGAAGTGGCTCAACCTGCGGGTGGCCAACCTGGAGAACGGCGCCACCCCGTCCATGCCGACGTCGCTGACCCGCGCCCTGGTGCTGTGGGTGCCGTTCGCCTTCTGCTGCGCCTGTGTCTGGACGGCCGTCGCCGGCGGCTGGAGCTTCTTCGACAAGCCGTACAAACAGGGCCTGCACGACAAGGCGGCCAAGACGGTGGTGGTCAGCACCCGTTGAGCGCGCCGCGGCCGGTCACAGGGACGTGGGCACGCGCCGCTCGTCGGCCACGGGCTCGGCGGGCGCCTGCGCTCCGCCCGCCCCCGGTGCGGGGACCGTCCATGCCACCAGCAGGCCCAGCGCGAGGGCCGCGACGGCGATGACGGCGATCCAGGGGCCCGAGGCCGTCTGGGACAGCAGCAGCATGGCGAGCGTCGAGAAGATCACGGTGCAGGAGCCGTAGGCGAACTGTGCGGTGGTCGGACGAGGCATGGCCATCGTGTCCTCGGCAGTCTTCGGGGCGGGAAGCGGGCGTGCCGTTCGATTCTCCTGGCGTCCATGCCCGAGCGGGACGCCCGGTAAGCGTGGCCTAACCTACGGTACCGGTGCACGGGGGGCGCACGGAGTCACCGTCTCGTCGGACGGCGTCGGCGGCACGCCGGTCGACACCTCGGCACCTGTCCGTAAAGCGAACTCCACCTCCGCATAGTGCACTTGTCCTGCTCAAGTCAAGGTCTGTCTTTTCTGCCAAACCTCTAGTCAAATGTCGTCACTTGACTACACGCGTTGATCTTGCGCGCACGGATTCCTCCATGCCCGGAACCCCCTGTCCGTGTGCGCGGCGCGGGGGAGGAACTCAAGTGACCAGCAGATCCTGGACGTTCAGAGCGGCCGCCATCGGCGTGACCCTCGCGGCGGCGTCCGCCTCGTTCGCGACGTTCGCCGTCGCCGAGGCGAACACCCGGCCCCGGCCCGCCGCCGCCGACCGGCACGACCCCGCGCCGGTGAAGCAGCAGAAGCACGACTTGGACGGCCCGCTGAGCAAGACCCAGGACGCCCAGCGCGAAGAGGCCCTGAAGCAGCTCATATCGGGCAAGGCCACCGCGCAGGAGCGCAACGGCTCCAAGGTCGTCAAGCTCAAGAGCCGCAAGGGCAAGAGCAAGTACGTCGAGCTGAGCCGCGAGAAGACCGACAAGATCTTCACGATCCTGGTGGAGTTCGGCGACAAGACCGACCCCAAGTACGGCGGCGCCGCGGGCCCGCTGCACAACCGGATCGCCGCGCCGGACCGCACGAAGGACAACTCCACGGCCTGGCAGAAGGACTACGACCAGAAGCACTACCAGGACCTCTACTTCGGCACCGGCAAGAAGACCGAGTCGCTGAAGAAGTACTACGAGAAGCAGTCCTCGGGCCGCTACTCGGTCTCCGGCGAGGTCACCGACTGGGTCAAGGTCCCGTACAACGAGGCCCGTTACGGCAACAACGCCTGTGGCTCGACCAACTGCCCGAGCGTGTGGAACATCGTCAGCGACGGCCTGGGCGCCTGGGTCGCGCAGCAGAAGGCGGCCGGCCGCAGCGACGCCGACATCAAGAAGGACCTCGCCCAGTACGACCAGTGGGACCGGTACGACTATGACGGCGACGGCGACTTCAACGAGCCGGACGGCTACGTCGACCACTTCCAGATCGTGCACGCCGGCGAGGACGAGTCCGCGGGCGGCGGCGTCCAGGGCACGGACGCGATCTGGGCCCACCGCTGGTACGCCTTCGGCACCGACGCCGGCGCCACCGGCCCGCAGAACAACAAGCTCGGCGGCACCCAGGTCGGCGACACCGGCATCTGGGTCGGCGACTACACCATCCAGCCGGAGAACGGCGGCCTCGGCGTCTACGCCCACGAGTACGGGCACGACCTCGGTCTGCCGGACGAGTACGACACCGCGGGCGGCGACAACTCCACCGGCTTCTGGACCCTGATGTCCTCCGGTTCCTGGCTCGGCCGGGGCGAGGAGTCCATCGGCGACCTGCCCGGCGACATGAACGCCTGGGACAAGCTCCAGCTGGGCTGGCTGAACTTCGACACCGCCACGGCCGGCAAGCAGTCCACGCACAAGCTGGGCCCGGCCGAGTACAACACCTTCGACAAGCAGGCCCTCGTGGTCAACCTGCCCGACAAGGCGGTCACCACCACGATCACCCAGCCCGCCCAGGGCTCCACCCAGTGGTGGAGCGGCAGCGGCAACGACCTGAAGAACACGCTGACCCGGTCCGTGGACCTGTCCGGCAAGACCTCGGCGAGCCTCACCCTGGACGGCTGGTGGGCCACCGAGGACGGCTACGACTACGTCTACACCGAGGTGTCCACCGACGGCGGCGCCAACTGGACCGCGCTGGACGGCACGGCGGACGGCCAGGCCCTGCCGAAGGACGCCAGCGGCAAGCCGGCGCTGAGCGGCTTCTCGCAGACGCACAAGAAGCTGTCGTTCCCGCTGGACGCGTACGCGGGCAAGAAGATCGACCTGCGCTTCCGCTACGCCACCGACGGCGGTGTCGCGGAGAACGGCTTCACCGCCGACGAGATCACCGTGACCGCCGACGGCACCCCGCTGTTCTCCGACGACGCCGAGAAGGCGGACGCCGGCTGGAGCGCGAACGGCTTCTCCCGCATCGGAGCGTCCTTCACCAAGGACTACAAGCAGTACTACATCGCCGAGAACCGGCAGTACGTGTCGTACGACAAGACGCTGAAGACGGGCCCGTACAACTTCGGCTTCGCGTCGCGTCCGGACTGGGTGGAGCACTACCCGTACCAGAACGGCCTGCTGATCTGGAAGTGGGACACCTCCCAGGCCGACAACAACACCAACAGCACCAACGGCCACCCGGGCACCGGTCTGATCCTGCCGGTCGACTCGCACCCGACGGCGCTGAAGTGGGCCGACGGCACGCTGCTGCGCAACCGCGTCCAGGCCTACGACTCGCCGTTCAGCCTGTACGCCACGGACGGCATCACCCTGCACAAGGCCGACGTCGCGCTGAAGATCAAGGGCTCGAAGGGCGTGCCGGTCTTCAACGACCACGCGAGCGCCTACTACGACCCGGCGAACCCGACCGGTGGCGTGAAGGTCACTGACACCAACACCAAGATCGCGATCGTCAAGGAGGCCAAGGACGGCTCGACGATCTCGCTCAAGGTGGGGCCCGCGGTGAAGTAATTCCCGAAACCGCAGGTCAGTAGCGTATCGGCGGCAACCCTCTGGCGGGTTGCCGCCGATCGTGTTTAGGTGCGCCTATGCAGCGCTTATTGACACCGACCGGAACGGGGATGTGACCGCATGGCCGCTGGAGGCTTCTGCAAGCTGCCGAACGGCACGGTGGTGGTGGCACTGAACCTGCCGTACGGCCCCGCCCGCGTGCGGGTCCTGGTGCACGCCGCCAACCGTGCGCGCGCCCTGACCCGGCTGAGGAACCTGGGCCTGCGGGCGGTGTACCTGCGGGGCAACGCCGAGCCTCCGACACCGGACGAGATCACGGCGGTCCTGCACCATCCCGACGGCCTGGTCTGGCGCACGGCCCCCACGGCCGACGGCGTCCCGGCGACCGAGCTGTGGCATCCCATCCGCGCGCTGCTGCGGAGGCCGGCGGCGGTGGGCTGAGGCGGCCCGTGCGGCGCGGCGGCCCGTGGGGTGCGGCGGCCCGCCTTCCTAGCCGCCGACGACCGGCTTGCCCGTCAGCTCGACGCCCGCCGCGCGCAGCTCCTCCAGGGCCCGCTCGGTCGTCTCCGCGGCCACACCGGCCGTGAGGTCCAGCAGGACCTGGGTGCGAAAGCCCTCCCGCGCGGCGTCCAGGGCGGTGGCGCGCACGCAGTGGTCCGTGGCGATGCCCACCACGTCCACCTCCGTGATCTCCCGGGAGCGGAGCCAGGCGGCCAGGGACACGCCGTTCTCGTCCGCGCCCTCGAAGCCGCTGTACGCCGCCGCGTACGCCCCCTTGTCGAACACGGCGTCCACCGCGCCGGAGGCGACCGCCGGAGCGAAGTTCGGGTGGAAGCCCACGCCCTCGGTGCCCGCGACGCAGTGCGCGGGCCAGGAGTGGACGTAGTCGGGGTCGTCCGCGAAGTGGCCGCCGGGCGCGATGTGATGATCGCGGGTGGCCACCACGTGCCGGTAGCCCGTGCCCGCCGCCTCCCCGATCAGCTCGGTCACGGCGGCGGCCACGTCCGCCCCTCCGGCCACCGCGAGGCTGCCCCCCTCGCAGAAGTCGTTCTGCACATCTACGACGATCAAGGCGCGGCGCATGGTGGGTGTCCTTCGACTGAGAGTGAAGTAACCGAGCCTAGAGACTTCCGGGCCCGTGCGGGAGGGGTGAGAGGGGGCGGACGGCGGTCGCGCTTTAGCTACCCGAGCGCCCGTGGACATACTCCGTCGGAATGACGGGTTCCCCGCGCGAGAGCTGTGTGGCGGACAGCGGCAGATTCGCCCGGGCCGCGATGTGCCGGTCCCGGGTCACGTCCAGCGACTCGCGGGCCACCACCGTCCCGCCGCGCACCAGCGGCACCAGCAGCTGCCGGTCGGCCAGCTCGGCCGGCACCGGCCCGGTGCCGACCACCTCGGCCTCGGCGGTCCCGTCCGCGTCCAGCCGGCGCGCCGCCCACTTGCGGCCGCCGACCGACACCTTGCCGCCGCTGGACTTCTTCGCGACCGGCACCAGCGGCGCCTTGGGGTCGGCGGAGTCGGCGCGGGCGACCAGCTTGTAGACCATGGAGCTGGTGGGGTGCCCGGAGCCGGTCACCAGCTGGGTGCCGACGCCGTAGGCGTCCACGGGGGCGGCGGCCAGCGAGGCGATGGCGTACTCGTCCAGGTCCGAGGTCACGATGATCTTCGTGTCCGTCGCGCCCAGCTCGTCCAGCTGCTGCCGCACCCGGTGGGCCACCAGCAGCAGGTCCCCGGAGTCGATGCGGACCGCGCCCAGCTCGGGGCCGGC
The DNA here is from genome assembly GCF_033366695.1 of Streptomyces sp. SCL15-4. Lineage (NCBI taxonomy): Bacteria > Bacillati > Actinomycetota > Actinomycetes > Kitasatosporales > Streptomycetaceae > Streptomyces > Streptomyces sp. SCL15-4. Next base: position 5,257,985 of record NZ_JAOBTQ010000001.1, read on the forward strand.
CACCTCCACCGCCGTACGGACGGCCTCGGTGACGTCGTAGGTGTCCACCAGGAGGGTGGTGCCCCGGCCGAGGGTCTCCACCTGGGCCCGGAAGGCGTCCCGCTCGCGGTCGTGCAGCAGGGTGAAGGCGTGCGCCGAGGTGCCGACGGTGGGGATGCCGTAGCGGAACCCGGCCGCGAGGTCGGAGGTGGTGGCGAAGCCGCCGACGTAGGCGGCGCGGGCGGCGGCCACCGCGGCCAGTTCGTGGGTGCGCCGGGCGCCCATCTCGATCAGCGGCCGGTCACCGGCGGCGGAGGCCATCCGGGAGGCCGCGGCGGCGATCGCGGAGTCGTGGTTGAGGATGGACAGGATCACCGTCTCCAGCAGGACGCACTCGGCGAAGCTGCCCTCGACCCGCAGGATCGGCGAGCCGGGGAAGTACACCTCGCCCTCGGGGTAGCCCCATATGTCGCCGCCGAACCGGTAGCCGGCGAGCCAGGCCAGGGTCTCCTCGTCGACGATCTGACGCTCGCGCAGGAAGGTCAGGACGCCCGCGTCGAAGCGGAAGTTCTCCACCGCGTCCAGGACGCGCCCGGTGCCGGCCACCACGCCGTAGCGGCGCCCGTCCGGCAGCCGCCGGGTGAAGACCTCGAACACGCTCCGCCGTTCGGCCGTACCGGCCTTCAGCGCGGCGCGCAGCATCGTCAGCTCGTACTGGTCCGTGAAGAGCGCCGTCGAGGGAACGTCCACCGGCAGCCCAAGGTCCGCTGTGTTCATGTCGGGGAATCGTACTCCCTTTTCGTCGGTGTGACGATTTATGGAGGCCGTGGCAGCATGGGCTGTGTGACGTCACCCGCGCCCGTAGAGATCGAACGCCCCGCGTCGGCGGAGGAGAGTTCTCCCGTAACCGAGCCTGACGTCCCCTGGGTCACCATCGTGCACAACGACCCGGTCAACCTCATGAGCTATGTGACCTATGTCTTCCAGTCGTACTTCGGCTACTCCAAGGACAAGGCCACCAAGCTCATGCTCGACGTCCACCACAAGGGCCGGGCGGTCGTCTCCAGCGGAAGCCGCGAGGAGATGGAACGCGACGTGCAGGCGATGCACGGCTACGGCCTGTGGGCCACCCTCCAGCAGGACCGGAAGTAAACGCCGCAGATGCCCGGACACTTCGAACCGCTCCCCGGCGGCGGCGCGGCCGTCGCGCTCGACGAGGTCGAGATCTCCATCATCCGGTCGCTGGCCGTCCAGCTCCTGGAACTCATCGGCCCCGGGCCCGGCGCCGACGCCCCGGACGACCCGCTCGCCGAGCTGTTCGCCGACGGCCCGAGCGAGCCGCCCGCCGATCCGGTCCTCAGGAGGCTCTTCCCGGACGCCTACAGCGACCCGGACAAGGCCCCGGCCTCGCCGGCCGAGGCCGAGCAGCGGCGGGCGCACTCCGCCGAGTTCCGCCGCTACACCGAGAACGACCTGCGCGCGGGCAAGCGGGAGAACGCCCTCGGCGTGATCCGCTCCCTGGACGCGCTCGCCGCGGCCGGCGAGGGCGGAGCGGTGCTGAAGCTGACCCGCGAGGAGTCCCGGCAGTGGCTCGGCGCGCTCAACGACCTGCGGCTGGCGATCGGCGCCCGGCTGGAGATCACGGACGAGGACGACACGGATCTGCTCTACCGGCTGCCGGAGGAAGACCCCCGCAAGCCGATGGTGCTGGCCTACCTCTGGCTGGGCGGGCTCCAGGAGACCTTGGTGGCAACCCTGCTGTCGTGACCCGGATTGGCCGGTTCCGTTCGCTGTTCGCTCAGGGAACGCTCAATTCCGAATAACGATCCCATCACCCTCGCGGTCATTTTTAATACTTTCGGACCATCTTTGTCCGCTTTTATCTGTGGCGTGGCTCACACCGCCCCTCTGTGATCAGTATTGCGCGCGTGATAAATCTTCACGACCGCCCGGCGAACACCACCCATGTTCGGCCGGGTGCGCCACCGAGCCGACGACCGTCGGCCAGGCAACAGCTCCATTTATCCGGGGGGATCGAGACCCGATCCGCGGCCGTTGACCGGCCCGGGTCGTTATGGAGAAAGGCGCACCACCATGACCTCAGCGCAGGTCGATCAGCATCACGACGGCAATGAGGCCGTGCGGGGCGAGGGCAGCGAGGGCGGCGAGGGGTATCAGCGCGGGCTCGGAGCCCGGCAGATCCAGATGATCGCCATCGGCGGTGCCATCGGCACCGGCCTGTTCCTCGGCGCGGGCAAGGGCATCTCCAAGGCCGGCCCCAGCCTCATCCTGGCGTACGCCGTCGCGGGCCTTGTCATCTTCCTGATCATGCGGGCACTCGGCGAGCTGCTGATGTACCGCCCGGTGTCGGGTTCGTTCTCCGATTACGCGCGCGAGTTCATCGGCCCGTTCGCCGGTTTCGTGACCGGATGGACGTACTGGCTGTTCTGGGTGGTCACGGGCATCACCGAGGTCACCGCCGCGGCGAAATACATGACGTACTGGTTCGACATCCCGCAGTGGCTGTCGGCCCTGGTCTTCACCGTCGTCCTCTACGGCGCCAACCTGATCTCCGTGAAGCTCTTCGGCGAACTGGAGTTCTGGTTCTCCATGGTCAAGGTCACCGCCATCATCGGCATGATCCTGATCTGCGTCGGCATCCTCACCATCGGCTTCTCCGACGCCGGCGACACCGCCTCCGTCTCCCACCTGTGGAACCAGGGCGGCTTCTTCCCGCACGGCGTCGACGACACGCTGATGACCCTGCAGATGGTGATGTTCGCCTTCCTCGCCGTCGAACTGGTCGGTGTGACCGCGGGCGAGTCCAAGGACCCCAAGACCGTGCTGCCCAAGGCGATCAACACCGTGCCGTGGCGCATCGCCGTCTTCTACGTCGGCGCGCTGATCATGATCCTGTCGGTCGTGCCGTGGACCAGCTTCAGCGCCGGCAACAGCCCCTTCGTGGTCGCCTTCGAGCGGATGGGCCTCCCGGCCGGCGCGGGCATCGTCAACTTCGTCGTGCTCACCGCCGCGCTGTCGTCCTGCAACTCCGGTATGTACTCCACCGGCCGCATGCTGCGCGACCTGGCGCTCAACAGCCAGGGCCCGAAGGCGTTCACCAAGCTGACGTCGAGCGGTACCCCGCTCGTCGGCACCACGTTCTCCGCCGCGCTGATGCTGGTCGGCGTCTGGATCAACTACCAGTGGCCGGGCAAGGCGTTCGACTACGTGGTGTCCTTCGCGACCATCTCCGGCATGTGGGCGTGGATCGTCATCCTGATCTGCCAGCTCCGCTACCGGGCCAAGGCCGACCGCGGCGAACTGCCCCGCTCGGAGTTCCGTGCCCCGGGCGCGCCGTGGACCAGCCTGATCGCGCTCGCCTTCATCGGCATGGTGATCGTGCTGATGGGCATCGACAAGGACGCCCGGGTCTCGCTGTACTGCGCGCCGGTGTGGGGCGCGATCCTCGCCGTCGCCTACCTGGTGCTCAAGCGCCGCGACCCGGAGGCCGCGGCCTTCAACAAGCGCTGACCCCGACCCCGGACCCTTCCGAGAAAGGACGTCCGGCCGCCGGGAGCACTCGTGGCGCCCCCGACGGCCGCCGCTCAGGACGTCCAGCATGTGGGCCGTCCCGTACCACCACCCGGTACAGGACGGCCCTCTGCTTATCCTGGCGTCCATGCTGACCATCACCCAGGCCCTGTACGACCGGATCGTCGCCCACGCGCGCAAGGACCACCCCGACGAGGCGTGCGGCGTGGTGGCGGGCCCGGCGGGCTCGGACCGCCCCGAGCGCTTCATCCCCATGCTGAACGCGGCGATGTCGCCCACCTTCTACGAGTTCGACTCGGGCGATCTGCTGAAGCTCTACCGCGAGATGGACGACCGCGACGAGGAGCCGGTGGTCGTCTACCACTCCCACACCGCCACCGAGGCCTACCCCTCGCGCACCGACATCTCCTACGCCAACGAACCCGGCGCGCACTACGTCCTCGTCTCCACCGCCGACACCGACGGCCTCGGAGACTTCCAGTTCCGGTCCTTCCGGATCGTGGACGGCCAGGTCACCGAGGAGGAGGTCAGGGTCGTGGCGGCCTACTGATCTCGCTCACCGGACGGAATCCGTCCGGCATGCGGAATCACACTCCGGGCCGCGGACCGGGAATCGATACGATGAGCCCATGGTTCTTCTCGACGTGGGCGACAGGGCACCGGGCACGCTGCTCGTGGCGCGGCTGCACGTCGACCTGTGCAGGCTGAACAGCGCCCTCAGTTGATCCACCCGCTGCCGCCGTACGGCCCCGCGCCGCGGCGGGCCGCGCCGCGCGCCTGACCGAACCGACGACACCTTCCGACAGGAGCCCTGAGCCATGGCCATCGAGGTCCGCATCCCGACCATCCTCCGCCAGTACACCGACGGCCAGAAGGCGGTGGAGGGCAGCGGTGACACCCTCGCCGAGCTGTTCGCCGACCTCGAGACCCGGCACGCCGGCATCCAGGCCCGCATCGTGGACGGCGACCAGCTGCGCCGCTTCGTCAACGTGTACCTGAACGACGAGGACGTCCGCTTCCTGGACGGCATCCAGACCAAGCTGTCCGACGGCGACAACGTCACGATCCTGCCGGCCGTGGCCGGCGGCATGCGCTGATCGGCTCCCGAGCAGCGATGCGCTACGACTCCCCGCTGGCCGCGGTGGGCAACACCCCTCTGGTGCGCCTGCCGCGGCTGTCGCCGTCCCCGGACGTGCGGATCTGGGCCAAGCTGGAGGACCGCAACCCCACCGGCTCGGTCAAGGACCGCCCGGCCCTGCACATGGTCGAGCAGGCGGAGAAGGACGGCCGTCTCACCCCCGGCTGCACGATCCTCGAACCCACCTCAGGCAACACCGGCATCTCCCTCGCCATGGCCGCCAAGCTCAAGGGCTACCGGATGGTGTGCGTGATGCCGGAGAACACCTCGCAGGAGCGCCGGGACCTGCTCGGCATGTGGGGCGCCGAGATCATCTCCTCGCCGGCCGCCGGCGGCTCCAACACCGCGGTGCGGGTGGCCAAGGAACTGGCCGCCGAGCACCCCGACTGGGTGATGCTCTACCAGTACGGCAACCCGGACAACGCCGGCGCCCACTACGCGACCACCGGCCCGGAGATCCTCGCCGACCTGCCCTCGGTCACGCACTTCGTGGCGGGCCTCGGCACCACCGGCACGCTGATGGGCGTCGGCCGCTACCTGCGCGAGCACAAGCCGGACGTGCGGATCGTCGCCGCCGAACCGCGCTACGACGACCTGGTCTACGGCCTGCGCAACCTCGACGAGGGCTTCGTCCCCGAGCTGTACGACGCCTCCGTCCTCACCACCCGCTTCTCGGTCGGCTCGGCCGACGCGGTCACCCGCACCCGCGAACTCCTCCAGCAGGAGGGCATCTTCGCGGGCGTCTCCACCGGCGCCGCGCTGCACGCGGCGATCGGGGTCGGGAACAAGGCCGTCAAGGCGGGGGAGAGCGCCGACATCGTCTTCGTCGTGGCCGACGGTGGCTGGAAGTACCTGTCCACGGGTGTCTACACGGCGGCCACCACCGAGGAGGCCATCGCGACCCTCCAGGGACAGCTCTGGGCGTAGCGGGGATCCGCGCGGGCCGGTGGTACGTCACATCCGCACCAGTACTCCTGCGGAAAGGCGGACTCCCATGCGCCGAACGACGCCCCTCGCCCTCGCGGCGGCAGCGCTGCTCCTGGCCGGCTGCGGCTCCCAGCGGGACTCCGGAAGCGACGGCCAGGCGCCGCCGCGCACCGGTTCGCCGGCGGCCGGCCGGTCCGCCGGCGGCTGCTCCGGCCGGGCGGAGCTGACGGCCGCCGATCACGGCCGTACCGTCTGCGTGGCCGAGGGCGGCGAGGTCCGGCTCACGCTGGACGGCACCAGGGCCCGCCCCTGGAAGCCGGTCACCGCGAGCGGCACCGGGCTGGAGGCGGTCAACGCCGGGTTCGTCCTCCAGCCGGGCGACGCCACGGCCGCCTACCGCGCGGTGACCGCCGGCACGGTGCGGCTCGCCTCGTCCCGCCCCCTGTGCCCCGGACCCACCGCGCCGGACCGCGCGTCCTGCGAGGGCACCGAGGAATGGACGGTCACCGTCCGGATCGGCTAGCCCGCGAGGTGCCGTACCTGGTCCCACAGGACCGGGTCGACCACGCCGACCCGGCGGCGGAAGCCGTCCACCGGGACCTCGCGCAGCTCGTCGGTCTCCAGGAAGCTGGGACGGCCCTGCGCGTCGCCGACCGCGCCGGGCGGCAGCGGGATCACCCCGCTGCGCTCGTCGTGGTACTTGCTGGTGATCTTCGCGACGGTGGCCCGGTCGCCGCGCACGGCCAGCACCAGGCACGGCCGGTCCTTGTGCCCCGCCCGGTCCTCGAAGGGGACGTGCGCCCACCAGATGTCCCCGGGGGACGGCCCCGGCGCGTGCCCGGTCCGCGCGCCCGGCCGGCCCGGCGGCCGCAGGCGCCGCCCGGCGGGCCGGCGACCGCGGCCCCAGCCGTCGACGAGCGTGGCGACCAGTGCGAGGAGCACCACCGCCGCGAGCGCCAGCCACCAGGACGTGTCCATACGACGACGTTACCGGCGCGCGCCGCACATCGCGCGCCCTCCGTGGAACCCGGTGCGCCCCCGGTCCAGCCGAACCGGTGACAGCACAGGTGAGTTCGCCCACAACGGCCCCTGGCGGAGGAGCGACCCGCGCCGTCGCGCCTTACGCTCGACAAACCGCACGACCCCCGTCAGCCCCTCGTCCAGAGTGGCTCCACCATCCTGCCCACCGCTTTTCCCGCCAACGGAGGTTTCTGCTTCATGAAGCTCACCGTCGTCGGCTGCTCGGGGTCGTTCCCGTCCGCGGAATCGGCCTGTTCGAGCTACCTCGTCGAGGCCGACGGCTTCCGGCTGCTTCTCGACATGGGCAACGGCGCCCTGGGCGAGCTGCAGCGCCACTGCGGTCTCTACGACCTCGACGCGATCTTCCTCAGCCATCTGCACGCCGATCACTGCATCGACATGTGCGCGTACTTCGTGGCGCGCTACTACCGCCACGAGGGCGGCCGGTGCGCCCCTCTGCCGGTCTACGGCCCCGAGGGCACCGAACACCGCCTGACCACGGCCTACGCGGACACCCCCTCCGCCTCCTCCATGAGCGAGGTCTTCGACTTCCACACGGTGAAGCCCTCCACCTTCGAGGTCGGCCCCTTCACCGTGCACACCGAGCGGGTCCGCCACCCCGTGGAGGCGTACGGCATCCGCGTCGAGCACGGCGGGAAGTCCCTGACGTACTCCGGCGACACGGGCGTCACCGAGGCGCTGGACGAGCTGGCCCGGGACACCGATCTGTTCCTGTGCGAGGCGGCGTTCACGCACGGCAAGGAGAGCATCCCCGACCTGCACCTCAACGGCCGTGAGGCGGGTGAGACGGCGACCCGCGCGGGTGCCCGCCGGCTGCTCCTCACCCACATCCCGCCGTGGACGGACCCCCAGGTCAACCTGCGGCACGCCCGCGAGGCGTTCCCCGGACCGGTGGAGCTGGCCGCTCCGCGGCAGACGTACGAGATCTGACACCGGGCACGCGACAAGGCCCCGGAAGCCATGGGCTTCCGGGGCCTTCGTCATGCCGTGGCGGCCTCGCTCACGCCTTGGTGAGGTCCTCGACCTCCTCCTCGGGCTCGCGGCCCGGGGTCTTCAGGTCGAACTTGAGGATCGCGAACCGGAAGAGCGCGTAGTAGATCGCCGCGAACACCAGGCCGACCGGGATGATCAGCCACGGCTTGGTCGCCAGGTTCCAGTTCAGTATGTAGTCGATCGCGCCGGCCGAGAAGTTGAAGCCCGCGTGGACGCCGAGCCCCCAGGTGACCGCCATGGACACGGCCGTCAGCACCGCGTGGATGACGTAGAGGACCGGGGCGATGAACATGAAGGTGAACTCGATGGGCTCGGTCACACCGGTGACGAAGGACGTCAGCGCGAGGGAGACCATCATGCCCATCACGGCCTTGCGGCGCTCGGGGCGGGCGCAGTGCGCGATGGCGATCGCGGCGGCCGGCAGACCGAACATCATGATCGGGAAGAAGCCGGTCTGGAACAGGCCCGCGGACGAGTCGCCGGCGAGGAACCGGGTGATGTCGCCGTGCACGATGTCGCCGGAGGCGTTCTTGAAGTCGCCGAGCTGGAACCACGCCACCGTGTTCACGAACTGGTGCATGCCGATCGGGATCAGTCCGCGGTTGACCAGGCCGAACAGGGCCGCGCCGGCGGAGCCGAGGCCCGTCATCCACTCGCCGAAGTTGGTGATGCCGTCGCCGATGGGCTCCCAGACGAGGGTGAAGAGGACGCCCACCAGGGCGCCGACGAAGGCCATGAGGATCGGCACCAGCCGGCGGCCGTTGAAGAAGCCGAGCCAGTCCACCAGCTTGGTGCGGTGGAACCGCTGCCACATCACCGCCGCGAGCAGACCCATGATGATGCCGCCGAGCACCCCGGGGTCGTTGTACGTCGCGGCGACTATCTTGCCCTTCTCGATGTGCTCCTCGGTCACCGGGAAGGCCTGGAGCACCTTGCTGTAGACGAGGAAGCCGACCAGCGCGGCGAGCGCGGTCGAGCCGTCCGCCTTCTTGGCGAAGCCGATGGCCACGCCGATGCAGAACAGGATCGGCAGGCTGCCGGTGATGGCGCCGCCGGCGGCGTTGAAGACGGTCGCGACCTTGTCCCAGCCGAGGCCGTCCTTGCCGAAGATGTCGTCCTGGCCGAGCCGGACCATGATGCCCGCGGCCGGCAGGACGGCGATCGGGAGCTGCAGGCTGCGGCCGACCTTCTGCAGGCCCTGGAACAGGCCCGCGCCCCTCTTTTTCGCCGGCTTCGCAGCCGGGGCCGCCGACTCGGTGGCGGTGGTCATACTTCCTCCATCGGGCAGGGCGCCGCCCGGGAACCATGGAAGGGGACGGCAGCGTCTCTGGTCTACACCACCTGTGGTGTAGACCTGTTGTAGCACGATGAAGGCGGCGTAAGGAACCCGTGATTCCGCGACCGCGACGCTACACGCTGTGCGCCTTTGACCTTAGGTGATGCCGCCTCAGACCTTGGTGACGTCCTCCACCTCCTCCGCCGGCTCCCGTCCCGGTGTCCTCAGGTCGAACCGGGTGATCGCGAGCCGGAAGACGACGTAGTACACGGCCGCCAGGCCGAGGCCGATCGGGATGATCGCCCACGGTCTCGTCGCCAGGTTCCAGTTGATCACGTAGTCGATCAGCCCCGCCGAGAAGCTGAACCCGTCGTGCACCCCGAGCGCCCAGGTCACCGCCATCGACACCCCGGTGAGCACGGCGTGCACCGCGTACAGGGCGGGCGCGATGAACAGGAACGAGTACTCCAGCGGCTCGGTGATGCCGGTCACGAACGAGGTGAGCGCCACCGACAGCATCAGGCCGCCGGTCTCCTTGCGCCGCTCCGGCCGCGCGCAGTGCGTGATCGCCAGCGCGGCGGCCGGCAGCGCGAACATCATGACCGGGAAGAAGCCCGAGGTGAACTGGCCGGCGTGCGGATCGCCCTGGAGGAACATGTTGATGTCGCCGTGCACCACCGTGCCGTCGGGCTTGGTGTAGCTGCCGAACTGGAACCAGATCGGCACGTTGAGGAACTGGTGCAGCCCCACCACCAGCAGCGCCCGGTTGGCCACCCCGAAGACGCCCGCGCCCCAGGCGCCCGCGTTCCGCAGCCACCCGCTGAAGCTCTCCAGGGCACCCCCGACGGCCGGCCAGACCAGCAGGCACAGCACGGCGAACACGATCGCGGCGAACGCCATGATGATCGGCACCAGCCGGCGGCCGTTGAAGAAGCCCAGCCAGTCCACCAGGCGCGTGCGGTGGTAGCGGGCCCAGAAAAAGGCCGCCAGCAGGCCCACGACGATGCCGCCGAAGACGCCCGGGTTCTGGTAGGTGAACGCGGACACCGTGCCGCCGGCCGCCTGGCAGCCCGTCGTCACCACCTTCGCGCCCGCCGGGCACGCCTCGGGGAACTGCCGCAGCACGCCGTAGTAGACGAGGAAACCCGTCACCGCCGCGAGCGCCGTCGAGCCGTCCGCCTTCTTCGCCATGCCGATCGCGACGCCCACGCAGAACAGCAGCGGCAGCCCCAGCTGCCCGTCCAGCAGCGCGCCGCCCGCCCCGCTCATCACCTTGGAGACGTTCGTCCAGCCGAGGCCGTCCGCGCCGAACAGATCGGGCTGACCCAGCCGGTTCAGGATGCCCGCCGCCGGCAGCACGGCGATGGGCAGCTGGAGGCTGCGGCCCATCTTCTGCAGGCCCTGGAACAAGCCGTTCCAACGGGCCCGGACGGGACCGGCCGTGCTCTCGGCGCTCATGGGTTTGGCGACCCTCCCCACGGTGGTGTAGACCAGTCGACGGACGGTTCCGCTGTTGTGATCGCCATCATTGGGCACGGACGGCATGACCGCTCGCAAAGATGGGCCAACTGTGGGTTACTGCGACAAAGCGGTTCGGAGCAGGGAGAAGGAACATGGCCAGCAAGGCTGAGAAGATCGTCGCCGGGCTCGGTGGCATCGACAACATCGAGGAGATCGAGGGCTGCATCACCCGGCTGCGCACCGAGGTGTCCGACGCGAGCCTGGTCGACGAGGCCGCCCTGAAGGCCGCCGGCGCCCACGGCGTGGTGAAGATGGGCACCGCCATCCAGGTCGTCATCGGCACCGACGCCGACCCGATCGCCGCGGAGATCGAAGACATGATGTGAACCGGTCCGGTTCACCCCGAAGGGGCTTCTCCCGACGCGGGAGGAGCCCCTTCGTCCGGTACGGCTAGGCTCGGCGGCATGTCTCGCATCGACGGCCGTACGCCCGAACAACTCCGCCCGGTCACCATCGAACGCGGCTGGAGCAAGCACGCCGAGGGCTCCGTCCTCATCTCCTTCGGCGACACCAAGGTCTTCTGCACCGCCTCCGTCACCGAAGGGGTCCCGCGCTGGCGCAAGGGCAGCGGCGAGGGCTGGGTCACCGCGGAGTACTCCATGCTGCCCCGCGCCACCAACACCCGCGGCGACCGCGAGTCCGTCAAGGGCAAGATCGGCGGCCGCACCCACGAGATCTCCCGGCTCATCGGCCGCTCCCTGCGCGCCGTCATCGACTACAAGGCGCTCGGCGAGAACACCGTCGTCCTCGACTGCGACGTCCTCCAGGCCGACGGCGGCACCCGCACGGCGGCCATCACCGGCGCCTACGTCGCCCTGGCCGACGCCGTCGCCTGGGCCCAGGGCAAGAAGCTGGTCAAGGCCGGCCGGCAGCCGCTCACCGGCACCGTCAGCGCCGTCTCCGTCGGCATCGTCGGCGGCGTCCCGCTGCTCGACCTCTGCTACGAGGAGGACGTGCGCGCCGACACCGACATGAACGTCGTCTGCACCGGTGACGGCCGCTTCGTCGAGGTCCAGGGCACCGCCGAGGCCGAGCCCTTCGCCCGCGACGAGCTGAACGCCCTGCTCGACCTCGCCGTCGCCGGCTGCACGGAACTGGCCGCGGTCCAGCGGGCGGCGCTGGAGACGACCCGGGCCTGAACCGGCGTCCGTCCGGGCCCGCCGGCAACCCGCCGGGCCCCGGCGGCGTCCCTGTGGGTACGGGCGCACGGGCTCAGCCCCGCGCGCCCCGCCAGCCGTCCCAGGGGAGGGAACCCGCCATGCCCGTCAGCCGACGCCCACGCCGGGGCCGGGTCACCGCCGTCGCCGCCACGATGGCCGCCGTCGCGCTCACCGCCGGACTGACCACCGGCTGCGACGCCGTGGACAAGGCGCTGGACTGCGTGCAGACCGCCGACGCCATCGCCGACAACGTCACCGACCTCCGGCAGGCCGTGGAGAACGCCGCGAACGACCCCGCCAAGGCCGACGCCTCGCTCGACTCCATCGACAAGAGCCTGCGCGAGATCGGCGGCAAGACCGACGACGCCGACGTCGACAAGGCCGTGGACGACCTCCGCGAGGCCGTGGACAACGTCCGCACGGCGGTCCGCGACGGGGACGACACACCGGACCTGGACCCGGTGACCGAGGCGGCGGGAGAACTGACGAAGGTGTGCACGTCGTAGGGGCGCCGCGCGGGTGAGGTGCGGGGACCGAGGCGTTCCCCGGGCCCCTTCCGGACGCCGGCGCGGGCGGTTACGGAACCGCCTTCTCCGCGTACATCCTGGCGATGACCGCCTCGATGTCCGGCTCCCGCACCGACAGGTCCACCAGCGGATAGCGGGCCGCCAGGTGCGCGACGACCGGCGCCGCCGACTGCCCCGCCGGGAACGCCAGCCACTGCCGCGGCCCCTCCACCCGCACCACCCGGGCCGACGGCACCTCGACCGGCGGGAGCTCCCGCTCCAGGTCCACCACGAGCGTCCGTTCGCTCTCGCCGACCTCGTGCAGCCCCGTCAGCGCGCCGTCGTACATCAGCCGGCCGTGGTCGATCACCATCACCCGGGAGCACAACTGCTCGATGTCCTGGAGGTCGTGCGTGGTCAGCAGCACCGTCGTGCCGCGCTCGGCGTTCACCTCGCGCAGGAACTCCCGCACCCTGGCCTTCGACACGACGTCCAGGCCGATCGTCGGCTCGTCCAGGTACAGCACGTCGGGGTCGTGCAGCAGCGCCGCCGCGATGTCCCCGCGCATCCGCTGCCCGAGCGACAACTGCCGCACCGGCACGTCCAACAGGCCGCCCAGATCCAGCAGTTCCACCATCCGGTCCAGGTTCTGCCGGTAACGGGCGTCCGGGATGCGGTACATGCGGTGCGCCAGCCGGTAGGAGTCGATCAGCGGCAGGTCCCACCACAGCGTGGTCCGCTGCCCGAACACCACCCCGATCCGGTGCGCCAGGCGCGTCCGCTCCCGCGCCGGGTCGATGCCGGCCACCCGCAGCCGCCCGGCGCTCGGCGTGAGGATCCCGGTCAGCATCTTGACGGTGGTCGACTTCCCCGCGCCGTTCGGCCCGATGTACCCGACCATCTCGCCGCGGGCCACACCGAACGACAGCGAGTCCACCGCCCGCACCTCGCGCCGCTCCCGCCACAGGAACCCGGACTTCCGGCGCACCCGGAAGACCTTCTCCACGTTCTCCAGAGTGATGAAGTCGCCCATGTCAGCTCCCTGTGCCGCGATACGAACGAAGTCCCGCCCGCCAGGCCAGCCCCGCGAGCGCACAGCACGCCGCCGCCACCAGCGGGGAGGCGAACGCGGTCCACTCCGGCAGGCCCAGCGGATACGGCCGGCCCAGGACATGAGCGGCGGGCAGCCAGTTGACGAAGGCCAGCGGCAGCACGAACGTCACCCCGCGCACCAGCTCCTTCGCGAACACCGTCGGCGGGTACTGGAGCAGCGTCGTCCCGCCGTAGGTGAAGGCGTTCTGCACCTCCGAGGCGTCCTGCGCCAGGAACTGGAACGCGGCCCCCGCCACGAACACCGCGCAGAAGATCCCGCAGCCGCCGGCCAGCATCACCGGCATCAGCAGCAGCCGGTCCGCCGTCCAGTCGATGTCCACCCGGGTCAGCGACCAGCCCAGCACCAGCGCGCCCTGCGTCACCCGGCCCAGCCGCCGGAGCGCGAACCGGTCCGCCGCCAGCTGCGCCAGCACCGGCGCCGGGCGCACCAGCAGCATGTCGAGCGTGCCGTCCCGCACCCGCCGGCCCAGCCGCTCCATCGAGCCGATCACCAGGTCCGCCAGCCCGAAGGAGGTCGCGGACAGCCCGTACAGGAACGCCACCTCGGGCAGCGCGTAGCCGCCGAGCGCGTCCACCCGGGAGAACATCAGCATGATCGCGACGAAGTCGAGGAAGGTCGCCACGAAGTTCCCGAGCGTGGTCATGGCGAAGGACGCGCGGTAGGCCATCGTGGACCGCACCCACATCCCCGCGATCAGCCGGTACGCCCGGGCGGCCTCCGCCAGCCGCCGGCCCCGCCCCTCAGCCACCCTGCACCACCACCCTGCGCGTCGCCGCCGACTGCAACAGCCGCCCGGCACCCAGCAGGACGGCCGCCCACGCAGCCTGGAACAGATAGGTGGACAGCGGGTCGGCGTGCCCGAGCAGGATGTCCGCCGGGGCCTGGAGCAGCGAGGACCAGGGCAGCACGCGTACGACCTCGCCGAGGGCGCCCGGGAACACGTTGAGCGGCAGCAGCATGCCCGAGCAGAAGTAGCCGAGCAGCCACGCCATCTGGGTCATCCCGGTGCCGTCCAGCAGCCAGAACGCGCTCAGCGCCACCAGGTAGCGGATGCCGAAGCCGACCAGCATCGCGAGGAGGACGGCCACGAGGAACGCCACCCAGGTGCCGGCGTCGGCCGGCAGCGCCAGCGGGAAGCACAGCGCGCCGAACACGAACGGTACGACGCCCCGGCCCAGCAGCTGGAAGAACGCCCGGCCGGCGTCCGCCGCCAGCCACCACAGCTGGAGGTCGGCCGGCCGGTACAGGTCGATCGCCACGTCCCCGGTGCGGATGCGCTCCATCAACTCGTCCTCGAACCCGCCGCCGCCGATCGCCAGCGTCGACAGGAACGCCTGCCCGAGCCAGACGTAGGTCAGCGCCTGCGCCTGGTCGTAGCCGCCGAGATGGGGCCGCTCGTCCCACAACGCCTGGTAGGTGTAGACGAGAATGAGGCCGAAGACGGTGTTCGTGAACACCCCTGCCGCAGTGGCGGCACGGTAGGTCGCGTACCGTCGGAACCCCCCTGCCGCGACCGCCGCGTACAACCGTCCCGCGCCCACCGCAGTCGACCTCCTCGGATCACTCGACACCGAAGCGCAGGAGCTTAGTCCGGAGGCCCGGCGGCCGGCCATGCGTTTTCCGCCGGAAGCGTGCCGGAATCCGGGAACGGAACGCCAGGTGCGAGAGTCTTCAGCAGGGGGAGCGCAGAAGCGTACGAGGCGTACGGGAACGTACGACGCGAAACAGGAGTCCGTGCACGACATGAGCGACGAGCCGCAGCCGCAGCAGCCGAACGAAGGCGTGGCACCGGGAAAGCCGCTGCCGGCTGAAGGGCCCGGGAAGCCGGGGGGCCGCGAGGAGAAGGCCACCGAACACCGCACCACCCGCCCGGGACGCCCTGCCGCGACCCAGGGACCCGCGAGCACGCGGGACCCCGGGACCACCGAGGACACCGGGAACCGGCGAGCCGACCGGGCCGGGGGCGTCCGGGGTGCCGGGGGTGCCGACGGTGTCGGGGGTGTCCGGGGTGCCGGCGACCGGGCCGAGGGTGCCCGGAGGGGTCCGGGCGCGCTGAACCGCGACGCGGACCGGGCCGGCGGGGCCGGCGTCGACCGTTCCGCCGCGAGCCGGTCCGGCCTCGGTCGTCCCGAGGCGGGTCGGTCGGACTCGGGTCGGTCGGGTGTCGGCCGGTCCGGCTCCGGTGAGGAGGATGCCGGCCGGCCGGGCCTTGGCCGTCCCGATGCCGGTCACGTCGGCCGTGCCGTTTCCGAGTCGGGTCGTTCCGACGCAGGCCGGTCGGACTCGGGTCGTTTCGGCTCGGGTCGGTCGGATGCGGGTCGTTCCGAGGCAGGTCGGTCCGACGTGGGCCGTTTCGACGCGGGTCGGTCGGACTCGGGCCGTTCCGACGCAGGACGGCCGGACTCGGGGCGTTCCGGGGCGGGCCGGCCGGACTCGGGGCCGGGTGGTTCCGGGCAGGAGCGCTTCGGGCGGTCGGGTCTCGGCTCTTCCGGTGCCGGCCGCGCCGACCGTGCGCCTTCCGACCCGGACCGGTCCGGCTCCGGTCAGGAGCGCGTCGGCCGGTCGGGGGCGGTGGCCGGTGACGGCTCCGGGGCGGCGGGTGTGCCGCCGCAGCAGCGGACGGCGTCCGTGGCGCGCGCCCGGCAGGCCGCGCAGGGCGCGCGAACCGACAAGGGGGGCGCGGGCTCCGCCGACGGGGCCGAGCACGCCTCGTCGCCCGAGAGCACCCAGATACTGCGGCGCGTCACCCCGCCCAGGTCCGCCGAGGGCCCCGCGTCCACGGAGCGGCCCGGCGGGAAGGCGGGCCCCGGCCCGGCGGCCGGTGCCGGTCAGGCGCCCGAGACCACCCAGGTGCTCCGCCGGGTCGGCGCGTCCGGTCCGAAGACCCCGGCCTCCTCCCCGGCGGAGCCCGGCCCCGCCGACGCCAAGCGTCCCGCCCGGACCCCCGGCGCCCGGGCCTCCGACCCCGCCGGTCCCGCATCCGCCGGTGCCGGTGCCCACGGCGGCGCCCGGCCCGCCGGCCCCGCGGCCGGCACGACGAGCACCACCGGCACCTCCTCCCCGGCCGCCGCGCGCGCCGCCCGCGCCGCCCGCGCGACAGGCACCGCCGGTGCGGCCGGTGCCGTAAGCGCGTCCGCGGCCGGTGCTCCCGGCCCGCAGGCCCGCGGCCCCGAGGCCACCCGGGCCGTACCCGGCCCCCGTGCCGAGTCCGCGTCCCCCGCCGTGGGCGCCCCCGGTGGTCCCGAGGCCGGGACCACCGCCCTCGCGCCCGGCGACGGCGACGGTGACGCGCCCACGGGCAAGAAGGCGAAGAAGAAGGGCAAGCGGCCCAAGCGGACCGGCTGGCGGCGGCTCGTGCCGACCTGGCGCATGGTGCTCGGCACCTGCTTCGTCGGCGTGCTGCTGGTCATCGGCGTGTTCTTCGTCGGCTACTCCCTGGTGAACATCCCGCCGGCCAACGCGTTCGCGACCAAGCAGAGCAACGTCTACCTGTACGCCGACGGCTCCCAGCTGGCCCGCGACGGCGAGGTCAACCGCGAGAACGTCTCCCTCGCGCACGTCTCCAAGGCCGCCCAGCACGCCATCCTCGCCGCCGAGGACCGCGACTTCTACTCCGAGTCCGCCGTAGACCCCAAGGCGATGCTCCGCGCCGCCTGGAACACCGCGACCGGCAAGGGCAAGCAGTCCGGCTCGACGATCACCCAGCAGTACGTGAAGAACTACTACCTGGCCCAGGAGCAGACGGTCACCCGCAAGGCCAAGGAGTTCTTCATCTCGATCAAGCTCGACCAGAACAAGTCCAAGGACGAGATCCTGGAGGGCTACCTCAACACCAGCTACTTCGGTCGCAACGCCTACGGCATCCAGGCCGCCGCCCAGGCCTACTACGGCCGCGACGCCGAGGACCTCGACCCGGCCCGCGCCGCCTACCTCGCCGCGCTCGTCAACGCGCCGAGCGAGTACGACGTCGTGGCCCACCCGGAGAACCGGAAGGCGGCAGTCGCCCGCTGGAACTACGTCCTGGACGGCATGGTCAAGAAGGGCTGGCTGAAGCAGTCCGAGCGCACCGGCATGAAGTTCGCCATGCCGAAGGAGCAGACGGTCTCCACCGGCATGTCCGGCCAGCGCGGCTACCTCGTCGAGGCGGTCAACCAGTACCTGACCAGCAACAACATCATCGACACCGACCATCTGGAGGCCGGTGGCTACCGCATCACCACCACCATCCGGAAGGACCGGCAGGACGCCTTCGTCAAGGCGGTCGACGACCAGCTGATGAGCAAGCTGGACAAGAAGAACCGCAAGGCCGACACCTACGTCCGGGCCGGCGGCGCCTCCGTCGACCCCAAGACCGGTGAGGTCGTCGCGCTGTACGGCGGCATCGACTACGTGAAGCAGTACACCAACGGCGCGACCCGCGGTGACTTCCAGGTCGGTTCGACGTTCAAGCCGTTCGTGTTCACCTCCGCCGTGGAGAACGGGTCGACCACCCAGGACGGCCGGGCCATCACCCCGAACACGGTCTACGACGGCACCAACCAGCGCCCGGTCCAGGGCTGGAGCGGCGGTGCCTACGCGCCCGAGAACGAGGACC
Organism: Streptomyces sp. SCL15-4; assembly: GCF_033366695.1. Classification (NCBI taxonomy): domain Bacteria; kingdom Bacillati; phylum Actinomycetota; class Actinomycetes; order Kitasatosporales; family Streptomycetaceae; genus Streptomyces; species Streptomyces sp. SCL15-4. The sequence continues at coordinate 5,275,786 of NZ_JAOBTQ010000001.1, forward strand.
AGCGGTCGTACGGCCCGATCACCGTCCGCAAGGCCACCGACCTGTCGGTGAACTCGGTGTACGCGCAGATGGCCACCGACGTCGGCCCCGCCAAGGTCAAGCAGACCGCGGTCGACCTCGGCGTCCCCGCCGACACCCCGGACCTCTACCCGTCCCCGTCCATCGCGCTCGGCACCGCCACCGCCAGCGTCCTGGAGATGACGGAGGCCTACGCCACGCTCGCCAACCACGGCAAGCACGGCACGTACACCCTGGTGGAAGAGGTCACCAAGGACGGCCGGGACGAGATCAGGCTGCCCGGGCAGAAGGTGAAGCAGGCCGTCAGCCGGGAGGCCGCCGACACCACCACCTCGGTGCTGCGGAGCGTGGTCGAGAGCGGCACCGCCACCGCCGCGCAGGCCGCGGGCCGGCCGGCGGCGGGCAAGACCGGTACCGCCGAGAGCGACACCGCCGCCTGGTTCGCCGGCTACACCCCCGACCTGGCCACGGTGGTCGCGGTCATGGGCCAGGACCCGGTGACGGCCAAGCACCAGCCGCTGTACGGCGCGCTCGGCCAGGCCCGTATGAACGGCGGCGGCCCGCCCACCGAGATCTGGGCGCAGTACACGCGGGACGCGCTGAAGGGCAAGCCGGCCAAGGACTTCGACCTGCGGCTCCAGCAGGGCGCCGACCAGATCCAGGAGCCCCCGGCCACCGGCACGCCGGAGCCCGGCACGGACGCCGGCCAGGACGACGGCACCGCCACCACCGACGGCGGCCAGGACACCGGCGGCCCGACCGCCACCCCCACCGACGGCGCCACCACCGGCACGACCGGCGGCGGGACCACGACGACGGGCGGCGGAGCACCCGCGACCGGCGGCACGACCACGGGCGGTACGCCCACCACCGGCGGGCCCACGACGACCGGCGGCGGAGCGACCACGGACGGCGGCGGCACCGCCACCACCGGCGGCGGCGCACCCGGCGGCGGCACGGCCACCGGAGGCGGCACGCCGGGCGGGGGCACCGCCGCGGGCGGCACCACGGCCACGGACGGGGGCGCCGGGGGTGGCCCCGGCGGTCTCTGACCCGGCGGGCCCCGGCGCCTCAGTGGCCGCTGGTCGCCTTCAGGCCCACCACGGCGACCAGCAGCAGGCACACGAAGAAGATCCGGGCGGCGGTGACCGGCTCACCGAGCACCACCATGCCGAGCACCGCCGCCCCGGCCGCGCCGATGCCCACCCACACGCCGTAGGCGGTACCGATGGGCAGGGACTTCGCGGCGTAGGACAGCAGCACCATGCTGGCGACGATGCCGGCGCCGGTGAACAGGCTCGGGACGAGGCGGGTGAAACCCTCGCTGTACTTCATCCCGATCGACCAGGCGACTTCCAGCAGACCGGCGACGACGAGCAGGATCCAGGCCATGACGGCACCTCCGAGACGCGGTGACTCTTCTTGGGGGTGCGTCGTCTTTGCCTTCGACCCGGTACGGCGCGTCTCGTCGGGTTCCTTCCAACGTAGCAAGGGCACGGCAAAGAGGGCCGGTGACGATGGTCACCGGCCCTCTTCGTCCACGCGTGCTACAGATACAGCCCCGTGGAGTCCTCCGAGCCCTCGAACCGGTCCGCGGCGACGGCGTGCAGGTCGCGCTCGCGCATCAGCACGTACGCCACGCCCCGCACCTCCACCTCCGCCCGGTCCTCCGGATCGAACAGGACCCGGTCGCCGGGCTCCACGGTCCGTACGTTCTGGCCGACGGCGACGACCTCGGCCCAGGCCAGCCGCCGCCCGACCGCCGCGGTGGCGGGAATCAGGATGCCGCCCCCCGACCGCCGCTCGCCCTCACCGGTCTCCTGCCGCACGAGAACCCGGTCGTGCAGCATCCGGATGGGCAGCTTGTCGTGGTGGGGAGTGCTGTGCTCGTTTCTGTTGGCGCTCACGCGTCGAACCTACCTGTTCCCGGTCAGTCCCTGCGCCGCCGGGCCCCCAGGGCGAGCAGCCCCACGACCCCCACGACGACCATCGCCACGGGCACGACCCGCTCCAGCCGGGGCGCCCCCTCCTCGTCCGTGAACCGCGCCCGTACCTCGCTCACGACGCGGTTGACCTGAACGTACGCCCGCCCGACCGTGTGGTCGACGTTCGCGACGACCTTCGCCTTCGCGTCCCCGACGATGGTCCTGGGATGCACGCGCACCCCGATCTCGTCGAGTGTCTCGGCCAGCACTTCGCGGCGGCGCCTGATGTCCGCCTCGATCTGCGCCGGGGTTCTGGTGTCCGACGTGTCCGCCACCGTACGGCCTCCGAAGTCTGCCGAAGTCTGCTGCTGCTTTCCGAACAGTCTGTCAGCTCATGGCCGCACCGCACCGCAAGGGCCCCCGGTTACGCTAGTCCGATGAGCGAGCGACTCCAGCCCGGGGACGTTGCCCCCGCCTTCACCCTCCCCGACGCCGACGGCAACGAGGTGTCCCTTTCGGACCACAAGGGCCGCAAGGTCATCGTCTACTTCTACCCGGCCGCCCTGACGCCCGGCTGCACCAAGCAGGCCTGCGACTTCACCGACAACCTGGAGGTCCTGGCCTCCGCCGGCTACGACGTCATCGGCGTCTCGCCGGACAAGCCGGAGAAACTCGCGAAGTTCCGCGAGCAGGAATCCCTGAAGGTCACCCTGCTGGCCGACCCGGACAAGCGGGTGCTGGAGGCGTACGGCGCCTTCGGTGAGAAGAAGCTCTACGGCAAGACGGTCGTCGGCGTCATCCGCTCCACGGTGGTCGTGGACGAGGACGGCAAGGTCGAACGGGCCTTGTACAACGTCAAGGCGACCGGCCACGTAGCCAAGATCATCAAGGATCTGGGCATCTGACGTCCGAGGGCGCTGCCCGGCCGCTAGCATGGCCGGGCAGCACCGGGCGGCCGTGGTGGAATTGGCAGTCACGCTGGGTTTAGGTCCCAGTGGGGTAACTCCCGTGAGGGTTCGAGTCCCTCCGGCCGCACCAGAGATCAGCCGAGCAGTTCCCGGACCACGGGGACGAGGGCGCGGAACGCCTTGCCGCGGTGGCTGATCGCGTTCTTCTCCTCGGGGCTCAGCTCGGCGCAGGTCCGCGTCTCGCCCTCCGGCTGGAGGAGCGGGTCGTAGCCGAAGCCGTTCGTGCCGGCCGGGGCGTGCCGCAGCGTGCCGCGCAGCCGTCCCTCCACCACCCGCTCGGTGCCGTCCGGCAGTGCCAGGGCCGCCGCGCAGGCGAAGTGGGCCGCGCGGTGCTCCTCGGCGATGTCGGACAGCTGGGCGAGCAGCAGCTCCAGGTTGGCCTGGTCGTCGCCGTGCCGGCCGGCCCAGCGGGCGGAGAAGATGCCGGGCGCGCCGCCCAGGACGTCCACGCACAGCCCCGAGTCGTCGGCGACGGCCGGCAGACCGGTGGCCCGGGCGAGGGCGTGCGCCTTGAGCAGGGCGTTCTCGGCGAAGGTGACGCCGGTCTCCTTCACGTCGGGGACCTCGGGAAAGGCGTCGGCGCCGACCAGTTCGTGCGGCAGTCCGGCCTCGGCGAGGATCGCCCTCAGCTCGGTGATCTTTCCGGCGTTGCGGGTGGCGAGGATCAAGCGGGTCATGCCCGACAGTATTCCTCCCCGCGTGGTCACAGCCGCGCCTGCCCCGCGCCCTCCAGTGTCCGCAGGTCGAAGACCTCGGCCATGGTGCGGTAGCCCAGGTCGCTGGGGTGCAGATGGTCGCCGGAGTCGTACTCGGCGCGCAGCCGGCGCGGGTCGTAGGGGTCGCTCAGCGCCCGGTCGAAGTCCACGACGGCGTCGTAGACCCCGCCCGCGCGGATCCGCGCGTTGACCTCCCGCCGCACGGCCTCCCGGGCCGGGGTCCAGCCGCGGTGGCCGCGGAAGGGCATCAGGGTGGCGCCGACGGTCTTCAGCCCGCGGGCGTGCGCCCGGCGGACCAGGGTGCGCAGACCGCCGACGATCCGGTCGGGGTCGGCGAGCCGGCGGTTGCGCAGGATGTCGTTGACGCCGAGGTCGACGACGACGACCTCGGCGCCCGGGCGGGACAGCGCGTCGCGGTCGAAGCGGCCGAGACCGCTCTGGTTCTCGGCGGGCCGGCCGGGGCCGTCGGCGAGGACCTGGTTGCCGCTGATGCCCTCGTTCACGACGCTGTAGCGGGGCAGCGGCTCGCCGTCCGCCAGGGCCGCGCGCAGCCGGCCGGCGAGGATGTCGGGCCAGCGGTGGTCGGCGCCGGTGGTGGAGGTGATGCCGTCGGTTATGGAGTCGCCGAAGGCGACGACGGTCCCGGCGGCCTCCGAGCCGGCGACGTCGAGTGCCGTGAGGTAGCGCCAGGACGTGGTCGTGCCGGTGTACGGCCTGCCGGTGGTGTCCTCGGTGCGGTCGCCGCGGGCCGTGTACGACACCTGCCGGGCGTGCCGGTGGTAGGTGACCGGTCCGGACGGGTCGGGGGAGTAGGTGGTGACCAGCACGTCGGCGCCGGGCGGCAGTGTGACGCGCACGGCGTCGCTGACCACCTGGCCGCCGGCGGGCACGACCACTTGGGTGCCGCCGCCGAAGGTGAGCCGCCGCATCGTCTCGGCGTCGGCCGCCGCGGTGCCGTCGCCCGCGGCCAGGGCGAGCGAGGCGTGGGTCAGGACGAGGTCCGACCGGCCGTAGAGATTGGACAGCGTCACCCGGGCACTCGTACCGCCGGCGCTGGTGTGCACCACGTTGCGGACCGAGTGGCCCGCCAGACCGGCCGCCCGGGTGCCGGGCTCCGCGCCGACCGGGGCGGCGGCCCAGGCGCCGACCCAGGTGCCGGTGGAGGCGGGAGCGGCGTGGGAGCCGCCGTGCGGGCGGCCGTCGGCGAAGGCGTCCCGGCCGGTGCCGGGGTCGGCGGCGACGGTGGCGTAGATGCCGGCGGACAGGGCCACGACCAGCGCGACGAGCGCGCTGAGAACGGCACGGAGTTTCGCGGGAGACGCCCCCGCGACCCCGTCATGACGCTCGGTCACTCTTGTGTTGTTCTCCTCGGGAAGGGAGCCCGAGGCTCCGGTCCTGCTGAGCCCATGATGCGTCACGGGCCGGGGAAGCCTGACAGGACCCTGCCACCGCTCCCGTGGAACAGACGCCGGGAACTCCCGTTCTGTTCCGGGAGCCGGACAGGAAGGGACAATTGTGGGCGGGATCACCGAACGGGTGGAGCTGATGGAACCTACCGAGACGAGCACGGCGGAGCGGGCGGCGTCGTACCGCACCATGACGGCGTTCACCCCGGCCGACGAGGAGCGCCGGCGCGGGGTGCGGCGCATGAAGCTCACGGCGACGGGCATGCTGCTGTTCGTCGCGGTGGTCTACGTCCTGGCCAAGGTCGCCCAGAACGCGGGCGCCGGGACCTGGGCCGGCTATGTGGCGGCGGCGGCCGAGGCCGGCATGGTGGGTGCGCTCGCCGACTGGTTCGCGGTCACCGCCCTGTTCCGGCACCCCCTCGGGCTGCCCATCCCGCACACCGCGATCATCCCCACCAAGAAGGACCAGCTCGGCGTCTCGCTGGGCGAGTTCGTCGGGGAGAACTTCCTCTCTGAGGACGTCGTGCGGCAGCGGCTGCGCGCGGTCGGCATCGGCAGCCGGCTCGGCGCCTGGCTGGCCGAGCCCGAGCACGCCGACCGGGTGACCGCCGAACTGGCCACCGCCCTGCGCGGCGCCCTGACCGTGCTGCGCGACTCGGACGTGCAGGCGGTCGTCGGCGAGGCGGTCACCCGGCGGGCCGACGCCCAGGAGATCGCGCCCGGCATCGGCAAGACGCTGGAGAAGGTCGTCGCCGACGGCGGGCACCGGCGGGTGGTGGACCTGGTGGTCTCCCGCGCCCACGACTGGCTGGAGCTGCACCGGGCCGACGTGATGGTGGCCGTGGAGGGCGGCGCGCCCGGCTGGACCCCGCGGTTCGTGGACCGCAAGGTCGGCGAGCGGGTCTACAAGGAGCTGCTGCGGTTCGTCACCGAGATGCGGGACATGCCCACACACCCGGCGCGCGGCGCGCTGGACCGTTTCCTCACCGACTTCGCCTCCGACCTCCAGTCCGACACCGACACCCGGGCGCGGGTGGAGCGGCTCAAGAGCGAGGTGCTCGGCCGCGGCGAGGTGCAGGACCTGATCACGTCCGCCTGGACGGCCGTACGGTCGATGATCGTGACCGCGGCGGAGGACGAGCGCAGCGAGCTGCGCCGGCGGGTGCGGTCCGCGCTGCTGTCCCTGGGCACGCGGATGGCCACCGAGGCGAAGATGCAGGACAAGGTGGACGCCTGGGTGGAGGGCGCGGCGGTACACGTCGTGACGACCTACCGCAAGGAGATCACCTCCTTGATCACGGACACCGTGGCGGGCTGGGACGCCGAGCACACCACCCGCAAGATCGAGGCCCACATCGGCCGTGACCTGCAATTCATCCGGATCAACGGCACGGTGGTGGGCTCCCTCGCGGGGTTGCTGATCTACGCGCTCTCGCGCGGCCTGGGGGCCTGACCGGACTGTTCCGGCGCGGGCCGGGCACCCGGTTCTCCGTCCTTCGAGGAGGAGGGGTCAGATGAGCGAAGCGGAGACGCCGCCGATGGGGACCGGCCGGACGATCACCACGAACATCCCCGCCCGGCTGGACCGGCTGCCCTGGTCCCGCTGGCACTGGACCGTCGTGATCGGGCTGGGCACCGTATGGATCCTGGACGGCCTGGAGGTCACGGTCGTCGGCAACATCGCCAGCCGGCTGTCGGAGTCCGGCAGCGGCCTGGCGATCTCCTCCGGGCAGGTCACCGGCGTCGCCGCCGCGCTCTACGTCGCGGGCGCCTGTGTCGGAGCGCTGTTCTGGGGCCGCCTGACCGACCGGTTCGGCCGCCGGAACCTCTTCATGATCACCCTGGTGGTGTACCTGGCCGCGACGGCCCTGACCTCGGTCTCCTGGGAAGCCTGGTGGTTCTTCCTGTTCCGCTTCCTGACCGGCTTCGGCATCGGCGGCGAGTACGCGGCGATCAACTCCGCGATCGACGAGCTGATCCCGGCGGCCTACCGCGGCCGGGTCGACCTGATCATCAACGGCAGCTTCTGGCTCGGCGCGGTCGGCGGTTCGCTGCTGTCGATCGTCGCGCTGGACACCGACCTGCTGGCCGCGAACGTCGGCTGGCGGCTGACCTTCGCCCTCGGCGCCGTCCTCGCGCTCGTCATCCTCCTGGTACGACGGCACGTCCCGGAAAGCCCGCGCTGGCTGCTGATCCACGGCCGGGACCGGGAGGCCGAGGAGATCGTCTCCGGCATCGAACGCCGGGTGGAGGCCGAGCGCGGCGAACGGCTGGCCGAGCCCGAGGGCGAACTGGAGATCCACCAGCGCAAGAGCGTCTCCTTCCTGGAGATCGCCCGCACGGTATTCGGCCGCTACCGCAGGCGCGCGGTCCTCGGCTTCTCCCTCTTCATCGGCCAGGCGTTCCTGTACAACGCCATCACCTTCGGCTTCGGCGCCATCCTGACCAAGTTCTACGACGTGCCCTCCGACCGCACCGGCTACTACTTCGCGGTGATCGCGGCCGGCAACTTCTGCGGCCCGCTGCTGCTCGGCAAGCTCTTCGACACGGTCGGCCGGCGCGTGATGATCTCCTCGACCTATCTGCTGTCGGGCCTGCTGCTGTTCGGCACGGCCTGGCTGTTCGACCGGGGCGCGCTGAACGCGGTGGGGCTGACCGCCTGCTGGTGCGCGGTGCTGTTCTTCGCCTCGGCGGGCGCCTCCAGCGCCTATCTGACGGTGTCGGAGATCTTCCCGATGGAGACCCGCGCCATGTCCATCGCCTTCTTCTACGCCCTCGGCACCGCGGCCGGCGGCATCAGCGGCCCGCTCCTCTTCGCCGACCTCACGGGCACCGGCCGGGTCGGCGACACCGTCCTGGCCTTCTGCATCGGCGCCGCGCTGATGTGCGCGGCCGGCCTGGTCGCCGTGTTCCTGGCGGTACGGGCCGAAGGCCGCTCCCTGGAGGACATCGCCCGCCCGCTGACGGCGGTGGCGAGCCGGGCCAAGGCGGCGGCGCGGCCGTCCGGGGGCACGCCGGGTGCGCGCGGCAGCGGTCCCGCGGCACCGCCGGCGGCGAGCAGGCCGTGAGCGTCAGGCGCCGGTGGTGGAGCCCGGCCGGACGATCATCAGGACGGTGACGGCGGCCCACAGCAGGTTGAAGACGCCGGTGGCCATGGCGAGGCGGGCGGCGGTGGCGGAGCGGGTGCCGCCGCCGTCGGCTTCGAGCAGCGCGGCCTGGGCCGGGAGGATCACCGCGGCCAGGACGAGCGCGGCGAGGACGGTCAGCGCGATGGACACGATCAGCCAGGCACTGCCGAGCACACCCATGCGGCTCGCGGTGGCGAAGCCGAAGACGGGGACGACGACGCCGACGACGGCGTAGACCCGGCATATCCGGTGCAGCAGGTGCAGGCTCGCGGTGGCGTCGGTCCCGCTGCCGTCGTCGGTGCCGCTGGTGGTGCCGGTGCCGGTGCCGATTCCGATGCCGTCGGCGGCGGCGGGGACCCGGCGGGCGGCGGGCGGGAACATGCTGGCGGCGACGGCGACGGGCCCGATGGCGAGGATCGCGGCGATGACGTGCACGGCGAGGAGGAACTTGGTCACGGGCCGACGCTAGGACGCGCGGTGATCACGCAGAAGTGGCAGGACTGCCACCTGCCGACGGATTCCCGCCAGCGGTGCGGAAGGCCGCCCGGACCGTCTCTTCCCTCCTTGAACGGCCTTGGCGGGAACCGGTCGACCGACTAGGTTCCTGCCATGCACACCGTGGCCGTACTGGCGCTGGACGGCGTCATCCCGTTCGACCTGTCCGCTCCCATCGACACCTTCGGCTGGGCCCGGCTGCCCGACGGCCGGGAGCCGTACCGGGTGCGGGTGTGCTCGGTACGGGAGGAGGTCGCCTCGGGCGCCTTCACGGTCCGGGCGCCCTACGGCCTCAAGGCGCTCGCGGAGGCCGACACGATCATGCTGCCGGGGGTCGCGGACCCGCCGGAGACGCTGCCGCCCGGGGTCGCGGAGGCGCTGCGCGCGGCGGCGGCGAACGGCACCAGGATCGCGTCGGTGTGCGTGGGCGCGTTCCTCCTCGCGGCGACGGGCCTGCTCGACGGGTTGCGCGCGACGACCCACTGGGCCGCGGCCGGTGACCTGGCGGCGCGGTACCCGCGGGTGACCGTCGACCCGAACGTGCTCTACGTCGACAACGGCCAGTTCCTGACGTCGGCCGGCGCGGCCTCGGCCCTGGACATGTGCCTGCACATGATCCGCAGGGACTTCGGCTCGGCGGTCGCCGCGCACGCGGCCCGGATGTCGGTGATGCCGCTGGAACGGGAGGGCGGGCAGGCGCAGTTCATCGTCCACGACCTGCCTCCGGCACCGGCCGGCGCCACCCTGGAGCCGCTGCTGCTCTGGCTGCAGGACCACTGCGACCGCGATCTGTCGCTGGAGGAGATCGCGGCGAAGGCCGGCATGAGCACCCGTACCCTCAACCGCCGCTTCCGCGACCAGACCGGGACGACACCGCTGCAGTGGCTGCACCGGGCGCGGGTGCGGCGGGCCCAGCACCTGCTGGAGACGACGGACCACCCCGTGGAACGCATCGCGTCCCAGACGGGGTTCGGCTCTCCGACGGCCTTCAGGGAACGCTTCCGGAGGGTGGCGGGGACGAGCCCGCAGGGCTACCGGAAGGCGTTCCGGGCGCGGGAGAAGGTGTCGTAGCCGCTGTTGCTGTTGCTGTTGCTGTTGCTGTTGCTGTCGGTGTCGGTGTCGGTGTCGGTGTGGCCGTCAGGCCTTGCGGTCGGCGACGGCCCAGGAGGCGGCGGCGACGGCACCGGCGACACCGAGGACGGACGGCCAGGCGCCGACCTTCTTGGCGAGCGGGTGGGAGCCGGCGAAGGCGGCGACGTAGGCGGCGGTCAGCGCACCCGCGGCCTTCCCGCCGGCCCGCGCGCGCCACTGCTGCGCGGCGGCGGCCCCGGCGACGGCCAGCACGGCCCCGCCCAGCTGCCGCTTCTTGGTCCAACGGGCGACGCCGTAGCCGCCGACGAGCCCGGTGGCGGCGACGAGCGCGCTGGGAACCCTGGCCATGAGTGCCTCCTGGTAAACCCTCGTTGATCCCTGGTGCTGCCATCTGCTGCTGATCACTGGTACCTGTCCCGAGGTTAACGCGCAGGTCGGAGGGGGGAACGAACCTGAGTCGAGGCTTGTCAAGTTTCCAGCGGAGAGTTATATAAGAAGCCGAAGGGCATCGCACACAGCGCCTGAAGAGAGGAGTGACCTGTGATGCTCATGCGCACGGACCCGTTCCGCGAACTCGACCGGCTCGCGCAGCAGGTGCTCGGCACGAACGCCGTGGGCCCGGCCGCGATGCCGATGGACGCCTACCGGTCCGGGGACGAGTTCCTGGTCCACTTCGACCTGCCCGGCATCGACCCCGGGACGATCGAACTGGACGTCGAGCGCAACGTCCTCAACGTCCGCGCCGAACGACGCGGCCCCGCTCCCGAGGACGCGGAGATCCTGGTCGCCGAGCGGCCGACGGGCACGTTCACCCGCCAGCTGTTCCTGGGCGACACGCTCGACACGGACCGCATCGACGCCTCGTACGAGGCCGGCGTCCTTACCTTGCGCATCCCGGTGGCGAACAGGCCAAGCCCCGCCGCATCCGCATCACCGACGGAGGACCGGGCCGCAGGCAGATCAGCGGCTGAACCAGGCGGCCCGGCCACCGGCCACCGCCGACGAGGACGCGCCTCCGGTCCCGGAACGGAGCCCGGGAATCGCCTCCGGGTCCGGAGGAGCCCCGGGCCGCGGCCCCGGGCCCGGAGCGGGACCCGGGACGCGCCCTCTCCGGACTCAGAGCGGGACCCGGGACGCGCTCCTCGACCCGGAGCGGAGCCCGGGAGGTGCCCCCGGGTCCGGAGGGACTCGGGACGTGCCCCGGGCTCGGAGCGGGGCCCGGGACGCGCCCTCCCCGGACTGGAAACGGACCCCGGGCCGCGTCCGACGGCAGGAGCGCGAGCGGCACCGGCCGTCCGCACACACCACACCCGCATCACGCCACTCACACACTCATGCAGCACCACCGGCCGCACTTTGGCCGAACTCCCGCTCATGCCCACCGCGTTACGGGGTACCGGGATTCCGGTGCCCCGAAGTGTCCCGGAGGAGGAGCCACCACGATGACCGTGACGACCCCGCAGCCCAGAACCACCATCCCCGCCCCGGCCCCGTCCGTACGCCCCCGCACCCGCGACGCGGCCGAGGACACCGGCTGGCTGGAACTGACCGAGGCGGTACGCGAGGCGGGCCAGTACCCGACGAGGACGGAGGCGGAACGCATCACCCGCATCGTCCTGTCGGCCCTGGGCGGCTACGTCACCGGCGACGAACGCGTGGCCCTGGCTCAGGCCCTCCCCCAGGAGGCGGGCCGGATCATCGCCTCCCAGATCCCGGCGACCCACCCCCTGACGGCCCGCGAGTTCGTCGACTCGGTCGCCACCCGCATAGAGGGCGCGACCCCGGCCACGGCCCGCTGGGACGTCAGCTCGGTCCTGAGCACCCTCTCCACCCACGTGGGCGAACCCCTGACCACCCGAGTCCTGTCCCAACTCCCACCGGGCTACGCGCTTCTGTTCGGGCGGGCGGATCTGGCCGCAGCGGCTTAATCCCGAGCCATCCGGGCGCCGCGCAGCACACATGCGGCGCCCGGTTCGCAGAGCGACGACCTCTTCCGGCTTCGCAGGCAAGTGCCGCAAAGCACCGGTGAGCCTGATGCGGCATGGCGTCTCTCTGGGCGCGGAGTTCCCGCCGACGGTCGACTACGGTCGTCTCCTCGTCGCATGATGACGATGTCCGGCTTACGGGCAAGCGGGCACTCATGCGATAAGGCAGGTCATGGTCAGCGAGTGGCAGTTCGAAGTCCCCACGGCCGGCACCAAGCGGCTGCCACCCGACGGGCGCTACATGGAAGCGCTCAGCAGCCAGGGCTACGGCTTCGAAGCCGCCATCGCCGACTTGGTGGACAACTCCATCGACGCGGGCGCGGCGAACGTCGTCATCCACTTCCTGCGTGACGGTGACCAACTGGTCAGCCTGGTACTCGTCGACGACGGCAAGGGGATGAGCGAAGACGAGCTGGACGTGGCCATGACGGTGGGCGGTCGTCGTGGTTACGCCAAGGGATCGCTCGGCATGTTCGGTACCGGTCTGAAGTCCGCGTCGCTCAGCCACGCCGAATCGGTGACGGTGGTGAGTCGCACCAAGCGCACCCGCCCCGTCGGTCGGCGCTGGCTGATGGAGCACGCCAAGAAGAGCTTCGAGTGCGACATCATCGATCCCGACTTCGCCCAGGACTTCGTCGACTTCTACCAGGGACGACCGATCGGATTCCAGGGGACGATCGTCCGATGGGACGGTGTCAAGGACTTCCCCAAGCACGGCGGCGGAGGCCAGACCGACCGTTACCTCCATCGCACGGTCAACAAGTTGGGTCTGCACCTGGGACTGTATCTGCATCGATTCCTTGCCCGGGGCGATTTCCACATCACCATCTCCGTCCAAGACGTTCGGACGGGCATCGAATATGCCAACTACGGTGTCGAGTCGCTGGATCCCTTCGGCTATCCGATGTCGGCAGACATCGGCTACCCGAGCACATTCGTCGTCGAAACGGCTTCCCTCGGCCCCATCGACCTGCGCGCCCATATCTGGCCGCCGCGTTCCTCTCTTGACGAATACAAGGCCTTCGGCGCGGTCGTCGAGCGGGAGGGGTTCTACTTCTACCGCAACGACCGGCTCGTGCAGGCCGGCGGTTGGAACAACTACCGCCAGCCGGAGCAGCACCTAGCCCTTGCCCGAGTGGCGGTGGACCTGCCGGACGATCCCGAAGGGGAAGTCTTCCGGCTGACTGTGAAGAAGGAAGGAGTGCAGGCCTCTCCCGAGTTCACGGCCGCGCTCGACAACGCCAAGGACGATCAAGGGCGTACGTTCGCCGGATACCTCGGGGATGCCGAGCGGGTCTATCGGGAAGCGCGGAAACGGGCCGGTGTCGCACGTAAGGCCGCCGTGCCGCCGGGGCGGGGCATGGATCCACAGGTGCGCCAGGTTATCGAGGAGGAACTGCCCTTGCTCCCCGAGACGCCGTTGCAGTTCCGCTGGCAGAAGCTCCCCAACGACAGGTTTTTCGAGATCGACCAGGAAGCCCAGGTCCTCCTGCTCAACCAGCACTACCGGGCCGCACTGCTCGGTGGCCGCAGCGGTACACTCAACGACGCCCCGGTGGTCAAGGCTCTGATGTACCTACTGATGCAGGATGCCTTTCAGCGTGAACGGCTGGGGAGCCGACTCAAGGACAACATCGAACTCTGGCAGTCCGTTCTCGTCGCCGCCGCACGCACGGAACTGGATCGGGTGGCCGACTGATGGACAGCCGAAGAGGCGAAGTCGAAGACTTTCCAAACGAAACCGACTCCGCCGCGACGCCCTCCACGGTCGAACTGCCCTGGACAACGGTCGAGCACTATCTGGGACGCGGCTTGGGAGCCAGCTACCGACTCTCGGCCGCCGACGAGCCCTTGGTCTCCTACGAGATCGCGGCCGCGGGACGCGGTATCGCCCTGCACGTCGAACTCACGGGACGCCATCATGCTCCAAGCTCACCGCTGGCGGCTGTCCGAATCGACCGGGTCCTCCACGGCGGCCGGCGCCTGGCGCGCGTCACGACCTCGGAACCCGAGCTGCTCCGTGACTTCCACGACCTTCTGCTGGCCGTGGCGGATCGTATCGTCGTCGACGGGCAGGGTCTGGCGAGGGCCTTCGACGAGACGGTGCACGGCTGGAGCGCGCTCCTCGGAAGGCCCCGTGGTCTGTCGAGGGAAAGACGTCTCGGACTCCACGGTGAACTTGCCGTCCTGGCGAGGACGGCCGGAACCATCGGATGGCAGGCGGCACTCGACGCCTGGGTGGGCCCGACCGGTGAGGAGCACGACTTCGCCCTCGAATCGGCGGACCTGGAGGTCAAGACGACCGCCGCGGAGCGCCGTAGACACACCATCCACGGTCTCGGGCAGCTCACGGAGACAACCGGACGGCCACTCTGGTTCGCGTCGTTGCGCCTGACTCGAGGCGGTGCCGGCGGGCGCACCCTCGCGGACTCGGTGAAAGCGGTGCGCGACGCGGCCGCAGCCGAGAACATCGCCTTGGGTCGGCGCCTGGACGGACTGCTGAATGCCGTGGGTTGGGACGCCGAACAGCCGGACGACGAGCGTTGGACACCGCGCGACAGTCCCCTGCTGATCCGGGCGACCGGCATGCCTCGTCTCACGGCGGAAAACCTGCCAGAAGGCGCGGTCGAACGCATCGACACGGTGAACTACGTGGTGGACGTCACGGGATTGTCGTCCGACGGGCAACCGCCGCCTCTCGACCTTTCCGATCTGCCGCTTCCCTGACCGACTCCCGGCGCTTGCCGGCCCCCAGAGGAAACACATGACCAGCAGCCCTGCCGATGCCCTCCTCCTGCGAGTGCTCGATGCCGCCCTCGCGGACATGCGTACCAGCCGCCCCAAAAATCTCGAGCGCGCACTCGGCTACCAGGCGGAGAGCATCTCTCCGGAAGCCGAGGACCTGGCACGTGAGGACATCGTGCGCGCGGCACTGGAAAGATCTCGTCCGACGGACCCGCTGGTCGAGGCGTGGCGCAGGAAACTGACCGACTGGGATTTCCTGCCGGACGCCCCGTGGTCCCACAGCCCGGAGCGGACCCAGCAGCGCCGAGACGATGTCTACGGTCTGCTCGCCTTGTCCGAGCAGACGCGCAAGCTGCTGGACGGCCTCGTCCCTGTGTCTCGGGTCGACGCTCCAGTGGTCATCAGCGACGAGTTCGTCCCGTGGTACGCGCCGCAGTCGATGCAGGGGCGTTCCTGGTATTGGCCGGCCTACCGTTCCTACCTGGAGAGGAAGGGATGGGGGCCCGAGGCCGTGGCCGGACTCGACGTCGCCACCGATTCGGTGGTCGAACGGCTGGCCGACCCGACGCAGCCTACCGCCTATCAGTCGAAGGGGCTGGTCGTCGGCTATGTCCAGTCCGGCAAGACCGCGAACTTCGCCGGGGTGATCGCCAAGGCGGTCGACGCCGGCTACCGCCTGGTCATCGTCCTCGGCGGCACCCTCAACATGCTCCGGGCACAGACTCAACGGCGTCTCGACATGGAGTTGGTCGGGCGCGAGAACATCCTGCGCGGAGCGAGCGAGTACGAATCCGACTACGCCAACGATCCGGCCTGGATCCAGGGCAGGTTCACCAGCTTCGGCGATCTGCCGTCGACTCGAGGCGGGTTCGATATCGTACGGCTCACCACACGGGACGACGACTACAAGAGCCTGTTGCAGGGAATCACGGCGCTGGAATTCGAGAAGCAGGAGCCGGCGCTGCCGCTCTACGATCCACGCAACCTGCACCGGTCGTCGGCGCGCCTCATGGTCGTCAAGAAGCACAAGACGGTCCTGGGTAAGCTCGTGAAGGATCTGAAGAAGATCAAAACGCCGCTCTCCGAGATTCCCGTCCTGATCATCGACGACGAGTCCGACGAGGCGTCGGTCAACACCTCCAACCTCACGAAGCCCGACGCGGAACGCAGCGCCATCAACCTGAAGATCTCGGAACTGCTGCATTTGCTGCCGCGTGCCCAGTATGTCGGATACACGGCCACCCCATATGCCAACGTGTTCGTAGACCCCAGCGACGCCGAGGACATCTTCCCCAAGGACTTCATCGTCTCCCTGCCGCGCCCCGAGGGATACATGGGCGCCCGTGACTTCCACGACCTCGACTCCGAGATCCCGGAGGACGAGCGCGACTTCGCCAACTCGAACGAACTCGCTCACGTGCGCAACATCACCGTGCACGACGAGAGCGGCGATGACGACTTCTGTCTGCAGCAGGCCATGGACATGTTTGTCCTCACGGCTGCCATGAAGCTGTATCGAGAGGACAAGGGAGGACTGGGAGATCGCTACTTCCAGCATCACACGATGCTGATCCACGAATCCGTACGCACCGATGTGCACCGCGAACTCCTGGGCAGGGCAACCGAGATGTGGTGGAACGCGGGGTATATGGGGGAGGCCGGTCGCCTGCGTTTGCGAGAACTCTTCGAGAAGGATCTCGCTCCCGTGTCGGCCGTACGCGCGGACGGTCATGCCGTCCCGCCCTCCTACGAGGCGCTGGCTCCGTATGTGGGACCGGCCGTCGCCCGGATCGGTGGCGACGACCGTCCGATCATCGTCGTCAACGGCGACAAGGACATCGAGACCGGTGAGGCGGACTTCGACAAGCGCTCCATCTGGAAGATTCTCATCGGCGGTCAGAAGCTCGCCCGTGGATTCACCGTCGAAGGACTCACCGTCTCCTACTTCCGTCGCCGTGCGGGCAATGCGTCCACCCTCATGCAGATGGGGCGTTGGTTCGGTTTCCGCGACGGCTACCGGGACCTGGTGCGCCTCTTCCTCGGCCGGGCGGAAACCGTGGGGACCAAGGAGATCGACCTCTACGCCGGCTTCGAGGCGATCTGTCTCGACGAGGAGAACTTCCGCAAGGAATTGAAGCAGTACGCGCAGATGATCGACGGCAAGCCACAGGTCACCCCCGACCAGGTGCCTCCGCTCGTTTCGCAGCATCTGCCCTGGCTCAAGCCGACCAGCCCGAACAAGATGTACAACGCCCGCCTGGTCGAGCTGCGGTCCCCCGGACAGTGGCAGGAGCCCACGGCCTACCCGACCCGGGCGGCCGATCTGCGGCACAACGCGCACCTTTGGCTCCCGGTCCTCGAGTCGTTGTCCACCACGGCCGCGTCGTTCGCCTATCACTTCCCGCCCGAGCCCCACCGCGACGCCG
Source organism: Streptomyces sp. SCL15-4 (assembly GCF_033366695.1). Lineage (NCBI taxonomy): Bacteria > Bacillati > Actinomycetota > Actinomycetes > Kitasatosporales > Streptomycetaceae > Streptomyces > Streptomyces sp. SCL15-4. The sequence goes on from NZ_JAOBTQ010000001.1 coordinate 5,292,690, forward strand.
TCACCCACCGGTTCGACGCGTTCGTCGGGACGCTCACACCCGGAGAGTTCCTCGATCTGGTTCGCCAGGTGCGCTGGGAGGCTCCCTCGCAGTTCGCGCCCCATCTCGCGTATCTGTCCGAGATCAACGAGGCTGACTCGTCGGACATCGACGACTGGCTCGTGCTCGCACCGCAGCACGCGAAGCGCGGACAACGCCTGTTGCTCGGCGCCGGCAATCGCTCGTACGCCTGGTTCGGGCGCGAGCGTCGACGGGGTCCGCTCTTCGGCGCCCTGAGCGAGCCCAAGCACCGCGCGGTGCCGCTGCGCATCGCGGGCGGCCTCGCCGACTCGGGGGACCGGAGCACCGAGGCTTTGGTCGCTCCTCGTAGGGGCGTCGTCGTGGTGTATCCGGTGGTGGAGCCGAAGCACCGGGCCGACATCGACGAGGACGGTCGGCTCGCGCCCGAGAAGGTCACCATGGCCTTCTCCTTCGTAGCGCCCGCGTCGGCCCGACGCACCGACGGTCGCGTACTGCGCTTCACGACGATCGACTCGGGCAAGGAAGGACAGGCGATCATCGACGCCCCGTGAACGAAAGACTCCGCGGCACGTCCGGTCGGCCAGTACCCTTGATCAAGGGGTTTTTGGCCGGCCGGCCGGGTCGGCGTGGCCTCGAACGGCCTCCGTTCGAGGACGACGGGAGGACGAGGGCAGCGTGATCGGGGGAGAGGTGCCGCCCGCCGCGGCGCACGGTGACGGAGCTTCGTCGACTCGTCTCACCTCGCTGGAGGTCTGTGCCGGGGCCGGTGGGCTCGCGCGCGGCCTGGAAGAGGCGGGGTTCGACCCGGTGCTGCTGCTCGACAATCGGCCGATCGCCTGCGAGACGCTGCGTACCAATCGGCCCCACTGGGACGTCCGGGAGGTCGATCTCGCCGACTTCGACCCCGTGGACGAGCAGCAGGTATACGACGTCCACCTGCTCTCCGGGGGCCTGCCCCGGGTGAAGTCGCCCGCGGCGGCGAATCGCACCAGAGGAGACGACGCGGAACTCGCGGTACTCATGGCCGCCGTCGACCTGGTCTACGGCGTGCAACCGCGGGCGGTTCTGCTCGAGAATGTGCCCGATCTGGCAAGAAAGGTCGAATACCAGCCGATTAGGGAGTTCGTCGGCGAGGAACTGGATCACCTTGGCTACCGCTTTCGGTGGCACGTGCTCGACGCCAAGGACTACGGGGTGCCACAACACCGCGAGGTCGGCTTCCTCGTCGCCTTCAAGGACGACCTGATCGACCGATTCGAGTGGCCCACGCCACATCCGGGACCGATCCCTACGGTGGGGGAGACGCTGCGCGACTCCATGGGAGCCCGCGGATGGCCCGATGCCGACAAGTGGGCCGACCATGCCGGTGTGCCGGCGCCCACCATCGTCGGCGGCTCTTGGGATCGTGGCGGAGCGGATCTCGGGCCGACCGGCGCCAAGCGCAAGTGGGCGCTGATGGGGGTTGACGGGGCGACCGTCGCCGACGAGGTGCCGGATGCCGATTTTGTCTGGAATCCGGCAGTCGGTCGCAACGGACTCGTCCCGCTCACCGTCGAGCAAGCGGCTCTGCTGCAGGGCTTTCCGCCGGAGTGGCGCATCGCCGGACGGAAGACCGTGCGCTACAGGCAAGTGGGCAATGCCACACCCCCTCCGCTCGCGCGGGCGGTGGGCGAGGCCATCGCCTCTGCTCTGCGCTCCGAAGCCGGGTCCTGACGCCCTTGGGACGGTTGGTGAAGGTGGAGTCGGGCGGGTCGCGCGGCCGATAGACTTTCCCACCATGACCAGCGCACCGCCCGAAGAGGCCCGAGGAAGGCCGTTCCAGATCGTCGATCTCTTCGCGGGGCCCGGTGGGCTGGATCTTGCGGCCGACGTCCTGGGTATTCCGTCGATCGGCATCGAATGGGACGACGACGCCGTGGCCACCCGTCTGGCCGCCGGACTGCCGACGGTCCACGGAGACGTCCGGCTTTTCGGGCCCGATCACCGGGACTTCAAGGCATGCAACGTGTTGGCGGGGGGCCCCCCGTGCCAGACGTTCTCCATCGCCGGAAGCGGCTCGGGTCGCAAAGCGCTCGAAGACGTCACGAAGTTCATCCACCGCATGCACGACTGGTACGAGCGTGAGAAGGCGGGCCGCAAAGGGGAGACCTGGGAGGACATCCAGCGAGAGCTGGAAAAACTCGACGACGAACGCACCGGGTTGGTCCTCCAGCCGCTTCGATGGGTCTTCGAGGCGATGCTTCGTCCGCGTCACGGTGGGACGGAACCCCGGCCCTTCGACGTGATCGTGCTGGAACAGGTTCCCGCGGTCATCGCGGTGTGGCACGAGTACGAGAAGGTGCTGAAAGCCGTGGGGTACCACACCACGGCGAAGGTCTTTCATACCGAACAGTACGGGGTGCCGCAGACGCGTCGTCGTGCCGTGCTCGTCGCTCGGCGTACCGAGTTCCCCAAGCACTTCGTGCCGCCGACGCACCAGCAGTACCGCAAGGGTGTCGTGCCCACCGAGACGCTCTTCGGGCCGCGCGAGTCCTGGGTTTCGATGGAGAGGGCCCTTGAGGAGGTCTACGCGCGCGGCATTGTGGAGAAGGAGGCGCAACGCACCGAGCCGTTCTGTGTCGTCTCCAATTACGGCAGTGGTGGCGATCCCAAGGCACGAGGTCGGCGCGAATCCGACGAACCATCCGCAACGATCACCGGCAAGTGGAAGCGGAACCGGATCGTGAGCCGCGGCGAGCCGGAAAGAGAGCTGAGCCGCCTGAGCAACGAGGAAGCCGGCGTGTTCCAGAGCTTCCCCTATCGGTATCCGTGGCGGGGCAACGACCAGGCTCAGCAGATCGGCAACGCGGTGCCGCCGCGATTCGGGGTGCACGTGTTGAGCGCGGCCCTCGATCTGGGCATTCCGGGCGACGACGTATGGGAACAGCTGCTGCGATGGCCCGCGGAATCGTGGGAACAGGCCACGCCTGACGATGTCGAAGTCGAAGCCCAGGCTTAGGCCGCCACTCGTCTCAGGTCATCCACGGCGGGAGTTCCTTTTCGAGGCTGACACCCCGGCGTTGCGCCGGCACGGTGGTGTGCTCGGCTGCCTCCTCCGGGGCGCGGCCACGACGGCGCAGGGGGGCCTCGGACAGAAGCTTGTCGAACAGCGGGACGAGCGCGTCGACGGAGTCCGGGGGCACCCGACCGTCGTGCGGACCTTCCGGCAGCCGGTCCCAGCGCGCGGGAGGCGCTTCCTCGGATTCGGCGATCCAGTCCTGGAGTTCGTCCACGAACCGCGGGCCGTCCGGAGCAAGGACGTCATAGACGAGTGTGCTGCCGGCGGCGTTCACCGCGGAGGAGAGCGCGTTCACATGGTCGGCGGGGCGTGGAGTACCACTGGAGAGCAGCCTCTCGAAGACGCGCAACAGAGCCTGCGCGGTCGGCCGGTGGTCGATGATGTCCAAGCGGAGCGTCGTGTTGAGGATGTCCTGGAGAGCGAAGGCGGTCTCCACGGGTCGGTAGTCGGGGCCGTTCCGGAACAGTTCGGCAGCCCACCACAGGCGAGAGAAGCACTGGGTGTAGTGGGGCCCGCAGAAGCGCGAACTCTGGGCGATCTCGGCATTGCCACGCCAGCGCCACACCACATAATCGGGCGCCACGAGCATGGCGAAATGGTTCCACAGCCTGCCATCGCCTGCCTCCGCCCGTGTCATGCGAAGGGTGGCGTGAAGCCGGGGCGCGAGCCAGCCGTCCGATGCGCGGCGGTCCTCCGCGAAGCGCGTCATCGCCTGCTCGACGAGTTCCCGGATCGGCGCGGTGCGCCATCGGGCCTCGGTGTCCGAAAGGGACGTGCTCGCCTTGCGCAGGGCCACCTGAGGCGGGTTCTCCTGACCCGACTGTATGCCTCGGCTCAGGTACTTGGCCACGGCCGCGTCGGGCAACAAGCCGAGTACCTGGGGGATGTCGAACGACCCACGGCGCGGCATCAGTCGGCGCTCCTCTCGGCGCGGTCGACAGTGCGCACCGCGTGTGTCAGTTTCTTCGCGACCTGTGCGCGACGTCCGGCCGCGTACTGGATGCCCGTCTGCAACTCGGACCACCCGAACCCCTTCGTACGGCGTTCGTTGATCTCGTACAGGGCATCGGTGAGTTGCCTGCCGGGCAGTACGTCCGGAAGCATGGCGCGCAGTACGGCCTCGCGCCATCCGGTGGGCATCACGGGGGTTCCGTCCTCGTCCTCGTCCAGGTCACCGGCGGCCGTCTGGAACATCGCCGTCCAGGCGTCCTGTGCGATCTGAGAAGCCGCCATCTCCCGTACGACACGCTCCGTCGCGCTGCCACCGCGGCCGTCGAGCACCTCGACAAGACCTTCGACCGCGCTGGTGTTGAGGTAGACGGTGGGCATGTCCCCGGATGTCTCCACGATCCACGGTGCTTCCTTGAAGGGGCGCAACCACGGGTGGGCACCGTCGCGGAAGTCCACCTGCAGGATCTCGATCTCTCGCTGGCGGACCGGTGTGGTCTCCTGGAGATCGATATACCAGTCCTCCTGCGCAGACCCCACGAGGCGGCCGGGGACCCCCTCCACGGTGGCGACGACCAGCAAGGACAGCGTCGCGCGCCGCAGATGATCGGTGCGTGTAAGGGAAATCGAGCCGCTCATGGCACCGTTCGGCTCAGGGCGAAGGCGCGCCGTGATACGCGCGTTGGTGGCCTTTTCGGTCAACACCGCCAGGCAGGTCACGTCCTGCCAGAGGCCTTCCCGCAACTCGGCCTCCGGGAGCGCCACGCGGAGGTCCAGCCTTGCCTCCTCCCACCGTGCGCGTCCGGATTGGTGCAGGGCGACCACACGCTCCGTGGTCGAGACGTTGGTGTAGGGCAGCGACTTGCCGTCCACGGAGACCGACACGATCTGGCAGGTCACGTCGCCGAGGAGCGTCGGGTAGGGAAAGACGGGCTTCATGCCTCACCTCCGCGGGCCTTGGGTACGTCGACCACCAGACGGGCGTAGCCGCCTCTGACCGGATGACTGGCCGGATCGGTGACGCCGCTGAACACCGCCGTGCGGACACCGGGCTCGATAACGATCGTCCCGTTCTCCGCGCGGCACGTTTCGGAGCCGACGAGCAGTTCCCATTCCACGGAGGGGCGACCGCCCGAACGCACGTCGAACTTGGCCACCGGAGCGAGGACCCACGGGTCGTCCGCGTCGGGCAGCTTCAGATGGACAGTGACGTGCCAAGCGCCCCGGTCGTCGAGCCTTGCCTCGATGTTGCGCACCGTCGGGAACGACTGGGCCCGTCGGCCGCCCACGCCCGCCCCGGTGTCCAGTTTCAAAAGCTCACGCAGTACCGCAGGCCCACCGCTGCGCGTGATTTCGCGCTTGCCCAGGAGCGAGCGGACCGTGTGGTCGATCGCCGATCGGAACTCCTTGAGCCTGGCGAGGGCGCCCCTTTGGTACGTCGTGGTCAGTTCCTCGGTCCGGTCCCATCGGTCGTGTTCGGGTGGTTCGGACGCCCTCAGGAAGGCTTCGGCCAGGGCCACGTCCTCCCCGTCTCGTCCGGTCGCGTAGCCGGCGAGCAGGACGGCCTGGAACGGCGGCGCCCCCAAGGGGAGGTCCCGAGGGCGTTGCTCGGTGATGGTCATCCGATTTCCGCGCATGCAGATCACCTGGTTGATGCGCGTGTCGTGATCGTCGGCCGGCGTGAGGAGCAGCACGGCGAGGTGTTCACAGCCCCTGTCGCGCGGTCGACCGTGATCCTTCAGGGGGGTCACGACCAACGGGACGTCGGCGCGCACCACTTGGTCGGCAGCCGTCAGTTTGTCGACGGTATCCCCGTCCAGGTACGCCCGTAGGGCACGACTCAACGCCGGATGATGCTCGTGAGGGTCGACCTGCTGCTCGGGCAGATAGACCTCCCCGTTGCGCAGGGTGGTGACCCGGGCGTCGAGAAGCGGCTCGGCGGACCGACCGCCTATCATCGCGGCCCAGAAATCGTCGGCGAGCGACCGGACGAGCTTGTCGTGCATCTCCTGGAGGGTTTCGGCGGCCCCCGAGGCGTCGTAGGCGCCCACGATGAGGAAGGACGTACCGGGTTCGGTACCGGATCGCCGCAGATGCAGGCGGCGCAGGGTTTCGTCGTCGGCCCACCACGAGCGCGACACTCCGCGATGCTCGGGTTCGGTGTCCGGCTCGCCGAACCATGCGGGACCGGCGAAGGCCTCGCCGTCGACCTCGTGCCAAGGGAGATCCAGGCGTCCGACCACCCGGCCCTCGGTGCGTCCCTCATGGGGCTCGGACAACGTCGAGTTGATCAATACGAGGCCCAAGCGGCTGGTCGCCCAGAGAGTCGCCTTGCCCAGACCGTAGGAGCCGCCGGCCCGACCGGCCGTGATCTTGTGACTGTCGAGCTGACGGCGTACGACCGCGGCGAAGCGGCCGTCGCTGTACTCGGGCCCGGTAAGTCCCGAGGCGTTGTAGTCGTCGATGCGCAGAAGCCGTAGTCGACGCTCCTGCGAGAGATCGGTCAGGGCGGAACGAAGACTGCGCGAGACCTTCTGGTTGCCGCGCGCGGCCTCCTCGTAGTGCGGCAGCAGATCTTTCCAGTGCAGTGCGGAGAGGAAGGCGTCGAGGTGCGCCCCGTCCAACTCGTGGAGCGTGTAGTGGACGCGAACCGGTGAGCGGGAATCACAGCGCTCGTCGAGCGAGTTCTGCGTCGCCTCGCGCGCGAGCACGGACAGGTCTGCGTCGAAGGCGAACGCGGCCGCGTTTCCGTACTCTCGGCCGCCGTCGGTGTGTGCGAGGCGATGGTGCCAGCGAATCGGTCGATCGATGGGTACGTCCGTCGTTCGCGTCACCAGGGACGCCAGGTCGGTGCCCAGGATCTCGGCGATGCGCGCCTTGGTCTCGTCGCGGGGCTCGGCACGGCCGGTGATCCACGCCGAGACGGCCGCGCGCGTCTTGCCGAGCTTGGCCGCGAGGTCCGCCTGCGACATACCGGCCCGAAGCAACTGGCGTCGGAGCCAGGTTCCGAAGGCCTCGCCTTCCACGGCGGATGGTGCCGAATGCGGCATCGTGCGTCATGCCTCCTGTCATGGGCCGGCCCGACGGTGTGTCAGCGCGGACCACACAGTAGCAGTTTTTTGACAGAGGTGAGCATGTCAAAAAATATCTGACGGCGCCGCCGCTGCGGCATGGCTTCGGCGGCCGCTACGGCGCGGCCGCCCGTCAGGTGCGGTCGGTTCTCGTTCGACGAGCCCGGACGAAGGCGACCACGCGTGCCGCGGCCTCGGCCGGGTCCTCGTGCTCCCAGACCCGGACGGCCAGCCAACCGGCCGATGCCAGCCGCTCGTCGGTGTCCATGTCCCGTCGGCGATTGCCCTCGATCTTGGTGCGCCAGAAGTCGGCGTTGGTCTTGGGCCAGGTCGCGTGCTGTGGACAGCCGTGCCAGAAGCAGCCGTCGACGAACACGGCGACCTTCGCCGGGCCGAAGATGACATCGGCTTCGCGGCGCACGCCCTTCAGCGGCTTGCGGTGGACCCGGTATCTCAGCCCCGCCGCATGCAGAGCACGCCGCAGGGCCATCTCGACTTCCGTGTTCCGGCTCTTCTGCCGGCTCATCCGGGCGCGGGTTTCAGGGGTGGTGTCCACGGTTGGTCGTTCTTTCGTTCCTGCCGGGAGCGACGCTGTCGAGTCGGCGGTCACGCTCCTCTTCCCGGTCTATGCCCCGTGACACTCCCCATACCCCGCCCCCGCCCCGCACCAGCACTCCGCCCCCCTCTCCGGTGGCCAGGCCACCGCCCGGCCCCGGGCTGCCAGGGTCGTCGCGTACTGGGGTAGGAGGGTGGGGTCTGTCGGGGGTGTGGCTTCCGAGGCGGCGAAGGCCTCGTAGGACGGGACCGTGCCCGTCACGATGCCGAGGTTGGCCGTGCCGGAGGAGGCGAGTTCTCGGAGTGAGGACTCTATGGTCCTCAGGTGCTCGGCGTGGGACGGGTACTCGGTGGACAGGGTCGGGTACGTCGTGAGGAGTTCCTCCAGCTCCGGGGCCGGCCAGTGCAGGACCGCCACCGGGAACGGGCGGGACAGGGCCGCTCGGTAGGCGCCCAGTTCCGCGCGCAGGCGGGAGATCTCCGCCTCCAGTTCCGCCGGGTTGTCCGAGCCCAGCGACCACACCCGTTTCGGGTCGTGGAGTTCGTCCAGGGAGACCGGGCCCGTGTGCAGGGTGTCCGCCAGCTTGTCCCAGTCGTCGTGCGGCAGGCCCAGCATGCGGCGGACGCGGTGGCGGCCGTAGAGGAGGGGGTGGGTGGCGGGGAGGGGTACTTCCGCCGGGCCGGGGATCAGCAGGCGGGTTCCCTCCGTGAACGTCTCCGCCGCCGCCTCCAGCTCGTCGTGCGACTCCAGTGCCTCCGCCGCGATCACCCATGGGGCAGGGTCCCGGGGGGCCGTCGTGCGGATGCCCTCGATGATCGCCCTCGCCTCGGCCTCATGGCCGTACTCCCACAGGTTCGACGCCTTCAGGGCGCGCACCAGGGCGGGGCTGGCCAGGTTCGCGGCGGACGACAGCAGGCGGTCGTAGAGCGTGGTGGCCGCGGGGCGGTCGCCGGACAGTTCCAGGTGGGCCGCCGCCCGCAGGAGGAGGGTCTCGGCGTCCTCCGGATACAGGCCGGCGGTCCGCTCCAGGCGTGCCGCTTCGGCGGTGTGGTCGACATTCTCGGCAGGCGTGTCGGGGCGCATGGGGGACACCGTACTGCCGGGACGTGACAAAAGTGAGGTGCGGAGGGCCCCGAGGAGAGGGCTGCCCCGCCCGTAGGTGCATCCGGTATCCGGATTTCTCACGCCGGTGCTCTTCCTTGACGACGAGTGCCAGGGGCGGCTCCGTCGATGCCTCGCCGCCTCTGGAACTCCGGATCGCCGGCGCCTTGCCGGTCGCCCGCCGGCACCTGGGGACGGTCACCGGACCCGGCACCCCGGCGGGACGCTCGGCATCGCGTCCCGCCGGTCCCGCCGGTCGCGCCGGACGTCCGTACGGTCACAGGTTCCCGGCCCGCGAAGGGCTGCCGGGACGTCCCGGCCCCGGGCCGGGCCGTCACACGGTGACGCCGTCGATCTGGAGCGTCTGGACCGACTTCGCCGCGAACGGGACCGCCAGCGTCTTGCCGTTCAGGCGGAGGTCCGAGTGGGGCGTGTAGCGGTCGCCGCCCGTCGTGACCGTGTTCCAGCGGGGGACCAGGCCGCCGGAGCCGCCGGTGACGGCGGAGAAGCGGGACAGGTCGAAGGTCAGGGTCTGGGCGGAGGCGGAGGTGTTGGCGGCGACGATCACCAGGCGTTTGGCCGCGCGGTCCAGGGCCGCCGCCGCATAGCTCACCCCGGTGTCCAGGATCGTCATGCCGGGGCGGATGTGCCGGGTGAACTGGGCCAGGACGTAGTACTTCGTCTGCACCGCGCCCGGCTGCCGCGTGGCCGGGTCGTAGGCGATCGCCGCCCAGCCCGCGCTCGGGTCCATCACCTGCCAGTACACCCAGGCCGTGGGGTGCAGCCAGCGGAAGTCGTACAGGAGGTTGCTCGCCGTGGTCAGTCCGGTGGCGTCGCTGTCGCCGGTCTCGGAGTTCCACAGTGCCTTGCGGGCGGTGGTCACCACGTCCGTGTACAGCAGGTCCCTGCGGCCCCCGGAGCCCTGGTAGCCGTGCACGTTGACCCGGTCGACGTACCCCTTGGCCGTGGCGGAGAAGGAGTTCCAGGTGGTGCGGGCCAGGTCGTAGCTCGTCTCGTCGGACGCGGCGATCCGGGTGCCGGTCAGGCCGCGCTTGTCCAGCTCGCCGCGCAGGTACGGCAGTACGGCCGCCTGGGTGGCCGCGTCGATGTGACAGCCCTCCTGCGTGCCGGTCGCGGTCCACCAGGACGAGGAGGGCTCGTTGAAGGGCTCCACCGTCTGGAAGGTCACGCCCCAGTGCTGCCGGGCGTACAGGGCGACGGCGGCGAGGTGGGCGGCGTGCTGGCGGTGGTTCCAGGACTGGAGGTTGTTGCCGCCGTCGGCCGCGCCGGACGGGTTGTGGTTGGCGCACATCCACCACATCGGCGAGTTGGCGAACAGCTCCGAGACCGCGCCGCGCTGGGTCGCCTTCACGAGCATGGCCCGCTGGGCGGCGTCCGCAGTCCACTTCCAGGCCGCGGAGGCCGGGTCCTCGTTCGTCCAGTCCTGCCAGTAGCCCTCGATCTGCTTGAAGGACGGGATGTTCGGCGAGACGGCCATCGACGCGCCGTCCACGCTGTTCCAGCCGCACGCGCCCAGGTTGTAGCGGGCGATGTTCAGCCCGAGGCCGGGCAGCGAGGTGCCGTTGTACGTCGTGTTGCCGGTGGTGAAGAAGATGTCGGCGAAGTCGTCCCGTGTGCCGAAGACGTTCGCCCACCAGGCCAGGGAGGTGCCCCAGCCTTCCCACGTGCCGTACGAGGTCGACGGGTTGACGGATATCGTCGCGTCCGCCCGGGCCGTGCCCGTGGCCAGCGCGCTGCCGAGAAGGCCGCCGCCCGCGGCGGCCAGCAGTGTTCTGCGTCGGATCATGGATGCGTTCGCTGCCTCTCCATGCGGCTGCGGCACCGCGCTCCTGATAGCGGTGCCGACTCGTCCCCCCGGCATGCCAACAGGAAGCATCGGGGCTTCCGGACGGCGTTGTCGAGGGTTGTGACGGCCCTTTCTCAAACCCGTTGAGAAAGCGATCGGGCCGCCATCCGCGGCCGGTGGAGGGCGGTACGAACCAGGTGAAGCCGGTCCGGGCGCGCGCGAGTTGCCGGTACGCCTCGTGTGAAACCGGTCCAGCCGCAGGCGAGTTGCCGGCATGCCCCGGCGGAACCGGTCTCCGCGCCGCCCCGGTCAGCGCCTGCGTGAACGTCACGCGGTCTCCCGCAGCGCCAGCACGCTCGCCGCGCCCGCCACCGCCAGTCCCGCCGACACCATCAGGGCGATGTCCGTGCCGCGGGCCAGGTCGCCGGCCGAGGTGGCGAGGGCGATGGTCAGGGCCACGCCCGCGCAGGAGCCGATGTAGCGGAACGTCTGCTGGGCCCCGGAGCCCATCGCGGCCCGCTCGCGCGGCACCGACTCCACGGCGAGCAGCGGCAGCGCCCCGTTGAGCAGCCCGCTGCCGATCCCGCCGATGACCAGGCCGGGCAGCAGCCGGGGCCAGGAACCGGCGCCCACGGCACCGAGCATGGTCAGCACGGCGACCGTGTGCAGCGCGAAGCCCAGGGCGAGCTGGGTGCGCGGGGCGAGCCGGCCGGCCAGGTGCCGGACCTGGAGGGCGACGGCGAAGCTCAGGCCGGCCCAGAGCAGGAACAGCCAGGCCGTGGTCAGCGGCGCCAGTCCCAGCGTCTGCTGGATCAGCGCCGGCAGATAGCTGAAGACGCCGATCACGGCGAGTCCGGTGAACAGGCCGCCCGCGGAGGAGGCCAGGAAGCGGCGCCGGCGCAGCAGCCCGAGGTCGATCATCGGGGTGGCGGCCCGGCGCTCCACCGCGACGAAGGCGGCGACGAGCAGCACCGCCAGCGCGAGCAGCAGGCCGACCGGGGCGCGCAGCCAGCCGTCCCGGCCCAGGGTGAGGGCCGCGACCAGGGCGGCGAGCGCCACGCCGAAGGTGAGCGCGCCGAGCACGTCCGGCCGGCCGCCGCGCGGGGCGCGGGACTCGGTCAGGGTCCGGCTGCCGAGCGCGGCGACGACGAGGGCGGCGGCGCCCAGCAGGCCGTAGCCGAGCCGCCAGTTCGGCAGCGCGCCCGCGAGCAGCGGGCCCACGGCGATGCCGCCGCTGACGAAGGCGCCCCACACCCCGGTGGCGTGCAGCCGGCCGCGGGGGGTCGGGAAGGCGTGCACGATCAGTCCGAGCGCGCTGGCCAGCAGGGCCGCGCCGGCCGCGCCCTGGGCGACGCGGGCCAGGGTGAACTGCCAGGTCGACGTGGTGAACGCGCCGAGGGCGGTGGTCAGGCCGAGGCCGAGGGTGCCGGCGAGGAAGATCCGGCGACGGCCGTGGTCGTCGGCGAGGCTGCCGGCCACCAGCAGCAGCGCGGCGAGGCCGAGCGGGGTGCCGTTGAGCAGCCAGGCCTGGGCGGAGAGCGGGGTGCCCAGGTCGCTCGCGGTGTCCGGCAGCGTGACCATCGGCGCGGTGTACGCCATGAGGGTCACGGCGGTCGCGGCGCTGGTCAGGGCGAGGGTGGCGCGGGGGCGGGCGGGGGCGCCGCCCGGAGTGGTGCCGGTGGCGGCGGAGGTGGTGGCGGAATCGGGCCGGGCCATGGCCTGTCGTGTCCTTCCGGGGCCCCGCGATCCGGTCCGGTTCGGTCCGGCGGAGCCCGTGTGCCTCGGTTCGGTCATTGAATCGACGTGGTCGCCGTCACCGTAGCACCGTCGGTTCCGTGAATGAACCAATATCCGGTCGCGCGGTTACAGTGGACGGCATGGCACTGGGCAAGGACTACGCGACGCAGGAGTGCTCGATCGCCCGCGCGCTGGAGGTCGTCGGCGAGCGCTGGACGCTGCTCGTCGTCCGCGACGCGATCTACGGCGTCCGGCGCTACAACGACTTCCTCGTCCACCTCGGCATCCCGCGCGCCGTCCTCTCGGACCGGCTGCGGACGCTCACCGCGCAGGGCATCCTCGAAAGGCGCCGGTACCAGGAGAGCCCGCCGCGCGACGAGTACGTCGTCACCGAGCGCGGCACCGCCCTCTGGCCCGCGCTGCGCGCCCTGGGTCAGTGGGGCCGCGAGCACGCCGACGCCGGCCGGCTCAGGTCCTTCCGGCACGCGGACTGCGGCGGGGACGTCGGGCCGTACGGAACGTGCGCCGACTGCGGAACTCCCGTACCGGTCGCCGACGTTGTCATGGTGCCGGGCCCGGAGCTGGACACCGCTCCGCAGGACCCGGTCAGCAGGGCGCTGCTGCGGCCGAAGCGGCTCCTGGAGCCCCTGGAGACCGAACCGGCGCACACGGCACACTGACGGCGGTACGACGGGGAGAGGGGGCAGTCGCGATGCACGGCCGCGCCGCAGCCCCGCGTTCCCTCGTCTTCCCGCTGTTCCTGGCGCAGCTGCTGCTGCACACCGCCCTCCTCGGCAGCGGCGGTCTCACCGCCGCCGTCGCTTTCGCCGCGACCGCCACCGCCGCCGCGGCACTCGCCGTCCGCGCCCTGCCGGCCGCGCGGCGCGTGCCCGCCGTGCCTTCGGCCCGGGTGCGCACGGCGATCCGCGACCGGGCCCGCCGTACGGCCTTCCTGTCCCAGCGCGATCCCGACGCGCCCGGCAGGCGGCGGCCCAGGGCCCCCGGACACGCCGGACCGGCGACGAGCGCCGCGTAGGGCACCTCCGCGCATCCGTCCGCGCGAGTATCCGTACGTCCGCATGCCCGCAGGACCGCGCGTCCGCCGACGCGTGACCCCGCGCGGCTCGTCAGCCGTATCCCCGCCGAATCTCCCTGATTCCCGGCCGTTTCCGGCACGACGAGACCCCCGGAGGGCTCATCCATGTCCGTCTTCGCCCGTCTGGTCGAGCACCTCGCCGACCTGCTGACCCCGCTCTTCCACGCCTCCGCGGCGGCCGCCGCGATCGTCCTGTTCACCGCGCTGGTACGCCTCCTCGTCCACCCGCTGTCCCGGGCCGCCGCCCGCGGCCGGCGCGCCCGCGCCGCGCTCCAGCCGAGGATCGACGCGCTGCGCGTCCGGCACGCCCGCGACCCCGAGCGGCTGCGGCGGGCGGTGCTGGAACTGCACGCCCGGGAAAGGGTCTCCCCGCTCTCCGGCTGCCTGCCCGGCCTGCTCCAGCTGCCCGCCTTCTTCCTCCTCTTCCACCTCTTCTCCAGCGGCACGATCGGCGGCGAGGCCAACTCCCTCCTCGGCCACCGGCTGTTCGCGGCACCGCTCGGCGGCCGCTGGAGCGACGCGCTCGCCGACGGCGGAGTGTTCGGCCCGGCCGGAGTCGTCTACCTCTGCCTGTTCGCCCTCGTCGCGGCCGTCGCCACCGTCAACTACCGGCGCGCCTGCCGCACGACGGCCGGACAGCCGGTCCCGGCGGCCGGCGGTGAGCAGGTGCCCAAACTCGCCGCGGTCGCCCGGCTGACCCCGTTCCTGTCCTTCTTCACCCTCGTCACGGTGGCGGTCGTCCCGCTGGCCGCGGCGCTGTACGTCGTCACCAGTACGGCGTGGAGCGCGGCGGAGCAGTCCCTGCTGTGCCGCTGACCGCTGAGCGGTACCGGGCGTCCCGGTTACGGTCCAGTACCTGAACAAGGTCTTGCGGAGTGGACGGCGGAATTGGAGGATCGGCCAGTCCTCCGATGGCTGCACACATCGGCGGGCGCCCGCGATCGAGGGAGATGGTGACCGTGAAGCTGCTGCGAGTCGGTACGGCCGGGGCCGAACGCCCCGCACTGCTCGACGCCGAGGGGACCCTCCGGGACCTGTCGGGCCTCGTGGACGACATCGACGGCGCGCTCCTCGCCGACGAGGACGCGCTCGGCCGGATCCGCGCGGCGGCCGAGTCCGGCGGCCTGCCCGCGCTGGACGCGGCCGGACTGCGGATCGGGCCCCCGCTCGGCCGGATCGGGAAGGTCGTGTGCATCGGGCTCAACTACCACGACCACGCCCGCGAGACCGGCGCCGAGCCGCCCTCCGAGCCGGTCGTCTTCCTCAAGGCGCCGGACACGGTGGTCGGGCCGGACGACACGGTGCTGGTGCCGCGCGGCTCGGTGAAGACCGACTGGGAGGTCGAGCTGGCGGTCGTCATCGGCCGTACGGCCCGCTACCTGGACTCGGCGGCGGAGGGGCTCGCGCACGTCGCCGGGTACGCGGTGGCGCACGACGTCTCCGAGCGGGAGTTCCAGATCGAGCGGGGCGGGACCTGGGACAAGGGCAAGAACTGCGAGACGTTCAACCCGCTGGGCCCGTGGCTGGTGACGGCCGACGAGATCACCGACCCGCAGGACCTGTCCCTGCGGCTGTGGGTGAACGGCGAGCTGAAGCAGGACGGTACGACGGCCGAGCAGATCTTTCCCGTGGGCGAGGTCGTGCGCTACCTCAGCCGGTTCATGACCCTGTATCCCGGCGACGTCATCAACACCGGCACGCCGGCCGGGGTGGCGATGGGAGCGCCCGAGCCGAAGCCGTACCTGCGCGCCGGGGACGTGGTGGAGCTGGAGATCACCGGGCTCGGTCGGCAGCGGCAGGAGCTGAAGGACGCGTAGACGCTCCGCCGGGAGCGCCGGGAACCGCTCCGGCCTCGTGGCCCGCGCGTGGTTCCCGGGCCGGCCGCGTGGTTCCCGGCGCCCCTCGGGCCGGACCGGCTATCCCAGCAGCGAGGCCAGCCGGCGCCACTCCTGCCTGGGGAGGGTGTCGCCGGTGTCCGCCGTCACCACCTGGAGGGCCACGTGGTCCGCGCCCGCCTCGTGGAAGGCGGTCACGCGCTCGCGGATCCGGTCCTCCTCGCCCCAGGCGAAGACCGCGTCGACGAGCCGGTCGCTGCCGCCTTCGGCGACGTCCGCCTCCGTGAAGCCCAGCCGCAGGAAGTTGTTCGTGTAGTTGGGCAGGCGCAGATAGTTGGCCAGGTAGGCGCGGGCCGTCTCGCGGGCGCGGTCCGGGTCGGACTCCAGGACCACCTTCAGCTCCGGGGCCAGCAGCGGACCCGTGCCCAGGATCTCCCGGGCCTCGGCGGTGTGTTCGGGCGTGGTCAGGTACGGGATCGCGCCGGCCGCGCGGTCGCGGGACAGCTCCAGCATCCGGGGGCCGAGCGCGGCCAGCACCCGGCGTCCGGCGGGCACGCCCGCCCGGTCCAGCTCGTCCAGATAGTCGACCATCGCCCCGTACGGGCGGCGGTAGTCCTTCACCAGCGGACCGTGGCTCACTCCGAGGCCCAGCGCGAACCGGCCGGGGTGGGCCGCCTCCAGCTCGGCGAAGCCGGCCGCGGTGGTGGCGGCCTCCCGCTGCCAGATGTTCAGGATGCTGGTGCCCACGACGATGCCCCGGGTGGCGCCGACGAGCGGGGCCGCGTGGTCCTCGGAGCTGTTGCCGCCCAGCCAGATCGCGCCGTACCCGAGTTCCTCCAGCTCGGCCGCGGCCTCGTCCAGCTCGCGGCGCCGGGCCGGGTCCTCGGAGCGCAGTTCGAAGCTCCAGACGCCGTACCGGCCGACGGTCTCCTTCAGTGCGGTGGTCATCGGATGCGATCCCTCCGGTGGTGGACTGAGGCCATGATCGTGCGGCCTTCCGTCGTGGCAACCGGAGGGCGCCCCGGGTGATTCCCGCTGTTCCCTCAGTCGGCCGAACGGCCGAGGAACTCCTCCAGCGCCTCCACCACCAGCCGGTGGTCCTCCAGCTGGGGCAGACCGGAGACGGTCACCGCGCCGATCACGCCGGCGCCCTCCACCGTCAGCGGGAAGGAGCCGCCGTGCGCCGCGTAGGTGTCCGGGTCGAGGCGGGAGGACTCCTCGAAGGTCGTGCCCTTGGCGCGGAAGCGGGCGCCGACCAGGTAGGACGGGGCGCCGTAGCGCTCCACCACCCGGCGCTTGCGGGCGATCCAGGCGTCGTTGTCCGGGGTGGAGCCGGGCAGGGCGGCGTGGAAGAGCTGCTGGCCGGCGCGGTGGATGTCGACGGCGACCGGCGCCCGGCGCTCCCGGGCCAGGTCGACCAGGAGGCAGCCGAGGGCCCAGGCGTCCTCGTGGGTGAACCGCTTGAGGACCAGGCGCCGCTGCTGCGCCTCCAGTTCCTGGACGGTCGGGGTGTTGTCGGGCATCAGAGGGTCACCGTCACCTTGTCGCGGGCGGACCGGCGGGCCGCCTCCAGTACGTCGAGCGCGGCGGCCGCCTCCAGGGCGGTCACCGGGTTGGGGCCGGCGCCGCGCAGGGCGGCGGCGACGGCCGCGTAGTAGGCGGGGTAGTCGCCCGGCAGGGTCGGTACGGGGGTGCCGCCGCCGGTCAGCGGGGAGTCACCGGAGCCGATGCGGCCCCACAGCGACTCGTCCTCGGCGCCCCAGTCGGCGGTGGTGCCGGGCCGGCCGCCCTCGCGCAGCGCCGCCTCCTGCGGGTCCAGGCCGTACTTCACATAGCCCGCGCGCGAGCCCAGCACCCGGAAGCGGGGGCCGAGCTGGGCGGTCGTCGCGGAGACGTACAGGTGGGAGCGGACGCCGCTCGTGTGGGTGAGCGCGATGAAGGTGTCGTCGTCGGTCTCGGCGCCCGGGCGGCGGATGTCCGTCTCGGCGTAGACCTCGGCGGCCGGGCCGAAGAGGACCAGGGCCTGGTCGACGACGTGGCTGCCGAGGTCGTAGAGCAGACCTCCGATCTCTGCCGGGTCGCCGGACTCGCGCCAGCCGCCCTTGGGCCGCGGACGCCAGCGCTCGAAGCGGGACTCGAACCGCCAGGCGTCGCCGAGCGCGCCGTCCGCCAGCAGTCCGCGCAGGGTCAGGAAGTCGTTGTCCCAGCGGCGGTTCTGGAAGACCGACAGCAGCAGACCGCGCTCCTCGGCGCGGGCGGCCAGCGCGCGGGCCTCGGCCGCGGTGCCGGCGACCGGCTTGTCCACGACCACCGGCAGGCCGGCGTCGAGGGCGGCGGTGGCGAGCGGTACGTGCGTCTTGTTCGGCGAGGCGACGACGACGAGGTCCAGCTCGTCCGCCCGCGCGAACAGTTCCTCGGCGGTGGCGGCGAGCCTGACGTCCGGGAACTCGGCGCGGGCCTGCTGCTGCCGCTCCGGGTTGGTGGTCACCACGGTGTCCAGGGCGAGGCCCTCGGTCGCGGCGATCAGCGGGGCGTGGAAGACCGAGCCGGCGAGGCCGTAGCCGATCAGGCCGACGCGGAGGGGGGTAGCAGTCATGCGTCCCACTTTGGCAACGCTGTTGCGAAAGTGCAAGCGGTGGGGAGAATGGACGACGTGAAGAGCAGTGGTGGGCCGGTGGGGGCGAATCTCGGTGTGGTGCGCAGCCACAACACGGCGTTGGTGCTGGGGCTGCTGCGGGACGCCGGGGCCGAGGGCGTCAGCCGGCTGGAGCTGGCCGAGCGCACCGGGCTGACCCCTCAGGCCGTCAGCAAGATCACCGCGCGGTTGCGGGCGGAGGGGTTCGCGGCGGAGGCCGGGCGGCGGGCGTCGACCGGGGGCAAGCCGCGCACGGTACTGCGGCTGGTGCCGGAGGCGGGGCATGCCGTCGGAGTGCACCTGGACCGCGACGAACTGCGCGCGGTGCTCGTCGACCTGGACGGGGCCGTGGTGGCGGAGCGGCGCGGGGAACTGGACCTCGGGGCGGGGGCCGGGGCCGTGCTCGGCGCGGTCTGCGCGGCGGTCCGCGCGGTGGCCGGACGGCGGCTCGGCGAGGGCCCTGCCGGCGGCGGACCGCTGGTCGGGGTGGGGGTGGCGCTGCCGGGTCCGCTGGACCATGCGGGCGGGGTGCTGCACCGGGTCACCGGGTTCCCCGAGTGGGACGGCTTCCCGCTGCGGGACGCGCTCGCGGAGCGGCTGCGGATGCCGGTGGTGGTGGACAAGGACACCAACGCGGCGGCGCTCGGGCTGGCGGTCGGCGGCGCGCAGGAGGCGGCGGGCCGCTCGTTCGCGTACCTGCACCTCGGTACGGGGCTCGGGGCCGGGCTGGTGATCGACGGCAGCGTGCACCGCGGGGCGCGGACCGGGGCGGGCGAGTTCGGCCACCAGGTGATCCAGCTGGACGGGCCGCGGTGCGAGTGCGGGAACCGCGGCTGCGTGGAGGCGCTGTGCCTCGGCGCGGCGGCGCGCGGGGAGATCGCGGAGGCGGCACGGGTCCTCGGCGTGGCGGCCGGGAACCTGGTCGGCCTGCTGGACATCGACGGGGTCCTGCTCGGGGGACGCACGGTCGCCGGGGCGCCGGAGGTCTATGTACGGGGCGTCACCGAGGTGCTGACGACCCGGGCCCGGCGCCAGGGAGCGACCGGGCCCACGCCGGTGGGGGTCGCTCCGAGGGGTGAGCGCCTGGTGGCCGAGGGAGCGGCACAACTGCTGCTGGCCCCGCTGTTCGGGCGAGGGGACGCGTGAGGGGCTCGGCGGTTCACGACGCCGGGACGGTGCGCTCCGACGACGGCGCACGCGGAACCGCGCGGCCGGCCGTGGCGGGGCCGTAGGGGCTGACGGGGCGGTGGCCCTGCCCGGCGTGTCGGGTGGTGCGGCTGTCACGGCGCGCCGTCTCCAGGGGCGCGTGCGGCCGGCCGTGGTGGGGCCGCGGGCATGCGCGGCCGGTGGGCCCTGTCCGCTGGTAGAGGGGACTTGTCCGGCGCCCCGGCATGGCGGCGCGGTCCGTCCCGCCCCGCCCGGCAGGGTCATGTGTTCATGCGATTGTGCACGTCCCTGTCCCTCTTCCTCACCGCGGCAGCCGCCACCGCCGTCACCTCCACCGCCGTCCCCCTGCCGGCGCGCGCCGCCCAGGCCCCAGCCGCCCAGGCCCCCGCCGCCTCCTCCTGCGCCGGCACCGACGCGCGGACCTTCCCGCTGGCCGCGAGGATCCGGGGCGGCCCGGTGTCGTACGAGGCCGGCGGCGCACCCGGCACCTGGTACCTCGACCTCACCAACACCACCGACCGGACCTGCGCCGGCGTCCACCCGGTCGTGGTCCTCGTGGACGAGAAGCGCGCGCTGCGCCCGGACCAGCCGCGCCTGCACTTCTACGACGGCCCCCGCGCCCGTCCGGTCGCCTTCGAGGCCACCGACGCCGAGGAACTGGTCGGCGTGCTGGACGGCCCCGGCTTCGCCGGGTTCACCGTGCCGGCCGGCCGGACCGTGAGCGTACGCATCCGGTTCTCGCTCGCTCCCGACGCCGTGGCCGACGAGGTCACCGCCAACGCCGCCGTCGTACAGCGGCGGGGCCAGGACGGCGACTGGATCGGGGAGTCCGACGCCTACCGCTTCGGCATCGCCGGGGACACGGAGGCGGACGCCGAAGACGCCGAACATCCTGAGGAGGACCCGGAGGAAGTCGAGGAAGCCCGCGCCGCACCCCCGTCCGGCACCCCGCGTCCCACCCACGACACCGTCCACCCCGTGGCCGTACCCACCACCACCGGCCCCTCCCGCCCCCGGCCCGAGTCCCTCCCCGCGCGGTTGACCCGCATCGCGGCCGGACTCACCCACGCCCCCCTCGCCGTCCTCGTCCCCCTGTTCGTCCTCCTGGCCGCCGTCACCGGCGCCTTCCTCCTCTTCCGTGACCGCCGCTGACCCGGCCCTGTGCCCCCTCCCCACCCGCCGACCCCCATCTGCGACGATCCCCCCGTGGACTACCCCAACGACCAGGCCCCCGGCGCCCCCGTCCGCTCCGGCATCCCCGAGCACGGGCGCATCCCCAAGTACTACGCGGTGAAGGCGCGGATCGCCGCGCTGCTGGAGGAGCTGGGGGAGGACGGCGTCATTCCCACCGAGCGGGATCTCGCCGAGCGCTACGACGTGGCCCGCGAGACCGTGCGGCAGGCCGTGCGGGACCTGGTGCTGGAGGGACGGCTGCGGCGCCGGGGCCGGGGCACGGTGGTCGCCGGACCCAAGCTGGCCCAGCCGCTGTCCCTCGCCAGCTACACCGAGGGCGTACGCCGGCAGGGGCGCACGCCCGGCCGTACCCTCGTCACCCTCGACCGGTTCCCGTGCCCCGACCCGCTGGCCGCCGAGACCGGACTCACCCGCGGCGAACCCGTCTGGCACCTGGAGCGCGTGCTGCTCGCCGACGACGAGCGGGTGGGCCTGGAGAGCACGTACGTCGCCGTCGCGCGGGTACCTCGGCTGGACGCCGACTTCGATCCGGACTCCTCCTTCTACGGCTATCTCGCCGCCCAGGGCATCTCCTTCGGCGACGCCGACGAGCGGATCGAGACCGTCCTCGCCACTCCCCGCGAGGCCCTGCTCATCGGCACCCCGCCCGCCCTGCCCATGCTGCTGATCCACCGGATCTCCCGGGACACCGGCGGTCGCCCGCTGGAACGGGTGCGGTCGCTGTACCGAGGCGACCGCTTCTCCTTCACCACCCACCTCAGAGGCTGAGCACACCGGTCGCCGCACACTCCGCGATGATCACAAATAGATAACGGGTCTAGCCCAAATGTGATGGCTCGTTCACGCTCTCGTTGTCAGCCGGATGTCTCCGGTTCCCGCGTCCCGAGGAGCGTTACCGCCGTGAGAGTCACAGTCGTAGGAGCCGGCGTGGTGGGCACCATGCACGCCTGGCACGCAGTGGAGCGCGGCCACAAGGTCGTCCAGATCGAACGCGAGACCGAGGCGCGCGGCGCCTCGGTGCGCAACTTCGGGCAGATCTGGGTCAGCGGGCGCGCCGGCGGAGAAGAGCTGGAAACCGCCCTGCGGGCGCGGGAGCTGTGGGAGGGGATCGGCGGCCGGGTGCCGGCGCTGGGCTTCCGCCCCAACGGCTCCCTCACACCGGTCCGCGGCCCGCTCGAACTGGCCGTCGCCGAGGCCGCCGTGGCCCGCGCCGACGCCGCCGCCCGCGGTTACAAGCTGCTCACCCCCGGCGAGGCCCGCGCCCTGAACCCCGCCCTGCGCGGCGACTTCACCGCCGCCCTGTACTGCGAGCGCGACGCGGCCGTGGAGCCCCGCACCGCCCAGCTCGCCCTGCGCGCCGAGCTGCTGAAGTCGCCGGACTACACCTTCCTGCCCGGCCGGGAGGTGCGCGAGGTGACCGGCGCCGGCACCGTCCGTGACGACCACGGGGACACGCACCACGCGGATGCCGTCGTGCTGTGCACCGGCGCCTGGCTCGGCGGACTCGTCCGCGAGCTGGCCGGCCCGGACCTCCCGGTGCGCCGCGTCCGCCTCCAGATGATGCAGACCGACCCGCTCGGCGAGCCGCTGACCACCTCCGTCGCCGACGCCGACAGCTTCCGCTACTACCCGGCCTACGCCTCCGGGGCGCTGGACGAGCTGAACGCCCGCCGGCCGCAGCCGCCGACCGCCGCCGCGCACAAGATGCAGCTGCTGATGGTGCAGCGCGCCGACGGCGGCCTGACCATCGGCGACACCCACGAGTACGAGCACCCCTTCGCCTTCGACACCGTCGAGGAGCCCTACGAGCACCTCACCGGCGTCGTGGAGTCCCTCCTCGGCCGGCCGCTGCCGCGCGTGCGGCACCGCTGGGCGGGCGTGTACGCGCAGTGCACCGACCCCGGCAAGGTCGTCCACCGCCGGCAGGTGCGCGAGGGCGTGTGGCTGGTCACCGGGCCCGGCGGGCGCGGCATGACCTGCGCCCCCGCCATAGCCGAGACCACCGCGAACGAACTGGGCTGGTGAGCACCCCCATGACCTCCGTCACCCCGAACACCCCGGACGCCCTTGTCGCGCCCGGCATCCGTCTGGTCGTCCTCGACATGGCCGGCACCACCGTCGCCGACGGCGGCCTGGTCGAGCGCGCCTTCGCCGCCGCCGCCGCCGAGCTGGGCGTCGAGCCCGGCTCCGCCGAGCACGCCGAGCACCTGGCCTACGTCCGCGCCACCATGGGCGAGTCCAAGATCTCCGTCTTCCGCCACCTCTTCGGCGACGAGGACCGCGCCCGGCGCGCCAACACCGCCTTCGAGAAGGCGTACGGCGGCCTGGTCGACCAGGGCCTGATCGCGCCGGTCCCCGGAGCCCGCGAGGCCATCGAGGAACTGACCGCCGGCGGCCGGACCGTCGTCCTCACCACCGGCTTCGCCCGGGTCACCCAGGACGCCGTCCTGGACGCCCTCGGCTGGCGCGGCCTGGTGCCGCTCACCCTGTGCCCGGCCGACGCCGGCGGGCGCGGGCGGCCGTACCCGGACATGGTGCTGGAGGCGTTCGTCCGCACCAAGGCGGCCGAGGACGTCCGGCAGATCGCGGTGGCCGGCGACACGTCGTACGACGTGCTCAGCGGCGTACGCGCCGGGGCCGGTCTGGTCGCCGGCGTGCGCACCGGCGCCCACGGCGACGCCGAGTTCACCGCCGCCGGCGCCACCCACGTCCTCGACTCCGTCGCCGGCCTGCCCGGCCTGCTCGCCGGAGACCGCTGACATGGGCATCCGCTTCGACTCCGTCACGGTCGCCTACGACGGCAACGTCGTCCTCGACTCCCTCGACCTGACCGTCGAGCCGGGAGAGGTCATGGCGCTCCTCGGGCCGTCCGGTTCCGGCAAGACCACCGCCCTGCGGGCGGTCGCCGGGTTCGTGCGGCCCGCGTCCGGGCGGGTGTACCTCGGCGGCGAGGACGTGACGGACCTCCCGCCGTACCGGCGCGGCATCGGCATGGTCGTCCAGAGCTACGCCCTCTTCCCGCACCTGCGCGTCGACGAGAACGTGGCCTTCGGACTCAAGGCCCGCAGGACCCCCAAGGACGAGATCCGGCAGCGGGTCGCCGAGGCGCTGGAGCTGACCGGCATGGCCGGCTACGCCCGCCGCCATCCGCGCGAGCTGTCCGGCGGGCAGCAGCAGCGCGTCGCGATCGCCCGCGCGCTCGCCATCCGGCCGCGCGTGCTGCTCCTGGACGAGCCGCTGTCCGCGCTGGACGCCCGGCTGCGCTCCGGCATGCTCGCCGAACTCGCCCGGCTGCACCGCGAACTGCCCGACGTGTCGATGCTGTACGTCACCCACGACCAGGTCGAGGCGCTGACCCTCGCCGACCGGATCGCGGTGATGGACTCGGCCCGGCTGCGGGCGTGCGGCACGCCGCGGGAGCTGTACCGGGCGCCCGCCGATGCGTTCACCGCGTCCTTCGTGGGCGGCGCGAACCTGGTCCCGGTGACCGTGACCGACCGGGGCGTGTCCTTCGCGGGCACCGAACTGAGGCTCGACACGGCCGGGGCCGCCGCGGGCGCCCGCGCCACCTTGTGCGTACGGCCGCATCTGGTCGGGCTGGGCGAGGGACCCAACCGGCTTCCGGGCACCGTACGGGAGATCCAGTGGCGCGGCGCCACACACCGGCTGTACGTCGAGGTCGGCGGCCACACGATGACGGCGGACGTGCGCGAGCTGAAGGAGCCGCCGGCCCTCGGCGACCCGGTGGCCCTGCACTTCGCGCCCGACGACGGCGTGCTGCTGCCGGCGGGGGTGGCCGGCGATGACCACTGACACCGCGCCGCGGGCCGTAGCCGCTCCTTCCGCCCGGCGCGGCGAGAGCCGGCGGCGGTGGACCCCCCGCCTCCGGGCGCTCCCCCCGGTCGTCCTGCTCGCCGTCTTCTTCCTCTACCCCCTCGTCCTCGTCGTCCGCCAGTCGCTCCGGCCCGACACCGGCGGCACCTCCCTGGAGCCGTACGCCGACGTCTTCGCCTCCGAGGCGTTCCGGCACGCGCTGTGGACCACCGTGTGGCTGGCACTGGCCGCCACCGCCGGCTGCCTGGTCCTGGGATTCCTGCTGGCGCTGGTCATCGCCTTCGTGCCGTTTCCCGGAGCGAAGGCGGTGGCGCGGTTCATCGACGTGTACCTGTCCTTCCCGTCCTTCCTGATCACCTTGGCGCTGCTGTTCCTCTACGGCGGCACGGGCATCGTCGGCTCCTTCCAGTTCCTCACCACGCCCTGGGGCGTGCTGCTGGCGGAGGTCACCTACTTCACGCCGTTCGTGATGCGCCCGCTGCTCGCCGCGTTCGCGCAGCTCGACACCGCGCTGCTGGAGGCGGCCGGTTCGCTGGGCGCGCGGGCGCCGCGCATCGTCCGGCAGGTGATCCTGCCCGAGGTGCTGCCCGCGCTCGCGGCCGGTGGCAGCCTCGTCCTGGTGCTGTGCCTCAACGAGTTCGGCATCGTGCTGTTCACCGGCGCGAAAGGGGTCACCACTTTGCCGATGCTCGTCTACGGCAAGGCGATCCTGGAGTCCGACTACCCGGGCGCCTGCGCGGTCGCCGTCGTCAACGTCCTGATCTCCGTGGGCCTGTACGGCCTGTACCGGGTGGTGAGCCGTCGTGCTGGTGCATAGCCGCAAGGCCAGGTGGGCCGTGTGGGCGGTGTTCACCGTGCTGTTCCTGCCGCTGTTCGCGCTGCCCCTGCTGGTCGTCCTGGGCGCCTCCTTCGCCACCCACTGGTCCGGCGCCCTGCCCTCCGGCCCCACCCTGGACCACTACCGCGCCGCCACCCGCGGCGAGGCCCTCCAGGCGCTCACCACCAGCCTGGTCACGGCCGTCGCCGCCAGCCTGCTCGCGCTGGCCGCCGGCACCTGGGCCGCCCTGGCCGCGGCCGCCCTGGAAAAGCGCCACCGCCGGGTGCTGGACGCCCTGTTCGTGCTGCCGGTCGCCGTGCCGTCGGTGGTGGTGGGCCTCGCGGTGCTGGTGGCGTTCTCCCAGCCGCCGCTGCTGCTCAACGGCACCCGGTGGATCGTGATCATCGCCCACACCGTGCTGGTCACCGCCTTCGCCCACCAGTCGGTCTCGGCCGCCCTCACCCGCCTCGACCCGGCCTATGAACAGGCCGCCGCCTCCCTCGGCGCCCGGCCCGCCCGCGTCCTGTTCCGGGTGCGGCTGCCGCTGCTGCTGCCCTCGCTGGCCGCCGCCGCCGGCCTGTGCTTCGCGCTGTCCATGGGCGAGCTGAGCGCCACGATGATGCTCTACCCGCCGGACTGGACCCCGCTGCCCGTGCTGGTCTACGCGGCCACCGACCGGGGCGCGCTGTTCACCGGGTCCGCCGTCGCCGTGGTCCTGATGGCCGCGACCCTGCTCGTCCTGTTCGCCGTCTCCCGGGTCCGCACCCGGGCGTCGTACCGCTGAACCGACCGCACCTTTCCCGCACTTCACGCCAGGAGTCCGCCTCGCCATGTCCGGAAACCGCCTCCCGCTCGCCGTAGCCCTCGCCCTCCTCGCCGCTCCCACGCTCTCCGCCTGCGGCACCTCCGCCGCCTCCGACGCCAAGGCCGTCACCGTCTACAGCGCCGACGGCCTCAAGGGGGAGAACGGCGACGGCTGGTACGACCGGGTCTTCGAGGACTTCGAGAAGCAGACCGGCATCAAGGTGAAGTACGTCGAGGGCGGCTCCGGCGAGATGGTGCAGCGTGCCGTCCGCGAGCGGAGCAACCCGCAGGCCGACGTGCTGGTCACGCTCCCGCCGTTCATCCAGCAGGCCGCCGCCAAGGGCCTGTTGCAGAAGTACCGTCCGGCCGGCGCCGACCGGGTCGACGGCGCGGGCAAGGCCCCCGACTCCACCTGGACCTCGGTCGTCGACAACTACTTCGGGTTCGTCTACAACAAGAAGGAGCTGAAGCAGCCGCCGAAGACCTGGCAGGAACTGCTCGGCTCCCGCTACAAGAACAAGCTCCAGTACTCCACCCCCGGCGTCGCCGGCGACGGAACCGCCGTGCTCGTCAAGGCGGTCCACGACTTCGGCGGCAAGGAGCGGGCCCTCGCCTACCTGAAGAAGCTCCAGGCCAACAACGTCGGCCCGTCCGCCTCCACCGGCAAGCTCGCCCCCAAGGTGGACAAGGGCGAACTCCTCGTCGCCAACGG
Organism: Streptomyces sp. SCL15-4; assembly: GCF_033366695.1. Lineage (NCBI taxonomy): Bacteria > Bacillati > Actinomycetota > Actinomycetes > Kitasatosporales > Streptomycetaceae > Streptomyces > Streptomyces sp. SCL15-4. The sequence goes on from NZ_JAOBTQ010000001.1 coordinate 5,319,083, forward strand.
CGATGTGCAGATGAATCACGCCCAGTCCAAGACCATGCCGAACCTCGGCATCTGGTTCCCGGCCGGCCCCGACGGCAAGCCCACCACCTTCGCCCTGCCCTACGCGGCCGGCCTGGTCACCAAGGCCCCGCACAGCGCCAACGGCAAGAAGCTGCTGGACTTCATGCTCGCCCGCGAGCAGCAGCGGGAGGTCAGCGCGATCGGCGGCGGCTTCGCCGCCCGCGGCGACGTCGAGGCCACCGACGCCAACGCCGTCGCGCTGGCCCGGCTGATGGACGGCGTCGAGGTCTTCGAGCCCGACTGGAACGACATCGAGAAGAACCTCGGCGCCTACGTCGAGGACTGGAAGTCCGCGACCGGCAGCTGATCCCCGTGGCGCGCGGCCGCGGACGGCCCCGCGCCGCGAGACCGCACGCCCCTGGAACCACCGGGGGCGCCGCCATGCCCGTACGCACGTCCGCCCCTCTTCCTCCGGAGGACCCCGTGCCCCGCCTCTCCCGCCGCTCCCTCCTCCTGTCCGCCGCCGTGGCCGCCACCGCCGGGCCGCTCGCAGCCGTCGCCCGGGCCGCGACCCGCACCCCGAAGGTCCTGGTCATCGGCCTGGACGGCGCACTGCTCAGCCGGATCAAGGACGCCACCGCACCGAACCTCGGCGCACTGATGGCCGCCGGTCTGACCGCGCCCAGCAGCATCTACGCCGACCCGCTCGCCCCGACCCTCTCCGGACCCGGCTGGTCCACGATCATCACCGGGGTCTGGCCCGACAAGCACAACGTCAAGGACAACGCCTTCACCGGCGCCCGGTTCACCCGCTACCCGGACTTCCTCACCCGCGCCGAGACCGCGCGGCCCGCCCTGTCCACGTACGCCGTCGCCTCCTGGACGCCGCTCACCGACACGGTGTTCTCCGCGAAGGTCGACACCCGCGTCTCCACCCCGGGCGCCGAGTACGACACCGGCACCACCTCCCGCGCGGTCGCCCGGCTCAGGGACGGAAACCCGGACGCGGTCTTCGTCCACCTGGACAACATCGACCACGCCGGCCACACCTACGGCGCCGCCTCCCGGCAGTACCTGGACGCCATCGAGGCCGCCGACGCGCAGGTCGGGCAGATCGTGGCCGCGGTCGAGGCCCGGCCGTCGTACGCCGCCGAGGACTGGCTGATCATGGTCACCGCGGACCACGGCCACACCGACGCCGGCGGCCACGGCGGCTCCAGCCTCCAGGAGCGGCAGACGTTCCTCATCGCCACCGGACCGTCGCTCGCGCCCGGATCGGTGCGCCACGACGTGAAGATGCCGGACGTCGCCGCCTCCGCCCTCGCCCACCTCGGCATCCCTCTCGACCCCGCCTGGGAACTGGACGGCCGCCCCGTCCAGCAGCCCGCCCCGGACGACTTCGACGCCCTGCGCGGCTCGCTGGCGACCCGCGTGGACGAGACCGGCATCCCGGCGGCCACCGTGGGCTTCACCCACACCCCGCCGCCCGGCTGGTCCGTCGACAACTCCGCGATGGGCGGCGGCGGGGTCACCGAGTGGCGCGGCTGGTCCTTCACCACCGACGAGTTCTGGACCCAGGCCCAGCGCGACCAGAACCGCGAGGGCAACGTCCGCGCCCGGAACGTGTTCGCGGTGGCCGACGGCGACGAGTGGACCGACAAGTCCGTCACCGGCACCTTCGACTCGACCCTGGTCAGCCCCGCCTACCCGGTCACCGGCGGCGGCCGGGCCGTGCTGACGTACACCACCTACTACCGGCACGAGTCCCCGCAGAAAGGCGAGGTCCTCGTCTCCTACGACGGCGGCACCCCGGTGAGCGTGCGCACGTACACCGCCGACGTGCCCTCGCGCACCGAGACGGTCACCCTCCAGGTGCCGGCGGGCGCCACCAGCGCCCGGGTCCGGTTCCGTTACACCGGCGGCAACAACTGGTACTGGGTGATCGACGGGGTCCGGATCGACCGGTCCTGACTAGGCTGGGGGCGTCGGTACGCCGTGGTTCCGGCGCCCCGTTTTCCGCCCGTACGTACGCCAGGAGACGCAACACATGGCAGACCGCAAGCCCATCGAGTCGTGGCTCACCGACATGGACGGCGTCCTGATCCACGAGGGCGTGCCCATCCCCGGCGCCGACGCCTTCCTGAAGAAGCTCCGCGAGTCCGGCCGGCCCTTCCTGGTGCTCACCAACAACTCCATCTACACCGCCCGCGACCTGCACGCCCGGCTGCGCCGGATGGGCCTGGACGTGCCGGTGGAGAACATCTGGACCTCGGCGCTGGCCACCGCCCAGTTCCTGAACGACCAGCGGCCCGGCGGCAGCGCCTACGTCATCGGCGAGGCCGGCCTGACCACCGCCCTGCACGACATCGGCTACATCCTCACCGACCACGAGCCCGACTTCGTGATCCTCGGCGAGACCCGCACCTACTCCTTCGAGGCGCTGACCAAGGCCGTCCGCCTGATCAACGGCGGTGCCCGGTTCATCGCCACCAACCCCGACAACGTCGGCCCCTCCACCGACGGCGACCTGCCCGCCACCGGCTCGGTCGCCGCGCTGATCACCGCCGCCACCGGCAAGAAGCCGTACTTCGTCGGCAAGCCCAATCCGCTGATGATGCGGGCCGGACTGAACGCGCTCGGCGCGCACTCCGAGAACTCGGCGATGATCGGGGACCGGATGGACACCGACGTCCTCGCGGGCCTGGAGGCCGGGATGCGCACCTTCCTGGTGATGACGGGCGTCACCCGGCCCGCCGACGTCGACCGCTACCCGTTCCGCCCGTCCCAGACCGTCGACTCCATCGCGGACCTCGTCGACCTGGTCTGAGCCGAAACCCCGTATCACCCGTTCAGAGCAGCCGGGCGCCTCCCGAGGATGCGGAGGCGCCCGGTGCGGGGGAGCCTCCTGAGTAACTGGAGGTTCACGATGGGCTCACTACGCCTCACTGTCTGTACCGCAATCCTCGTCGCCGCGGTCACCGCGGCCGCTCCCGCGGCCCACGCGGCGGACGGCGCCGGCTCGGTCGCCGTGACCCCCGCCTCCCCGGCGCCCGGCGCCGACCTCACCGTGCGCACGGAGGGCTGCGCGGGCGAGCAGGGCACCGCCGCCTCGGCCGCCTTCGTCTCCGACGCCCGGCTGACCGGTGCCCAGGGCGCGCTGACCGGCGAGACCCGGGTCCGTTCCGGCCTCGAACCGGGCGCCTACACCGTGAAGGTCGGCTGCGGCGACCGGGTGATCACCGGCAGCCTCACGGTCGGCGGCCCGGACGGCGCCCGGCCCGCCGCGTCCGTCGCCCCGGTCTCCGTCGCCGCCTCGCCCATCGCACCGGTTCCCGCGGGCGGCGGCGGCACCGCGCACTTCGCCACGGTCGCCACCAGCGGCTCCGGGCCCGACACCGGCCAGACGGTGACCGGTCTGGCGCTGGCCGGCCTCGCCGCGCTCGCCGTCGGACTGCGCGCCCGCCGCGCGCGCCGCGCCCGCTGACCGCCCGTGTCCGAGGAGCGGGGGCGCGGCGGCACCGGGCGGCCGGCCGCCGTCCTGGCCTGGGCGCTGCTGCTGTGCGGGCTGTGGCTGTGGGGCCGCGAGGTGAGCGACGGGACGCACGGCACGGACGGCCCCGGCACGGGCGGCGTCGCGGGCGCCGCCGACCCCGCCCGGCTGCCCGGCGCGGCCCGGCCCCTGGGCGACGCGGTGCCCCAGCGCGTCGACATCCCGGCCCTCGACGTGCAGGCCCCGGTGGTGGCCCGCGGCCTGGACGCCCGGGGCGCGATCGACCCGCCGCCCTACGACCAGCCGGGCGTGGTCGGCTGGTACCGCGCCGGTCCCGGGCCCGGCGCCGCCGGAGCGGCCCTGCTGGTGGGCCACGTCGACACCACGACCCGGCCCGCCGTGTTCTACCGGCTCAGCACCCTCAAACCGGGCCACACCGTCCGGGTCGTCCGCGCGGACGGCAAGGTCGCCGAGTTCACCGTCGACGACATCCGCGTCCTGCCCCGAGCCGGCTTCGACGCCCACGCGGCCTACGGACCCCGCCGGCCCGGCCGCGCCGAGCTGCGCCTGATCACCTGCGGGGGGTCCTTCGACCGGGCCGGCGGCAGCTACACGGCGAACGTGGTCGTCTCCTCGTACCTGACCGGCGTGTCCGGGTGAGCGGTCAGGGGGTGACCGTGGGGGTCCGGGCCAGGCGGGCGCGGAGGTTGCCGAAGTGGTCTCTTATGGCCCGCTCCGCCCGCAGGGAGTCCCCGGAACGCACCGCGTCCAGGATCTCCCGGTGCTGCCGGCAGGTGGCCTGGGGATCCCGGGGTGTCGCCGCCAGGTCCCGCTGCACCCGGTGGAAGGCGTCCCAGAAGGCCTCCAGCACCTCGCCGAGCAGCACGTTGTCCAGTCCGCGGTACAGCGTGGCGTGAAAGGCGCGGTCGGTCTCGGCGAGTCCGGTGCCCTCGGCCGCCTCCCGCTCCATCCGGTCCACGAGCGCGTCCAGCTCGTCCAGGTCCGCCTCGGGCAGCCGCCCGGCCAGCCGTGACACCAGTCCCGTCTCCACGGCCTCGCGCAGTTCCAGCAGCTGGAGCAGCGAGTCCTCGCCCCGGTAGTGGCCGGCCACGGTCCGGAAGGCCAGCCCCTCGATCATCGGCGCGAACGACATCGAGCCGACGTACGTCCCGAAGCCGTGCCGGATCTCCACGATGCCCATCGCCTGGAGCGCCTTCAGGGCCTCCCGCACCGAGTTCCGGCTCGCACCGAGCAGCCGCATCAGCTCCGGCTCGGTGGGCAGCGGGGCACCCGAGGGCAGCCGCCGGTCCACGATCAGCTTCTTGATCCGCTCCTGAAGGTCCCGGGCTGCCATGGCCAGAGCGTATCCGGCCATTCGGGTGCCGGGGCAGACGAAAAGCCCCCCGCTCGCGCGAGGGGCTTTCCGGTCGGTGCGCCGCCAGGGACTCGAACCCCGGACCCGCTGATTAAGAGTCAGCTGCTCTAACCAACTGAGCTAGCGGCGCCTGCTGACGAGGAAAACTCTACCCGACCTCCCGGGGTGCTCCGGACCACGCCCGGGTGGCCCGTACGTCGTCCGGCGGCCCCGCGTACATCATTCGGACCGTCAGAATGCGCGATTCCAAGGCGGTTGGGAAACTGATCAACGTGTGCACGCGCGGACACATCACCCCGAATGTGAGGCAGATCGCATGACCGCTCCGATGTTCGAGGAAGTCGGCCCCGCGAGCGACTGTCCCTGCCCCGGCTGCCGCCTCACCCGGCGGCCGTCCCGCCACCCGCACCACTCCGGCCGCGCCCGCCCGGCGGTCCGCGGTGTGGTGGTCGTGGCCGCCGCCTCCGCCGCCCTCGGCGCGGTCCCCCCGGCCGTCGCCGTCGCCGCCCCCGGCCAGGCCCCGCACCGCGAGGCGCTGCCCGACGACGGCGAGCCCGTCACCCCGCAGGGCCCGAGGGGCCCGCTGTACGGCGGGCCGGACGGCCCCGAGAAGACCCCCGCCGAGCCGATCCCGGCCACCACCCGGACCGACATCATCAAGCGGGCCAAGACCTGGGTGACGGCCAAGGTGCCGTACAGCATGACCGCCTACTGGTCCGACGGCTACCGGCAGGACTGCTCGGGCTATGTGTCGATGGCCTGGGGCCTGCCCGGCAACGAGTGGACGGGCAGCCTCGGCCAGTTCGGCGTGAGGATCACCAAGGCGGAGCTGCAACCCGGGGACATCCTGCTGTTCCACAACCCCGACAACCCGGAGAAGGGCTCCCACGTCGTGATCTTCGGCGGCTGGACGGACCACACGCACACGTACTACACGGTCTACGAGCAGACACCCCCGCACGCCCGCAGCCAGGCCACCCCCTATCCCTACTGGAGCAACACCGACAAGTACGTCCCCTACCGCTACAAGGGCCTGCCCCAGAGCGCGGCCGGCGCCGAGTCGGCGGGCCGGACCGCGGTGCCCTATCCGGGCGCGTCCTCCTTCGGGCCGGGTGCCGACAACGCGTATGTGACCCGGCTCGGCGAGATGCTGATCGCCCGCGGCGCAGGCGTCTACTACCCCAAGGGGCCGGGGCCGGTCTGGGGCGAGACCGACCGGCGGGCCACCGAGGCGTTCCAGCGGGCCCAGGGCTGGAGCGGCGCCGACGCCGACGGGCTGCCCGGCCGGCGCACCTGGGAGCTGCTGACCACCGGCCGGGGCCAGGACGTCGGCCCGGTCTCGCACGGCGTGCCCGGCTATCCCGGCCGGGCCTTCTTCCGGCCGGGCGCGGTCAACGACCACGTCACCCGGCTCGGCATCCGGCTGGTGCGCAGGGGCTACGGCCGGTTCTACGCCCACGGTCCGGGTCCGCACTGGGGCGAGGCGGACCGGCGCGCCGTGGAGGCGTTCCAGCGCGCCCAGGGCTGGCGGGGCGGCGCCGCGGACGGTTATCCGGGCCCGGAGACCTGGCGCCGGCTGTTCGCCTGACCCCCGTAGTTCTTCCGGACCGCCGGCCGGCCCGGGCACGTTCTCGTCCACCCCCTGTTCATGACGCGTCTGGCGCGGAGGCTGGAGCACGCATGAGTACGACCACATCCCACACCCCGCCCGAGTCGGAGGGACAGCCGGGGGCCGCCGCCGGTGTCCGGCCGGCCCGGCTGATCCAGAACGAGGCGACCACCGAGATCCCCGTCCACCTGCTCTTCCGGGACGGTCCCGACCCGGTGCGGGTACCGCTCGCACCGGCGGTGGTGACCCGCCGGCAGGGCACCGGCGAGCGGACCCGGCCGGGCCGCCCGGTGCCGGTGCGCCGGCGGCCGCTGCCGGAGACCGACCCGGAGCTGGCGGAGCGTCCGGCGCGGGTGCTGCCCGGGGCGGCCGGGGTGCTCGCCGGCGCCTGCGGGCTCGCCGGCGCGCTGGCCACCACCTGGTGGGCGGGGCTGCTGCCGCGCCGGCGGCCCGGGCGCTCGGGCTCCCGGCGGCCGCGGTCCCCGGTCCCGGCCTGGTCCACTGGGCCGCGTACGCCGGGGCCGGGCTGCTGGGCGCGGCCGGGTTCGGCGGGCTGGCCCGGGGGCGGACCGGGCGGGCCTGGGTGCTGGGCCTGTTCGGGCGGTACCGGGGGACGGTGCGGCGCACCGGGCTGCTGTGGGTGAATCCGCTGCTGCCGCGCCGCCGGGTGGATGTGCGGCTGCGGCACTGGCGCAGCGAGGCGATGCCGGCGGTGGACCCGGACGGGATGGCGCTGCGGGTGGTGGTGCTGGTGGTGTGGCGGGTGCGGGACACCGCGCGGGCCCTGCTCGGCATCGACGACCACGAGACGTACCTGCGCGAGTGCGTGGAGGCGGCGCTGGCCCGGGTGCCGGTGGAGCCGGCGGGCGGGGTGCGGGGCGGGACGACGGCGGCCGGGGACGCGCTGACCCGGCTGGTGGCGGAGGAGACCGCGCCGGTGGGGGTGGAGGTGTTCTCGGTGCAGCCGGTCCGGGTGGACTACGCCCCCGAGGTGGCCGCCGCGGTGCACCGGCGCCGGATCGCCGCGCTGGACGCCCGGCAGCGGGCCGGCCTGCTCACCTCGGTGGTGGACTCGGTGGAGGACACGGTGACCCGGCTGACCACGCGCGGTCTGGTCGAACTGGACGACTACGACCGCAAGGTGCTGGTCCGGGACCTGACGGTGGCGTTCTGCTCGGGGCGCGGGGAGTCGGTGTAGCGGCGAGGCCAACGCCTGTGCGGTTGGTATGGACATGTTCAACTACCGGTCATAATCTGAGACTTGGTCTAGACCTACTTGCACGGCTCACCGAACTCCCCACGTTCCCCAGGAGCGGCAGCATGCGCACCAAGACCAAGTTGTCCGCGGTCGTGCTGGGCGCGGTGACCGCCGGAGCGTTCGCGCTCTCCACCGGCGGTGCCAGCGGCCACGGCTACACCGACCTCCCCATCAGCAGGCAGAAGCTCTGCCAGAACGGCACCGTGACCAACTGCGGCCAGATCCAGTGGGAGCCGCAGAGCGTCGAGGGCCCCAAGGGCTTCCCGGCCGGCGGACCCGCCGACGGCCAGATCTGCAACGCCGGGCTGGGCCAGTTCTCCCAGCTCAGCGCGCCGAGGACGCCGTCCGGCGCGGCCTGGCCCACCACGAAGGTGACGGGTGGCCAGTCGTACGCCTTCCGCTGGCAGTTCACCGCCAGGCACGCCACGACGGACTTCAGGTACTACATCACCAAGCCGGGCTGGAACCAGGACCACAACCTCGCCCGCTCGGACCTCAACCTCACGCCGTTCCTGACGGTGCCCTACGGCGGTCAGCAGCCGCCGTCCACGCTCAGCCACAGCGGCACCCTGCCGTCCGGTCTCAGCGGGCACCACGTCATCGTCTCGGTGTGGACGATCGCCGACACGGGCAACGCGTTCTACGCCTGCTCGGACGTCACCTTCTGAGCGCACGCCGAAGGGCCCCTCGCCGAGGCGAGGGGCCCTTCACAGGTGCGCCGCCAGGGACTCGAACCCCGGACCCGCTGATTAAGAGTCAGCTGCTCTAACCAACTGAGCTAGCGGCGCATGACTCCCGCCCGCCTCGGATTTGTCGTTCCGCGGCCGGCGACGAAGAAAATACTACCTGGTCCCGGAGGGTGGTCGTGACCAGGCGGACGGGCCTAGATCGCCAGCGAGAGCAGGACCGGCGCCGCGTTGCGGTTCAGGGCGTCCGCGGCCCGCTTCAGCCGGTGCGCGTCCCGCACCGGCAGCGACAGGGCCAGACAGCCGACCGTGGAGCCGGCGGTGACCGGCACGGCGGCGCAGACCGTGCCGACCGCGTACTCCTGGAGGTCGAGCACCGGCACCGACGGCGGCTGGGACTCCAGCCGGGACAGCAGCAGCTTGTCGCTGGTGATCGTGCGCGAGGTGAGCCGGGCCATCCTGTGCCGGGAGAGGTGGTCGCGGCGGGCGCCGGGGTCCAGCTGGGTCAGCAGGCTCTTGCCGACGGCCGTGGCGTGCGCGGAGCAGCGGAAGTCCACCCACTCGTTGACCGCCGGGGTGGCCGGGCCGGCGGCGTACTGGGTGACCCGGACCTCGCCGTCCACGTACCGGCTGAGGTAGACGGCCGCGCCGACCGAGTCGCGCAGCCGGTCCAGGTTCTGCTGGATCCTCTCGCGCAGGGCCCGCTCCCGGTCGTGCGCCGAGCCGAGCCGGCGCAGGGTCTCCCCGGTGACGTACGCGCCGCCGGTGATCTCCTGGACGTAGCCCTCGCGGCGCAGCATCCGTAGCAGGCCGGTGAGCCGCCCGGGGTTCAGGCCGGTGCGCCGGGCCAGCTCGGAGCCGGTGACGCCGGCGGGGTGCCGGGAGACGGTCTCCAGGACCCGCAGGGCTTCCTGGGCGCAGTGGTACGGGGCGGTCGGCTTGAAACTCATGGGTCCCCCTCGGCCGCGATCCGGGTCGGATCGTGTCCACGATAGCCGCGGACGGGGCCCGGGGAAGGGGGTGTTGGCGAGATTGCGCCCTCGGTGTGCGCGCTCCCACCGGCCGGAGATCCACCGGCATATGCCGAGGTCATGTTCCGTTTCGGGGACCTCGCCGGTGTCCGCCGGTGGCTCCCGCCGCTCACCGGACCGCGCTGACGAACTCCCGCGTCCGCTCCCGCTCCGGGTCGCCGAAGATCTGCTCCGGCGGGCCGGCCTCGATGACCCGGCCCCCGTCGAACATCAGCACCTGGTCGGAGATGTCCCGGGCGAAGCCCATCTCGTGGGTCACGCACAGCATCGTGATGTCGGTGCTGCGCGCGATGTCCCGCAGCAGGTCCAGCACGCCCGCGACCAGCTCCGGGTCGAGCGCGGAGGTCACCTCGTCCAGCAGCAGCACCTGCGGCCGCATGGCCAGCGCCCGGGCGATCGCCACCCGCTGCTGCTGCCCGCCCGAGAGCCGGGTCGGCTTCGCGTCGCACTTGTCGGCCAGGCCCACCAGGTCCAGCAGCTCCCGCGCCCGCGCCTCGGCCTCGTCCTTCGGCAGCCCGAGCACCCGGACCGGCGCCTCGGTGAGGTTGCGCAGCACCGACATGTTCGGGAACAGGTTGAACTGCTGGAACACCATCCCGATCTTCTTGCGGACCTCCCGGACCTGCTTCTCCGGCGCCGGGAACAGCCGCTGCCCGGCCACGGTGATGGTGCCCTCGTCCGGCTTGGCGAGGGTCATCAGCAGCCTGAGGATCGTGGTCTTGCCGGAACCGGAGGGCCCGATCAGGGTGACGTGCCGGCCGGCGTCCACGGACAGGTCCAGCCCGTCCAGGACGGTGTGCTCGCCGAATCGTTTCGTCACGCCTTCCAGGCGGATCAGCTCGGTCGGGGCGGTGCCGGTCGCGGCCGGCTGCTTGCGGGTCTCAACGGACAAGGCGTCGCTCCAGGGTGCGCAGAAGAAGGGAGGCCAGATACGACACGACGACGAAGGCGACGCCGATCACCGTCAGCGGCTCGGTGAACTGGAAGTGCTGCTGCGAGACGAGCCGCGCCCGGCCCAGCAGCTCCAGCACGCCGATCGTCATCAGCATCGGCGTGTCCTTCAGCATCGCGATGACGTAGTTGCCGAGCGGCGGCACCACCCGGCGCAGCGCCTGCGGCAGCACCACCGCCGTCCAGGTGCGCCGCACCGGCAGGCTCAGCGCGGTCGCGGCCTCCCACTGACCCGCCGGCACCGCCTCGATGCCGGCCCGGTAGACCTGCATCGTGTACGTCGAGTAGTGCAGCCCGAGCCCGAGGACCCCGGTGGTCAGCGGGGACAGGGCCACTCCCGTCTCGGGCAGCACGTAGAACAGGAAGAACAGCTGCACCAGCAGCGGGGTGTCCCGCACGAACTCCGTGAAGACCCCCACCGGCCAGCGCACCCACCGGGTCGGCACCCGCGTCAGCAGGGTCCACACCAGGCCCAGCGCGAACGAGATCAGCGACCCCAGGGCCAGCGCCTCCAAGGTGACGACGAGCCCCTTGCCGAAGTACGGCAGGAAGTCGGCGACGGCTCCCCAGTCCCAGGTCATCGGGCCACCCCCGCCTTCAGCCGGCGCTCCAGGCCGCGCATGCCGCGGGTGAGCAGGAACGCGATCACGAAGTAGATGAGCAGCAGATACCCGTAGATCTGGCCGCTCTGCTGGAGGGCGAGCCGGACCAGGTTGCCGCTGAACGCCAGGTCGCCCATGCCGGTGATGGACACCAGCGCGGTGCCCTTGAGCAGCTCGACCAGCAGATTGGAGAAGGACGGGATCATCTCCGGCACCGCCTGCGGCAGCAGCACCAGCCGCAGCCGCTGCCAGGGCGAGAAGCCGAGCGCGATCCCGCCCTCGCGCTGCGCCGGGTCCACCGCCACCAGCGCGCCGCGCACGATCTCCGCGCCGTACGCGCCGTAGGTCAGGCCCAGCGCGAGCGTGCCCGCCCACATCGGCACCAGCTGCCAGCCGAAGGCGACCGGCAGCACGAAGAACACCCAGAAGATCATCACCAGCGCCGAGATGCCCCGGAACACCTCGGTGTACAGGCCCGCGACGAAGCGGACCAGCCGCGACCGGTGGGTGCGCGCGGCGCCGGCCACGAAGGACACCACGGCGGCCAGCAGCGCGCTGTACACCAGCAACTGGAGGGTGACGCCCACTCCCTGGAGGACGATTTTCCACAGTCCCGCGGTCATCGGCGGCACAGCTCCTTCGCGGTCAGGGTCGTCATCTCCGCCTTGGTGAAGCCGAAGGGCCGCATGATCCGGTACAGCTCCCCGCTCGCGCGCAGCTTGTGCAGCTCGGCGTTGAAGGCGTCCCGCAGCCGGGTCTCGGCCGGCCGGAACGCGAACGCGCCGCCGTCGGCCTTGGGTCTGCCGTCCACGAGCGCGACGAACGGCCTGGTCGACTCGGCCTTGGCGGAGCCCCGCGCGACCAGCCGCGCGGTGACGGCCGTGGCCGCGAACAGGTCGACCCGCCCGGACTCCACCGCGTTCAGCCCGGCCACCTGGTCCGGGACGATGACCAGGTCGCCCTCCTCGAAGCCCGCCTCCACGGCGTGCTGGATCTGCGCGTACCCGGTCCCGGTGGCGATCTTCGCGTGCCGGCGCAGCGCGTCCGCGTAGGTGCGCAGCCCGAGCGGATTGCCCTTGCGGACGACGAAGGCGTCCGGCATCTGGTAATCGGGGTCCGCGAAGATCACCTGCTCGCAGCGGTCCGGGGTGACGTACATCCCGGCGGCCACCACGTCGAACTGCTGCGCGTGCAGTCCCGGGATCAGCGAGCCGAACTCGGTCGGCACCGGCTGCACCCGGTCCACCCCGAGCCGCTTGAAGATCACCTTGGCCAGCTCGGGCGCCTCGCCGGTGAGCTTGCCGTCCCGGTCGATGTACCCGAAGGGGATCTCGCCGGCGATGCCGAGCCGGACGACACCCTGGGCGCGCAGCCGCTGAAGCAGATCGCCGCCGTCCGTGCCGGACGCCGACGCCACCCGCGTACAGCCCGCCGCGCCCAGCGCGCCGAACGCCGCGAGGCCCGCGAGCACGGAGCGCCGGGTGTGCCTGCGTTCCGGCCGTATGGTGTGTGCGTCAATCCCACGTGGTGCAGCCATGGCGGCGCGGCTACCCAGACGCAATCGGGCTATGCACCCCGGTTTTCCCGGCCGGGCGATTCGTCACCGTCTCGCCCGGACCGGGCGATGTGCCGCGCGGGTCACGCCCGTTGGCCCTCGTCCCGCGCCGCCGGCGGGCCCGCCGTGCCCGCTCCCGCGCCTGCCCGCACACCTCCGCCGGGCCGCCCTCCAAAGGTCCGGTGCCGGGGCCCGTCAGTGACCGGGCACGTAACCGCGCGTCTTGTCGACCACGTTCGGCAGGGTCCTGCCCGCCGCCCACCGCTCGTACAACTCCACGAACTGCGCGCTCAGTTCGTCACGCCACCCGAAGGTGTCCCCGCTCATGTGCGGGGACACGATCAGCCCCGGCAGCTCCCACAGCGGGCTGTCCCCGGGCAGCGGTTCGGCGGCGAACCCGTCCAGCGCCGCGCCCGCGATCCAGCGACTGCGGAGCGCCCGGGCGAGGGCCTCCTCGTCCACCAGCGCGCCCCGGCCGACGTTCACGAAGAACGCCGAGGGCTGCATCACTCCGAACCGGCGCGTGTCGAACATGCGGTACGTCCGGTCGGTCAGCGGAGCCGCCGCGATCACCCAGTCCGCGCGGGAGATCAGCCGGTCCAGGTCGTCCGGGCCGTGTATCCCGGTCCGCGGCCTCCGCCCGACCAGCGCCGTCGTCACCCCCAGCGCCTTCAGCGCCCGCACTATGGCCCGCCCGACCGGGCCCGAGCCGACCACGCACGCGTGCGTGCCCGCCACCCGCCGGGTCTCCCGGTGCCGCCAGGTCCGCTCCCGCTGGTCGGCCAGGGTGCGCGGCAGGTCCTTGGCGACCGCCAGCACCAGGGCCGCCACGTACTCGGCCACCGGCTGCTCGAAGATCCCGCGCGCGTTGGTCACCACCGTCCCGGACGCGGTCAGCTCCGGGCACATCAGATGGTCCACGCCGGCGCTCGCCGTGTGCACCCAGCGCGGCCGCGGACCGCCGCCCGGCCATGCCTCGCGCACCGCGTGCGAGGTGAAGTCCCACACCAGCAGCACATCCGCGGCCGGCAGCCGCTGCGCCAGACGCGCCGCGTCCGTGCGCACGATCCGGGCACGTCCGGTGAGCCGGCCGAGCCGGGGCGGCGGATCGGCGTCGAGAACCAGCACGGTGGGCGGCGACGGCGTCATGCGGGGCGGCTCCCGAAGGTCTGACCCGCGCGGACCGGGCACGGACCGACCACGCTCGCACCGGAACCCGGCGCCGTCAACACGGCCGTGCGCGGGTGTGGGCGGCGCCGCGCCGACGGGGTACCCGGAACGGGTGGGCCCCTGCCGGGCACGGCTGCCCGGGGGCGGCCCGCACTGCCGGAAACCATCAGGAAGGCTGGACATGACCGCACTCGGACTCCTCTACCCGGGCCACTCCGCCGAGGACGACTACCCACGCATCGAGCAGCTCCTGGGCAGCGACATCCGGGTGGACCTCGTCCACACCGGCCCCGGCGAGGACACGCACCGGGTGGCCGCGCCGCGCGAGCCGGGCTCCGCCGAGTTGCTCGCCGAGGGAGTCGAGGCGCTGCGGCTGGCCGGGGTCGAGACCGTGGTGTGGGCGGGCACCGGCGGCTTCACGCACGGCTGGGACGGCGCCCAGGAACAGGTGCGGACCCTCGCCCGGCTGGCCGGGATGCCGGCCTCCGCCACCTCCTTCGGCTTCGTCCACGCGGCCCTGGAGATGGGCGTACGCCGGGTCGCCGTCGGCACGGCCTGGCCCGAGGACGTCACCGGGCCGTTCGCGGACTTCCTGCGGGCCGGCGGCCTGGAGGTGACCGGCCTGCGCTCCTCGGGGGCCGCCTCTCCGGCCGAGGTCGCCGCCTGGGACGAGGAGGACGTGCTCACGCTGGCGCGCGCGGCCGACACCCCCGACGCCCAGGCCGTCCTGCTGCCGGACACCGCCCTGCACACCGCCGCCCACCTGGGCCTGCTGGAGAAGGCCCTCTCCAAGCCGGTCCTCACCGCCAGCCAGGTCACGGTCTGGGAAGGGCTCAGGCTGGCGGACCGCCGGGTGAACGCGCCGACCCTGGGCAGCCTGTTCACCCGGGAGCCGCTGGTGCAGGCATAGGGCCTGTCTCCCCGTCGTACGGCGTACGGCCCCTTGCGCGGGCGCGGGACAATGGACGGTGGCCCACCCGAAGGCGGTGCCGTCGAACCGTACGAGGAGGAGACAGACATGGCGGAGCCCACGCCGCGTCGCAACGAACCGCGGCTACGCCCCGCGCCCCTGCTCTTCGAGCCCGCGGAGGCGGCCCGCGACCCCGAGCACTTCTTCGACCTGGAGTCGATCGAGGATCCGCGGGAACTGCTGTCCCGGGCCACGGAGCTGGCCCAGGCGTTCCGCGCGGCGGCCGACCGGGCCGTGGAGTTCCAGGCCGTCGCGGCGGCCCAGCTCGCCGACCCGCGCCGGTTCGACCGGCTGACCCCGGCGGACATCGCCGCACGGGCGGAGTGGACCGAGGACTATGCCAGGAAGATGGTCGAGTTCGGGCGGGACCTGATGCGCGGGGAGGGCGAGGGGCGGACGTCCGCCGAGTCCTTGTAGGGCTCCGCGGGGGAGGCCGGGGGCATATGCCGGGCGGGCAAGATACTCCTTCCCGGTCGTCCTGTCCCGATTTTCCGCAACACAGCGGAACCGCCCACTGACAGGCTGTACACCTGGCTGTCATGACGACCAGTGCCCCGAACGTCACCTGTGTCGGCCCCGGCGCCGTCGCCTGGCTCGCCTCGGCGGGAGCCCATCCGCGCAGCACCCTCGCGCTGTGGCGGGAGCGCCCGGACGCCCCGGTGGTGCTGCCCTGCGGCACCGTCTTCGACGTGGTCAGTGCCCCGGTGGTGTTCGGGCGCCGCATGCTGGACCGGCTGTGGGGCGCGGGGTCGCGGCCGGGTCCGGTCGCGGTGTTCCGGGGCCGGACGCTGCTCTTCGCCGCTCCCGGCACCGCTCAGCGGCTGCCCTCCCTGCTGGCCTGGGAGGAGTGGGGCTCGCGGCGGGCGCGGGCGGTGCCGCCGCTGCTGTGCCACGGCCCGGGCGACGCCGTGACCGTGCCGCCCCTGGCCCCGCCGAGCTGCGACGACACCCCCGGCGCCGCCCGCTGGCTGGTCGCCCCGGACGGCCGGCATCCGTGGCTGCCGGGCCCGGAGGTGCTGCTCTGGGCCGCCGTCGGGGCCGCCCGGTCCGCCGCCCGGCCGTCGATTTCTCCTCATCGCGACCAGGGTGCTAATGTCTACGACGTCAGCAGGCGCCGCTAGCTCAGTTGGTTAGAGCAGCTGACTCTTAATCAGCGGGTCCGGGGTTCGAGTCCCTGGCGGCGCACGCGAAAAAGGCAGCGGGCCGAATTCGAAAGAATTCGGCCCGCTGCCTTCGTATACGATCCCGTGCCGCGCGCTCCTCAGCCGCGCACCCCCGGCGTGATCGTCACTGTCCACGCACCCGACGCCGTCCTCCCCTCCGCCTCCACCCGGACGCCCTCCCCGGGCACGGTGAAGCTCTCGCCGAGGAAGACCGGGGCGTCGGCGAGCGGCGGATAGACCGAGTTCTCCCAGCAGGCCTCGGTGTCCGGGTGGGCGTCCACCACCCGCACCGGGCCGTCGCCGGACGCGGCGCCGCCGCGCACCCGGTAGACCAGGATGCCCTGCCGGCAGGCCGCGCGGTCGGCACCGGCCGGGCCGCGCGCCTCGAAGGCGAGGGCGCTGTCCGGGCCCGTGCGCACCACGGCCAGTTTGACGCCGTGCCCGAGGCCGAAGGCGGCCCCCGCGGGGCCCGGCCCGGCGGACAGCGGCTCCAGGGTGAGCCGGGCCGGCGCGGCACCGCGCACGCACACCACCTGGCGCGGGTCCAGCCAGCCCAGCCGCCACTTGTGCCAGCCGAGCAGATCCGGCGCCAGCCCGAACTGGCTGCCCATCAGGTCCCAGTCGCCGACGTGGGTGTCCCAGTCGCCCTTGCCGTCGGCCGGGCGGTGGTAGAGGTCGGGCAGGTCGAAGACGTGGCCCGTCTCGTGCGCGAGGACCAGTCGGTCCGGCGGGTGGTGCTCGAAGACGGTGACGACCCGGCGGACGTCGGTGCCGTCCGCCCGCAGGGGCGTGTCGAGGTTCACCACCTTCGTGGCGTCCGAGTCGACACCGGGCGCGTCCGGGTCGGCGATCAGATAGACGACCTGGTAGCGCGAGAAGTCGACCTCCCGGTCGGCCACGGCGAACGCGTCGCGCAGATACGCGGCCCGGTCCTCGGCGTCCCAGTCCCGCCGCATGGCGTACGACGTCGACGGGCGCGGCATGCGCAGCCAGCGCTTCAGCGGGTGCGCGCGCAGGGTGGTCTTGCCGTAGGAGGACTGCGCGTAGAAGCGGCTGGTCGCGGGGAAGTGGTCGGCCGTCAGCTCGGCCGGGGTGGTGCGCGGGGCGGAATCGGGGAAGGACAGGAAGACCAGCAGTGCGTCGAGGGTGCCGGCCGGGCGGGGATAGCCGGCGTTCCAGGTGTCCACGCCCTCCGAGTGGTGGGCCTCGGTGCGGTGCAGCGCGCAGGGGGCCGTGGAGAAGGGCTCGGCCGCCGAGGGGCCGGTGAGGATCGAGGTCGCGGCGAGCGCCGACATCGTGGTGAACACGGCCGCGGTGCTGCGCAGCTTGGGCACGGACATGACCTCCGGGTGTGGTTCGCGGGACCCGCACCCAGATTGCTGGTATTCATTGGTTTATGCCCTGTTTGTCTGCACCAGAAGGGTGAGTGCGCCCCCGTTGGGCGCCGGCGCGCACCGGCGCTCGCTATCCCGAAACATTCACGGAACGTCACAACTTGTCGGAGGGCTGAAGAAGCTGCCCAGGTGCGGGCAGAAACGATCTGTCAGAACCTGTGCTCCGTCCGGGACACTGGACATCGGCTGGAAGGGCCCGGGGCCAGCCTCTATGATCGGCACACTTTCCGGCACGGACAGAGATCGAGTGCACTGCGGGAGCGAGCGGTGAGCGGAACGTCCGAAGGGCCGACGCCCGCGGCAGACCTCGACCGGTCAGCCGTCACAGACAGTCACCACACCACCTACCACCGTGTCTTCGCGACCGCCCCGCTCGCCATGGCGGTCGTGGCCCCCGAGGGACGCGTCGTCACCGCCAACACCGCCCTCGGCGAGCTGCTCGGCATCGACGCGGACACGGTCGTCGGGCGGGCCGCCGCCGACCTCGTCGACCTGGCCGCGGACCCCCGCACCCGGCACGCCTACCAGGAGGTGCTGAACGGCCGGCAGACCCGGCTGCGCTGCACCCGCCGGCTCAAGCAGCCCGGCGGGCACTCGGTGTGGGCGCAGATCACCGTGGCCCCGCTGAGCGACGGCGAGCCCGGCGCCCTGCTGTCGGTCACCGACATCAGCGCCCGCCGCGAACTCCAGGCGCAGCTACGGCACTTGCAGATGCACGATCCGGTGACCCGGCTGCCCAACCGCACGCTGTTCTTCGAGCGGCTGACGGCCGCGCTGGAGGCGGAGCCGTACGAACAGGGCGGCACCGGCCGGATCGGCCTGTGCTATCTGGACCTCGACGGCTTCAAGGCGGTCAACGACACCCTCGGCCACCGCGTCGGCGACCGGCTCCTTTCGGCCGTGGCCGAACGCCTGACCCGGATCGCCGACGAGGCCGGCTACGCCCGCACCGCCACCCCCCTGGTGGCCCGGCTCGGCGGTGACGAGTTCGCCCTGCTGGTGGAGGACTCCACCGGCACCGAACAGCTCGCCGACCTCGCCGAGTCCGCGCTGCGCGCCCTGGAGGAACCCTTCGACCTGGCCGGACAGCGGCTGTCGCTGACCGCGTCCATCGGCGTCGTCGAACGGCACGCCGCGGGCACCACGGCCACGGGGCTGATGCAGGCCGCCGATACGACGCTGTACTGGGCGAAGGCCGACGGCAAGGGCCGCTGGACCCTGTTCGACCCCGAGCGAAACGCCCACCGCATGACCCGGCAGGCCCTGTCCTCCACCCTCCGCCCCGCCATCGAACGCGGAGAGTTCGCCCTCGAGTACCAGCCGCTGGTGGCCATGGAGGACGGCCGGCTCAACGGCGTCGAGGCGCTGATCCGCTGGCACCACCCGCAGTTCGGCACGCTCACGCCGAATCGGTTCATCGGACTGGCCGAGGAGGACGGCTCGATCGTGCAGCTCGGCCGCTGGGCGCTGACCACCGCCTGCCGGCAGGCCCGCCGCTGGCAGCTCGACCGTCCCGGCGAACCGCCCATCTTCGTCAGCGTCAACGTGGCCGTGCGGCAGGTGTGGGACTCCGACCTGGTGGCCGACGTCGCCTCGACCCTCGCCGAGACCGGGCTCGCGCCGCACCTGCTCCAGCTGGAGCTGACCGAGTCCGCGGTGATGGGCTCGGCGGGCCGCCCGCTCCAGGCCCTGCAGGCGCTCAGCGACATGGGGGTGCGCATCGCCATCGACGACTTCGGCACCGGCTACTCCAACCTCGCCTACCTGAGCCGTCTTCCGGTCTCCACGCTGAAGCTGGACGGCTCCTTCGTCCGGGGCTTCCAGTACGAGGAGGCCGCCAGGGACGCCATGCCGAACCCGGCCGACGAGGTCGTCGTGGAGGCGATGATCCAGCTCGCCCACCGGCTCGGCCTCACGGTCACCGCGGAGTGCGTGGAGACCTCGGCCCAGGCCAGCCGGCTGCGCCGGATCGGCTGCGACACCGGGCAGGGCTGGCTGTACTCCCGCCCGGTGCCGCCGGATCGTATCTCCGAGCTGCTCGGGGCGCGGACCTACGCGGTCGGCAATCCGTAGGCGTCCGCGATCAGTTCGTAGGAGCGCAGCCGCACCTCGCCGCGGTGCGCGTGCGAGGTGAGCATCAGCTCGTCGGCGCCGGTGCGCTTGCGCAGGCCGTCCAGGCCGACGCGGACCTCGTCCGCCGTGCCGTGCACGACGTTCGCCGTCCAGGAGGTGATGAACTCCTCCTCCATCGCGCCGAGTTCGTACCCCTCGGCCTCCGCCGGGTCGGGGAACAGGCCCGGCCGGCCGGTGCGCAGCCGGAGCATGTTCAGCGCCATCGCCCGGGTCTGCCGGCGGGCCTCGCGCTCGTCGTCCGTGGCGAGCGCGGAGACGCCGATGAGGGCGTACGGCTCGGCCAGGACGGCGGACGGCCTGAAGGTCTCCCGGTACAGGTCCAGCGCCGGGATGGTGTTCTGCGCGGAGAAGTGGTGCGCGAACGCGAACGGCAGACCGAGCAGACCGGCCAGCCGGGCGCTGAACCCGGAGGACCCGAGCAGCCAGACGGGCGGCCGGTGCGGGGACTGCACCCCGCCGGGCGAGGTGCCCTGCACGGGACCCGGGATCGCGTGGATGCGCCGGTACGGGTGCCCGTCCGGGAAATCGTCGTCCAGGAACCGGGTCAGCTCGGCGAGCTGCTGCGGGAAGTCGTCGGCGCCCTCGTTCAGGGTGTCGCTGCGGCGCAGGGCCGCGGCGGTGGCGCCGTCCGTGCCCGGCGCCCGGCCGAGCCCGAGGTCGATCCGGCCCGGCGCGAGCGCCTCCAGCGTGCCGAACTGCTCCGCGATCACCAGCGGGGCGTGGTTGGGCAGCATGACACCGCCCGAGCCGAGCCGGATGCGGTCGGTGTGGGCGGCGAGGTGGGCGAGGATCACGGCGGGGGAGGAGGAGGCCACGCCGGGCATGGAGTGGTGCTCGGCGACCCAGTACCGGTGGAAGCCGCGGGACTCCGTGAGCCGGGCGAGCGCGACACTGGTGCGCAGGGCGTCGGTGGCGGTACTGCCCGCGCCGACCGTCGCCAGGTCCAGCACGGAGAGGGGCACGGGTGCGTCGCCGCGCCTGACACCCCTGATCTCGTCTACCTCGTCTGCCGCCACGGTATGGCCTCCTGTCTCCGAGCGCTGCGCTGTCCTCGGGGCCCTAACAGGAGAAGGTCCCCGTTTATTCCGCCCGGGCACGCCTTCCCTCAGGGCCGCCAGACCACCCGGTGTTCGGCCAGGTGGGACAGCACCGCGTGGTTGGCCTCCCAGCCGTCGGGAAACTTCACCAGCGTGCCCAGCCGGACCGGTTCCGTGGCCGGGTAGTCGTCCAGGAGGGCGGGGACGCCGGCCCGGCAGACCATGATGCAGGCGTGGCGGTGCCGGGAGGCCAGGACGCACAGGCGGCCCGTCTCCAGGTGGAACGCCGTGGCGTCGGGGCGGCCGGAGAGCGGGTGCAGGACGACCGTCACGTCGTACTCCCGGCCCTGGAGCCGGTTCGCGGTGTCGACCGTGACGTCCCGGACGCCCAGCTCGGCCAGGGCCGCCCGGACCGCCGCCGCCTGGTCGCGGTGGGCCGTGCCCACGGCGACGCGGCCGGCGGTCAGCGGCGTGGGGTCCGGGGAGCGTTCCGAGGTCGCCGCGCCGCCCCGGTCCAGGAGGCGGCGGACCACCATCGCCACCGCCCGCACCGCCTCCGGGTCCGTGCGCGGAGTGTGCCGGGCGGGCAGCTCCAGCAGGCCCCAGCCGGACTCCGCGGCCTCGTCGATCACCCGGTCCGGTCCGGAGCCGTCCGAGGGCACGGCGAAGGCGAGCCGGCGGTCGCCGTGGGCCGTGCCGCTGCGGAACGGCGTGTACGGGTAGAACGCGTCCGAGACCAGCGGCGCCGCCGAGGCCGGCAGCCGCCAGGAGACCGGCAGCCGGTGCTGGGGCAGGCCCGGGTTGTGCGCCAGCAGCGTGGTGACCGCCGACGCCGACGGATCGTACGACAGGCCCGCCCACTGCTCACCGGCCACGATGGAGAACGGATCGAGCTGGCCCGGGTCGCCGACGAACAGCGCCCGTTCGAACAGGCCGGCCACGGCGAGCAGGGAGTCGGAGCGCATCTGGTACGCCTCGTCCACGATCGCGTGCCGCCACGGCTCGTCCACCTTCACGTGCGCCCACTTCGCGGCGGTGGACAGCACGACCGGCAGTCCGGTCAGCTCGGCCGCCTTCGCCGACGTACGCACCTGCGGCAGATCGTCCAGCGCCTTGTCGTAGGCGTCGGCGTCGCTGCTGTGCAGCCGTCCGACGGGCAGCTCCGGGTTCTTCTCGGCCAGGCGCAGGACCAGGTCGTCGACCTGGGCGTTCGTCTGCGCCACCACCATCAGCGGGCGGCCCGCCGCGGCGAGTTCCAGGGCCGCGCGGACCACCAGCGTCGACTTGCCGGCGCCCGGCGGGGAGTCCACCACCACACCCCGTTCGGTGCCGTGCAGCGTGTCGTGCAGGATCGCCTCGGTGGCGCGGCCGGCCGCGGTGCCGGGATCGACGTCGACGGTGGTCACAACACGTCCTCCTCGGTGACGGGATCGGGGGCTTCCGGCGCCGCCTCGCCCGGCGGGCCGCCGTGCGTCCACGGGGTCTCCTCCGGGTCGGGCAGCTTCGCGCCGCCGCGCTGCTCGTGCTCGAACAGCGTGAAGCACACCCGGTCGCCCTTCTCCGGCACCGAACCGGGCTCGGGCTCCTTGCCCCGACCCATCCGGTCCAGGACGCGCAGGGTCAGCACGCCGTCGGCCTCGGACCCGACGAACTCCGCCGACTGCGGCCTGCCGTCCAGCGAGCGGTACACCCGCGCCCGCTCCGCCAGGTGCGGCCGGTCGTCCGTGCGGACCGTCACCAGCGGGCGCGGGCTCGGCCGCCTGCCCTCGCCGTACGCCATCACCACATCGGTCACCTCGCCCGCGAACGCCTCTCCGGCCAGCCGCCGCCCGGCCATCACCAGCGGATCGTCCAGCGCCTCCTGCGCCTCCAGCCGGGCCTGCTCCCGCTCCCGCGTGGCCAGCTTGTTCGCCGCCGTCACCGCGTCGTCCCGGCGCGGCTGCGGCGGCTCGCCGGCCCGCACCCGGTCCCGGTGCGCCGTGAACGACCAGCGGTCCCTGAGCCAGCGACCCTCCACGTGCGCGCCCGCCGGCAGCGCCCGCAGCAGGTCCAGGCCCCGCCACACCGCGTCCCAGGTGGGCCGGGTACGGCTCTCCACCAGGTCGCGGATCTCCCGCTCGGTCCGGGTGAGCGCGGCCAGCCGGGCGTCGGCCTCCAGCGGGTCCTCGGCGGCGGCCAGCGCGGTCCGCGCCCGGTCGTAACGCTCGATCGCCGGGGCCAGCAGCCGGTTGTCGAACGCCGGGTCGGTGGCGGGACCGGCCGGCGGGCACAGCAGCTGGCCGTCGGCGTCCCGGGCGAGTTCGGCCCGGCGGGCGGCCTCGGCGCCGGACGCCTCCGCCGGAGGGTCGATCCAGGCGAGCAGCGCGCCCAGGTGCTCGTCCTCCAGCCCGGACTGGCCGGTCGCCCAGTGCCGGGACAGCACCTCGGTCAGGGCCAGCAGCAGCGACGAGCCGGGGACCCGGGACCGCTCGCCGTAATGGGTCAGCCAGCGGCCGAGCAGCGGCACCCGCGGCGGCGCCGGATAGGGCGCGTCCGGGTCCTGGTCGGCGGTGCGCCGGAACCGCATCGAGCGGCCCAGCAGCCGTACGAAGTCCAGGCCGGTGCGGCTCGGCACGATCAGCTGGGGGGCGTCGGCGCACAGTTCGGCCGCCACCTTGACCCGCTTGCCGGTCTCCGGGTCGGTCTCGGTGCGCTCGGCCGCCTCCACGGCGTCCGCGTACGACTCCAGGTACGGCAGCACGATGTCGGCCAGGTCGGCGAGGAACGCGAAGCGCAGATCGCGGTCCCGGGGCTGCGGTACGACCAGCAGCCGGGGCGCGTCCCGGTCGGTGCCGACCAGCGCCCCGAGCGGGGCGCCGGTCTCGCCGGCGGTGGTCAGCGGCACGAACACCAGCGGACGGCCGGACAGGTGCCGGTGCCGGACCGTCGCCACCGGCTGGGCCCGGCCGCTGTCGACGGCCTCCAGCCGGGCGAGGGCGGTGATCAGGGACACGCGGTCACCTCCCCGGCGTTCTCCGGTGACGCGCCGGCCGCCCGGAGCGCCTCCGCCCGCGCCGCCGCCGTCTCGGCGGCCGTCCGCAGGGCCTCCGCGCGCAGGGCCGCCGCGCGCCGCAGGGCCGCCACCGCCGGGTCGGCCGCCTCGCCGCTCGCGCCGCGGGCGGCGGACAGCACCTCCGCCACGGTGGCCAGGCCGCCCAGCTCGGCCCGCAGGGGCCGGCCGAGGCGGGTGACCGCGCCGGTCTCCCGGGCCCGGTCCCGGCAGTGGAAGGCCAGTTCGCAGGTGGACAGGCACTCCGGGGCGTAGGCCGCCGGCACCGCCTCCACGGCCGCCGTCAGCTCCTCGGCGGGCCGGTCGGGCGCGAAGCAGGTGTTCTCGGGCAGCGTCTCGGTGATCTCCTCGATCCGGGTGAGCCGGGCGAGCTGGCGCGCGGTGACCGCACGCTGCCTGCGCACGTCCACGGCGGAGCCCGCGGGCAGGTTGGAGAAGTCCCTCGGGCACACCAGCAGCACCCGGTGGCGCACCTCGGGCACGGGGTCGAGACGGGCGGCGACCTCCTCCAGCGCCAGCACGTACACCGCCGCCTGCCGGGCCGCCGCGCCCACCTTCGCCGGGTCCGCGGCGCCGTCCACCATCGGGAAGGACTTGATCTCCACCACCGACCAGCTGCCGTCCGGGTGCACCACCACCGCGTCCGGCTCCAGGAAGGCGAGCGAACCCGCCACGTCCAGGGCGAGCATCGGATGGTCCAGCAGCGTCCAGCCGCCCGCGCGCGTGGCCTCGCGCAGCGCCAGCGCCGTACGCGCCGTACGCCCCTCGGGGCCGTGCGCGGCCAGGTCGGGCACGGCCGCGCCGGCGGGCGGCTCGGCCCCCGGGTCGAGCCGGGCGTGCGCCAGCCGCAGCAGCTCCGCGCCGCCGTCCGCCTTCACCCGCGCCTCGAACGCGTTGCCTCTGGTCAGCGCGAACTGCGACTGCCCGAAACCGGACGGCGCGCCCAGCGCGGTCGCCAGCCGGGCCTTGTCCACCCCGGCGCCGTCCAGGACCGCCCGCCGGGCACACCCCGGGTTCGCGGCGAGCGCCGCGAGGGCGCGCGCGTCCAGGGCCTTGGCCGGGGTGCCGGGACCGCGCAGCTCAGCGAGCCGGTGCCGGAGTCCCTTCGCCCGCGTCGGCGGCGGGGGCGTCCGGTCCGGCCGCGGGGTCGAGCCGCGACTCGCGCTGCCGTGGAATTCGCTCACCCGCCGAAGTCTGGCATCCGGCACCGACAATCGGGGAGCCCGTGCCCGTCGCGGCCGGTGCGACGGGGCGCGCCGGCCGGGTGCGGACCCGGTCCACGGCCCGCATCAGGGCCGGTGCCAGCAGGAGACCGGCGCCCATCACGGCGACACCGGCGACCGCGTCCAGGAAGTAGTGGTTGGCGGTGCCCATGACCACGATCGCGGTCAGCAGCGGGTAGGCGACCCCGAGGACCTTCGTCAGGCGCGTGCCGCCGTGGCGCCACAGCATCACCCCGCACCACAGCGCCCAGCCCACGTGCAGGCTCGGCATCGCCGCGTACTGGTTGGTCATGCCGCCCATGCCGCGCGGGGCGCTGGCCTCGCCGCCCCACCAGCCGTACGAGCTGTACTGCGCCATGGTGTCCACGAAGCCGTGGCCGGCGTCGAGCAGCCGGGGCGGGCAGGTCGGCAGCAGGGTGAAGCCGATCAGGCCGATGAAGGTGGACGCGAGCAGCCAGGTGCGGGCCGCCCGGTAGTGCGCGGCCCGCGCGCGGAAGAGCCACACCAGGACGGCGGGCGTGACCAGGTAGTGCAGCGAGGCGTACCAGAAGTCGGCCGGCACCCCGAGCCACGCCTCGTGGGTGAACAGCCGGTTCAGCGGGTGCTCGGCGTTGAGGTGCAGGGCCTTCTCGATGCGCAGGATCGCCAGGCCGTGGTCGACGGCGCCGGCGACGTCACCGCGCGCGAGGAGCCGGCCGGCCGAGTAGCAGCCGTAGACCAGCAGGATCAGCGGCAGCTCGGTCCACCAGCGCGGCCGGGAACGGAGGGCCACCTCGGTGCCCGGTGTCTCGGTCTGCGGCAATCCGATCGCCCTCCCCCTTCTGCTGTGTGCGCTGCGCCCCGGCGGGCGACCGTGCCACTTTACGGTGTCCCCACCGCGCCCATCAGGGGCCCGTCGGACACGCCTGGCAGGCGTCCGGCACTGGAAGACGCCGGGACCGCCCGCAGGGTTGCCTGTCCGCGCGGTGAGCGATGATGGAGGGACCGAAAACACTCGCAGATTCCGTGGCGTCCCGGGGCGTCACCCCGTCCGGAGAGGTCTCCCATGGCACCGCGCATCCTGCTGGCCCGGCACGGACAGACGGCCTGGTCGCTGTCCGGCAAGCACACCGGCAGGACCGATGTGCCGTTGCTGGAGGAGGGCCGGCACGGGGCCAAGCTGCTCGGCGAGCGGCTGCACCGCGCTCCGCTGGACGGGCTGGCGGACGCGGAGATACGCACCAGCCCGCTCTCCCGCGCGCGCGAGACGTGCGAACTCGCCGGGTTCGGCGAGCGGGCCGAGCGCTGGGACACGCTCATGGAGTGGGACTACGGCGCGTACGAGGGCATGACCCCGGCCGAGATCCAGGCGGTCCGGCCGGGCTGGCTGATCTGGCGGGACGGGGTCCCGCGGGGCGAGTCCGTCGCCGAGGTCACCGCGCGCGCGGACGAGGTGGTCGCCTGGGCGCGCTCGGCCGACCGCGACGTGCTGGTCTTCGCCCACGGGCACATCCTGCGCTCGATCGGGGCCCGGTGGCTCGGGCTGCCGCTGGACTTCGCGGCCCGCATCCGTCTGAACCCCACGTCCCTGTCCGTCCTGGGCTGGGCGTACGGCGAGCCGGCCATCGAGAACTGGAACGACGTGGGGCACCTGAGCGGGTGAGCGGGGCACGGGTGCCGGGTGCCGGGTGACCGGGTGATCCGCGCCGGGGCGGCGCGGGTGCGCGGCTCCGGCGGGTGGGTCCTGCCGGGCCGGGCGTGCGCGGGCGACGGGGCGTGTTCCGGCCGTGGGCCGGTGACCTGTCCGGGGCCGCGGGGCGGCGCGGGTGTGCGGCTCCGGCGGGTGGGTCCTGGCGGGGCGCGGGTGCGCCGCGCCGTGTCCCGCTCGCGGATCGGCGCCTACGCCGGCCCTCCGGCCCGTTGCGGCTTCGGCCCCTTGTACGACGCGTGGCGGTCCAGGAACTCCGACACCCCCGACGCCCGCCGGTGCGGCAGCAGTACCCGTGCCGTCCCGGCCAGCATCCCCTGGACGCGGGAGGACTGGACCTGGTCCAGCAGCGCGAGCACCCGCAGCCCGGCCTCCGCCGCCTCGTCGGGACGGCCCTCGCGGGCGAGGTCGTCGGCCAGCTCGGCGGTGTAGAGCGCGATGTTGCGGGTGAAGTGCGGGTCCTGCAACCGCGTGGCGCGCCGCGCCTGCCGGGCCGCCCGCCGCCAGTCGCCCAGCGTGGACCAGCACTGCGCCTCCAGTCCCGCCAGCTCGGCCTCGCCGTAGAAGCTCATCCACTCCGGGTCGGCGTCCGCACGGCCCCGCGCGAACAGGGCCTGCGCGCGGCCCAGCGCCCGCTCGCAGCCGGTGCGGTCGGCGAGCCCCGCCCAGCCGCCCGCCTCGCGCAGCGCCAGCAGGGACGACAGCCGGGCCGAGCCGAGCGGTCGCGCGGCGCGCTGCGCGGCCTGCGCGGCCCGGACCGCCTCCCGGGGGCGGCCCGCGTCCCGGGCGAGGAACGCGGTGTTGCAGAAGGCGTGCGCCTCCAGCCCCGGGTCCCCGGTCATCCGGGCGGTGGCCAGCGCCTCGGCGTAGTGCGAGCGCGCGTCGTCGAAGCGGCCGGAGTCATGGGCCAGCCAGCCGACGGAGATGGCGAGTTCCCCGGCGCCCGCGTGCAGCCGGTCGGCGGTGGTCTGCCGGGTGGCACCGGCGTCGAGCAGTGCGTAGGCGGCGCGCAGCGGGGCCGCCGCGCGCCGGTACAGGCCGTCCGCGCCGTGCCGGTCGTCGAGCAGCCGGATGCGGCGGACGGCCTCCTCCAGGGCCATCGCCTCGGACGTCCCGGCGCGCCGAGCCGGGACGTCCGCCGCAGCGGAGGTGGTCAGTCCCAGCGGGACCAGGCCGGCGGCGGCCGCCGCGGCGCCTGAGCCGGTCATGAATGCGCGACGCAGCACGTCGCTCTCCTCGGGGTTCGGGGGTTCGTTCTGCCAGGTTTCCTGCGTGTCGTACGGCTCGACGGGCCCCGGCGACTCACCGGGCGCCTGTCCCGGGGCGGGTCCGCGCGGCGCCGCCGGGGCCGTGCGCGCCGCCCGGCCGCGGACGGACGAACGGGGCACGAAGCCCAGGTCGGTGAGCGTGCGGCCGGGGAACATGTGCAGGAACACCCGTTCGTAGGCGTAGTTGGGGCAGCGGATCTCGCCCGCCTCGACGCGGCCGATGTAGCGCGCGTCACAGCTCACCCGCTCGCCGATCTCACGCGCGGCCCGTCGTACCAGCGCGGCGAACTCGGCCGGGGAGCGCACGCCCCGCAGCCGCCGGAAGGCGAGGTTCGGCCGGGGCGGCCGGTCGGGCTGTGACGAGGTCGCCGTTGACGACGCCATGGCCGGGTCCTCTCGTGCGAACCGTCGAACCGTGCCGGGACCGGGGCGGTTCGGGGCGGTTCCGGGACGGACCGCCCGAGTGACGCGCTGGTTCCGGCGGGCATGAACGTACCTGCTGTGCGGGGTCCGCCACGCGGTGTTTGACCACAAATCGGATATCTCACGCGCGATCTGCCAAGAAGTGCCATCCTTTGCGGCGCACTTGGGCCGTAGCCGTTGACGCGTTCGCGCGTTGTACCCCGTGGACCGCAACAGGGCTGTGTGGAGGCCGGCATGGAGACCAGCCAGAGCAACGAACCTTGTACGCCGCCGTCGTCGTCCGCGCCCGCCGCGGACGACCCGGCATGCGACCTCGTGACGGTACCGGCCCGGCAGGGGCTGGAGGCGGTCGACATCCTGCGGCGCGGTGCCGCGGAGGCCGTGGGACCCGTCCTGCACGACGACGACTGCGGCACCCTCGGCTTCCTGGTGCCGGCCGGTACGGCGGCCGGCTGGGACGTGCCGGGCAGCACCTGCACCGAGACGGACGGGCGCGGACTGCGGCTGGACCCCGGGCCGCCGGTGGCCGGCTCGGACTGGCTGCTGCCTCCCGGCGAGGCCGACCTCGCCACGGACCCGGCGATCCTGCGCCGGGCCCTGGGGGAGGCGGCACGGGTGATCGAGGCGGCGGACAAGTGCTGCTGAGGAGGCGCACGCGCCGGCACCGCCCGCCGCTGCCCTGAGCACCGGCGGACGGCTGCCGCTGCCGTGCTCCTCTCCGGCACCTGCGAAAATAGGAGGATGGGCAGGTCCAGGAACACCCGGCGCAGGCCGGCCGCCGCCGTCGAGGAACCGGTCGACGGCGGGCTCGCGCAGCTCGTCCCCGACCCCGATCGCGCCCGGGCCTGGACGCTGCTGATCGACGGGGCACCCCAGTCGCACGTCGACCTGGACGACCCGGCGTACCTCTCCTTCGAGTACCAGCGGCGCCTCGGCCATGTCATCGACCTGGCCGCCCCGCCCGGCAGGCCCGTGCACGCCGTGCACCTCGGCGGCGGCGCCTTCACCCTCGCGAGGTACGTCGCCGCGACCCGGCCCCGCTCCACCCAGCAGGTCGTGGAACGTGACGCGAGCCTGGTCCGGCTGGTCCGCCGCGAACTGCCGCTGGACGCCAGCGCGCGCGTCCGGGTGCGCGCGGTGGACGCCCGGGAGGGCCTGGCCAAGGTGCCGGACGGCTGGGCCGACCTGGTCGTCGCCGACGTGTTCAGCGGCGCCCGCACCCCGGCCCACCTCACCTCCACCGAGTTCCTCGACGAGGTCCGCCGCGCCCTGAAGCCCTCCGGCCTCTACGCGGCCAACCTCGCCGACGGCCCGCCGCTCGCCCATCTGCGCGGCCAGATCGCCACCGCCGCCGCCCGGTTCGGCGAACTCGCGCTGATCGCCGACGCGGCCGTGCT
Source organism: Streptomyces sp. SCL15-4 (assembly GCF_033366695.1). Taxonomy (NCBI): domain Bacteria; kingdom Bacillati; phylum Actinomycetota; class Actinomycetes; order Kitasatosporales; family Streptomycetaceae; genus Streptomyces; species Streptomyces sp. SCL15-4. The sequence goes on from NZ_JAOBTQ010000001.1 coordinate 5,348,554, forward strand.
GCGCGGCAAGCGCTTCGGCAACGCGATCCTGGTCGCCGCCGACGTCCCGCTGCCGCTCGCCGAACTCACCCGCCGCGCCGCCTCCGACCCGCACCCGGCCCGGGTCGAACACGGCCGGGCGCTCACCGACTTCACCGGCGGCGCGGCGCCCGTGACGGACGAGGCCGCGGTCGCCTCCCCCGCCCCGCCACCGTCGGTGTTCCACTAGAACGGACCGGCCGGGCCGCGGTTCCGGCGGGACGGGGGGCGACCTTGCCGCGCCGCCGTCCCGCCGGCGCGGCAAGGTCACGGCCTCAGTAGGTGCCGACCTCCACGCGCGGCGGTCCGTCGTGCCAGGTGCAGAACACCGACACCCGGTCCGCGCCCCTGCTGAACTCCACCCGGATCCAGCTCGCCGTCTTCCACACCTGCATCGACCAGCCGGTCCCCGGGGTCGCCGAGACGAGCGTGGCGTCGGCCGGGCCGAGGTCGAACACCGCCCGGCCGCCGTCGGTGGCGTAGGACCGGACCCGGCCGGAGGCGGTCGCGGAGGCGGTGGGGGACGGGGTCCGGGCCGGGGCCGGAGTGTGCGTGGGCGTGTGCGCCGGGGCCGGCCGGTCCGGCTCCTTCGACGACGACGACGGCGACGGCGACGGCGGGGCCGGGGACGCGGAGGGCTCCGGCGGTGTGGGAGTCGCGTCCCGGACCGACGCGTCGGCCGCCGGGAGGGACAGGGCGCGCGGTGGTTCGTACGCCGTGCCGGCCAGCACCGTGTGCACGCCCCACCAGGACAGCGTGACCGCGGCTCCCGTCGCGGACAGCCAGGCCAGTAGGTGTACGAGTCCTCTGCGCATCGGCGCCATACTGCCTCACCGGTCACATCCGTCACACCGGTGACGGGGAGTTGTCCACAAGTGCCGGGTTGTCCACAGGCTCCGGACGGGTCCGACCGCATGGCGTACGGTGCGGCGCATGGCAAGTGTGCTCGTGGTCGAGGACGACCAGTTCGTACGCTCGGCGCTCATCCGGCAGTTGACCGACGCCGCCCACACGGTGCGCAGCGTCGGCACGGCACTGGAGGCGCTGCGCGAGGTCGCCCATTTCCGCTTCGACGTGGTCGTCCTGGACCTCGGACTGCCCGACCTGGACGGCTCCGAGGCCCTGAAGATGCTCCGTGGCGTCACCGACGTGCCGGTCATCGTCGCCACCGCCCGGGACGACGAGACCGAGATCGTCCGGCTGCTCAACGCCGGGGCGGACGACTATCTGACCAAGCCGTTCTCCGTCGAGCACCTGTGCGCCCGGATGGCCGCCGTGCTGCGCCGGGCCCGCTCCGGCGGCGCGGAGGTGCCGCCCTCGTCCGTGCTCCGGGTCGGCGGCCTGACCGTCGACCCGCTGCGCCGCCAGGCCGGGCTGGACGGCGTCCGGCTCGACCTCACCCGCCGCGAGTTCGACCTGCTCGCCTTCCTCGCCGCCCGGCCCGGTGTCGTCGTGGCGCGCCGGGAACTCCTCGCCGAGGTCTGGCGGCAGTCCTACGGCGACGACCAGACCATCGACGTCCATCTGTCCTGGCTGCGCCGCAAGCTGGGCGAGACGGCCGCCCGCCCGCGCTATCTGCACACCCTCCGAGGCGTCGGCGTCAAACTCGAACCCCCCGCTTCCCACCCCTCCTCGGGCGGCGGGCCGCGATGAGGTGGGCCCTGGTCAAGGTCTGTCTCGCGGTGACCACGATGGTCGTCGTCGCCTTCGCCGTCCCGCTCGGCCTGGTCGTCAAGGAGACGGCCCGCGACCGCGCCTTCTCCAACGCCGAGCGGGAGGCCGCCGCGGTCGCGCCCGCGCTGTCCATCACCACCGACCGGGACCAGCTGGAGCGGGTCGTGGCCTCGGCCGGGGCCGGCTCCCGGATGGCCGTCCACCTGCCCGCCGACGGCGGCCGGCCCGCGCTGGACCTGGGCCGGCGGCGCGCCGCCGCCCGGGACGTCCGGGCCGTGCGCCGACTCGGCCGCGCCTCCACCGCCGCCGTGCCCGGCGGCTCCACCCTGCTCCAGCCGGTCGCCCTCGGCTCCGGCGCGATCGCGGTGGTCGAGGTGTACGTCCCCGAGTCCGAGATGACCAACGGCGTCGGCACGGCCTGGGCGGTGCTCGCCGCCGTCGGCCTGGCGCTGATCGCCGGCTCGGTCGCCGTCGCCGACCGGCTCGGCGTGCGCATGGTGCGACCCGCGCGACGGCTGGTGGAGGGCGCGCGCGAGCTGGGCGAGGGCAAGCTGGGCGCCCGGGTGCCGGAGGACGGGCCGACCGAACTCAGGCTGGCCGCCAGCGCCTTCAACGCCATGGCCGACCAGGTCGTGCGGCTCCTCGCCAACGAACGCGAGCTGGCGGCCGACCTCTCGCACCGGCTGCGCACCCCGCTCACCGTGCTCCGGCTGAACGCGGCCTCCCTCGGCGGCGGACCCGCCGCCGAGCAGACCCGGGCCGCCGTCGCCCAGTTGGAGCGCGAGGTCGACACCATCATCCGCACCGCCCGGGAGGCCAAGCCGCAGACCGCCGCCCCCGGACCCGGCGCCGGCTGCGACGCGGCCGAAGTGGTGCGTGAACGCATGGAGTTCTGGTCCGCGCTGGCCGAGGACGAGGGCCGCAAGTGGCGGGTGGCCGGGGTGGACCGGCCGGTGCGCCTGCCCGTGGCCCGCGCCGACCTGGCCGCCGCCCTCGACGCCCTGCTCGGTAACGTCTTCCGGCACACCGCCGAGGGCACCGCCTTCGCGGTAGACGTGCACAACGGCGAGGACGCGGTGATCGTGCTCGTCTCCGACGCGGGCCCCGGCATACCCGACCCGGAGGCGGCGATGGCCCGCGGCCGGGGCTCGGGACACACCGGCTCCACCGGACTCGGCCTGGACATCGTCCGCCGGCTCGCCGAGTCCACCGGCGGCGACGTACGCATCGGCGCCTCGGTGCTGGGCGGCACGGAGGTGCGGATCCGGTTCCAGCCGTCCGGAAGAGGGCCGGTGGGCCGAGGACCGCGGCGCGCCGTGCGCAGACGCCGGCCGGGCAGAAGGACCGTCGCCTTTAACCGTCCCCGATCCCTTCCTTAAGCGCACCCTAAGGACCGCGGCGCAAGCCCCGAACAGGCGGTTTGTCCCTTCCCGGCTCGCTAGCGTGCTGCCGCACCCCACCCCCGTGAACAGCGAAGGCAGGCACGCGCATGAGCACGCACCGGCGCAGGATCAGTGGCAGGAACAAGGCGATAGGCGGCCTGCTGGCCGCGGCCGTGATCGGCGGCGGCGCGGTCCTGCTCACCGGCACCGCCAGCGCGGCCGGGGTGAACGCCGCGTACACCAGGACCAGCGACTGGTCCACGGGCTACACCGCCCAGTACGTCGTCACCAACACCACCGGGCAGACCGAGAAGACCTGGACGCTGGAGTTCGACCTGACCGCGGGCGCCACGCTCTCCTCCCTCTGGAACGGCGAGTCGAGCGTCAGCGGCCGGCACGTCACCGTGAAGCCGGCCGCCTGGGACACCACCGGGCTGGCCCCGGGCAAGTCGGTGACCGTCGGCTTCGTGGTCAACGGCGGCGGCGACCCCACCGGCTGCCGCATCGACGGAGCCCAGTGCGCCGCGGACGGCGGCGCCACCCCCGAGCCCAGCGGCCGTCCCACCCAGACCACCCCGGCCCCCACCCCCACCAAGACGAGCACGCCCACCCAGACCCCCGCCCCCACCCCCACCCAGAGCACCGGCACCGGCACCGCCGACACCGCCGGCTTCGCGCCCTACGTCGACACCTCCCTCTACCCGGCCTTCGACCTGCTCGGCGCGGCCGACGCCACCGGGGTGAAGAACTACAACCTCGCCTTCGTCACCGACGGCGGCGGCTGCACCCCGAAGTGGGGCGGGGTCACGGACCTGACCGCGGACGCCGTGGCCGCGCAGATCGGCGCGCTGCGCGCCAAGGGCGGTGACGTCCGGGTCTCCTTCGGCGGTGCCTCCGGCTCCGAGCTGGCCACCACCTGCTCCTCCGCGGACGCGCTCGCGACGGCGTACGGCAAGGCGGTCGACGCGTTCAAGCTGACCAAGGTGGACTTCGACGTCGAGGGCGGCGCGCTGCCCGACAAGGCGGCCAACACCCGCCGCGCCCAGGCCGTCGCCAAGCTCCAGGCGCGCCATCCCGGCCTGGACGTCTCCTTCACCCTCCCGGTGATGCCCGAGGGCCTCACCCAGGACGGCGTCGGCCTCCTCGCCGACGCCAAGGCCAACGGCGTGAAGATCACCACCGTCAACATCATGGCGATGGACTACGGCGCCTCGTACAGCGGTGACATGGGCGGTTACGCCGAGCAGGCCGCGACCGCCACCCAGGCCCAGGTCAAGAGCGTGCTCGGGCTGTCCGACGCCGCCGCCTGGAAGGCCGTCGCCGTCACCCCGATGATCGGCGTCAACGACGTCTCCTCCGAGGTGTTCAAGGTCGAGGACGCCACCCAGCTGGTGGACTTCGCCAAGGCCAAGGGCCTCGGCTGGCTGTCCATGTGGTCCGCGACCCGGGACAAGAGCTGCGCGGGCGGCCCCAAGCCCTCCGCCGACCCCGTGTGCAGCTCCCTCACCCAGGACCCCTACGCCTTCTCGAAGGCGTTCGGCGCCTACAGGTGACCCGACCCGTCACGCGGAACCCGGGCCCAGGCCCGGACATCCGGCGCTCCCACCGGGAATGACGAAGGGCGCGGCCCACCCCCCACGACAGGCCGCGCCCTCCGGGCTAGACGGCCGGCACCGGCGGCAGCGCTCCCGTGCGGGCCGCCTCGCCGTACCAGTGGGCGCTGGACTTCGGCGTCCGCTCCAGCGTCGCGTAGTCCACGTAGACCGCGCCGAACCGCTTGCCGTAGCCGTACGCCCACTCGAAGTTGTCCATCAGGGACCACAGGTAGTAGCCGCGCACATCGGCGCCGTCGGCCAGGGCGCGGCGCACCTCCGACAGATGGCCGTGCAGATAGGCGATGCGCTCGGGATCGTGCACCCGGCCGTCCGGGTCGGGCTTGTCGTCGTAGGCCGCGCCGTTCTCGGTGATGTACAGCGGCAGGCCCGGCGCCTCGCGCGTGTAGCGCATGATCAGGTCGTACAGGCCCGTCGGATCGATGGTCCAGCCCATCTCCGTGCGCTCGCCCGGCGTCTGGTGGAACAGGATGTCGTCGGCGCACGGCCAGGGGGAGTGCTCGCTGGAGCCGTGGCCGTCCGGGCGGGGGCCCTTGATCTCGCCGGGCGCGGCGGAGACCAGCGCCGGTGTGTAGTAGTTCAGGCCCAGCGCGTCCAGCGGCGCGTTGATCGTGCGCAGGTCGGTGTCCAGGACGTGACTCCAGTCCGTCACCGAGCGCGTGGCCTGAAGCAGCGACTCCGGGTACGCACCGTGCAGCATCGGACCGTGGAAGACCCCGTTGGCCAGATCGTCGATGCGGCGGGCGGCGGCCAGGTCGGCCGGGTCCTGGCTGAGCGGGCGCACCACCGAGGAGTTGAGGCTGATCCCGATCCGGTTGCCGGCCGGCATCGCCGCCCGCAGCGCCGACACGGCCAGTCCGTGCCCGAGGTTCAGATGGTGCGCGGCGCGCAGGGAGGCCGCCGGGTCGGTACGGCCGGGCGCGTGCACCCCGGAGCCGTAGCCCAGGAAGGCGCTGCACCAGGGCTCGTTGAGGGTGATCCACTGCTCCACCCGGTCGCCCAGCGCCTCACCGACCAGCCGCGCGTACTCGGCGAAGCGGAACGCGGTGTCCCGCTCCGGCCAGCCGCCCGCGTCCTCCAGCTCCTGCGGGAGGTCCCAGTGGTAGAGCGTGAGCGCCGGCTTGATGCCGTGCTCCAGCAGCTCGTCCACCAGCCGGCGGTAGAAGTCCAGGCCGCGCTGGACCGCCGGACCCCGGCCCGTCGGCTGCACCCGGGGCCAGGACACGGAGAAGCGGTACGCGGTCAGGCCCAGCTCCGCCATCAGCGCCACGTCGTCGCGGTAGCGGTGATAGTGGTCGACCGCGATGTCCCCGGTCTCGCCGCCGGCCGTGCGGCCCGGTGTGTGGCTGAAGGTGTCCCAGATCGACGGGGTGCGGCCGTCCTCCCCCACCGCCCCCTCGATCTGGTACGCCGAGGTCGCGGCGCCCCAGAGGAAGGCGGGCGGAAAGGTCTTCGTCATCGGTTCGGGCATGGAGGCTCTCCCAGGGGTCGAGTGCCTGCATTATGCATGGGAGCGCTCCCACGATGGAAGGGGGACGGGCGACGGGGTGTCGGGAAAGGGGGGCGTGCGGTGGCGTGCCGGGGCGTGCGGAGTGCGCACCTGCGTCAGGCCGACTCCCGCACCACCAGCTCGGTCGGCAGCACCACCCCGCGCCGGCACATGCCGTGCTGGGCGATCTCCTCCAGCAGCAGGGTCGCCATCGTGCGGCCCATCTCCGCCAGCGGCTGGCGGACGCTGGTCAGCGGCGGGTCGATGTGCCGGGCCACGATGGAGTCGTCGAAGCCGACCAGCGCCACGTCTCCCGGGATCCGGCGGCCCGCCGCGCGCAGTTCCTGCACCGCGCCCGAGGCCATCACGTCCGAGGCCGCGAACACGGCATCGAGGTCCGGGCGCCGGCGCAGCAGTTCCCGCATGGCCGCGCGTCCGCCCTGCTCGGTGAAGTCACCGGCCGCCACCAGCTCCTGCGTGACGGCGACCCCGGCGTCCCGCAGCGCGTCCCGGTAGCCGTCGAGCCGGGCCCGCGCCGCGTCCATGTCCAGCGGGCCGGTGATGGTGGCGACGGTCCGCCGGCCGCCCGCGAGCAGGTGCCGCACGGCGAGCCGGGCCCCGCCCCGGTTGTCCGCGCGGACATGGCCGAGCCGCTCCGTCTCGCCCCGGCGTCCGGCCAGCACGGTCGGCACGGCCAGCTCCGCGAGCCGGTCGGGCAGGGTGTCCTCGGCGTGCACCGCCATCAGCAGCACGCCGTCCACCCGTTGCGCGGCCAGATAGCCGGCCAGCCGGCCGTACTCGGTCTCGTCGCCCGTGAGGACCAGCAGCAACTGCAGCCCCGCGCTGGAGAGTCCGGCGGACACGCCCAGGATGATCTCCGAGAAGTACGGCTCGGCGAAGAGCCGGCTCTCGGCGTCGGGCACGACCAGCGCGACCGAGTCCGTGCGGCGGGTGGCCAGGGAGCGGGCGGCGCGGTTGGGGACGTAGCCGAGTTCCGCGATCGCCCGCTCGACGGCCGCCCGGGAGTGGTCGCTGACCTTGGGGGAGCCGTTGATGACCCGGGAGACCGTGCCGCGCCCCACGCCGGCCCGGGCGGCCACGGCGTTCAGGGTCGGTCGCCGGACGTCCGCCGTCCGGTACGGCTGCGGCTGTTCGGCAGGACTCATCGTTCACCTTCCGGCGGTCCGGGGGAGGGGCGCTTCATTCTGGCCCAGGAATTCCGGCGGCCGTCCCACGCCGGCGGGCGGATGTCCGGAAGGAGGGATTGACCCGCCGGTGACCTGGATCGACGCTGGACCGGACAGCCGGACGGCGGGCCCGTCGCGCCAGGCGGGGCGACACGTTCCCGTGACGTGCGGAACACGCTTGCGCAACAACGCCGACTTCAAGTCTTGACACCCGGCCCGCCACCAACGAGTCTTCCGGCATGCCGCGTGGGAGCGGTCCCACGGGGTGACCGGGGCTCTCTTCCGTTCGGACAAAACCACCCATGGCCTTCCCCTCTGACCTGCATGGCACAGCGTTGACCAGCACCTTTCCACCGCACACCGCGTGCTGTTGGCTAGCCGCTGCTCACACCGAGAGGGCAGGTTGGGACCGCCCGGCCCGGCGGTCCGAATCCTGAGGTCCCGTTCCCACTGGAACAAGGAGTAGTGGAATGCGCATCACCCGTACCGGCGGTGGTCACGGCCGCAGAGCAGCGGTCGTGGCCACGACGGCCCTGACCGCCTCCGCCCTGCTGCTGACCGGCTGCAGCAGCGACGACGGCGAGTCGGGGGACACGGACGCCAACGGCAACATCACCCTCACGGTGGCCGACTACGGACAGTTCGGCTACAAGGAAGCCAAGCTGTTCGAGAAGTACCACGAGCTGCACCCGAACATCACGGTCAAGGAAGAGACCACCGCCAGCGAGCAGGACTACTACCCGAAGCTCCTTCAGCAGCTGAACACGGGCAGCGGCCTGGCGGACGTCACCGGCATCGAGGTCGGGCGCATCAAGGAGGTCGTCGACACCCAGGCGGCCAAGTTCACCGACCTCAGCAAGACGATCAACGTCGCCGACTGGGTGTCCTGGAAGGCGAAGCAGGCCACCGCCAAGGACGGCACGGTGATCGGCGCCGGCACCGACATCGGCCCGATGTCCCTGTGCTACCGCAAGGACCTCTTCGAGAAGGCGGGCCTGCCCACCGACCGCGCGGCCGTCGCCAAGGCCGTCGCCGGCGGCTGGGAGGACTACCTCAAGCTCGGCGAGCAGTACAAGAAGAAGGCGCCGTCCGGCACGTACTTCATGGACTCCGCCTCCGCGATGTACAACGCGGTCGTCTCCTCCTCCGGCAAGCAGTACTACGACGCCGACGGCAAGGCCGTCTACAAGGACAGCCCGTCCGTCCAGCAGGGCTGGAACCTGGCCGCGGAGGCCGCCGACAAGAAGCTCAGCCAGGGCCTGCCGCAGTTCACCGACGCCTGGTTCGCGGCGCTGCGCAAGGGCAGCGTGGCCACCGTGGCCTGCCCCGCCTGGATGTCCACCCAGATCGTCACCTACTCCGGTGACAGCTACAAGGGCAAGTGGGACATCTCCCGCGCGCCCGGTTCCACGGCGGCCAACTGGGGCGGCTCCTTCCTGACCGTTCCCAAGAGCGGCAAGCATGTCAAGGAGGCGAGCGAGCTGGTCAAGTGGCTGACCGCCCCGGAGCAGCAGGCCGCGGTGTTCAAGGCCGCCGGCATCTTCCCGTCGAACCAGAAGGCATACGAACTGCCGGACGTGAAGAACGCCAAGCTCCCGTACTTCAGTGACGCCCCCATCGGCGAGATCTACGCCGGAGAGGCCAAGACCATCCCCGAGGCGGTGCTCGGCCCGAAGGACGGCGTGATCAAGGACACGATCTCCACCCAGATCAACAACATGGAGCAGCGGGGCACCAAGCCCGACGACGCCTGGAAGGCCGCGACCGAGACGCTGGACAAGGCGCTCGGCTGACCGGCCCGGGTGCGGGCGGCCCTCCGGCCGTCCGCACCCCGCCCGCACCAGGCCCCCCGTCCCCGCCGCCGGACAGCGCAGACCGGCGCGCGGCACGGGGACCGAAGGCCCGTGCGGGTGAGCGCCCGACGACGTGGAGCGGTGCCCGGCACAGGGCGCCGCCGCGGCGTCACCGGCGGGGACCGGCGGCCGACGGCCGGGCTCCGCCTCACACGCACGTCAGGCCGCGGCACGGGTCGTTCGCCACCGTACCGATCCGCGCGGGGAGCGGCGGACCGGCCCCGGACCCGCCCCCACCGGCCGAAACCTTCAGGGAAGGACTCCCTCCGTGGCAACGACAACCCCCTCCCGGGGTGCCTACACCCCGCCGCCCGGCGGCTCCGGCGCAGCGTCGAGCGGACGCGGCACATGGCGCAGCCGGCTGTGGCGCTTCGACGACAAGGCGTCGCCGTACGCCTACATCGCCCCCTTCTTCCTGATCTTCGGCGCCTTCGGGCTCTACCCGCTCCTCTACACCGGCTGGATCTCCCTGCACCGGGTGGAGATGACGGGCCTGGACCAGTCCGAGTGGGTCGGCCTGGACAACTTCGCCAGGATCCTCCAGGACGCCGAGTTCTGGACGGCCGTCTTCAACACCTTCGTCATCGGCGTCATCTCCACCGTCCCGCAGCTGCTGGTGGCCCTGGGCCTGGCCCATCTGCTCAACTACAAGCTGCGCGCCAGTACCTTCTGGCGGACCGTCATCCTCACCCCGTACGCCACCTCGGTCGCCACGGCCGCGCTGGTCTTCGCGCTGGTCTTCCGCGCCGACGGCGGCATCCTCAACTGGGTGCTGCACTTCTTCGGCGCCGGCAACATCAACTGGGGCAACGGGACCTGGACGTCCAAGATCGCCATCTCGGTCATCGTGATCTGGCGGTGGACCGGCTACAACGCCCTCATCTACCTGGCCGCGATGCAGGCCGTGCCCAGCGATCTGTACGAGGCCGCGTCCATCGACGGGGCGTCGCGCTGGCAGCAGTTCCGCAAGGTGACCATTCCCTCGCTGCGGCCGACGATCCTGTTCACCATCGTCATCTCGACCATCGGCTCGATGCAGTTGTTCGGTGAGCCGCTGCTGCTCCAGGGCGGCACCCTCGGCTCGATCGGCGGCAGCGAGCACCAGTACGAGACGCTCAGCATCTACCTCTTCAACTACGGCTGGAAGCTGGGGCATCTGGGACCGGCGGCGGCCGTGGCCTGGGCCATGCTCGTCCTGCTGCTGCTGATCGCCCTGATCAACTGGATCGTCGGCCGGTTCATGCGCAAGAACGCGGCCTGACGGGAGCGACATCGATGACCACGACCAGTCCCACCACTTCCTCGCCGGAGCTTCTCCCGGCACCGACCCCCCTCGCCCCCGGCAAGGGCCCGGGCCGCCTGCGCATGGGCGCCGGCCAGCAGTTGCGGGGCGGCCCGTTCACCTACGTCGCCCTGATCGTCGTCGGCCTCGGCTCGGTCTTCCCGCTGTACTGGACGCTGGTGGCCGCCTCGCACGACCAGCAGCGGGTCCTGGACAGCCCCCCGCCGCTGGTGCCCGGCGGCCGGCTGTGGAGCAACCTCCAGGCGGCCTGGGACCAGGCGCACCTGGGCAAGGCCATCGTCAACAGCGTGATCGTGGCCGGCAGCATCACCGTCGCCACCCTGTTCTTCTGCACCCTGGCCGGATACGCCTTCGCCAAGATGCGCTTCCGCGGCCGCAACGTGCTGATGACCGCGGTCATCGCCACGCTGACGATCCCGCCCCAGCTCAGCGTCGTCCCGCTGTTCATGATGATGTCGGACATCGGGTGGGGCGGAAAGCTGGAGTCGGTGATCTTCCCGACCCTGGTCGGCGCCTTCGGTGTCTTCTTCATGCGCCAGTACCTCATCGAGGCGCTGCCGTACGAGCTGATCGAGGCGGCCAAGGTGGACGGGGCCAGCAACATCCGCATCGTGTGGAGCGTGGTGCTGCCGGTGGCCCGGCCCGCGATGATGGTGCTGGGCATGCTCACCTTCGTCCAGGCATGGAACGACTTCTTCTGGCCCTTCCTCGCGCTGAGCCAGGAGGACCCCACCATCCAGGTGGCGCTCGGCCAGCTCAGCGCCTCCTACACGCCCGACCAGAGCATCGTCATGGCCGGTGCGCTGATCAGCACCCTGCCGCTGCTGCTGGTCTTCGTGATCTTCGGCAAGCAGATCGTCGGGGGGATCATGGCGGGCGCGGTCAAGGGCTGACCGGCCCCGCCGCCGGGCCGGCCCCCGCCGCGGGGCCGGCACGCCGCCGGACGGACCCACCGCGCGAACGCGCGTCCGGTGCGCGCCTGCGTTCGCCGGCCTCCGCCCGCGGTATCCGTCCCGCGTCCGGTGCGCGTCCGCGCCCGCCGGGCCTCGCCTCCCGTACCCGTCCCGCGGCCGGTGCGCTCCCGAGCACGCCGGCCCCCGTTCCCGTCCCGTGTCCCACCGCCGGCGCGCGCCCCGCCCGCCGGCCCACCCCTCGTGCCCGGTCCGGTACCGCCCACCTCCTCCATCCGCCCCGCAGCGGGCGTACCGGACCGGGCACCCCCGGCCCCACCGGGGCCGCACCTTCCTCCCGCACCGCCGGACCGCCGTCCGCCGTCCGTTTCCTCTTCGCTTTGGGAGCGCCCTCACCATGACCGCCGTACGACCCGAGACCACCGTCCAGCCGGCCTCGGACACCTCCTTCCCGACCGGCTTCGTCTGGGGTGCCGCCACCGCCGCCTACCAGGTGGAGGGTGCCGCCACCGAGGACGGCCGCACCCCCTCCATCTGGGACACCTTCAGCCACACACCCGGCAAGATCCGCAACGGCGACACCGGTGACATCGCCGCCGACCACTACCACCGCTACCGCGACGACGTGGCGCTGATGAAGGACCTCGGCCTCAAGGCCTACCGGTTCTCCATCTCCTGGCCCCGCGTCCAGCCCACCGGCCGGGGCCCGGCCGTCGAGCGCGGCCTGGACTTCTACCGCCGGCTGACCGACACCCTGCTGGAGGCGGGGATCACCCCGGTCGCCACCCTCTACCACTGGGACCTGCCGCAGGAGCTGGAGGACGCGGGCGGCTGGCCGCACCGCGACACCGCCCACCGGTTCGCCGACTACGCCGCCCTCGCCGCCCGCGCCCTCGGCGACCGGGTCGGGCTGTGGACCACCCTGAACGAGCCCTGGTGCTCGGCGTTCCTCGGCTACGGCTCCGGCGTGCACGCCCCGGGCCGGACCGACCCGGCCGCCACGCTGCGCGCCGCCCACCACCTGAACCTGGCCCACGGCGAGGCCGTCGGCGCCCTGCGCACGAACCTGCCCGCCTCCGCGCAGGTCTCCATCACCCTGAACCTGCACCAGGTGCGCCCGCTCACCGACAGCCCCGAGGACGCCGAGGCCGCGCGCCGCATCGACGCGGTCGGCAACCGGGTCTTCACCGGCCCGCTGCTGGACGGCGCCTACCCCGAGGACTTGCTGCGCGACACCGCGCACCTGGTCGACTGGGACGACCTGGTGCGCGCCGGGGACCTGGCGGAGATCTCCCGTCCTCTCGACGTGCTCGGCGTCAACTACTACGCGCCGACCGTGGTCTCGCTGCCCGCCGACGGCGCCTCCAGCACCCGCAACGACGGCCACGGCGCCAGCGACCACTCCCCGTGGACCGGCTCCGAGCAGGTCGCCTTCCACCTCGCCAACGACAATCTGACCGCCATGAACTGGGCCATCGACGCGAGCGGACTGCACACCCTGCTGACCGGCCTGTCCGCCGCGCACCCCGGCCTGCCGCTGATGGTCACCGAGAACGGCGCCGCCTTCGACGACTACGTCTCGCCCGAGGGACGGGTCGAGGACCCGCAGCGCATCGCCTACCTCCACTCCCACCTGGACGCCGTCCGCCGGGCCATCGCCGACGGCGCCGATGTGCGCGGCTACTTCCTGTGGTCCCTGCTGGACAACTTCGAGTGGTCCTACGGCTATTCGAAGCGTTTCGGCGCCGTCTACGTCGACTACGCCACCCAGAGCCGCATCCCCAAGGCCAGCGCCCGCTGGTACGCCGAGGTGATCCGGGACAACGCCCTGCCCGCCTGACGACCGCGCCGCGGCGGGTCCGGCCCGGCACCGGCCGGGTCCGCCGCGGCCCGCGGAATCGAAGGCGCCGCCGTCACGCTGTTACATTCCTGGCCTGACGGCGGTGAACGGAAGGCGGCGACCATGGCAGGCAACGGTGTGAGGGGCCGGGGCGGCCGGCGGCCCACCCTGGAGGAGGTCGCCGCGCGGGCCGGGGTCGGACGGGGCACGGTCTCCCGGGTGATCAACGGCTCGCCCCGGGTCAGCGACGCCACCCGCGCCGCGGTCGAGGCGGCCGTCGCCGAGCTGGGCTACGTCCCCAACACCGCCGCCCGCGCCCTCGCCGCCAACCGCACCGACGCCATCGCGCTGGTCGTTCCCGAGCCGGAGACCCGGTTCTTCGCCGAGCCCTACTTCTCCGACATGCTGCGCGGGGTCGGCGCGGAACTGTCCGACACCGAGATGCAGTTGCTGCTGATCTTCGCGGGCAGCGACCGGGAGCGGCAACGGCTGGCCCAGTACCTGGCGGCGCACCGGGTGGACGGCGTGCTGCTGGTCTCCGTGCACGCCGACGACCCGCTGCCCGACCTGCTGGCCGAGCTGGAGATCCCGGCCGTGATCAGCGGCCCGCGCTCGCCGGCCGAATCGCTCACCTCGGTGGACTCCGACAACTACGGCGGCGCCCGCGCGGCCGTGGAACACCTGCTGTCCCGGGGCCGCCGCCGGATCGCGCACATCACCGGCGCGCTGGACGTCTACGGCGCCCAGCGCCGCGCCGACGGCTACCGCGACGCCCTCGCCGAGGCGGGCCATCCGGCGGACGAACTCCTCATCGAGCCGGGCGACTTCACCGAGGAGGGCGGCCGGCGCGCGATGACCACGCTGCTGACCCGCCATCCCGACCTGGACGCGGTCTTCGCCGGCTCGGACGTGATGGCGGCCGGCGCCCGCCAGGTGCTGCGCGAGGCGGGCCGCCGCATCCCCGAGGACGTGGCGCTGGTCGGCTACGACGACTCGGCGATCGCCCGCCACATGGACCCGCCGCTCACCAGCGTCCGCCAGCCCATCGAGGAGATGGGCCGCGCGATGATCGACCTGCTCCTCACGGAGATCGCCGGCCGGGGCCCGGCCGCGGCGCGGGCCACGGCCCCCCGCCGGGCGGTGCTGCCGGTGCAGCTGGTCGTCCGGGCGTCGTCGTGACGCACCTCGCCGGCCGGGCCCGCGGCCCGGCCGGCGAGGGCGACGGAGGGGAAAAACGAATCAGCCGGTGACCCGTCATTTCGACGGAGTCACCGGCTGATCACTCGGGGTGAGTGACGGGACTCGAACCCGCGACATCCTGGACCACAACCAGGTGCTCTACCAGCTGAGCTACACCCACCACGACCGGCGGTGGAACTTGTCGTTTCCCCGACCGGCCGAGAAGAAGTCTACAGGGTTCTCAGGGGTGCTCGCGCACACGTTTTCGCGGGGACGGCGGCGGGGCGGCTACGGCGCGGGGACGACGTGCCGGGCGGCGATCGCCTTGGCGGTCTCGGAGTCCGGGCCGGGCTGGGGCACGAAGACGGCCTCGCGGTAGTAGCGCAGCTCGGCGATCGACTCGCGGATGTCGGCGAGCGCCCGGTGGTTGCCGTTCTTCTCCGGGCTGTTGAAGTACGCCCGCGGATACCAGCGGCGGGCCAGTTCCTTGATCGAGGAGACGTCGACGATCCGGTAGTGGAGGTAGTTCTCCAGGGTCGGCATGTCCCGCAGCAGGAAGCCGCGGTCGGTGCCCACGGAGTTGCCGCACAGCGGGGCCTTGCCGGGCTCCTTCACGTGCTCGCGTACGTACGCCAGGACCTGCTCCTCGGCGTCCTGGAGGGTCGTGCCGCGCTCCAGCTCCGCGAGCAGCCCGGACGCGGTGTGCATCTGACGCACCACCTCCGGCATCGTCTCCAGCGCCCGGGCCGGCGGACGGATGACGATGTCCACCCCCTCGCCGAGTACGTTCAGCTCGGAGTCGGTGACGAGGGCGGCCACCTCGATGAGCGCGTCGTCGGACAGCGAGAGGCCGGTCATCTCGCAGTCGATCCACACCATGCGATCGTTCATGCGACCACCCTAAAGCGCACCTCAGCTTTTGCGTGCCCCCGTGTTCCGCGCGCAGGGCCGTCGTAGCGGTCGCGGAGCCGGGAAAGGGGGCGGGACGTGCCCGCCCCCTTCCGGTGCGCTCAGTTGCCGCTGCGCGGTCCCGGCAGCAGGCCCACCGCGCCCGCCGGGGCGCGGCGGCTCTGGAGCGGGACTCCGCCGTCGCGGTGCTCGTGGAGCAGCGCCGGGACGGGGCCGCTCACCGGGCCCGGACCGGACAGGCCCGCGGGCGCGCCCTGCGGTCCGTTCACCGGCACCGCCGGCTCCGGCTCACCCGGCTTGTCGCCCTGCGGCCGGCGGGCGCGGTAGGCGGCCCGGTAGGCGGCGGGGGACGAGCCGAGCTGGCGGCGGAAGTGGCCGCGCAGGGCCACCGGGGAGCGGAAGCCGCAGCGGCCCGCCACCTCGTCCACCGAGTAGTCCGACGTCTCCAGCAGCCGCTGCGCCTGGAGCACCCGCTGCGTGATCAGCCACTGCAACGGCGCGCTCCCGGTGAGCGAGCGGAACCGGCGGTCGAACGTGCGGCGGCTCATATAGGCGCGTGCCGCCAGCGTCTCCACGTCGAACTGCTCGTGGAGGTGTTCCAGCGCCCAGGCGACGACCTCGGCGAGCGGGTCGGCGCCGATCTCCTCGGGTAAAGACCGGTCGAGGTAGCGCTCCTGCCCGCCCGACCGGCGCGGCGGGACCACCAGGCGCCGGGCGAGCGCGCCGGCCGCCTCGTTGCCGTGGTCCGTCCGCACGATGTGGAGACAGAGGTCGATCCCGGCCGCCGTGCCCGCCGACGTCAGCACATCGCCGTCGTCGACGAACAGCTCCCGCGGATCGACGTGCACCGACGGATAGCGCTTGGCCAGCGTCGGCGCGTACATCCAGTGGGTGGTCGCCGGTCGGGCGTCCAGCAGTCCGGCCGCCGCGAGCACGAAGGCACCGGTGCACAGCCCGACGATGCGGGCGCCCTCCTCGTGTGCCCGGCGCAGCGCGTCGAGCGCCTCCTCCGGCGGCGGCGAGGTGATCGACCGCCAGGCCGGCACGACGACCGTCCCGGCGCGTGAGATCGCCTCCAGCCCATGCGGTGCCGTGAGTTCCAGGCCCCCCGTGGTCCGCAGCGGGCCTTCCTCGCCCGCGCACACCAGCAGGCGATAGCGCGGTACGCCGGCGTCCTGGCGGTCGATGCCGAACACCGACAGCGGGATGGAACTCTCGAAGATGGGGCCGCCGCTGAACAGCAGCACCGCGACGATCTCCTTACGGCGACGCCCGGACAGCTTCCGGGCTGCGGCATCCTGTGCGGCAGTGGAGTCGTGGCTCATACTGCTAAGCCCCCCTCGGTGGTCGCGGCTCCTCGGTTGTGTCGCTCCTGCACGTTTCCCCTCGGTCCTGCACGAGTCCCCCGCCGTAAAGACAGTCAAGATCGAATTTACTGGCTCCCGCGATACGCGGTGACCAAGTTCGACACGCCGGACATTGTCGACATGACAACTTGGCGTGAAGCATTCGATCACGAAGCGTTGCACTCACGAGGCGTGCAGGGAAGTGCGCCTTGTGGCAGTGGCCAAACCGCATAGGGTGCACGCCGGCCCGCGGACCCTTTCCTTGCAGGTGGAACGGGGATTGGAGGGTGGGTCGGGACCCTCTTGGGCGATATCCAGAAGTTGGCTGAAAAGCAGCGCTCCGAGGCGCGAAAACAGGTCAGTCGACCGGTGTCTGACCTCGGGTGTGACGTCCGCCTCTTTGCGCCGCGCAACGGGCCGCGCAGCGCTCGGACCGGCGCAGCAGCACCCGGCAGGCGGCCGTGACGGCGGTGAGGCCCAGCGCGGTGCCGGCGGTGCCGGCGAGCGAGGTGCCGTACCAGAGCAGGACGACCGGTACGAGCACGCAGCTGAAGGCCGCCCACCGGATCAGCTCGCCGACGGCGTCCGGCGCGGGGCGGGGGTCGCTGCTGGATCGGGGACCGGGCATCTCGTACTCCCTGTGGCGGTGGCTCACGCGGGTTCAACGCGCGTTCGACCGGCCGGTCACCGACCGTACACCTGTGAACGCCGAGCAAACCGCCTGTACGGGGCAGCAACCATTGCGTTACGGGCGCGGCTCGTGCATGCTCCGGTGAACCCCTACGGATGTCGGGGGACCGCTTACGGAGCGTGTGCGGGATCTGGGCTCAGGAGGAGTGCCGCCGTACCCTCGGGGGTATGGGCTTGGGAAGATGGTTCCCGGACACAGCTCCGCCGCACACTGTCGTCCCTTTCCATAAAGGATCACAACGCCGAGACAGCCATGGCCGGTCACGAATTCTTCGAACCCGCGGACCGCAAGCGGCCGGTCGCCGACCCCACGGCGGCCGATCCCCTGGCGGCGGACGCGTCACGCCCTTCCTGCGACCCCGCCTTCCGGCACGGAGTCGTCGTCGGCTTCGACGGCTCCACCTCCAGTGAGCGTGCCCTCGCCTACGCGATCGGCATGGCCCACCGCTCCCACTCCGGCCTGATCATCGTGCACGTCGCCAACCGGCTGCCCACGACCGTGTGGGCCGGCTGCGAACCGCCCGTCTTCGTCGATGTGCCGGACCACCGCACCGAGGTCCTGGGGCTCGAACTGGCCTGCGCGGACTATCTCGCCGAGGTGCCGTGGATCCTGGTCGAGCGGGGCGGGGACATCTGCCACGAACTCGAAGAGGTGGGCCGGGAGTACGAGGCCGACGCGATCGTCGTCGGCTCCACGCACGGCCTCGTCGGCCGGATCTTCGGCTCCGTCGCCGGACGGCTCGCCAAGCGGGCGCGGCGGCCCGTGATCGTCATCCCCTAGAGCACCCCGCGCTCCCTCAACTCCCTTTGCGCGCAAGCGACCTACTGACGCGTAGCAGGTGTCCGTGCCCTGGTGGAGGGCATATACCGGGAATCGCACCACCGCACCTGCACGAAGGGAGCCCGCCGTGGACAACGACGTCTCCGCGGGAAACGTGAGCACCGCCGTGGCCGGCCGGCTGGCCCTCGCCCTCACCCTCTTGGCGTTCGGGCTCGGCACGACCGGGGTCATCCACGGCGTGGACGCCTCCGACACCGTGACCGTGGCGCACTACGTGGGCGGGGTGACCCTCTTCCTCGTCGGTCTGCTGGCCCTGCACGACGGCGCCGCCGCCTCCGGCGCGGGATATGTGGCCCTGGGCGCCCTGTGGTTCGCCTGGGCCGTGTCGGACCGCGGACCGGCCAACGCGGCCGGGCTCTTCCTCGTGCTGTTCGCCCTGGTCGCCCTCACCCTGACCCTCACCGGCCGGGACGGCCTGGGCCGGCTGCTGTACGGACTGCTGTTCCTCGCCATGCTGGTGCTGGCCGTCGCGGCCTTCGCCGGCAGTTCCTTCCTCGCGAGGGCCGGAGGATGGGTGGCCGTCGCCTCGGGCGCGGTGGCCTGGTACGCGGCGACGGCGGCGCTCGCGCACTGGCCGACGGTGGTGTCCCGGCGTGCCGCGGGCCGGCGGGTGACGGCCACCGGCTGACAGCGAGCGGCATGAGAAGGACCCCCGCGTGCACTGGTGGCACACGCGGGGGTCCGTTCTGCTCTCGCGCCTACTCGACCGTGACCGACTTGGCGAGGTTCCTCGGCTTGTCGATGTCCCGGCCGAGCGCCTTCGCCGTGTGGTAGGCGAGGAGCTGGAGGGGGATGCCCATCAGGATCGGGTCCAGTTCGTCCTCGTTCTTCGGGACGATGATCGTCTGGTCCGCCTTCTCCTGGTGCTGGTGGGCCACCGCCAGGATCTTGCCCTCGCGGGCCTTGATCTCCTCCAGGGCCGCGCGGTTCTTCTCCAGCAGGTCGTCGTCGGGGACGATCGCGACCGTGGGCAGGGCCGGCTCGATGAGGGCCAGCGGGCCGTGCTTCAGCTCGGAGGCGGGGTAGGCCTCGGCGTGGATGTAGGAGACCTCCTTGAGCTTCAGGGAGGCCTCGCGGGCCACCGGGTAGCCCCGGACGCGGCCGATGAAGAGCATCGAGCGGGCGTCGGCGTAGCTCTCCGCCAGCCGCTTGATCTCCTCCTCCTGCTTGAGGATCTCGGAGATCTGCTGCGGCAGCTTGCGCAGGCCCTCGATGATCCGCTTGCCGTCGCGCACCGACAGGTCGCGGGTGCGGCCGAGGTGCAGCGCCAGCAGCGCGAAGGCCACCGTGGTGTTGGTGAAGCACTTGGTGGAGACGACGCAGACCTCGGGACCGGCGTGGACGTAGACACCGCCGTCGGCCTCGCGGGCGATCGCCGAGCCGACCACGTTGACCACGCCGAGGACCCGCGCGCCCTTGCGCTTCAGTTCCTGCACGGCGGCCAGGACGTCGTACGTCTCACCGGACTGCGAGACGGCGATGTACAGGGTGTCGGGGTCCACGACCGGGTTGCGGTAGCGGAACTCGGAGGCGGGCTCGGCGTCGGCGGGGATGCGGGCCAGCTCCTCGATCATCTGGGCGCCGATCATGCCCGCGTGGTACGAGGTGCCGCAGCCGAGGATCTTCACCCGGCGGATCCGCCGGGCCTCGCGGGCGTCCAGGTTGAGGCCGCCGAGGTGCACGGTGGAGAACCGGTCGTCGATGCGGCCGCGCAGCACGCGGTCCACGGCGTCGGCCTGCTCGGAGATCTCCTTGTGCATGTAGGTGTCGTGGCCGCCCATGTCGTACGACTCGGCCTCCCACTCCACCGTGGTGGGCTCGGCGGTGGTGCGCGTGCCCTCGGTGGTGTAGGTGCGGAAGTCGTCGGCCTTGAGGGTGGCCATCTCGCCGTCGTCGAGGGTCACTATCTGGCGGGTGTGGGTGACCAGCGCGGCGATGTCGGAGGCGACGAACATCTCCTTCTCGCCGATGCCGAGGACGACCGGGGAGCCGTTGCGGGCCACCACGATCCGGTCCGGGAAGTCGGCGTGCAGGACGGCGATGCCGTAGGTGCCCTCGACCAGCCGGACCGCTTGGCGGACCTTGTCCTCCAGCTTCTCGGCCGTCGAGCGGGCGATCAGGTGGGTGAGGACCTCGGTGTCCGTCTCGGAGAGGAACTCCACGCCGTCCGCCTCCAGCTTGCGGCGCAGGTCGGCGGCGTTGTCGATGATGCCGTTGTGGACGACGGCCACCTTCTGGTCGGCCGACATGTGCGGGTGGGCGTTCACGTCGGAGGGGACGCCGTGGGTGGCCCAGCGGGTGTGGGCGATGCCGGTGGTGCCCTTGAAGCGCGCCGGGACCTTGGCCTCCAGGTCGCGCACCCGGCCCTTGGCCTTGACCATCTTCAGGCCGGGCGTCTTCGGGGAGGTGACGACGAGGCCCGCGGAGTCGTAGCCGCGGTACTCCAGGCGCTGGAGGCCCTCCAGGAGGAGGGGGGCGACGTCACGCTTCCCGATGTATCCGACAATTCCGCACATGTAGAGAGATATCCCTTGACTGTCGCTGGTCCGGGCCGAGTGGGCCGGGCTGTCCTGGGCGGGCCGCGGCCGTCAGCCGTAGACCATGCGGCGCAGCTGCCTGAGCGTCAGCTCCGGCGGCGCCACCGCCCGGTACTTCAGGTCCGCCTCGATCCGCTGGAAGATCTCCGCGTTCAGCAGGCCCTGGGCCTGGAGTTCGCGGTGGCGGCGACGGACGTACTCCTGGGTCGTCTCGTCGAAGTAGGCGAGCACGTCCTGGACCACGCGCAGTGCCTCGCCCCGGTTCAGGGGCGTGGACCGCGTCAGATGATCTACGAGTTCGTCGTGCACCCGGTAGATCCTGGGGTACCCGCGCCGGTTTCGCAAGAATCGTGCCCGATTCCGGGCAGAGGGCTGTTGAAACTCTTATGGCGCCCTGTTCGCCCGCCGTCCATCCGGAGTCCCGTATCCCGTTGCCCGAGCCGACCAGTTTCAGACGCCATGGACATTCCTCGTATGGGCGTTCCCGAGAAGCTGGCCGAGCGCATGAGCATGGCCGAACAGCACGAGTACCTGCGCGCCAGATTCTCGCGGCGCACCATGATCAGGGGCGGCGCGGTCACGCTGGGCGCCGTCACCGGTGGCGCGTTCGTGCCGGGTGCCACCGCGCAGGCCGCCGCGCCGGCCCGCCCCGCCGCTCCCGCCGCCCCGGTCGACGGCGCCCGCGTCGCGCCCTTCGGCCGCCACCTGGCCTGGGGCAACGACCCGCGCACCGAGGTCACCGTCTCCTGGCAGGTCCCGGTCGCCGTCAAGAAGCCCTTCATCCGGATCGGCGCCCACCCCTGGGACCTCTCCCGCAAGCTGGAGGCCGAGGTCCGCACCCTGTACACCCCGGCCGGGGTCGGCGCGAGCGGCGACCACACCCAGTACTACCTGCATGCCAGGCTCACCCGCCTGCGCCCGGGCCGGACCTACTACTACGGCGTGGGCCACCAGGGCTTCGACCCGGCCGAGCCGCACCTGCTGGGCACCGTGGGCACCTTCACCACCGCCCCCGCCCACAAGGCGCCCTTCACCTTCACCGCCTTCGGCGACGAGGGCGTCGGTTACCACGGCCTGGCCAACAACAGCCTCCTGCTCGGCCAGAACCCCGCCTTCCACCTGCACGCCGGCGACATCGCCTACGCCGACCCGTCCGGCGCGGGCAAGACCGCCGACACCGGCTTCGACGCGCGCACCTGGGACTCCTTCCTCGCCCAGACCGAGACCGTCGCCAAGCAGGTCCCGTGGATGCCGGCGTACGGCAACCACGACATGGAGGCCTGGTACTCGCCCAACGGCTACGGCGGCGAGGACGCCCGCTGGACCCTGCCGGACAACGGCCCGGACCGGAAGAACCTGCCGGGCGTCTACTCCTTCGTCTACGGCAACACCGCCGTCATCTCGCTCGACGCCAACGACATCTCCTTCGAGATCCCTGCGAACCTGGGCATTTCCGGCGGAACGCAGACCAAATGGCTGGAAGGACAGCTGAAGAAGTTCCGCGCCGCCAAGGACGTGGACTTCGTCGTCGTCTTCTTCCACCACTGCGCCTACTGCACCTCCACCGCCCACGCCTCCGAGGGCGGAGTGCGCGAGGAGTGGGTGCCGCTGTTCGAGAAGTACACCGTGGACCTGGTCATCAACGGCCACAACCACCAGTACGAGCGCACCGACGTGATCAAGGACGGCCGGGTCGTCAAGAAGCTGCCCATCGGCGGCACCGCCTACCCCGAGACCGAGGGCGTGGTCT
This sequence comes from Streptomyces sp. SCL15-4, assembly GCF_033366695.1. Lineage (NCBI taxonomy): Bacteria > Bacillati > Actinomycetota > Actinomycetes > Kitasatosporales > Streptomycetaceae > Streptomyces > Streptomyces sp. SCL15-4. The sequence goes on from NZ_JAOBTQ010000001.1 coordinate 5,371,076, forward strand.
ACGTCACCGCCGGCGCGGCCGGCCGCAGCCTGTACGCCTTCTCCGCTCCCGACACCTACGAGGGCCACGAGCACGAGACCGACTCCGTGGCCTCGTTCGTCAACACCGAGGACGGCAAGGTCCACGAGACCGTCGGCTGGTCCCGGGTGCGCTACCTGAACTACTCCTTCCTGCGCGTGGACGTCAGCCCCGCGCCGAAGGGCCGCCAGGCCACGCTGAAGGTGTCGGGCATCGCCGAGACCGGCGACCGCGTCGACCACTTCACCGTGTCCCGCACGGCCAAGTAGGCCTCCCGGTACGCGGCGGCGGTCCTCACAGGCGCTTGAGGACCGCCTGCTTGGCCAGCGCGAACTCCTCGTCCGTGAGCACCCCGTCGCGGTGCAGCCCGCCCAGCTCCCGCAGCCGCCGCAGCAGCGTGTCGTGGTCGTCCCCGGCCGTCTCCCCGGCCGGCTGCGCCGGAATCCGCCGTGCGTCCGCCCGCGCGGCCGACGGGTGCGGCAGCCGGGCCTGCACCGCCGCCGCGACCAGGGCCATCAGCGGGTCCTTCCGGAACCCCCGCAGCTCGACGGCGTTCGGGTCGTACTTGGGCGGCGCGCCGACCGGTGCGCCGCGCACCAGGAACCGCAGGTGCCCGTTCTCCAGGCCGGCCGCCGGCTGCCACTCCACACCGGTCAGGTCGGCCAGGTCGATGGTGCGCGGACCGGCCGACGCCTTGGACTCCTCCGTCTTCCAGTTCCACTCCAGCCGCACCCGCTCCCCGTCGAAGGCCGCCGTGCCGTCCCCGGCCGAGGCGGACACCGGCAGCGACGGCCCCGGCAGCAGGTACTCGTCCACCGGGCCGGCGGGAACCCCGTCCAGCAGCAGGGCGTTGCGCACTTCGTCGGTGACGTACTCGGCCACGCCGTACCGGTCGGGCTCCACGGCCAGCCGGTAGGGGTCGTGCGGGCCGGCCAGCCGGCCGGCGGTGGCCTGGAGGAGGGGATCGGCGCCGTCGCGCAGCCGCAGCCCGAGCCGCCCCGACTTGCGGCCCTGCTCGAACGAGATGCCGGCCAACGCCTCCAGGGGCACGAGGAGTTCGCCCAGTTCACGCCGGAGCGGACTCACCCCCTTGTCCCGGCCCGGAGTGATCCGCAGCGCGTCGCCGTCGAAGGCCCAAGTGCCGTCCTTCTGGATGATGTCCGCCATATAGGAATTGTTTCACCCGTTCTGCGGGACAGTCAGGGTAGACCCCGTTCGACGGTCACCTCCCCCCACCGATGGGAGCGCATGTGAGACCGAACCACGGCACGACTCCCCGGATCCTCCCCCACCTCCTCGCCACCCTCCTGCTCGCGGCGGTCGGCGTCGTCGCCCTCGACGCGGCCCCCGAGGCCCGGGCCGCCACCCAGGCCCCGCCGATCCCGCTGGACCGCGTCATCCCCGCACCCGCCTCGGTCACCCCGGGCGGCACGCCGTACCGCATCACCCGCGCCACCCGCGTCCGTGTCGACGGTTCCGCCGAGGCCCGCCGCGTCGGCGCCTACCTCGCCGGCATCCTGCGCCGCTCCACCGGCTACCCGCTGCCGCTCACCGGCCACGGCAAGGGCGGCATACGACTCCGCCTGGACAAGGGCGACTTCGGCGCCGAGGGCTACCGGCTGGACAGCGGCGCCGGCGGGGTGACCCTCACCGCGCGCACTCCCGCCGGGCTCTTCCACGGCGTCCAGACCCTGCGCCAGCTCCTCCCGCCGGCCGTCGAGAAGAAGACCGCGCAGCGCGGCCCCTGGCAGATCGCCGGCGGCACCGTGCGGGATCGCCCGCGCTACGCCTACCGGGGCGCCATGCTCGACGTCTCCCGGCACTTCTTCACCGTCGCCCAGGTCAAGCGCTACATCGACCAGCTGGCCCTCTACAAGGTCAACGCACTGCACCTGCACCTCAGCGACGACCAGGGCTGGCGCATCGCCGTCGACTCCTGGCCGCGCCTGGCCACCTACGGCGGCGCCAACGAGGTCGGCGGCGGCCGGGGCGGCCACTACACCAAGGCCGACTACCGCCGGATCGTCCGCTACGCGGCCTCCCGCTACCTGGAGGTCGTCCCCGAGATCGACATGCCGGGCCACACCAACGCGGCCCTCTCCTCCTACGCCGAGCTGAACTGCGACGGCGTGGCACCCCCGCCCTACACCGGCACCAAGGTCGGCTTCAGCTCGCTGTGCGTGCCCAAGAAGATCACCTACGACTTCGTGGACGACGTGATCCGCGAGCTGGCCGCGCTCACTCCCGGCCGCTATCTGCACATCGGCGGCGACGAGGCCCACTCCACCAGCCACCCCGACTACGTCACCTTCATGGACCGCGTGCAGCCGGTCGTCGCCCGCTACGGCAAGACGGTCATCGGCTGGCACCAGCTCACCGGTGCCCGCCCGGCCCAAGGCGCCCTCGCCCAGTACTGGGGCCGGGACCGGACCGGCGCGGCCGAGAAGGAACAGGTCGCCAAGGCCGCCCGCAACGGCACCGGCCTGATCCTGTCCCCGGCCGACCACATCTACCTCGACATGAAGTACACCAACGACAGCCGCATCGGCCTCACCTGGGCGGGCCTGGTGGAGGTGCGGCGCTCCTACGACTGGAATCCGGGCGCGTACCTCGCCGGAGTGCCCGACTCGGCCGTCCGGGGCGTCGAGGCACCCTTGTGGACGGAGACCGTGCGCGACTCCGCCGACATCGAGTACCTGGCCTTCCCCCGGCTCGCCGGAGCCGCCGAGCTGGGCTGGTCGCCGGCCGACCGCCTGGGCTGGGAAGGCTACCGGGCGCGGCTGGCGGCACAGGGCCCGCGCTGGGACAACCTCGGCATCCGCTACTACCGCTCGCCACAGGTCCCCTGGCCCGCACGCTGACCCGGCGACAGCCGACGGGCACCCCGGAAGGACCGTACTTCCCAGGTGCCCGTCCGTTCGCGGGGCCGTCAGAACCGGGCGAGAGGGTTCTTCAGGGTGCCGACCAGCTGGAGCGCGCCGGAGGGGTCGGCGAGGTCCACCATCTGCCTGTTGTCGCGCAGCTGGAGCCGGTTGAGGCAGGACAGCGCGAATCGAGGGGCGAACATGTCGTACTGCCGGAACCGGTCGGCCAGCCGCGGGTTCGCCTCCTGGTACGCGCGGGTGACCTCGGCGACCGTGCGCCAGAAGCCGTCCTCCTCCAGGATTCCCTCGGCGGCCAGCTGCGCGGCGAGGAAGCGGAAGAAGCAGTCGAAGACGTCCGTGAAGATCGACAGCAGCTTCTTGTCCTCGGGAACCTCCACGCGGATGCGCCGCACCTCCGGCGGCAGGTCCGCGTCCGGGTCCATGACGGCGATCTCCTCGGCGATGTCCTTGTAGACCGCCCGCCGCACCGCGCCGTCCCGCAGCACCAGGATCGTGTTCTCGCCGTGCGGCATGAACACCAGGTCATAGGCGTAGAAGCTGTGCAGCAGCGGCACGTAGTAGGCCCGCAGGTACCGGCGCAGCCACTCCACCGGGCCGAGGCCCGACCGCTCGATCAGCGCGCCCGCGAAGGACGCGCCCTCGTGGTCGACGTGCAGCAGCGAGGCCATCGTCGCCAGGGACTCGCCCTCCTCCAGCGACGGCACCGGGCTCTCCCGCCACAGCGCGGCCAGCATCTTGCGGTACGGCGAGTAGCGGTCGGTGGCCCGCTCGTACTCCAGGTGCCGGTAGCCGACCGCGGCCCGCTCCCGGATGATCGACAGACCGCTCGCCTTCAGCACCGGGTCGTCCTCGATCAGCCGGGCCAGCCAGTCGTTGATCGCCGGGGTCGCCTCCATGTAGGCGGCCGACAGACCGCGCATGAAGCCCATGTTGAGGACCGACAGGGCCGTCTTCACATAGTGCTTGTGCGGGGCGCTGGTGTTGAAGAAGGTACGGATCGACTGCTGGGCCAGGTACTCGTCGTCGCCCTCGCCGAGCAGGACCAGCAGGTCGCGGGCCACCTCGGCGGCGAAGGTGACGCTGAGCTTGTTCCACCACTGCCAGGGGTGGACCGGGATGAACAGGTAGTCGGCCGGGTCCAGGCCCCGGTCGGCGAGGCGGGCCCGGAACCGCGCCACCGTCTCCTCGCCCAGCTCCTCGCGCAGGAACGACTCGTACTCGATTCCCACGCCGGCCGTGAAGGCGGCCCGCGAGCGGTGCGCCGCCAGCCACACCAGCCGGACGGGGCTCGCGGTCTCCGGGGCGTACGACAGGTACTCGTGGACGCCGAAGCCCAGCCGGCCGTTGTTCGCGACGAAGCACGGATGGCCCTCGGTCATCCCGGTCTCGATCGCCTGGAACCCGGCGCGCGTCAGCTCCGCCGAGGTCACCCGGGGCTTGGTGAGCTTGTAGCAGGTGCCCGACAGGGTGGAGGAGATCTCCTCCAGGTACACCGGCAGGATCTCGTCGCTCAGTCCCAGGGACTCCTTCAGCTCGATGAAGAAGTCCAGCGCGGCGAGCGGCAGTTCGCCGCCGTCGCGGTGCCGGGTGATCGAGTCGGCGTCGATCTGCCAGTGGTCCAGGGCCCGCCGCACGGCACGGAACCGGTAGGCGGTCAGCCCGTCGTCACTGCGCACCGCGTACCGGCCGCCGTCCTCCTCGGGCGTGATCAGCCGCTCGTGCGCGAACTCGGCGAGCGCCTTGCGCACCAGCAGCCGGTTGGCCTTCGCCCACCGCTCGGGGGACAGATGGGCCACGGCGTCGGCGAGGGTCATGCGGTCACCGCCTTCTCGAACTGCTCACGGGTGCAGAAGCTCAGCAGTGCCCGCTTCTCCGGCTTGTCGATCTCCCGTTCGGGCACGAACCCGACGGCCGCGTTCAGGGCGTGCACCGCCGTGTTGCGCACATCCGGCTCCACCACGACCCGCTCCACCGCCGGGTCGGCGAACAGGTGCGCCATCACGGCGGTGATCACGGCCCGGGTGAACCCGTGCTCCGGGCTGTCCGTGGCCGGGGTCAGGAAGTGCATGCCGACGTCCCCGGGCCGCGCCTCGTACAGCCCCACCAGCTCCCGGCGCGCGGGGTCGTAACGCTCCATCAGGAACACCGGCTCGCCGCCGCGCAGTCCGAACAGTGCGTGATGGTGCTCGTCCGCCGCGATCTCCATATAGGCCCGCTCGACGTCCTGGAGTCGCGCGTCCTGCATCATCCAGAACGCCGCCTTGGGATGCGTGACCCAGGAGTGCAGCAACTCCGCGTCGTTCAGGGGGTCGACGGGACGGAACGTGAAAGTCATACGGCGAACTCCTGGAAGGCGATGGACTTTTCGACCGGGTAGTACTCGGTGCCGAGGAGTTCTCGGATGATGTACGCGTTCCGGTACGCGCCCATGCCCAGGTCGGGGCTGGTGATGCTGTGGGTGTGGACGCCGGCGTTCTGCAGGAAGACGCCGCGGCCGGTGATGTCGACGGCGTAGTTGCGGGCCACGTCGAAGCGGCCGTGGCCGTCGAAGCGGAGGCGGTCGCGGACCGGGGCGAGGAAGGCCGGCGGGGTGTAGTGGTAGCCGGTGGCCAGGACCAGGCCCTCGGTCTCGATCTCGAAGTCCTTGTCCTGCTCGTCCTGGTGGAAGCCGAGGGTGTAGGCGCCGTCCCGGTACGCGGCCGTGCGCAGCGTGGAGTTGGTCAGCAGCCGGGTGGGCACCGGACGGTCGCCGCTCTCGACGTCCTTCTGGTACAGCAGGTCGAAGATGGAGTCGATCAGGTCCGAGTTGATGCCCTTGAACAGGCCCTTCTGCTGCTTCTCCAGCCGGTAGCGGGTCTCCTCGGGCAGCGACCGGAAGTAGTCGATGTAGTCCGGAGAGGTCATCTCCAGGGTCAGCTTGGTGTACTCCAGCGGGAAGAACCGCGGGGAGCGGGTGACCCAGTTGAGCCGGTAGCCGTGGTCGTCGATCCCGGCGAGCAGCTCGTAGTAGATCTCGGCCGCGCTCTGTCCGCTGCCGACGACGGTGATGGACTTCTTCTCCAGCAGCTCCGCCTTGCGGTGCATGTACTGGGAGGTGTGCAGGAAGTCCCCGCCGAGGTCCCGGCACGCCTCGGGGACGAACGGGACCGTGCCGGTGCCCAGCACCAGGTGCCGGGCGCGGTAGGTGTCCCCGGCCGCGGTGCGTACGACGTACAGCTCGTCGTCGTAGGTCACCTCGGTGACCGTGGTGCCGAAGCGGACACTGGTCAGTTTCCCGGCGGCCCAGCGGCAGTAGTCGTCGTACTCGACGCGCAGCGGGTAGAAGTTCTCGCGGATGTAGAACGAGTACAGTCTGCCCTTCTCCTTCAGGTAGTTCAGGAAGGAGTACGGCGAGGTGGGGTCGGCCAGGGTGACCAGGTCGGACATGAACGGGGTCTGGAGGTGGGCGCCGTCCAGGAACATCCCGGCGTGCCACTCGAAGTCGGGCTTGGACTCCAGGAAGACGCCGTCCAGCCCGGCGATCGGCTCGGTGAGGCAGGCGAGGCCGAGGTTGAAGGGGCCGAGCCCGATCCCCACGAAGTCGTAGGTCTCGGTCGGGCTGTCAGGACGCGCGGTCAAGGGTCTCTCCCAGGTACTGCTCGGCATGGCCGGCGATCAGATCGAGGACGGCGGCGATGTCGGCCGTCTTGGTCTCGGGGTTGAGCAGGGTGAACTTCAGGTAGTGGCGGCCGGCCACCTTGGTGCCCGCGACGACGGCGTCACCGGAGGCGAACAGGGCCTTGCGGGCGTAGAGGTTGGCCCGGTCGATCTCGGCCGGGTCGGTGACGGCGGCCGGGACGTAGCGGAAGACGAGGGTGGAGAGGGAGGGTTCGACCACGACGTCGTAGCGCGGGTCGGCGGCGAGCAGCTTCCAGCCCTCCCGGGCCAGGTCGCAGACCTCGTCGAAGAGCTGTCCGATGCCGTCGGCACCCATCGTGCGCAAGGTGACCCACAGCTTGAGCGCGTCGAAGCGGCGGGTGGTCTGGAGGGACTTGTCCACCTGGTTGGGGATACGTTCCTGCACCGCGCGGCGGGGGTTGAGGTAGTCGGCGTGGTAGGTGGCGTGCCGCAGGGTGGCCGCGTCCCGGACCAGCACGGCCGAGGAACTGACCGGCTGGAAGAAGGACTTGTGGTAGTCGACGGTGACGGAGTCGGCGTGCTCGATGCCCTCGATGCGGTCCCGGTACTTCAGGGAGGCGAGCAGTCCGCAGCCGTAGGCGGCGTCGACGTGCATCCAGACGCCGTACTGGGCGCACAGTCCGGCGATCTCCGGCAGCGGGTCGATGGAGCCGAAGTCGGTGGTGCCGGCGGTGGCGACGACGGCCATCGGGACCAGGCCGTCGCGCGCGCAGCGCTCCAGCTCGCGGGCGAGGGCGACGGTCTGCATGCGCTTGTCGTGGTCGACGGGGACGGAGACGACGGCGTCCGGGCCGAGGCCGAGCAGTTTCGCGGACTTCCTGACGCTGAAGTGGCTGACCTCGGAGGCGAAGATGCGCAGTTTCGACAGTGAGGCCCCCTCTTCCCACCCTGCCGGCCCCGGCTTGGCCTCCTCGCGGGCCAGCAGCAGTGCCTGGAGGTTGGACTGGGTGCCGCCGGAGGTGAAGACGCCGTCGGCGGCCGGGCCGAGGCCGATGCGGGCGGTGGTCCAGTCGATGAGCCTGCGCTCGATGAGGGTGCCGCCGGCCGACTGGTCCCAGGTGTCCAGCGAGGAGTTGACGGCGGAGAGCACGGCCTCGGCGAGCACCGCCGGGATGACGACCGGGCAGTTGAGGTGGGCGAGGTAGCGGGGGTGGTGGAAGTAGATCGCGTCCCGCAGGTAGACGTCCTCCAGCTCGTCCAGGACGGCGGCGGTGTCGCCCAGTGGACGGTCGAGGTCGATGGCGTCGACGGCGGGGGAGAGGGCGTCCGCGGTGACGCCGGTGAACGGACGGTCGGTGGTGGCGAGTTTGGCCGCCACCCGCTCGACTCCTTCGGTCACGGAGCGGCGGTAATGCTCCGCCGTGAGGCCATTGAGCAGGTGCGAGCGCATGTGGGGGTCCTCCGAGGGGACGATCCGTGCGGGGTGATCTTAGGTTAGCCTAACCTAAGTTTCTCGGATGGAGGTGTGCCTCTCCCAAGGCCGGAACAGGCCAAAGGAAGGGGCGGGCTACTCGCCCGTCGCGCGGAGCTGTTCCTCCGTCAGGCCCTGGCGCCAGTAGCCGACGAACGTCACGCGCCGCCGGTCCACCCCGCGCTCGCCGACGAAGTGCCGCCGCAGGGACTTGACCCGGCCGGCCTCCCCGGCGAGCCACACGTACGGCCGCTCGGCGCCGGGCAGCGGGGCGGCCCGTAGGGCATCGACGGCCATGGGGGCCCCGTCGTGCCGTACGAGCCACGTGATCTCCGCGTCCGCCTCCGTGCGCACGTCCTGTACGTCCCCGGCGTGCGGCACCTCCAGCCAGGCCCGGACCCGGGTGCCGGCGGGCAGGGACTCCAGGATCGCGGTGGCGGCCGGTACGGCCGTCTCGTCGCCGCACAGGACGACGAGGTCGGTGTCGCCGGGCGGGCGGAAGCGGATCGCGCGGTTGTCGGCGACGGCCGGCCCGAGCAGCAGCACCCGGTCGCCGGCGGCGGCCCCCGCGGCCCAGCGGGAGGCGGGACCGGCGGGCAGGGCGGCGCCGGGCTCGGTGCCGTGCAGGGCGAAGTCGATGTCGATCTCGTCGGGGTCGCGGCGCAGCGCCCGCAGCGTGTACGAGCGCATCACGGCCCGTACGTCGTCCGGAAGTTCCCGCCAGCCCTGCCACCAGCCGTCGCCCAGCTCCAGCGGGACCACCGGCTCGCTCTGCCCGGGGTGCGGCAGGAACAGCGACAGGGACTGGTCGCACCCGTCGGAGTGGAAGGCATGCAGGTCGCAGCCGGTGAAGGTGACCCGGACCAGGGACGGGCCGAGCCGCCTCGTCCGTGCGACCTGGAGGGAGAAGAAACGGAACGGGGCGGCTACGGCCGTCGTCATGTGGGGCTCCTGAGGGCGGTTTTCAGGGCGTTGTGGGGGGCCGGGCCGTCGGTCAGCCGACCTTCTTGGCCTTCTCCAGGGCCTCGGCCAGGTTCGTGAGCAGCGGCACGCACTTGTCGTAGGAGAGGATCGGCTCGGGGGAGCGGGAGATGACCTGGCCGGCCTTCACCGCGGGCAGCTTCTTCCAGGTGGCCTTGGTGATGTCGGCGGGCTGGATGGCCGAGGAGCGGTCGTCCATCATGATGATGTCGGCGTGGTACTTGTCGACGTTCTCCCAGCTGAGCGACTCGTACCAGCCGCCGCCCTGCTTCTTGGCGCTCTCCGGGGGCTCCACGAAGTTCACGCCGAGGGACTTGAAGTACTCCAGGTCGATGGAGAGGTTGCTGCCGGAGACGTAGAACAGCTGGTCGCTGGCGCTGCCGGCCATCACCTTGAGGTCCGGCTTGGCCTTGGCGGCGGCGCGCAGCCGGGCGGCGGCGTCCTCGAAGCGCTTCTTGGCGTCGGTGACCTTGGCGGCCTTCATGTCCGCGCCGAGCGACGCGGCGAGGTCCCACATGCGCTGCAACGGCTGGGTGAGCGCGCGGTCGTAGACGGAGATGCCGACGCTGGGGGCCAGCTGCGCGATCTTCTTCTTCGACTCCTCGGGGACGTACCAGAGGGTGCCGGTGCCGTCGAACATCGTCGAGATGAGCACGTCCGGGGCGAGGGAGGCGTACTTCTCGATGTTGAACTGGCCCCAGGCGTTGCCGAGGACGGTCACCTTGCTGATGTCCATGTCGCCGGCCTGGACGTCCGGCTTGCCGTCGGCGGTCTTCGTCGGGCCGAACACGCCCTTGACCTGGATGCCGTAGTCGTACAGCGCGGCGCCGACGCCGGTGAACGCGACGATGCCCGCGGGGACCTTGTCCAGCTTCACGGTCGTGCCGCGGTCGTCCTTGAACGACCAGGGGCCCGACCCGCCCGCACCCGCGCTCCCGCCGGAGCCGCCGTCTTTGCCCTTGTCGTCCCCGCAGGCGGCGAGCGCGGCCCCGAGACCGAGGGCGCCGCCCGCGGCGAGCAGTCCGCGGCGGGAGAGATGGGTGGCACGGGCAAGGGACATGGGTATGACTGCTTTCGACCCGGGGCGAAGAGCCCGCCGGACAAGTTCGAAGGTAGGTTAGCCTAACCTCATCTGATGTCCAGGGGGTGGGGTGAGGACGCGCCCCGGGGCCGGCGCCGGGCTCCGGGTTCGGCGGCCTGCTGGTGGCCTCGCTCCTCCGTCGTCCCCTTCCTTCTGCGCCACTCGTTCCAGAGCAGCCCTCCCCGCGATCCGGTGGCCGAGGAGCCCGAGCCGGCCGCTTTCTCCGGGCGGTCTTACCGCAGCCGTGACGACTCCGTTCCGGCCCGCCGCCGTTGAACGTCGTCCGATGCGGCAGCGGGGTGCCCGGGGAGTGGCCGGCCCGGCCGCTCCCCGGGCACCCGTAGTCCCGCGCGAGTGGTGTGCCTCAGCCTGCCAGGCCCAGTTCGCGGGCGATCAGCATCCGCTGTACCTCGCTCGTGCCCTCGCCGATTTCCAGGATCTTGGAGTCGCGCCACATGCGGGCCACCGGGTACTCGTTCATGAAGCCGTAGCCGCCGTGGATCTGGGTGGCGTCGCGGGCGTTGTCGACGGCGACCGTGGAGGAGTGGAGCTTGGCGAGGGCCGCCTCCTTCTTGAAGGGCTCGCCCGCGACCAGGCGGGACGCCGCGTCGCGCCAGGCCAGCCGGGCCGTGTGGGCCTTCATCTCCATGTCGGCGATCTTGAACTGGATGGCCTGGTTGGCGCCGATCGGGCGGCCGAAGGCGTGACGTTCCTTCGCGTACTTGACCGACTCGTCCACACAGCCCTGGGCCAGGCCCGTGGCGAGCGCGGCGATGGCGATCCGGCCCTCGTCCAGGATGCGCAGGAACTGGGCGTACCCGCGGCCCTGTTCGCCCAGCAGATTGGCGGCCGGGACCCGGACGTCCTGGAAGGACAGCTCGCGGGTGTCGGAGGCGTTCCAGCCGACCTTCGAATAGGGCGCCGCCACCGTGAAGCCCGGCGTGCCGGACGGCACGATGACGGCCGAGATCTCCGGACGGCCGTCCGGCTTGCGGCCGGTCACCGCGGTGACGGTCACCAGGCCCGTGATGTCCGTGCCCGAGTTGGTGATGAAGCACTTGGTGCCGTTGATCACCCACTCGTCCGTGTCCGGGTCCAGGCGGGCGGTCGTACGGGTCGCTCCGGCGTCGCTGCCGCCGTCGGGTTCCGTCAGGCCGAACGCGCCCAGGATCTCGCCCGAGCACAGCCGCGGCAGCCACTCGCGCTTCTGCTCCGGCGTGCCGAACAGATGCAGCGGCATCGCGCCCAGCGAGACACCCGCCTCCAGCGTGATCGCCACCGAGGAGTCCACCCGGGCCAGCTCCTCCAGCACGAGGCCGAGCGCCAGATAGTCGCCGCCCATGCCGCCGTACTCCTCCGGGAACGGCAGCCCGAACAGGCCCATGCGGCCCATCTCGCGGACGATCTCGTACGGGAACTCGTGCCGCTCGTAGAAGTCGCCGATCTTCGGCGCCACGACATCGTGCGCGAACTCCTCCACCGTACGGCGGAGTTCCTCCAGCTCGGGGCTGAGACGGTGGTCCATGCTGATCACTGGTCCTTGTGGGAGAGAGCGCGGACGGTACGGGACGGGCTGGGCCGGCCCAGCTGTTCGGCCATCCACACGCTGGTGGCGGTCAGACGGCCGAGGTCGGCCCCCGTCTCGATGCCGAGCCCGTGCAGCATCCAGACGAGGTCCTCGGTGGCCAGATTGCCGGTGGCGGACTTGGCGTACGGGCAGCCGCCGAGTCCCCCGGCGGAGGCGTCCACGGTGCTGACGCCGTGCTGGAGGGCGGCCAGGGTGTTGGCGAGCGCCTGGCCGTAGGTGTCGTGGAAGTGCACGCCGATCGCGTCCGTCGGCACGCCCCGCTCGTTCAGCAGGGCGAGCAGCGCGCGGACCTGGCCCGGGGTGGCCACCCCGATGGTGTCGCCGAGGCTCAGCTCGTCGCAGCCCATGTCCCGCAGCGCCACGCACACCCGCGCCACCTGGGCGAGCGGCACCGGGCCCTCCCACGGGTCGCCGAAGCACATCGACACATAGCCCCGCACCCGCACGCCCTCGTCCTTCGCGCGCCGCACCACCGGCTCGAACACCGCGAGGGACTCCTCCAGCGTCCGGTTGAGGTTGGCCTTGGCGAAGGACTCGGTGGCGCTGGCGAACACGGCGACGTACCGCGCGCCGAGGGCCAGCGCCCGGTCCAGGCCGCGCTGGTTGGGCACCAGCACCGGAAGGGCCGCGTCCAGGTCCTTGACCCGAGGGAACAGCTCCTCCGCGTCGGCCAGTTGCGGCACCCACTCGGGGCGGACGAAGCTCGTCGCCTCGATGGTGGTCAGGCCCGCGTCCGCCAGCCGCCGGATGAACTCGGCCTTCACCGCCGTCGGTACGGCCGTCTTCTCGTTCTGCAGGCCGTCGCGCGCGCCCACCTCGTGAATCCGCACCCGCGCGGGCAGTCCCTCGGCCGGTACGGCCATGGGCAGTCCTTCGACGCTCATCCGGCCGCCTCCTCGTGCGGTGCGATGACGGCCAGCACCTGGTCCATGGCGACCGTGCTGCCCGGCGTCACGTCCAGTTCGGCGACCGTGCCGGCGTGCGGTGCGGAGATGACGTGCTCCATCTTCATCGCCTCCACCACCAGCAGGCTCTGCCCGGCGGCCACCTCGTCGCCGACGGCCACCTTGACCACCGTGACCGTGCCCGGCATGGGCGCGGTCAGGGAGTCGGCGCCCGCGTGGGCCGCCCGGTTCAGCGAGGCGGCGACCGGGTCGTGGTCGCGCACCTGCCAGGCGTCGCCGTCCCGGCCGAGCCAGTCGCCGGCGCGGCGGAAGGTGTGCCGGACGCCGTCCAGGGTGACGCTCACCCGGTCGCCGGTGACGGTGTGCTCGCCCCGCGGGGTGCGGGCCACCGGTTCGCGCACCCGCAGGTGGAAGACCGGCGGCTTCGGAGTGCCGCCCAGCCGCCAGCCGTCCGGCACCGAGAACGGGTCGGTCCAGCCCGCACCGCGCGGCTTCAGCGCGTGCAGCCGTACGGCCGCCGCCGCCTCGTACACCTCCTCCGGCACCTCGGCCGGGACCAGGTCGTCCACCACCCGCTCCACCAGCCCGGTGTCCAGCTCGCCGGCGACCACCGCCGGATGGGCCAGCAGCCGGCGCAGGAACCCGGCGTTGGTCTGCACGCCCAGCGTGACCGTCTCCGCCAGGGCCGCCCGCAGCCTGCGCAGCGCGGTCGCGCGGTCGGGGCCGTAGGCGATCACCTTGGACAGCATCGGGTCGTACAGGCTGCCCACCTCGGTGCCCTCGCTCAGCCCGGAGTCGGTGCGCACCCCGTCGCCTTCGGGTTCGTCCAGCAGCAGGACCGTTCCGCCGGAGGGCAGGAAGCCGCGTGCCGGGTCCTCGGCGCAGATCCGGGCCTCGACGGCGTGCCCGGTGAGGGTGACGCCGGACTGGTCGAAGGACAGCGGTTCGCCGGCCGCGACCCGCAGCTGCCACTCCACCAGGTCCAGTCCGGTCACCAGCTCGGTGACCGGGTGCTCCACCTGGAGCCGGGTGTTCATCTCCATGAAGTAGTACTGCGACGGGTCGCCGCCCGGGACGATGAACTCCACCGTGCCCGCGCCCCGGTACCCGCACGAGCGCGCCGCCTGCACGGCCGCCTCGCCCATCGCGGCCCGGGTCCTGTCGTCGAGGAGCACACTCGGCGCCTCCTCGACGACCTTCTGGTGGCGCCGCTGGAGGGAGCACTCGCGCTCGCCGAGGTGCACCACGTTGCCGTGGCCGTCGGCCAGCACCTGGATCTCGATGTGCCGGGGCCGGTCGATCCACCGCTCCACCAGCAGCGTGTCGTCGCCGAAGGAGGCGCGGGCCTCCCGGCGGGCGGCGGCGATCTCCTCCTCCAGCACGGTCAGGTCCCGCACCAGGCGCATGCCCTTGCCGCCGCCGCCGGCGGACGGCTTCAGCAGCACGGGCGCCCCGAGGGCGCGGGCCGCCTCGGCCAGCTCGGGATCGCGTCCGCCCGGCACCACCGGCACCCCGGCCGCCTCGACCGTCTCCTTGGCCCGGATCTTGTCGCCCATCAGCGCGATCGCGTCCGCGGGCGGGCCGATGAAGACGAGCCCCGCCTCCTCGCACGCCCGCGCGAAGGCCGCGTTCTCGGCGAGGAAGCCGTAGCCGGGGTGGACGGCCTGGGCGCCGGTGCGGGCGGCGGCATCGAGCAGCCGCTCCACGGACAGATAGCTTTCGGCGGCCGGCGGCGGACCGATCCGGACCGCCGTGTCGGCCTCCCGGACGTGCCGCGCGTCGGCGTCGGCGTCGGAGAAGACCGCCACCGAGCGCACGCCCAGGGCGCGCAGCGTACGGATCACGCGTACGGCGATCTCGCCCCGGTTGGCCACCAGCACTGTGTCGAACACGGTTCCCCTCCTCACATCCGGAAGACGCCGAACTGGGGGTCTCCCAGAGGCGCGTTGGCGCAGGCCGTCAGGGCCAGACCGAGGACCTGACGGGTGTCCAGCGGGTCGATCACGCCGTCGTCCCAGAGCCGGGCGGTGGCGTAGTAGGCGTTGCCCTGACGTTCGTACCGCGCGCGGATCGGCGCCTTGAACGCCTCTTCGTCCTCGGCGGGCCACTCCTCGCCGCGGCCCTCCAGCTGGTCCCGCTTGACGGTCGCCAGCACGGACGCGGCCTGCTCGCCGCCCATCACGGAGATCTTGGCGTTGGGCCACATCCACAGGAAGCGCGGGGAGTAGGCCCGGCCGCACATCGAGTAGTTGCCCGCGCCGTAGGAGCCGCCGACCACCACGGTCAGCTTCGGCACGCGCGTGCAGGCCACCGCCGTGACCATCTTGGCGCCGTGCTTGGCGATGCCCCCCGCCTCGTAGTCCCTGCCGACCATGAAGCCCGAGATGTTCTGGAGGAACACCAGCGGGATGCCGCGCTGGTCGCACAGCTCGATGAAGTGCGCGCCCTTCTGGGCGGACTCGGAGAACAGGATGCCGTTGTTGGCGACGATGCCCACCGGGTGGCCGTGGATCCGCGCGAACCCGGTCACCAGGGTCTGCCCGAACTCGGCCTTGAACTCGGCGAACCGGGAGCCGTCGACCACGCGCGCGATGATCTCGCGGACGTCGTAGGGGGTGCGGGAGTCGACCGGGACGGCGCCGTAGAGACCGTAGGGGTCGACCTTGGGCTCGACGGACGGCAGGACCTCCCACGGCGGGGACTGCCGGGCCGGGAGCGTGGCCACGATGTCCCGGACGATCCGGAGCGCGTGCGCGTCGTCCTCGGCGAGGTGGTCGGTGACCCCGGATACCCGGGAGTGCACCTCGCCGCCGCCCAGTTCCTCGGCGGTGACGACCTCGCCGGTGGCCGCCTTCACCAGGGGCGGCCCGCCGAGGAAGATCGTGCCCTGGTTCCGCACGATCACGGCCTCGTCGCTCATCGCCGGGACGTACGCCCCGCCCGCCGTGCAGGAGCCCAGCACGGCCGCGATCTGCGGGATGCCGGCGCCGGACATCCGCGCCTGGTTGTAGAAGATCCGGCCGAAGTGGTCCCGGTCGGGGAAGACCTCGTCCTGCATCGGCAGGAAGGCGCCGCCGGAGTCGACCAGATAGACGCACGGCAGCCGGTTGTCGAGGGCCACCTCCTGGGCGCGCAGGTGCTTCTTGACCGTCATCGGGTAGTACGTGCCGCCCTTGACCGTGGCGTCGTTCGCCACGATCACGCACGCGCGGCCGGCGACCCGGCCGATGCCGGCGATCACCCCGGCGGCCGGGGCCTGCCCGTCGTACATCCCGTCGGCCGCGAGCGGCGCCAGCTCCAGGAAGGGCGAGCCCGGGTCGAGCAGTGTGTCCACCCTGTCCCTCGGCAGCAGTTTGCCGCGCGCGGTGTGCCGGGCCCGCGCCCGCTCGCCGCCGCCGAGGGCCGCCGCGGCCAGTTTGCCGCGCAGCTCCTCCACGAGTGCGAGATGGGCCCTCTCGTTGGCCCGCCAGCCCTCCGACGCGGGATCGGCCGCGCTGCGAAGCTCCGGTGCCTCCTGCATCCTGCGGTCCCCTCACCGGTGTCCGAACCTGTTAATGAGCGTTAACCATTTCCTTCAGGTTAACGACCGCTAACCGCGCTGTCTAGAATTGTCGGCATGGCCAGCAGAACCGACGCCCCCACCCGCCGTGAGCAGATCCTCAAGGAGGCCGCACGGCTCTTCGCCGAACGCGGATTCCACGGCGTCGGCGTCGACGAGATAGGCGCCGCGGTCGGCATCAGCGGCCCCGGCCTGTACCGGCACTTCCCCGGCAAGGACGCGATGCTCGCCGAGCTGCTGGTCGGCATCAGCGGACAGCTGCTCACCGGGGCCAGGCGCCGGCTGGCGGAGGCCGACGGGATTCCCGCGACCCGGGTCCTTGACTCCCTGATCGAGGGCCACATCGACTTCGCCCTGGACGACCGCCCGCTGATCACCCTGCACGACCGGGAGCTGGACCGGCTGCGCGACAGCGACCGCAAGCTGGTGCGCCAGCTCCAGCGGCAGTACGTGGAGCTGTGGGTGCAGGTGGTCCGCGACGCCTATCCGGGCCTGACCGAACCGGCCGCCCGCTCGGCCGTCCACTCCGTCTTCGGCCTGCTCAACTCCACCCCTCACCTCGGCCGCGCCGGCACGCTTCCCGGCCGGGGCACGACGGCGACCCTGCTGCACCGCATGGCCCGGGGCGCCTTCGAGGCGGCCGGGGAGGCGTAGCCGCCGGGCGTGCCGTGGCGCGGCCGACCCGGGGGAGGCGGCGCCACCGGTGACGAGCTGCGCCGAACGTGCCCGGAGCGCCCCGGCCCGATGCCGCCTGCCGCACGCGGACGCGGACGCGACTCCTCCGCCCCGCCGCCGCCCACGCACGCGGCGCCCCACGCCGCCACGAACCGTGCCCGGGGGTGATTCCGTCGGTCAGGGGTGGCTCGTGTCCGGGGGTGGGCTCGTCGGGCCAGGACTTCATGCCCGTGGGCCGGCTCGTCCGTCGGGGGCTTCGTCCGGTGGGCCGGGTCGGCTGTTGTGGGCCGTGAGGGAGGCGTGACCGGTGTGCCGCCGGGGGCCGGGCCTTTTCGGGGTGGCGAGGTGCGGTCTCCTCGTGCCGGCTCGGAGGGCGTGACGAGTATTACGGCCGAACCCCTCTGGACGGAGTTCCGTACTCGCCGGTACGGTGAATGAGCAAGCGCTTAGACATGCCGAAGTCATGCCAAGGTACGTGGAGGTGGCGGCGTGCGCCGTACGGTGTTCAACGAGGATCACGAGGCGTTCCGGGAGACCCTTCGCGCCTTCATCGAGGCCGAGGTCGTCCCGGTCTACGACGAGTGGTTCGCCGCCGGCCAGGCGCCGCGCGACTTCTACTACAAGCTCGGCGAGCTGGGCGTCTTCGGCATCAGCGTGCCCGAGGAGTTCGGCGGCGCGGGCCTGGACACCCACAAGTTCGAGGCCGTCCTCTACGAGGAGACCGCGCGCGCGGGCGTACAGTTCGGCGGCTCCGGCGTGCACGTGCTGCTCGCCCTGCCCTACATCAAGATGCTCGCCACCGAGGAGCAGAAGAAGCGCTACCTGCCGAAGTTCGTCACCGGCGAGGAGATGTGGGCCATCGCGATGACGGAGCCGGGCACCGGTTCCGACCTCGCGGGCATGAAGACCACCGCCAAGCTGAGCGAGGACGGCACGCACTACGTCCTCAACGGCGCCAAGACCTTCATCACGGGCGGCGTGCACGCCGACAAGGTGATCGTCTGCGCCCGCACCGCCGCGCCGACCGCCGAGGACCGCCGCCACGGCATCTCCCTGTTCGCCGTGGACACCAAGTCCGAGGGCTACTCCATCGGCCGCAAGCTGGACAAGCTGGGCCTGCGCACCTCCGACACCGCCGAGCTGGCCTTCGTCGACGTCAAGGTGCCCGTCGAGGACCTCCTCGGCGAGGAGAACAAGGGCTTCTACTACCTCGGCCACAACCTGGCCTCGGAGCGCTGGGGCATCGCCTTCGGCGCCTACGCCCAGGCCAAGGCCGCCGTCCGGTTCGCCAAGCAGTACGTGCAGGAGCGCACCGTCTTCGGCAAGCCGGTCGCCCACTTCCAGAACACCAAGTTCGAGCTGGCCGCCTGCCAGGCCGAGGTGGACGCCGCCGAGGCCGTCGCCGACCGCGCCCTGGAGGCGCTGGACGCCGGCGAGCTGACCCCCGCCGAGGCCGCCTCCGCCAAGCTGTTCTGCACCGAGGTCGCGCACCGCGTCATCGACCGCTGCCTCCAGCTGCACGGCGGCTACGGCTACATGAACGAGTACCCGATCGCCCGCCTGTACGCGGACAACCGCGTCAACCGCATCTACGGCGGCACCAGCGAGATCATGAAGACGATCATCGCCAAGGACATGGGCCTGTAAGGGCACCGCGGCCACACCGGGGTATACCTGCACCTCATGAGCCAGGCACTCCAGGACCTCCTCGATCTGCTCGACCTGGAGCAGATCGAGGAGGACATCTTCCGCGGCCGGTCCCGCCCCGCCGTCGTCCCGCGCGTCTTCGGCGGGCAGGTCGCGGCGCAGGCGCTGGTCGCCGCCGGGCGCACGGTCCCCGCCGACCGGCCCGCCCACTCCCTGCACGCGTACTTCCTGCGCCCCGGCGACCCGGGCGCGCCGATCGTCTACACCGTGGACCGCATCCGCGACGGACGGTCCTTCACCACCCGCCGGGTGGTCGCCGTCCAGCACGGCAAGCCGATCTTCCACCTCTCCGCGTCCTTCCAGGTGTACGAGGACGGCCTGGACCACCAGGCGCCCATGCCCGCCGCGCCCGACCCGGCGACCCTGCCCACCTCCCCGGAGCGGCTGCGCGGCTACGGCCACCTCGCCCCGGAGGTCGTCGAGCGGTTCCTGGAGGCCCGCGAGGCGGTCGACCTCAGGTACGTCGACGAGCCGCCGTACGGCCGCTACGGCGAGCCGCGCGAACCGCACTCACAGGTGTGGTTCCGCGTCAACGGCAAGCTCGACGGCGACGACCCCTTGCGCCACGTCGTCCTCGCCACCTACGTCTCGGACATGACCCTGCTGGACTCCGTGCTGCTCGCCCACGGGCGCGGCGGCTGGGCGGTCGGGGACGTCGTCGGGGCGTCGCTGGACCACGCGATGTGGTTCCACCGGCCCTTCCGGGCCGACGAATGGCTGCTGTACGACCAGGAGTCGCCGTCCGCGTCCGGCGGCCGGGGCCTCGGCCAGGCCCGCATATACACGCAGGACGGACGGCTCGCCATCACGGTCATCCAGGAGGGCGTGGTCCGCGTTCCGAGACAGCCGTGACAGCCGTGTCGTTCGAGATGACTTGTGGCGTATGTCCGATTAGGCTCTCTGAGTGAAGGCCGCAGTGAACGGCATGCCCCGGATGCGGGATTTCCGGAACCTCCGGCTCCCGGCCGCAGCACCCGCCGGCGCGATCGCGTACGGGTGGACTGTGGGGGCATCGGTGAAGACGCCGTCTCGTTCGATCCTGCTGCGGTGACACGAGAAGACCGCGCCGCATCTTCCTCATCAGCCGCGGCGACGGCCATCCACCTCGCGCTTCCTCCGAGGAACCGCGAGAGACGATGGAGATGGAAGGTATTCCCATGCGATCACAGCGCACGAGGCGTCTTGTCGCGTTGTCCGCCTCCGGCCTGCTGCTGGCAGGCGGGGCCGCGTTCGGCACGGCCGCGACGGCCTCCGCGTCGGACTACGGCAGCGACAGTTCCTACAGCCGGGACGACGGGGGCCATGGCTGGTGGAACAACGATGACGATGACGACGACTACGGCTACGGCGACCACGACGGTGGCTACGGCGGCGACCACGACGGTGGTTACGGCGGTGACCACGGCGGCTACGGCGGTGACCATGGCGGCTACGGCGGTGGTGACCACGGTGGCGGCGGCGACCACGGCGGCGGCGGCGGCGACCACGGCGGCGGTGGCGGCGACCACGGCGGCGGTGGCGGTGGCCACGGCGGCGGCGGTGGCGGCGGTCACGGCGGCGGTGGCGGCGGCCACTGATCCGAGGTGAACAACGGAACATGGTGTGCGGCCTCCTCGCGGGGCCGCACACCGCTTTGCGCGCGCCTCTTGACGCCCGGTCAGGTGGCGTCCGGTCAGGTGGGGACCCGTCAGTCCAGTCCGGCCGCTGCCAGCAGATACGCCGTCATCGGGTCGTAGTAGCGGGGACTGGCCACGTGGTCGTCGAGCGGGACCACCACCTGCACGGTTCCCTCGGCCTCGGCGAGGAACAGCGCCGGGTCGTTGGAGTCGGCGTACCCGACCGAGTCGACGCCGTGCTGTCCCGCGTATCCGGCCCAGCCGTGGTCGGCGACGACCAGATCGGGCAGCGGACGCCCCTCGCGCTCGAGTCCGGTAAGGACGGCCCGCATCGGCTCCCCGGAGTGGGTGTGCCACAGCGTCGCCCCGTGCTCCAGCACGGCCACGTCCGCGAACTGCATCACGTACCCCTCGTCCGTCCGCAGCCCGTCCGGCACGACCACGATCTCGCAGCCGGCGGCACGCAGCGCGGCGGCCGTGGCCCGGTGCACGTCCAGCAGCCCGCCCGGGTGCCCGGTCGCGAACAGCACCCGCTGGCGTCCCTCGGCCGCCTTGCGCAGCCGCGCCGCCATCCGCTCCAGCGCCGCCACGGTCAGTTCCGGGTCGATGGTGTCCTGTCCGTACCGGTACTCCGGGTCGTCGTTGACGCCCACCCGCTCGGCCATGACCGCCAGCACGTCCTGCTCGTCCGTCCAGCGGTCGCCCAGCTCCAGGCCGAACCAGAAGTTGCGGACACCGTTGGCGAGCTGACGGTAGTGGGAGAGGTTGTTCTCGCGGGGCGTGGCGACGTCCCCCGCGATGCGGGTGCGCACCAGATGGTCGACGAGCTGGGCGCGGCTGGGTGTCCCGGATATCGGCATGGCTCCCATTGTGGGGCAGCGCGGGGCGCCGGTCCCGGGGATACCGCCCGCTGGGACGGGGGTCACGCGGCGGCGCGGTCAGTCCTGGCGCAGTGCGAACCACAGCTCCATGCGCACGTCCGGATGGTCCAGGTCGGTGTCCAGCAGGGCCGCGCAGCGGGCGATGCGCTGCCGCACGGTGTTGCGGTGCACGCCTAGCGCCACCGCCGTACGGTCCCAGCTGCCGTGCAGCGACAGCCAGGTGCGCAGCGTCTCGGCGAGCGCGGGCCGGCCCGCGAGGGGGGCGAGCAGGGTACGGGCGTGGGCCTCGGCGTCCGCCGCCGGCACGAGGTCCGCGAGCGCGGGCGGCCGGCGTGCCGGAGCAGCGGGGCGCGGGTGGCGCGGGCGCGGGCCAGGGCGCGGGCGGCCTGGGTGTCGGCGGCCGGCCACTCCCGGGGCCCGGCCGGGGCGCTGACGCCGAGGGTCCAGCCGGGCTGCGGCTGCGGCACCCGGTCGGCGGGCACCAGGACCCGTACGACGTCGTCGGCGAGGTCGACCAGCGGCGACGCCAGGGCGGCGCCGAGCGCGGAGGCGGTGACCGGGTCCGGCGCCTGGGCCTCCGGCCGGGCGTGCACGACGAGCCACCGGCCGGCGCCGAGCAGCGGGGCGACCTCCTCGGGCGGGGCGCCGAGCAGCAGCCGTACCAGCGCGGAGGACCGGGCCGCGCCGGCCCCGCTGTGGTGCTCGCCGGTCAGCAGGGCCAGCAGCACGGCGGCGACCGACGCGATGGTGTGGTCCCCGGCCTCCCGCCGCGCACTCGCCACCCCGAGCACGAACCCCTCCCCGGCCCCGAGCGCGTACACGGCGAGGTGGACCCCGCCGCGGGTGTCGGTGGCGGAGGCGGGGTGCGCGGGGGTTCTCGCCGGGTGGGAGGCGGGCCTCACCACGTCGGCCAGAGCGGCCAGGGCCGCCCGCACGTCCCCCGGCGTCTCCTGTCCCGCTCCCGCGATCTCCGTGCCGTCCGGGCCGTAGAGGACCGCCCGGCCGGACAGGTGCCGGGAGAGCCGCCGGAGGACGGAGGGGATGGGGTCGGGACGGGCGGCGGCTGCCGCGAGGCTCCGCTGGGCCTCGGTGACGCGGCGCAGCTCGGCCAGCCGGGCCTGGGCCATCAGCTGCCAGACCGCGCGGGCCACGGCCGCGAACGTGGTCTGCGGCGGGACCTCCAGCAGCGGCAGGCCGTGCCGCTCGCAGGCGGCGACCAGGGCGCGCGGGACCGCCTCGTGCACCGGGGCCACGCCGAAGCCGAGGGCCGCGCCGCCCGCCGCCACGATCCGGGAGACGTACGCGTCGAAATAGGTGCCGGAGCCGGCCGCCTCCGGAATGTGCACTCCGGCCGTGAGCAGCAGCTCGCCGCCCAGCAGATAGGGGTAGGGGTCGGTCATCTCCGAGGTGTGCGCCCCGTGGAGCACGGTCCCGGTGTCCGCCGGCCCGGCGATCTGCCGCAGGGCCAGGTCCTCGCGGGCCAGCAGCGCCTGGAGCGGGACGGGCGGGGTCGGCGGGACCGCAGGGGCCGGGGCGATCGTTTCCGGCATGGTGTGCACACCCTCCATCCCGCCCCGTTCCTCTGGAGGAAACGTACACTTCGCAGTCGCTTTCCGGCCACCTACTGTCAAGGGAGCACGGCAGCCGCGGGTACGGGCGGATGTCCCCGCGAGCCGCTGCCGACCCCTGCGGAGTATCTGCACGACACGCCACCGGACAGTGCGCGAAGGAGGGCCGCCCCATGGCCGTCGACTACACAGTGATCGTCGTCTATCTCGCCGGCATGCTGGCGATGGGCTGGTGGGGCATGCGCCGCGCCAAGTCCAAGAGCGAGTTCCTGGTGGCGGGCCGCCGCCTGGGCCCGGCCATGTACTCCGGCACCATGGCGGCGATCGTCCTCGGCGGCGCTTCCACCATCGGCGGCGTGGGCCTCGGCTACCGGTACGGCCTGTCCGGCGCCTGGATGGTCCTCACCATCGGCCTCGGCCTCCTCGCCCTGTCCGTGTTCTTCTCCGCCCGCATCGCCCGCCTGAAGGTCTACACCGTCTCCGAGATGCTGGACCTGCGCTACGGCGGCCGGGCGGGCGTGATCTCGGGCGTGGTCATGTGGGCGTACACCCTCATGCTCGCGGTGACCTCCACCATCGCCTACGCCACCATCTTCGACGTGCTGTTCGACGTGAACCGCACGGTGGCGATCGTCATCGGCGGCGCGATCGTCGTGGCGTACTCCACCCTCGGCGGGATGTGGTCCATCACCCTGACCGACATGGTGCAGTTCGTCGTCAAGACGATCGGCGTGCTGCTCCTGCTGCTGCCCATCGCGGTGGTCAAGGCGGGCGGCTTCGCCGAGATGAGGGCGAAGCTGCCGGCCTCCTACTTCGACCCGCTGGGCATCGGCGGCGAGACGATCTTCACCTATGTGCTGATCTACACGTTCGGCATGCTGATCGGCCAGGACATCTGGCAGCGCGTGTTCACCGCCCGCAGCGACCGCACCGCCCGCTGGGGCGGCACGGTGGCCGGGACCTACTGCCTGGCCTACGCCGTGGCCGGCGCGGTGATCGGCACGGCCGCCAAGGTGCTCTACCCGGAGCTGGGCAGCCCCGACGACGCCTTCGCCACCATCGTCAAGGACGAACTCCCCGTCGGAGTGCGCGGCCTGGTGCTGGCCGCCGCCCTGGCCGCCGTGATGTCGACCTCCTCCGGCGCCCTGATCGCCTGCGCCACGGTCGCCAACAACGACATCTGGTCCCGGCTGCGGGGCCTCGCCAAGCGCTCCGGGGAGCACGAAGAACACGACGAGGTCGCCGGCAACCGCGCCTTCATCCTGGTCATGGGCCTCGCCGTGATCGGCACCGCGATCGCGCTGAACAACGTGGTCGAGGCGCTCACCGTGGCGTACAACCTGCTCGTCGGCGGCCTGCTGGTGCCCATCCTCGGCGGCCTGCTGTGGAAGCGCGGCACGGCCCGCGGCGCGCTGGCCGCCGTCGGCGTCGGCGGCCTGGCCGTCATCGGCCTGATGGCCGGCTACGGCATCCTCGCCAACGAGCCCGTCTACTACGGCCTGTCGGCCTCCCTCGTGGCCTACGTCGCCGTCTCCCTGGCCACCCGGCCCACCGACGAGGCGGTGCTCGCCGCCTGGCGCGAGCGCCTCGCCGGGCGGTCTTCCGAACTCCCGTCCGAAACGGTCCCGGCTCACCAGTAGAGTCATAGGGAAAGCAGTACATGCGCGACGAAGCGCAGGAAAGAAGGCATTTTCACCATGAGCAGCAACGAGACGCCCCGCGGCCCCGTCGACTCCTCCCGCGTCCCGCGGTACGCCGGCCCCGCGACCTTCGCCCGGCTGCCCCGCCTGGACGAGGTCGGCACCGCCGATGTCGCCGTGGTGGGCGTGCCGTTCGACTCCGGCGTCTCGTACCGGCCGGGCGCCCGCTTCGGCGGCAACGCCATCCGTGAGGCGTCCCGGCTGCTGCGCCCGTACAACCCGGCGCAGGACGCCTCCCCGTTCGCCCTGGCGCAGGTCGCCGACGGCGGTGACATCGCGGTGAACCCGTTCAACATCAACGAGGCCGTGGAGACCGTCGAGGCCGCCGCCGACGACCTGCTCGGCACCGGCGCCCGCCTGATGACCCTCGGCGGCGACCACACCATCGCCCTGCCGCTGCTGCGCTCGGTCGCGAAGAAGCACGGCCCGGTGGCCCTGCTGCACTTCGACGCCCACCTGGACACCTGGGACACCTACTTCGGCGCCGAGTACACCCACGGCACGCCGTTCCGCCGCGCGGTGGAGGAGGGCATCCTCGACACCTCGGCCCTCTCCCACGTCGGCACCCGCGGCCCGCTGTACGGCAAGCAGGACCTCACCGACGACGAGAAGATGGGCTTCGGCATCGTCACCTCGGCGGACGTCTACCGCCGCGGCGCCGACGAGGTGGCCGACCAGCTGCGCCAGCGCATCGGCGACCGCCCGCTGTACATCTCCATCGACATCGACTGTCTGGACCCGGCGCACGCGCCCGGCACCGGCACTCCGGAGGCGGGCGGCATGACCTCCCGCGAGCTGCTGGAGATCCTGCGCGGGCTGGCGTCCTGCAACCTGGTGTCGGCCGATGTCGTCGAGGTGGCGCCCGCGTACGACCACGCCGAGATCACCTCGGTCGCGGCCTCCCACACGGCCTACGAACTGACCACCATCATGAGCCGCCAGATCGCCGCGGCCCGGAAGGACGCTGAAGCGAAGTGACCCACGACCACGACCTGGTACTCCGCCCCACGCCGGCGCAGATCACCGCCGCCCTGAACCCTCCCCCGGGGCGCAACGGCGGAGACCTGGTCGTGGAGACGCTGGCCGGGCTCGGCGCGACGACGGTCTTCGGCCTGCCCGGCCAGCACGCCCTCGGCATGTTCGACGCCCTGCGCCGCTCCTCGCTGCGCTACATCGGCCTCAGGGTGGAGAACAACGCGGGCTTCGCGGCCGACGCGTACGGCAGGGTCACCGGCGAGGCGGCCCCGCTGCTCCTGTCGACGGGCCCGGGCGCGCTGACGTCGCTGGCCGCGCTCCAGGAGGCGGCGGCGGCCAGCGCGCCGGTGCTGGCGATCAGCAGCCAGGTCCCGGTGGCGGGCCTGGGCGGGGCCCGCAAGGGATATCTCCACGAACTCCCCGACCAGTCGGCCTCGTTCCGGGGCGTGGTGAAGTCGGTCCACACGGTCCGCAGCCAGTCCCAGATTCCGTCGGCGATCGCGGCGGCCTGGAAGTCGGCGCTGACGGCTCCGCACGGCCCGGTGTGGGTGGAGATCCCGCAGGACGTGCTGCTGGCTCCGGCCGCGCTGCCGGTGGTGACGGCGATGGACGCCACCCCGGACGACCTGGTCCCGCGCCCCGAACTGACGGCGCTGGCCGCCGACCTGCTGTCGCGTGCCGTCCGCCCGGCGGTCATCGCGGGCGGCGGGGTCGTACGGTCGGACGCCTCGGGCAAGCTGCGGCTGTTGGCGGAGAAGCTGAACGCGCCGGTGGTGACGACGTTCGGCGGCAAGGGCGCGTTCCCGTGGAACCACCCGCTCTCCCTCCAGTCCTGGCTGGAGGACCGGCATATGACGGACTTCCTCGAGGACGCGGACGTCCTGCTGGTGGTCGGCTCGGGCCTCGGCGAACTCTCCTCGAACTACCACACGTTCGCGCCGCGGGGCCGGGTGATCCAGATCGAGGCCGACCTCGGCAAACTGGAGTCCAACCACCCGGCCGTAGGCATCCACGCGGACGCCCGCACGGCCCTCCAGGCCCTGCTGGAGACGACGCAGGAGCGCCGGGACGAGTCGGCACCGGAGCGCGTGCGCGAGCTGCTGGCCAAGGTGGCGGCCCGGATAGACGGGCAGAACCTGACCCTGGAACAAAACGTCCTGTCGGCCGTCCGCCGATCCCTCCCCGCCGGCTCCCCGTCCTTCTGGGACATGACGATCCTGGCGTACTGGGCCTGGTCGGCGTTCGACGCGCAGGGCCCGAACCTGATGCACTCGGCCCAGGGCGCGGGCGGCCTCGGCTACGGCTTCCCGGCGGCCCTCGGCGCGGCGGCGGCCGACCCGACCCGCCCGGTCCTGGCGGTCTCCGGCGACGGCGGAGCGCTGTACTCGATCGCCGAACTGGCCACGGCCAAGCAGTACGACCTCCCCGTCACCTGGCTGGTCATCGACGACGGCGGCTACGGCATCCTCCGCGAATACATGACGGACGCCTTCGGCGAACCGACGGCCACGGAACTCCACCGCCCGGACTACGTGGCCCTGTCGGAGTCCTTCGGCGTGACGGCCACCCACACGACTCCGGAAACCCTGCAACAGGACCTGACCCGGGCCCTGTCCACCCCGGGCCCGTCGGTGGTCGTACTCCCGGCGGTCCTGCGCATGTTCGCCCCGACTCACCTGGACTGACCACAGGCCGGCAGCGACAGCCGGGGACAGCGGCCCCAGCGCATCGAGAGGGCGCTGATGATGGCGAGGCCACGGCCCTGTCCGTCGTCGGCCGCCGCCGTCTTCGGCGGCGGCCGGGCCCGGCTGGCGTCGGCGACCTCCACGCGCAGCCGGCCCTCGTACCAGGCGAGGCGGACACCGATCTCCCGGCCTGCCGGCCTCCGGGCGTGCCGCCCGCCGGAGACCGGGCCGGGTGGCACGTACGCGAGGCTCGCGGAGCCGGGGCACGGGCCCGTCCGGTTCCGGGAGGAGATCCGGTCCCGGATGCCCGGCGCGCAGGAGGCCGAGCGGCTGGAGTCGCCGGCGGGCGTGCCGGTCGTACTCGTCGCGCGTACCGCCTTCGACTCCGAAGGGCTCGCCGTCGAGGTCAACGAGATGGTGCTGGACTCGTCGGCCTACGACCTGGACTACGACTTCGAGGCCTGACTCGCCGGTGATGGCCAAGTGCGCCGTCCGCCCGCCGACTTGATGGTCGAAAGGCGCCGACTCGGTCCACGGGCGGCCAGTATGCTCTGAGTCGCCGGTACTTCGATCGCCGTCCAGTGCTCCGGCCCGCCAGGGCCGGATCCCGCAGCGCGCGGGACGCTACGGCGAGAGGAGCGCTGGCATGGCAAGGAGCAGGCGTGGCACCACAGAGAGCGAGCCGGAACCGCTTCCCCGATGGGTGCGGGCCGCGGTCGCGCTTTTGACGCCATTGGCCCCCCTTGTCGCGGTGTGTGTGCAGGTGTTCGCCAAGTAGGGCGACGACGTGGATGTGGTTCGGGCCGAAGGGACGACTTCGCCGGATGCAGCGAGGCGAGTCCGACCGGCCTGAGATCGGCCGGACCCACCCGGCGCATGCGCTGCGGTCTGGCTCCGGTGGCACCCGGGGCCAGACCCCGCCGCGCTGACGTACACCGACGAATGCGCGCCCGTATCCCCGGTGGCGCCCATCGGTACGGCGCACGTCACCCGCAACTCTAGCCAAAGCCGTCCGCACTGGACGGTTTTCGGAATCAGGCGGACGGAGCCTGCGCGGTCGCGGTCCGGTGATGATCCGGTAAAGAACCCCTGTTTTCCGAACACGCGTGCAACTTTCGACCGCTCTGACGAGTCCCATCAGGCAGCGCACGGGTGCGCTCAACGGCGTTCAGGGGGACGCCCGTTCGACTTCCAAGGGGACTTTTCATGACTCACCGGACCACCGGCCGGGCCGGCGCGCTCGCGGCCGTCGTCAGTGCCGCGCTGCTCATACCCGCCGTCGCCGCCGCCACTCCGGCCGCCGCCGCCACCCCGGCCGTGACCTGTACGTCGGCCAAGGCGGGCCTCGCCGCCAAGCTGAAGAAGGACATCACCTCCGCCCTCGCCGGCCGCAAGGGCACCGTCGCCGTCGGCCTGTACGACCGCAGCACCAAGACCACCTGCACCCTGCGGGCCACCAGCGCCTACGACTCGGCCAGCACCGTCAAGGTGACCGTGCTCGCCACGCTGCTGTGGGACGCCAAGAAGCACAACCGGTACCTGACGAGCACCGAGCAGTCGCTCGCCAAGGCCATGATCACCAAGTCCGACAACGACGCGACCAGCAAGCTCTGGAAGCAGCTCGGCATGACGAAGATCAAGGGCTTCCTCAAGGCCGCCGGCATGACCAAGACCGTGCCGGGCACGGGCGGCTACTGGGGCCTGACCCAGGAGAACGTCAACGACGAGCAGAAGCTGCTCCAGCTCGTCACCGCCAAGAACAGCGTGCTGAGCGACAACTCCCGCGACTACATCCAGAAGCTGATGGGCCAGGTCGTCTCCTCGCAGCGCTGGGGCACCCCGGCCGGCGCGCCGTCCTCCGTCTCCGTGCACGTCAAGAACGGCTGGCTGCAGCGCTCCACGCACGGCTGGCGCGTGCACAGCCTGGGCACCTTCAAGGGCGCCGGCCACGACTACGTGATCACCGTGCTGACGCAGGACAACAGCACCATGAACTACGGCGTGACCACCATCCAGAACGTTGCCAAGGCCATCCACAAGGACCTGGTGCCGGCCACGACCGGTGTCACCCGCTTCACTCCGACCAGCCAGCCGCGCGAGGCGTTCGTCGCCGCGCCGCCGCAGGGCTGACGCTTCACCGGGCGGCTTCCCGCACGCCACCGGCCGGCCCTACGGTGACGGCCATGCGCCTGAGAACCGTATTCGCCGGCCTCGCCGCCGGCCTGGCGGCGGTCACCTCCCCGACCGCCGCCGGGCCCGCCGCCGCCCACTCGCCGGGCAACCACGCCTGTTCGCCGTACGTCGTCCTCGACCGCTTCTCCGACGCGCTCGACAAGACGACGTACGAGGGCACGTACACCGGCAACCTCTCCGCACTCGCCGTGGACCGGGACGGCTCGCTCGCGGCCCTCGGGGACCGCTCGTCGCTGTTCCGGCTGGACGCCCGTACCCTCCGGCCGAAGGCGGTCGTCCGCCTCGCCGACGAGAAGGGCGCCGACCTCGACTCCGAGGGCCTGGCCGTCGACCGCGACGGCACCCGGCTGGTGTCCTCCGAGACCGAGCCGTCCGTACGCCGCTACGGCCCCGCCGGCGAGATCCTGGACCGGCTCCCGGTGCCCGCCGCCCTCCGGGTCGCCCCGGCCGGCCGGGCCACCGCCAACCAGACCTTCGAGGGCCTGACCCTGCTGCCCGGCGGCCGCACCCTGCTGGCCTCCATGGAGTACGCGATAGCGGGCGACTCCGCCGGGATCGTCCGCTTCCAGACCTGGCGGCGCCACCGCGGACACTTCACGCCCGCCGCCCAGTACGCCTACCGCACCGACCCCGGCCTCGGCGTCCCCGAGGTCCAGGCCACCCCCGACGGCCGCCTCCTCGTCCTGGAGCGCGGCTTCACCGCCGGCGTCGGCAACACCGTCCGCCTCTACCTCGCCGACGCCCGCCACGCCACCGACACCGCCGGCATCGAGAACCTGACGGGCCAGAGCGGCGTACGGCTGGTGAAGAAGACCCTGCTGGCCGACATCGCGGCCTGCCCGAGCCTCGGCGCCACGGCCCGGCAGCCCCAGCCCAACCCGCTGCTGGACAACATAGAGGGCATGACGGTCACCGGCCGCGACGCCAAGGGCCGCCTGAAGGTCCTCCTGGTCAGCGACGACAACCAGAACCCGGCCCAGACGACCCGCTTCTACTACCTGCGGGTACGCACCTGACCAAGACCCCGTGACGCGGCGGACGGCGCCCGGCGGCCCGCGCCCGGCCGCGCTGCCCCGGACGGCACGGCCGTAGGCCGCCATCCAGTCTGGTCCGGCGCCTGATCGCGGCCCGGCGCCCAGTCCTGGCCCGGCGCCCAGTCGTGGCCCGGCGCCCGGTCGCGGGTCGTGCGCCCGGCCGAGGGCCGCCCGGACGGAGCGGCCGTCAGCCGCACTCCGGTCATGGTCCGGCACCCGGTCGCGGGGCGGCACCTGGTCGCGGGGCGGCACCTGGTCGCGGTCCGGCGCCCGGTCGTGGGCCGTCAGGCGGAGCGTCCGGGCCGTCAGGCGGAGCGTCCGGGCCGCCGTCCGCCGTGGCCGAGCACGGCCCGCGGAGCGGCGCGTCCGCCTCCGGGTGCGTGCCGGAGGCACCGGTCGGCGGCCCGCCCTCCGCTCCTCTCCCGCCCGCCGGCCGCCCGCGGAAATGTTGCGGAGGGATGAAATCCGCATCCAGCCGCGTTGGTGCCTTCCGGCAGAGCAGGACGAACGGAAGGCACCGGCGTGGCAGCGCAACGGGGATGGGCCGGGCGGCTCGCGGGATACGCCTGGCGGTATCCGAAGGACGTCGTCCTGGCCCTCGGCTCCTCCCTCGCCGGCATGGCGGTGATGGCCGTCGTCCCCCTGATCACCAAGGTGATCATCGACGACGTGATCGGCGACCACAGCCGCGCCATGGGCCCCTGGGCGGGCGCGCTCATCGGCGCCGCCGTCCTCGTCTACGTCCTCACCTACGTCCGCCGCTTCTACGGCGGCCGGCTCGCCCTGGACGTCCAGCACGACCTGCGCACCGCGATGTACGCCACGATCACCAAGCTGGACGGCCGCCGCCAGGACGAGCTGTCCACCGGGCAGGTCGTCGGCCGCGCCACCAGCGACCTCCAGCTGATCCAGGGCCTGCTGTTCATGCTCCCGATGACCATCGGGAACGTCCTGCTCTTCCTGATCTCGCTGGGGATCATGGCGTCGCTGTCGCTGCCGCTGACCCTGGTCGCCCTCGCCGTCGCCCCCGCCCTCGGCTGGATCGCCCGGCGCAGCCGCACCAAGCTCCATCCGGCCACCTGGTACGCGCAGGCGCAGGCCGCCGCCGTGGCCGGCGTGGTCGACGGCGCGGTCAGCGGTGTGCGCGTGGTGAAGGGCTTCGGGCAGGAGGAGCAGGAGACCAACAAGCTCCGCGAGGTCGGCCGCCGGCTGTTCGCGGGCCGGCTGCGCACGATCCGCCTGAACAGCCGGTACACCCCGGCGCTCCAGGCCGTCCCGGCGCTCGGCCAGGTCGCCATGCTGGCCCTCGGCGGCTGGCTCGCCGTCCACGGCCACATCACGCTCGGCACCTTCGTGGCCTTCTCCACCTACCTGGCCCAGCTCGTCGGCCCGGTCCGGATGCTCGCGATGGTGCTCACGGTCGGCCAGCAGGCCCGGGCCGGCACCGAACGCGTGCTGGAGCTGATCGACACCGAGCCGACGCTGGCGGACGGCACCAAGGAGCTGCCCGCCGACGCGCCCGCGACCGTCGAGTTCGACGACGTGACCTTCGGCTACGACGACAAGCGCCCGGTCCTCACGGGCATCAGCTTCGAGATCCGGCCCGGCGAGACCCTCGCCGTCGTCGGCTCCTCCGGCTCCGGCAAGTCCACCCTCTCGCTGCTGCTGCCGCGCTTCTACGACGTCCACCGGGGCGCCGTCCTGGTCGGCGGCCACGACGTGCGCGAACTGTCCCTGGACTCCCTGCGGGCCGCCATCGGACTCGTCCCCGAAGACTCGTTCCTCTTCTCCGACACCGTCCGGGCCAACATCGCCTACGGCCGCCCGGACGCCACCGACGAGGAGATCGAGGCAGCCGCCCGCGCCGCCCAGGCGGACCGTTTCATCGCCGAGCTGCCCGACGGCTACGCCACCAAGGTCGGCGAACACGGCCTGACCCTCTCCGGCGGCCAGCGCCAGCGCATCGCACTCGCCCGCGCCCTGCTCACCGACCCGCGGCTGCTGGTCCTGGACGACGCCACCTCGGCCGTCGACGCCCGCGTGGAGCACGAGATCCACGAGGCGCTGAAGCACGTGATGCGGGGCCGCACCACCCTGCTCATCGCCCACCGCCGCTCCACCCTGAACCTCGCCGACCGCATCGCCGTCCTGGACGGCGGCCGGCTCGCCGACATCGGCACCCACGACGAACTCCAGGAGCGCTCGGCCCTGTACCGCAGGCTGCTCACCGACCCGGACGAGCTGGGCGGTGTCTCCCCGGGCCGCGCCCGCCCGGCCGCGCCCGCCGACGACACCTCCGTCCGCGACGAGCTGGACGCCGAGTTCGACGCCGAGCGGGGTGTGACCCCCCGGCTGTGGACCGGCGACCGCGAGCCCAAGGACCAGGCGCTCGCCGGCACCCCGGCCACCCCGGAACTGCTCGCCCAGGTCGAGGCGCTGCCCCCGGCCACCGACACCCCGGACATCGACGAGGGCCGCGCGACGCTGCCCGAGGACTCCTACGGCCTGCGCCGCCTGCTGCGCGGCTTCTGGCCGCCGCTGCTGGTGAGCCTGGCCCTGGTCGCGGTGGACGCGGGCGCGGGCCTGCTGCTGCCGGTGCTGATCCGGCACGGCATCGACTCCGGCGTGACGCGGATGGCGATCGGCGCGGTCTGGGCGGCCTCCCTGCTCGCCCTGCTGACCGTCCTGGTGCAGTGGGCCGCGCAGATCGCCGAGACCCGGATGACCGGCCGCACCGGCGAACGCGTGCTCTACACCCTGCGGCTGAAGATCTTCGCGCAGCTCCAGCGGCTCGGCCTGGACTACTACGAGCGCGAGCTGACCGGCCGGATCATGACGAGGATGACCACGGACGTCGACGCGCTGTCGTCCTTCCTCCAGACGGGCCTGGTCACCGCGTTCGTCTCGGTCGTCACCTTCTTCGGCATCATGGTCGCCCTGCTGGTCCTCGACGTGCGGCTCGCGCTCGTCGTCTTCGCCACCCTGCCCCCGCTGGCCGTGGCCACCTTCTTCTTCCGCCGGGCCAGCGTGAAGGCGTACGAGCTGGCCCGCGAGCGGGTCTCGGGGGTCAACGCCGACCTCCAGGAGACGGTGGCCGGGCTGCGGATCGTGCAGGCGTTCCGGCGCGAGCGGGACGGCGGCCGGCGGTTCGCCGAGCGCAGCGACGGCTACCGGCGCGCCCGCGTGCGCGGCCAGCGGCTGATATCGGTGTACTTCCCGTTCGTCCAGCTGCTGTCCTCGGTCGCGGCGGCGTCCGTGCTGATCGCGGGCGCGCACCGGGTCCAGGCGGCCACCCTCACCACCGGCGCCCTGGTGGCCTACCTGCTCTACATCGACCTGTTCTTCGCGCCCGTCCAGCAGCTCTCCCAGGTCTTCGACGGCTACCAGCAGGCCACCGTCTCGCTGGGCCGCATCCAGGAGCTGCTGCGCGAGCCGACGTCCACCGAGACCGCCGACGCCCCGCTGGAGGTCCTGTCGCTGCGCGGCGACATCGCCTTCGAGGACGTGCGGTTCGCCTACGGCGACGAGGAGGAGGCGCTCACCGGCATCGACCTGAGG